>NC_012522.1:3043634-3652361 GCF_000010805.1 Rhodococcus opacus B4 | reverse complement strand
GGCAAGGCAGGTCTGCGGAGGTCGTTGCGTCGTGCACCGGGGCCGGTCGGTCGGCCCGCAACCCTTGACAGATTGTGACCTACGGCTCAGGATCTAAATCAAGCAATTTTGAACGAGCTGTTCAATTTATGAACGGTAGACGTTCGGAAGGTGACAGTCACTCGGAGTGTCCGGCGTGAAGGAGAGGCAATGGCAGACAGCGCTCACCAGCAGCGAGAGACCGACGTCGTCGTGATCGGTGGCGGCATCGCCGGGCTGATCACCGCCCGGGAGCTGTCCCGCACCGGACTGCGCGTGGTGGTACTCGAGGCACGCGAACGCCTCGGCGGACGGGTCTGGACCGACCACCGCCTCGGCCGGGACCTCGAGATCGGCGGCACCTGGATGCACTGGGTGCAGCCGCACGTGTGGGCCGAGATCACCAGATACGGACTCGAGATGACCCGTGGACCGCGCGCGGAGCAGGCGTACTGGCTCGCCGGCGACGAGGTCCGCACAGGCACGCTCGATCAGTTCATGGCGTTGATCGATCCCGGCATGCGCCGCATGCTCGCCGACACCATGCGGATCATCCCCCGCCCCGACCTGCCGACCGCCGCGGCCGAGCTTGCCGACGCCGATCAGTACAGCGTGCAGGACATGCTGGACCGGTTGCAGCTGAGCTCGGACGAATACCAGGCGAACGAAGCGGCCTGGGTAGGGCACTTCAACGGCCCACTCACCGAGGGTGCGTTCACCACCGCCCTGCGCTGGACTGCCGCCACCGCCGGCTCGTGGCACCTGATGCACGAGGCGTCGGCGGTCTTCCGCCTCGCCGGCGGCACCCAGGCCCTGGTGGCGGCGATCGCCGCCGATTCCACCGCCGAATTGCGCACCGGCGCGGAGGTCTCCCGCATCGAACACGACGCCGAACGCGCTCACGTACATCTGGCCGACGGTCAGGTCGTCACGGCGCGCCGCGTGGTGCTGACCGTGCCGCAGAACATCCTCGGCGACCTCGACATCAACCCGGCGCTGAACGGCGGCAAGCTCGCCGCGAGCAAGGAGAAGGCGGCCTCCCAGGGCGTCAAGTGCTGGATCCGGGTCCGCGGCCCGATCACTCCCTTCTTCGGATACTCCTCCGCAGCCCACCCCTTGTCGGTCGTGCGCACCGAGTACCTCGGCGACGACGACGCGGTACTGGTGGGCTTCGGCGCCGACTCGACTCGGCTGGATCCGAACGACCGCGACGCCGTCCAGCAGGCACTGACCGTGTGGCGGGACGATCTCGACGTCCTCGAGGTGTCCGGACACGACTGGATGAGTGACCCGTATTCGCAGGAGACCTGGATGATGCACCGCCCGCACCAGGTCACTCGCTACCTCGGCGCGCAGCAGGCCACCGAAGGGGTCCTGCACTTCGCGAGCAGTGACATCGCGAACCTGTGGGCCGGATTCATCGACGGCGCCATCGAGAGCGCACTGCGCGCCGCCCGCGACATCGCCACCGAACTACACCCCGACCACTCCTCCCGCGCCGCTGCCGCGTCCGGCACCACGATCTGACAAGGAGCCCCCCATGCTTACTTCCACCATCGATCAGGCGCACTACCGCAACGTGATGGGAAATCTGCCCACCGGTGTGGTCGCGTTGTCCGGCATCACTGCGGACGCCGAGTTCCCGTGTGGCCTGGTGGTCGGCACGTTCCAGTCGTTGTCGCTGGATCCGCCGCTGGTCAGTTTCAGTGTCGCGCACACCTCGACGAGCTGGCCGAAGGTGCGGGCGGCGGGCCGGTTGTGCGCGAGTGTTCTGGCCGCCGGTCAGGAGTCGGTGTGCCGGGCGTTGTCGAGTAAGCAGCCGAACAAGTTCGCTGATATCGAGTGGTCGTTGTCGGAGTCCGGGTCGCCGCGGATCGAGGGGGCGCATGCGTTCGTCGATTGCGAGGTCGTTCACGAACTGGACGGCGGTGATCATGTCATCGTCGTCGCCCGGGTTCTGCAGATGGACACCGGGCACGGTGAGCCCCTGGTCTTCCATCAGGGCCGGCTCGGCGGTATCCGGCAACTCACCGCCGCCTGACCTACACCCCCCGGCTGCGCCGCACCCCGGCGTGCGCCTCGTCTTCAGAAAAGGATCACGCATTTCATGACTGACACCGCTCATTCGATCGAGTCGGACACCACCGACGCGCAACTCGACAGCATCCTCGACGCCGCGGCCGCCGCCGCACCGCTCTGGGAGGATCGCACTCCCCACGATCGCGCCGTCGTGCTCGTCGCGATCGCCGGCGCCCTCGAGGCGCACGCGGACGGGCTGGTCGCCGAGGCCATCGCCGAAACCGGGCTTCCCCAGGCCCGGCTGACCGGGGAACTGAACCGCACCTGTGTGCAGTTGCGGATGTTCGCCGAGGAACTGATCGACGGCACCTTCCTGGACGTGATCATCGACCGCGCCGATCCCGACTTCGTCCTCGGCGCCCGCCCCGACCTGCGCCGGTATCAGATCCCCGTGGGCCCGGTCCTGGTCTTCGCCGCCAGCAACTTCCCGTTCGCGTTCTCCGTCGCCGGCACCGACACGGCCTCCGCGCTGGCCGCCGGCTGCCCGGTGGTGCTCAAGGCCCATCCCGGCCATCCCCGCACGTCCGCCGCCACCGCGGCGATCGTCACCGAGGCGCTGGCCGGTGCCGGCGCCCCCGAGGGCACGTTCGCCTTGATCGGTGGACGCACGGCCGGAGTCGGAGCGCTGAAGGATCCACGGATCGCGGCGGCCGCGTTCACCGGGTCCGTCGCCGGTGGCCGTGCCCTGTTCGACATCGCCGCCGCCCGGCCCAACCCGATCCCCTTCTTCGGTGAGCTCGGCAGCGTCAACCCGGCCGTCGTCACCGCCGGTGCCCTCGACGAGCGCGGCGAGGCGATCGCATCCGGTTTCGTCGGCTCGTTCACACTCGGGGCGGGACAGTTCTGCACCAAGCCCGGCATCCTGCTGGTGCCCGTCGGCTCGCCGGTCACCGAGCAGATCACCGCCCTCGCCCAGCAGGTGCCCGCCGCGCGGATGCTCACCGCGAGTATCGCCGAGGGCTACCACCATCGGATCGAGGAGGCCGCCGCGGCACCCGGGGTCGAGGTCCTCGTCAAGGGCACCGCATCGACCGGCGAGAGCGGAGTGCCCGAGGTCACCCCGACCCTGCTGCGCACCACCGCCGAGCAGCTGATCGCCCACGCGGACACGCTCCTCGAGGAGAGCTTCGGCCCGGCTGCGATCATCGCCGAATACGGCACCGAGGACGAGGTGAACCGAGTTCTGGGCGACGTCGACGGCACCCTGACGGTGACCGTCCACACTCGCACGGAACCGACCTCCGACGAACGCGACCAACTCCGCCGGCTCACCCGGATCGCGGCCACCCGCGCCGGTCGACTGGTGTTCAACGGCTGGCCCACCGGCGTCGCGGTCACCCCCGCGCAGCACCACGGCGGTCCCTACCCCGCCACCACCGCCGTCTCGCATACCTCGGTGGGCACCACCGCGATTCGCCGATTCCTGCGCCCGGTCACCTACCAGGACGCGCCGGAGGTGCTCCTGCCCGCACCGATTCAGGAACGCAACCCCCTGCAGGTTCCCCGCACCGTCAACACCGCCGGCGAATCCTCCACCTGGGGTCGCGCCCGGTCCTGACAATCGAAGAGTAGTTCCCCCTCTACCGCCCCAGCGTTCACTATATGAACGCTGGGGCGGTAGAGTGGTCGTGGAAGCGCGTGCCTGATGGTGCGGTGCGCACCGACACGACGAAGGGGTGGCATGAGCGAAGTACCCGAACCGACTGAGATGACGAACAAGTCGGTGACCAAAGCCGTTCGGCTGCTACGGGAATTGGCCGCACATCCGCGCACCGGCGCCACCGTGACCACGCTCGCGAAGGGCGTCGGAATCTCCCGGCCCACCGCCTTCCGTCTGCTCTACAGCCTCGAACGGACCGGGCTCGTGGACCGGATCGACAACAATTACATCCTCGGCTGGGAAATGGCCCGGCTCGGCCGGCGCGCCGACCCTTACGCCGGGCTCGTCGCCCGCGCGCAACCGCTGCTGCAGGAATTGGCCGACAAATTCAACGAATCGGCGACGCTGTCCGTGCCGAATTCGCACGACGGCCTGGACCTGGTCGCCGAGGCCTCCGGGTCGCACGTGGTCGGCATCATGAGCCGCATGTCCTCCCACATGGTCGGCCAGCAGTATCCGCTGCACGCCAGCTCCACCGGCAAGGTACTGCTCGCCGAGATGTCGCGGGACAAGGTGCTCGCGTTGCTGCCCGAAAAGCTCGAGGCCTATACCCCTCAGACCATCACCGACCGGGCCGTTCTGCTCCGGGAACTCGACCAGGTCCGCGAGCAGGGGTTCGGCGTCATCGACAACGAACTCGAAGAAGAGCTCATATCGCTGTCCCGGCCGGTGCGGGACTCCTCGGGCACTCTGGTGGCGATCTTGACGCTCAACGGTCCCCGCTACCGCTTCGGTCGCGACCGCATTCCCGAAGCTCTCCACCAGATGCAGGCCATGGTCGAGCGCCTCGTCGAGGTGTTCTGGCAGGACGCGGTAGGCGAATGAACTCGCCCGGCCGCGTCGCGTAAAACACCGGAAACCGGAGCCCTGGTACGGACTCCGGTTTCCGGCGCTGTGGATGTAGCCTCTCGCGATTTCGCGAGACGGTATCGGTCAGGTGCGGGCGGGCTGCGGGTCCCGCGGCGCGGAGGTTTCGCTGAGGTTGCGGCCCATGGTTTCGGGGGCGAGGACCTGGGAGACGGTGGCACCGACGACGCAGATGCCTGCGGCGATCACCATCGTGGTCCCGCCGCCGAGGTTGTGCATCGACCAGGGCAGCAGGAACGTGCCGAGGCCGGCGCCGATTCGGCTGAATGCGGTCGCGAAACCGGTTCCCAGACCGCGGATCTCGGTCGGGAAGATCTCGCCCGGATACACGCCGGTCAGTGCCGTGCACATGGCGTTCGAGAACGCGAAGACGAGGAAGCAGACCAGCACCACCGCGGGCGGAGCCGAAGACCAGAGTCCGATGATCAACAAGACCACCGCACACACCCACTGCTGCGGGATGGTCAGCTTCCGGCGACCGATGCGTTCGATGAGAACGACCGAGACCACGACACCGACCAGGGCGAGTCCGTTGACGCCGATGGCGCCGACGAGTCCGTCGCCGAGACCGTAGTCCGACAGCACGCTCGCGGCAAACGTGGCGATCGCGAAATACGGTGCTACGCAGCAGAACCAGAAGACGGAGATGAAGATCGTGGCCCGCCGGTATGCCGGGGCGAACAACATTCGGAACGTGCCCTGGCGGGTGGGCTCGTTGGTGATGTCGACGACGTCGGTCGGGTCCTCGAGGTACGCGTGCGCGATGGTCGTCGCTTCCTCCGTGCGGCCCTTGTTCATCAGCCACCGTGGGGATTCGGGCATGCCCAGCCGGGCCAGGAACAGGATCACCGCGGGAACGGTGCTGGTGCCGAGAATGATGCGCCAGTCGAGGGACCACACGGTGCTCATCACGTAACCGATGACGAAGGCGAGCACGAATCCGATGTACCAGGCGACCTCGCACAGGGACAGAAGCTTGCCGCGCAACCGGCGGGGTGAGAACTCGGCGAGCAGCGGCCAGCCGACCGAGTAGTCGGCACCGATCGCGATGCCCATCAGTAGCCGGACGGCGAACAGTTGCCACGCCGAGTCGACGAAGAACTGCAGGACCGAACCGGCGATGAAGATCGCCAGGTCGATCGCGAACAGCGGCTTGCGGCCGAGTTTGTCGGCGAGCCAGCCGCCGAGTGGGCCGCCGACGAAGATGCCGATCAGCGCGGAGGCGCCGATGAGCCCCTCCCAGAACAGCGACATCTGCAAATCGAGCGTGATGGCACCGATGACGGTGCCGACGACGCCGAGGATGTAGCCGTCGATGAACATGCCACCGGCGATGACGCCGGTCAGCTTGACCACGAACCGTTGCTTGTCGACCGGACCCTGGTCGGCCTTCGTGCCGACAGGGCCGTCCTCATACTCTCCGACGGAATCCGTGTTGGTAATCGTCACCAGGTCACTCCTTGCTGGTGCGCGTCGGCATGACAGCCGACGTGGACGGTGCGAATGCCGTCCGGGATGGGGAAAGGCGGGGAATGAAGTATGTACGTTCAATAAGTGAACGTAACGATCAAAAGTGTGACATGGGCCTCAGGCCTCGTCAAGACCTCGAAGCGTCACAGTTGCGCAGGGCCCCTCGCTTTCGGGCGCTGACGCTGGTCGAGTGCGTAAAGTGCTTGTTGAGACGGTTGTCGCGGGCGGTCGGGTGCCGGCCTCCGCCTTGACAAGCTGTGACCTGGGCCGCAGTATCGACAAACACACAATGAACGCACTGTTCACAAAGTGAGAGCATTCCCGGTCCACGGAATCGAACTGTCCACGGAATCGGACAGCCAGCGCAGACGATGGGAGAAGTTCAGGTGCGGGTGGTCAATCTCGATGGCCGTCTCCAGGTCTCGACGCGTGGTGGCCTCGTCGACGTCGAAGCAGAAAGCCACGGGTATTTTTCTTCGGCACCGCAGAAGATCTACGAGCGGTGGGCGGAGTTCGTTACCTGGTACACCGGTAACCGAGACCGAATCAGCCCTGCGCCCGGCGGCGGGATCGACCCGGGCCGGATCGGGGCGCCGACGCCGTCGCCGCGCCAGGTGTTCGCCGTCGGATTGAATTATGCCGACCACGCGGCGGAGTCCGGGGTGGAGCGACCCGAGTCGCCGGTGATCTTCACCAAATTCGCCTCGGCGATCACGGGCCCCGTCACGACGGTGCCGCTTCCCTCGGACACGGTGGACTGGGAAGTCGAACTCGTAGTCGTCATCGGACGGGGCGGCCGCACCTCCCAGATGATCTTCCCGTTCCGGCGTTGATCGAGCACCTGTCGCACATCCTCGAGCTCTATCCCGGCGACGTGCTGTTCACCGGCACGCCCGCCGGCGTCGGAGTGGGCCGGACGCCGCAGCGGTTCCTCGGTCCCGGGGACGTGCTGCGCAGCCGCATCACCGAGATCGGCGAACTCGTCCAGACCTTCACCTCCAGCGAATCGGTCGCCCTGATGTGATCGGGGTACCCCTTCCACAGCGCCCATCCCAGAACCAGCAGACGGAGCGAACCTTGTTACCCGAACACATGACCGCAGTTCTCCTCACCGGGCACGGCGGACTCGACAAACTCGAATACCGCACCGACGTCGTTGTCCCCCAAGCTGATCAGGGCGAGTTGTTGATCGCGGTCGCCGCCGCCGGAATCAACAACACCGACATCAACACCCGCATCGGGTGGTATTCGAAGACGATCACGTCCGAGACGAGCTCCGGCGGTGCGAGCGGCTTCGAGTCGGTTGACGACGACGATGCCAGCTGGTCCGGCACCACCCTGAAATTCTCCCGGATCCAGGGTGCGGACGTGTGCGGACGCATCGTCGCGGTCGGCGACGGTGTCTCCCCCGACCGCATCGGTGAACGGGTCCTCGTGCGCACCATGCTGCGCAGCTACGTCGACTACCGTCCGTACGAATGCTGGACCTTCGGCAGCGAATGCGACGGCGGGTTCGCGCAGTACGCGGTGGCGCCGGCGCGGGAGACCTACGCGGTCGACTGCGACTGGAGCGACGCCGAGCTCGCGGCGCTACCGTGCGCCTACTCCACCGCCGAGAACATGCTGCACCGTGCCGCGGTCGGGGCCGAACGCGTGCTGATCACCGGCGCATCGGGCGGTGTCGGACTCGCCGCGGTCCAGCTCGCCAAGCGACGCGGCGCCACGGTGATCGCCGTGTGCTCGGCCGACAAGGCGGCCGAGGTGAAGGCGCAAGGCGCCGACCGGATCGTCGAGCGCGGAGCCGACCTGATCGGAGCGCTCGGCGCCGGATCGGTGGATGTGGTGATCGATCTCGTCGTCGGACCGCAGTGGCCACAACTGCTCGACGTGTTGCGCACGGGTGGGCGGTACGCCGTCGCCGGTGCCATCGGCGGGCCGATCTCCGAGATCGACCTGCGGACGGTGTACCTCCGGGACCTCACGCTGTTCGGGTGCACCTTCCAGGACGACGTGGTGTTCGAGAACCTCATCGGATACATCGAGCGGGACGAAATCCGTCCGGTCGTCTCGGCCACCTACCCGTTGTCCGACATCGTTCGCGCGCAGGAGGACTTCCTCGCCAAGAAGCACACCGAAACTCGTGCTCGTTCCACCGGCCGCCGCGCAGTGACCGCGCCCCCGCCTTCGCTCGGAGCGTGGCTGACGCTCGACTCCGTGTTCGCCGCCGAACTCATGGTTCGCACGGGTTTCGATTGGGCTGTCATCGATTTGCAGCACGGCGCCATAGGGACGGACTCCGTCGTGCCGCTGCTCGCCGCCGTGCAGGGCTCCGGCGCCGAGGCCTGGGTGCGTACGCAGGCGACGAACTACGCACAGGCCAACTGGGCGCTCGACATGGGGGCCGACGCCGTGGTCGTGCCCCAGATCGGCTCGGCCGCCCAAGCACGTGAGGCGGTGGCCTGCTGTCGCTACGCCCCCGCGGGGCACCGTTCGTGGGGGCCGGTTCGGGCAGCGCTCCGCCCGGCCGCCGCGCCCCCGCAACGGGTCTACCTGATGATCGAGGACGCGAACGGCCTCGCCGAAGCCGACGCGATCTGCGCGACGCCTGGGCTCGACGGAATCCTCATCGGTACCGCCGACCTCACACTGTCCCTAGCCGGTCCCGCCTCGGATGTGCTGGGGGAAACCACTTTCGATGCCGTTCGCGCCATCGTGCAGGCATGCACCCGCCGGGGACTGGACGTCGCGGCCTACGGGGGTAGTCCGAAAATGACGGCGGCCTGTACCGAAAACGGCATCCGGACTGTCGCTCTCGCTGCCGACTACGAACTGCTTCACGATGGAGCGCGGGCGTCGTTGGCGCAGGCGCGCGGATCGTATGCCGCACAGGGTGCCGGTCTCTGACATCGTGGCCGCGTAAGTTCTTGCGCTGAAGGAAAAGGAATCCCGCGTCGGGGTGAGAAACACTCATCCCGACGCGGGATTTTCTGTCAGGTCAGGCGCTCCACACGGCGACCGGGTCGCCGAGAACGGCCTCGTCGACCTCGATCCCGAGTCCGGGTGCGGTCGGGGGCAGGATGCCGCCGCCTCCTGTCAGCACGTCGAACCGCGCGGTCTGCAGCGTGACCATGTCCTCGCAGTTGAGGACGCACCGCAGTGTGCGCGGCGGAACGGTGGCACCGAGCTGCACGATCGCCGCGAACGCGATGGACGAGCCGACGGTGTCCTGCACGCTGACGGTCATTCCCGCCGACAGGCAGATGTCACGGTGGCGACGGCCGCGGGTCAATCCGCCGGCCTTGGAGATCTTCAGCCCGATCCCGTCGGCGACATCGTGGGACAAGGCGAAGGCGATGTCGTCGTCCTGCTGGGCCAGTTCGTCGATGATGATCGGGTACGGGCAGCGCTGGCGCAGCGACATCGTCTCCCGCCAGGTGGCGCACGGCGCCTCGATCACGAAATCCAGGCCCGGCGGGAGCATCCGCAGCATGCGCAGCGCGGTCTCCGGCAGCATCCCGCCGTTCGCGTCGACCAGGAAGAACTCGCCGGGCTGCTTGTCGGCGAGGGATGCGGCGATCCGCTCCGCATCGAGCGCGGGTCCACCCTCGCTGTCGAGTGCCCCGATCTTGATGGAGTGGCCGCGGTACCCCTTGGCGCGGTGGTCGGCGACCCGGCGGCGCATCTCCTCGGGCTCGCCCGCGTAGATCGAGGAGATCATCGGCATCGGAACACCGGTCGAGCCGCCGAGGAGTTCGGCGACCGGAAGACCGACGGACTTGCCGAACACATCCCAGCACGCCACGTCGAGGGCGGTCTTGGCGTGGTTGTGGCCGACGAGTGCCTCGTCCATGGCGTCGTTGATCCGGTCGACCTGACGCGGGTCCCGGCCGAGGAGATGCGGTGCGATTTCCGCGATGCCGGCGCGGGTGCCGAGCGCATGGGAGGCGATGTAGGTGGAGCCGAACGGGGTGCTCTCGCCCCATCCCTGGTGCCCGTCATCGGTGGTGATGCGGACGATCGAGGCGTCGAAGGAGGTGTACGAACGGCCGCCCGAGAGCAGGTAGACACCGCCCGAGTACGGCAAGTCCACCTGGAAGAGTTCGATCTGCGAGATTTTCACCTGTTCTCCTTGTTCATTGTGAGACCGAGGCGCCGACCGTGAGCCGGGTGGCTAATCGGCGCGCTCGGCGGGCGCCAGGGGCCGATGGGCCGATGCGGCGCATGTGCACGGGGTCTTCACGGTGATCGTGACCGTTGCACCGGTGGACGAGACCGAGCTTCGCGCGATGCAACCGACGAGAAAGGGGATTTGCACCAACAGCGTTCATATACCGAACTTAACGTTCGAAATTGTGACATGCACCGCATGGGGCGTCAAGGCGGTCCCCGGTCACGCTCGTGCCGGTCACTGCCGCCCGGGCCGAGCTGGCACTCCGGACTGCGCTGGTCGTGGACAACCTCGAAGCGCCACCTGGACGCGGGCGGCTGATGCGCTCGACCGGCAGCTGCCAAATGCTTGACAGGGTGTGACCCAGGACGCAATACTTGAACCAGTTTGAACGAAGCGTTCACATTATGAACGTTATCGAGTTCGCTTCCTTGACCCCACCGGCGTCCGCGCCAGCGCACGAACCGAAGAGGAGCCCCCATGCTTACTTCCACCATCGATCAGGCGCACTACCGCAACGTGATGGGAAATCTGCCCACCGGTGTGGTCGCGTTGTCCGGCATCACCGCGGACGCCGAGTTCCCGTGTGGCCTGGTGGTCGGCACGTTCCAGTCGTTGTCGCTGGATCCGCCGCTGGTCAGTTTCAGTGTCGCGCACACCTCGACGAGCTGGCCGAAGGTGCGGGCGGCGGGCCGGTTGTGCGCGAGTGTTCTGGCCGCCGGTCAGGAGTCGGTGTGCCGGGCGTTGTCGAGAAAGCAGCCGAACAAGTTCGCTGATATCGAGTGGTCGTTGTCGGAGTCCGGGTCGCCGCGGATCGAGGGGGCGCATGCGTTCGTCGATTGCGAGGTCGTTCACGAACTGGACGGCGGTGATCATGTCATCGTCGTCGCCCGGGTTCTGCAGATGGACACCGGGCACGGTGAGCCCCTGGTCTTCCATCAGGGCCGGCTCGGCGGTATCCGGCAACTCACCGCCGCCTGATCCATGTCCGGCGCAGTCCTTGCCGCGGGAGAAAAGGTGAGGCGCGGGTGAAGGCCGGCGAACCGGCAGAACTCGTGAACAAGTCGGTGACCAAGGCCGTTCGGCTATTGCGCGAACTCGCTTCCCGACCGAGGACCGGCGCGACGGTGAGCACGCTGGCGAAAGCGGTCGGAATTTCCCGCCCCACCGCGTTTCGCCTGCTGCACAGCTTCGAGCGGACCGGCTTGGTGGACCGCATCGACAACAACTACATCCTCGGCTCGGAAATGTCCCGACTCGGGCGGCACGCCGACCCCTACACCGGTCTGGCCGCGCGCGCTCAGCCGCTGCTGCAGGAGCTGGCCGACGAGTTCAATGAGACCGTGACCTTGTCGGTGCCGAATGCGAAGGACGAACTCGACCTCATCGCCGAGGCCGCCGGTACGCACGTCGTGGGCACCTCGTCCCGGACGTCCGATCACATGATCGGCAAACGGTATCCACTCCACGCCAGCTCCAGCGGCAAAGTCCTGCTGGCCGAGTGGCCGATCAAGAAGATCGTCGGCCGACTGCCCGAAAAGCTCGACGCGACCGTCTCGTCGACGCCTTCTGGCAGGATTCGGCGATCGCCTAGAAGCGGCACCGACTCTTGTCAGGAGTTCCGCCGAGGGGTTTGACTGAAACGCGGGCCTCGACGGCACCGTTGGGCCTGAGCTGACCACCCACAGACAGTGAGGATGCAGATGCCTACCCATCAGGCTGTTCACGTCCAGGGCCCCGGCGAACCGTTGACGCTGGTCGAGGTCGAAACGGTGTCGCCCCCGCGCGACCATGTGCGCATCGCCGTCGCGGCGTGCGGCGTGTGCGGCACCGACCACGGGTTCGTTCAAGGCGGGTTCCCGGACATGTCGTGGCCGCTGACACCCGGTCACGAGATCGCCGGAACGATCGCCGAGGTCGGGGACGGTGTGGACAACTATGCCGTCGGTGACCGCGTGGCGGTGGGCTGGTTCGGGGGTCACTGCACCAAGTGCATCCCCTGCCGCAAGGGATTGTTCATCAACTGCGAGAAGTTGCAGGTTCCGAGCTGGCAGTACCCGGGCGGCTATGCCGAGTCCGTGACCGCGCCGGCCAATGCACTGGCCCGTATCCCCGACGAGCTGTCCTTCGCGGAGGCCGCACCCATGAGCTGCGCCGGGGTCACCACGTACGACGCGCTGCGCAAGACCAGGGCGGTCCCGGGTGACCGCGTCGCCGTCCTCGGTGTCGGTGGGCTCGGACACCTCGGTGTGCAGTTCGCCCGGGCGATGGGATTCGAGACGATTGCCATCGCCCGGGGCGCGCACAAGGGCGACGACGCCCGCGACCTCGGTGCGCACCACTACGTCGACTCCACTGCCGGCGACGTCAGCGACGCATTGCAGGCGCTCGGCGGTGTCTCGGTCGTCCTGGCGACAGCGGCGAACTCGAAGGCCATGGGTGACACGGTCGGCGGGCTGCTTCCCCACGGAGAACTCATCGTCGTCGGCGTCACGCCCGACCCGCTGCCGATCAGCCCGCTGCAGCTGATCACCCCCGGTATCGACGTGACCGGTCATCCTTCCGGCACGGCCCGCGACGTCGAGGAGACGATGCACTTCGCTGTCCTGTCGGGGGTGCGCGCCCGAATCGAGGAACGACCCCTGGTCCAGGCCGCGGAGGCCTACGCTGCGATGGAGGAAGGGAAGGCACGCTATCGCATGGTCCTCACCATGTGAACCTCGAGAACGCGCGGGCCCGCGCCCGAAGAATCGGTGGGTGTCCGATGACCGAAGAATCGACGACCAGCGGTTCCGAGCGGGCGGCGGGTGGACAACGTCTGCTCGCCCTCCTGCTGGCGATGGCGATGTTCGTGCTGGTGGTCGACACCTCCTTGATGAACGTGTCGATCTCGTCGGTGGTTCGAGATCTCGACACGACCGTCAGCGGCGTCCAGGCCGCGATCGCCCTCGAGGCACTGGTTTCGGCAGCGTTCATCCTGATCGGCAGCAAGGTCGGCGATCTCATCGGTCGTAAACGCGCCTACGTGCTGGGTCTGCTCGGGTACGCGGTGGGTGCGTCCGCGATGGCACTCGCGCAGAGCCTGACGGCAATCATCCTGTTCTGGGCGGTGCTGGGCGGTATCGGCGCGTCACTGCTGCTGCCCGCGATGCAGTCCCTCATCCACGGCAACTTCGCAGGAGACGCCCAGAAGAAGGTCTACGCTCTCGTCGGGGCGGCGGCGGCGATCGCCGCGGCTGTCGGACCGCTGCTCGGAGGATTCATCACCACCTACCTCTCCTGGCGCATCGCCTTCGTGCTCGAGGTGGTCGTCATCGTGGTTGTGCTGTCCGGCATCAGGCTCGTCCGGGATGTGCCGTACACCGGACCGCGGGGCGTCGACACGGTCGGTGCGGCGCTCTCCGTGCTGGGCATGGGCGGCATCGTGCTGGGCATCCTGGTGTGGCAGGAGGGCGGCGAAGCCGTTGCCGCGCTCCTGGTGCTCGGTGCGCTGGCACTGGCCGGACTGGCGTGGTGGCTCGTGCGGCGCAAGCGGCACGGCGAACCGACACTTCTGGACCCGGACCTGTTCACGTCCAAGGTCTTCCGGATGGGGATCACCGGGCAGATGCTCCAGCAGATAGCGCTGGGCGGCACGATGATTGCGTTGCCGATCTACCTGCAGATGGTGCTCGAGTACAACGCGATGCAGGCGGGGTTGTCGCTCGCGCCCCTGTCCCTCAGCATGTTCGCGGTCGCGTTGCTCGCGGGGAAGAAGGCGGGCGACCGTCGTCCCAGCGGCATCATCCGGTGGGGATTCGTACTGCTCACGATCGGGGTGGTGGCGTTGGTCCCGATCGTGCCCCGGGCGGAGTTCGGCTGGGCTCTGGTGGTCCCGCTGATCGTCGCCGGTTCGGGGCTGGGACTGCTGGTGTCGCAACTCAACAACTACACGCTCGCGCCGATCTCGGACGAACGGGTCAGCGAGGCCGCGGGCACCAATTCGGCGGCGGGGTCGTTCGGGCTGTCGTTCGGGCTGGCGTTCGCGGGCGCCATCATGCTGGCGACGCTGTCCGTCACCTTCACCGCGATGGCGCAATCGAGCACCGTCCTCCCCCCGGGGGACCAGCAGCACGTCGCGCAGGTGCTCGAAAACGATGCGGAAGTCATGAGCACCACCCAACTCGAGAAATTGCTGGCCGACCAGCCCCCGGAGATTCAGGACGAGATCATCCGCATCAACACGGAGGCGCGACCTCTCGCCCTGCAGATAGCGTTGCTGGTTCCGATTCTGGCCGGTGTCCTCGGGCTCCTCAATTCGTTCCGCATGATGCGCGTGCGGGATCCCGTGTGATCGTGCTCGGAATCAAGCACTGAGATATCGAGCGCTGAGATCTGTCGCTGTGGGAAGGAACGCAGATGTCCGAGCGATCAGGCACGCCCGCCGACGACCCGTTCGGCGGCCGGCAGCCGACCACACACGAGCAACGGGCCGGTCAGCCCTGGGATGCGTCGTACCAGAACGGCCCCGCTCCGTGGGACATCGGACGGCCGCAACCGGCAATCGTCCACCTGGCCTCGAACGGGAGATTCGCCGGCGCGGTACTCGATGCGGGCTGCGGAACCGGCGACAATGCACTTCATGTCGCGTCGCTGGGGTCGCGGGTTCTGGGTGTCGATGTCGCCGAGACCGCGGTGGCGATCGCGCGGGAGAAGGCCGGGGCGCGCGGAATCGACGCCGAGTTCGTGGTGGGCGACGCGTTCGAGTTGGATCGGCTGGGGCGCTCGTTCGAGACTGTGCTGGACTGCGGCCTGTTCCACACGTTCGAGGGCGACGAGCGGAATGACTACGTCACGAGTGTGGCGTCGGTGACCCGTCCCGGGGCAACCCTGTACGTGCTGTGTTTCAGCGATGCCGGCCCGGAAGACAGCGGCCCGCATCCCGTCGGCGAGGACGAGCTGAGGGCGGCGTTCGGCCGCGGCGGCTGGAAGGTCGAGGCCGTCGAGCCGAGCCGGATCGAGACGACGTTCGCCGAGGACGGCGTGCCCGCCTGGTTGGCGACGATCACCCGGATCTAGGGACGCGAGGGTGCGTCCCTGGTTCCTGCGCTCCCCTCCGATCTGGCTCTGGGCGGGCCCTGTTTCCGAGTCGTAGGGTGAGTTGATCCACCAAATAAGTGACGTGGATCACATGCATTCGGTCGTCGCCCCCTGGAGGAAAATGTGGACAGTACCGTTCCCGAACACACCGACAGTTCCGGTCTCGGAAAAGGCCTGAAACGCCGGCACATGAACCTGATCGCCCTCGGTGGCGTGATCGGTGCGGGCCTGTTCGTGGGCAGCGGCGTCGTCATCGGCGGCGCGGGACCCGCCGCGATCATCTCCTTCCTCCTCGCAGGCATCATCACGCTGCTGATCATGCGGATGCTGGCGGAGATGGCGGTGGCCAGGCCGGTGGTCGGATCGTTCTACGTCTACGCCCGCCAGGCGCTGGGGCGTCGGGCCGGGTTCGCGACGGGGTGGATGTACTGGTACTTCTTCGTCATCGTCGTGGCGGTCGAGGCCATCGCCGGCGGCCGGATCCTGCAACTCTGGATACCGATGGTGCCGCTGTGGTTGCTGAGCCTGGGGCTGATGCTGCTGCTGACGGCCACCAACATGGTGTCCGCCCGCTCCTACGGCGAGTTCGAATACTGGTTCTCCTCGATCAAGGTGGTCGCGATCGTCCTGTTCCTCGGGATGGGCGCCCTCTGGATCACCGGATTGTGGCCTGATTCGACGCCGGGACTCGGCAACCTCGTCAGTCATGGCGGATTCACCCCGCTGGGCTGGGGAGCGGTGCTCGCCGCGGTCGTCCCCTGCGTCGCCTTCTACACCGGGGCGGAGATCGTGACGATCGCCGCCGCGGAGTCGGAGGAACCGAAACGTGCTGTCGCCCGGGCCATGCGGTCGATCGTGGCGCGGATCGTGACGTTCTATGTCGGGTCGATTCTCGTGGTCGTCACGATCCAGCCGTGGGACACCGAGAGTGTCGGGGTGAGCCCGTACGCCTCGGTGCTCGAGGTACTCGGAATTCCCGGCGTCGCCACGATCATGAACTTCATCGTCCTCACCGCGGTCCTGTCCTGCCTGAACTCGGCGCTGTACACCACGTCGCGAATGTTGTTCGCGCTCACCCGGAACGGCGATGCGCCCAAGTTCTTCACGAAGCTCTCCCGCAACGGCGTGCCCCGTCGTGCGATTCTGCTCGGCACCACCATCGGCTACATCTCCGTCGCCTGCACGTACGTGTGGGGCGACATCGTCTTCAACTTCCTCGTCAACTCCTACGGCGCCGTCGCGCTGTTCGTGTATTTGCTGATCGCCGTCTCCCAGGTGGTGCTCCGCCGGCGGCTCGAGCGCGAGGATCCCGCGGCACTGCAACTCCGGATGTGGCTGTTCCCGTGGCTGAGCTACGCCACCATCGCACTGATGGCCACGGTCATCCTCGCGATGGCCTTCCTGCCGAGCACCCGCTCGCAGTTCCTGATGAGTGGTCTGACATTGGTGGCCATCCTGATCAGCTACGAGGTGCGCAGGTCGCTGGGCAAGGCGGGCGTCGACGACGAATCGCTGTCCGCCGCTCCCCCGGTCGGTTCGGCGGACGAGTCCGTCTCGCAGGCCGAGAAGCGCATCGAGTCGGTGGAGACGCTCGGCGGCTCGGACATCGAACTGGCCGCGGCGGCCCAACAGGAGCCGAATTCCCATCGCCACCGGAGGCAGTCGTGAACACTCGTGCCGTGACCTGATCGAACGCGCAGCAGCCGATGACGAGATCGTGGAGACGAACCCCGGCCGGCCCGCTCCTGCGGTGCCGGGCGGTGCTCGTCGCGGCGGTCTTGCTCGGTGCGGTCTTGCTCGGTGCGGCCTGCGCGGCACCGGCGGCGCTGCCCCCACCCCTCACCGGCGACTACTCCGGGTACTCACTACCGGACGGGGCGGAGATCCTGCCGCCCGCGAGTAGCGCCCCGGCGCCCCCGCCGGATCCCTCGTCCTGCGGCGCACTGTCGAGCCTGCGACCCGATCCCGGCTTGCGGCCGGAGAGGGCGCCGCCGGGCTCGGCGCTGGCCGCGATCCGTGCGCGGGGGCGGCTGATCGTCGGAACCGACCAGAACACGAACCTGTTCAGTTTCCGGGATCCCAAGACGGGCACGCTGTCGGGGTTCGACATCGACCTGGCGCGGGAGATCGCCCGCGATCTCTTCGGCGACCCGTCGAAGGTGGAATTCCGTCTGCTGACGTCGGCAGGCCGGTTCGACGCACTGGAAAGAAACGACGTGGACCTCGTGGTGCACGCCACCTCCATCACGTGCGAGCGGGCCGCCCGGGTCGGCTTCTCGTCCGTGTACTTCGAGGCGTTTCAGCGGCTGCTCGTACCGGAGGGATCCGGCATCTCCTCTCCCACGGACCTGGCCGGCAAACGGGTGTGTACCTTCATCGACACCACGTCCCTCGCCACGATCCAGCGGGTGTCACCCGAAGCCACGATCGTGGCGGTTCCCGACTGGGACGATTGCCTGACCACGCTGCAGCTGGGCCAGGCCGACGCGGCGACCACCGACAACTCCATCCTCGCCGGTCTCGCGGCGCAGGATCCGAATCTCGAAATCGTCGGCCCGAATCTGGAATTGGAGCCGTACGGCGTCGTCGCCAACAAGAACAACGACGCTCTGGTGCGCTTCGTGAACGGCACCCTGGAGCGAATGCGTGAGGACGGGACGTGGAATCGCCTGTACGACCGGTGGTTGGGCCTGCTGGGGCCGACGGCGGGACCACCGGCGCCGAGCTACCGGGACTGACGGGGCGCGGGCCGGTCCTGCACGGCAGAACCGGCCCACACTCGTCGCTCAGCCCAGCAGTGCGGGAATCTTCGCGGCGCTCTCCAGGATGTGCGTGTGGGGTTCGGGGCTCAGGGTGTCGGCTTCGTGGGCACCGGTCAGCACCCCGACCACGTACCGCGCCCCGGCGTTCGTGCCGGCGCGCAGGTCGTTGGGGGTGTCGCCGCCGACGAGGACCTCGTCGACGCTCTGCACCCCGGCGAGTTCCATGGCACGGAAGATGAGATACGGCGAGGGCCGGCTCATCCGCACCTGGTCGCTGGTGATCACGCCGTCGATGTCTCGGCCGACCTCCCAGCCGACCTGCTCGAGCAGCGGTTCCGCGATTCCGCGTGAGTATCCGGTCTGCAGAACGACTTTGATGCCACGCTCCCGCAACGTGGCGAAGGCGTCGGCGACTCCCGGCAGTGCGGTCGGCGGCGTCTTCCGATACGCGCCCAGGAGCATGGCGGTGAACTCGGATTCGACGGAGTCCAGGACGGCGGTGTCGGCCGGGACGCCGCTCTCCCGCAGCAGCCCCTCGATGGCCTGCCTTTTCCCGGTGCCCTTCCAGCGGTCGAACCGGTCGTCCGGGATCGGCGCGCCGAGGTAGTTCTCGACGGTGTCGCGCAACGCGACGTACACGGCGCCGCCCTCGTCGACGCTCGTTCCGGCAATGTCCAAGGTAACCAGCGAAACCCGGGGTGCGGTCATGGGTGGAACTCCTTCACTGTTGAGCCCTTCACAGGTGCGCCTGTCAGTGGGCGATCATCGACAGCACGTCGGCAATGACGTCACTGGTGGTTCCGTGCGACAGATCGAGCGTCCGGCAACGGTCGTAGTACGGGCTCAGGTCCAGCCCGACCCCCAGCCCGTACACCTCGACGGCTCGTTCGTCCTCGTGCCTTTCGACCACCATCTGCAGGTGGTGGTCCAGGTAGAACTCGTCGTTGGCCAGCGCGGTGGCGCCGTCCAGTGGGCTGCCGTCCGAGATCACGAACAGCAGCCGTCTGCCCGGGGCGCGGTCGCGCAACCGTGTGCACGCCCAGTCGACGGCCTCACCGTCGACGCCCTCCTTGAACAGGTCGTTCTTCAGCAGTCCCGCGATAGCGGGGCGCGCTCGGCGCCAGGTGGTGTCCGCGTCCTTGAACACCAGCTGCCGCACTTCGTTGAGTCGTCCCGGGTGGCCGGGGCGTCCGGACCGGAGCCACTCCTTGCGGGCTCGGCCCCCGTTCCACGCGGCGGTCGTGAAACCCAGGATCTCGCAGCTCGAATCGGCCAACTCGAGGGCCCGGGCGAACACGTCGACGAGGGCGGCAACCGGTTCGCTGAACTCCTTCATGGAACCCGAACAGTCGATGAGGAAGGTCACCGTGGCGTCGGTCCGTGGTTCGGTGCGTTCGGCGGCGAAAAGTCTGCGTTCGGTGGGCGAGGTGACGAGCTGCGCGAGCCGGCGACCGTCGATGTAGCCCTCCTCCTTGCCGCTTTCCCAGCCGTCGCGGACGGGATCCGACAGCAGCGCCTTCAGTTGCCGTCCGAGTTTCCGGACGTTGATGTGCCGGCTGTCGATGGTGAGGTCGAGCCGTCGGCGGTACTCCTCGAGCAGTGCGGGCCGGACGAGCGACGCGACTTCCCGTGTCTCGTCGTACGCGCGGGTGAACACGCGGTAGCCGTCCCCGCCGTCACCGAGTGCGCGGCTGTGCCCCGACGCCGCGGTCGCGAAGGCCTCGTGCTCGTCCGGCTCGAAGTCGAAGATGAGGGAGAACGTCGCGGCCTGCTCGTCGCGCCGGGCGTCGTCGGAGTCGTCCGGATCGGCGACGGACTCCAGCCGGCTGCCGATCACGTCGGCGACGGCCAGCGCATGCATGCCGAAGTCGTGTTGCGAGAACCGGGTTCGGCGCAGGGGCGGAAGGTGGTCACCGAGGATGGCGGCGAGGGCGAAGCGGGTCGACTCGATCAGGTCCTCGGTGGTCTCGGGGATCGGCTCGGCGGTGATCCGGGCCCGGCACATCTGCGTCACCGTGAACAGCAGTAAGCCGTGCACGGTCTCCGTCAGCCCGGACGCCACGAACTCCTCCGACCACTGCGCGAAGCGGTGGGCCAGATTCGCGCGCACCCCGCCCATCGCGTCCGCGGCCAGCGACTCGACCCGGAACTGTTCCAGGGTCTCGAAGATCAGCCGTGCCGGCGTGTCCTCCGGGCACAGGCTTCGATGCAGAGCGGGGTCGGTGTGGAGCAGTCGCAGGGCCATGCCGTCGCTCGCGCCGCGGAAGGACGTGACGTCGTCGCGGGCGAAGGACGGGTGCAGGTGTGGGGCGGGCATCGGCACGCGCCGGTGCCCGCGATGGAGCACCGGCCCGCGAAAGTGCAACTCGCCCTGGCCTGAAAGGGCCCGGATCGCGGCGGCGCAGCGTTCGTGTACCTGCTGCTGACCGCGCACCGTGTCGAGTGCGGACAGTTCTGCCATGACCGCGGACTCAGGCCACGCTCGTCGCGAGCAGCGCCGAGCGGTCCAGTTCCGCGTCGAAGCAGCGCTGGAAGTATTCGGCGACGACGGGCCGCTCGGCTTCGTCGCACTTGTTGACGAACGACAGCCGGAAGGCCAGTGCCGGGTCGCGGAAGATCTCGATGTTCTCGGCCCACGTGATCACCGTCCGCGGCGACATCAGCGTCGACAGGTCTCCGACCCGAAACCCGTTGCGGGTCAGGTTGGCGACGGCGACCATCGACGCGATGAGCTCCCGGCCCAGGGACGGCACCCGCGCGGACACGATGTCGATCTCCTGCTCTGCGGGCAGGTGATCGAGGGTCGCGACGATGTTCCAGCGATCGATCTGCGCGTGATTGAGCCGCTGCGCACCGTGATACAGGCCGTTGAGATTGCCCAGTCCGACGGTGTTGGCGGTGGCGAACAGGCGGAAGGCGGGATGCGGCGACAGCACCCTGTTCTGATCGAGCAGCGTGAGCTTTCCGTCGCGCTCGAGCAGGCGCTGGATCACGAACATGACGTCGGGTCGACCGGCGTCGTACTCGTCGAGAATCAGGGCGACGGGCCGCTGCAGCGCCCACGGGAGGATGCCCTCCTGAAATTCGGTGACCTGCTTGCCGTCTCGGAGGACGACGGCGTCCCTGCCGATCAGGTCGAGGCGGCTGAGATGTCCGTCGAGGTTGACGCGGACGCACGGCCAGTTGAGCCGGGCCGCGACCTGTTCGATGTGCGTGGACTTGCCGGTGCCGTGCAATCCCTGCACCATCACCCGGCGGTTCCGGCCGAATCCGGCGAGCAGGGCGGTCGTCACAGCGTGATCGAAACGGTACGCGGGGTCGATGTCGGGGACGTGCTCGGTGGGTTCGCGGAACGCGCGCACCGTCAGGTCGGTGTCGAGACCGAACAGTTCGCGCACGGACACCAGGTGGCTGGGGGCCGCGGTGGTCATTTCGGGCATGCGCCCTCCTTCAGTTCATGTCTGTCGATTCGATGCCCGTGACCTCGTTCTCGATCTCACCGATGGCGTCGGCTGCCCGCCGCAGTGCCGGCAGGAGCTTGAGCGCCTTGTCGGGGGTGAGTCGCATGACCGGGGCCTGGACCGCGATGCAGAGATTGGAATTGCCTGTGACGCAGGGAACGAGCACCGCCGCGCAGACGAGGCCGGGCAGGAACTCCTCGTCGTCGATCGCGTAGCCGTCCCGGCGGACCTGCTTGAGTTCGGATTCGATGAGCTCGACGTCGGTGACCGTCTTGTTGGTGTACCTCTCGAGCGGCATCCGCCCGAGCAGTCGCCCGCGCTGCGCCGGGCTGAGTTGAGACAGGATCATCTTGCCACTCGCCGAGCAGTGTGCGGGCACCCGCGATCCCGCGTGGAGTGTAAACCGAAGGGGCTCCGGGGTTTCCACGCGATCGAGGTATACCACTTCGCTGCCCGACAGGGTGGTCACGTTGCAACTCTCGCCGAGTTCCGCGACGAGGTTTCGCAGGATCGCGTGCCGGGCGCCGTGGTGCGTGTCGTTGAGCAGAAGGTTCTCGGCGAAGCGGCGCAGGCGGACCCCGGTGCCGTAGTGCCGGCCGTTGTTCTGCCGGGTGAGGAGGCCGGCCCCCTCGAGCTGCTGGAGCATGCGGTGCAGGGTCGGCTTGGCCATGCCGGTCTCCTCCACGAGCCCCTGCAGGGTGAACAGCTGGTCCTTGGACGCGATCATTTCGAGCAGCGCGAACAGGCGGAGCGTCGGTGTGTCCCCGGGCAGCTCCGTGGTCGGGTGCCCGTTCGACTCGCTGATCCGGTGAATCTCACCCACGGTTCCTCCTCGGACGGAATGGCGGCGCTTACGCGTCGTGTATCGAAAAATCATACATCCCGTTCCAGTTTTAGGAACATCCATTGACGAAGCGCTGTGACGTGGCCTACTGTCACTGCACATCACAAAATCACGAACGAAACGTTCCGATTTTTGACATTCTCTGCCGTTTCCGGCGTACCCCTGAAGGAGGATCACGCATGAGCAAGAAGAAGAACGGTGCCGATCGCACCGCGGTCACCGGTGTACAGAAGATGACACCGTCCGAGGCGTTCGTCGAGACGATGGTCGCCAACGGCGTGACGGACATGTTCGGCATCATGGGGTCCGCCTTCATGGATGCGATGGACATCTTCGCTCCCGCCGGAATCCGGCTCGTCCCGGTCGTCCACGAGCAGGGCGCGGGACACATGGCCGACGGATACGCCCGGGTCAGCGGACGGCACGGCATGGTGATCGGTCAGAACGGTCCGGGCATCAGCAACTGCGTCACCGCGATCGCCGCCGCGTTCTGGGCGCACAGCCCCGTCGTCATCGTCACCCCCGAGGCCGGCACCATGGGAACGGGCCTCGGCGGCTTCCAGGAAGCCAACCAGCTCCCGATGTTCCAGGAGTTCACCAAGTACCAGGGTCACGTCAACAACCCGAAGCGCATGGCCGAGTTCACCGGCCGCTGTTTCGACCGTGCGATGTCGGAGATGGGCCCCACGCAGCTCAACATTCCGCGTGACTTCTTCTACGGCGAGATCGAGACCGAGATCCCCAAGCCCACCCGGCTCGACCGCGGTCCCGGCGGCGAGTCGAGCCTGAACGAGGCAGCGGAACTGCTGGCCCAGGCCGAATTCCCGGTGATCGTCTCCGGCGGCGGCGTGGTCATGGCCGACGGCGTCGAGGAGTGCAAGGCGCTCGCCGAGCGTCTCGGTGCGCCAGTCGTCAACAGCTACCTCCACAACGACTCGTTCCCCGCCAGCCACCCGCTGTGGACCGGCCCGCTGGGCTACCAGGGGTCGAAGGCCGCGATGAAGCTGATCAGCCAGGCCGACGTGGTGCTCGCGCTCGGCACCCGCCTCGGCCCCTTCGGCACGCTGCCCCAGCACGGCATGGACTACTGGCCCAAGAACGCCAAGATCATCCAGATCGACGCCGACCACAAGATGCTCGGCCTGGTCAAGAAGGTGTCCGTCGGGATCTGCGGCGACGCGAAGGCCGCCGCGGTGGCGCTCACCGAGCGGCTCGAGGGCAAGGCACTCGCGTGCGATTCCAACCGCGAGGAGCGCAGCAAGAAGATCGTCGCCGAGAAGGCCGCGTGGGAGAAGGAACTCGACGAGTGGACCCACGAGCGTGATCCGTTCAGCCTCGACATGATCGCCGAACAGGAAGGCGAGGACGGCAACTGGCTGCACCCGCGCCAGGTGCTGCGTGAGCTGGAGAAGGCCATGCCGGAGGACGTGATGGTCTCCACGGACATCGGCAACATCAACTCGGTCGCCAACAGCTACCTGCGGTTCGAGAAGCCGCGCAGCTTCCTCGCCCCGATGAGCTTCGGCAACTGCGGCTACGCACTGCCGACCGTCATCGGCGCGAAGGCGGCGGCGCCCGAGCGGCCCGCGATCGCGTACGCCGGCGACGGCGCGTGGGGCATGAGCCTCGGTGAGGTCATGACGGCGGTCCGCCACGACATCCCCGTCACTGCGGTGGTGTTCCACAACCGCCAGTGGGGTGCGGAGAAGAAGAACCAGGTCGACTTCTACAACCGCCGCTTCGTCGCCGGTGAGCTCGAGAGCGAATCCTTCGCCGGGATCGCACAGGCGATGGGCGCCGAGGGCATCGTCGTCGACAAGCTCGAAGAGGTCGGTCCCGCACTGCAGCGTGCGGTCGCCGCACAGATGAACGAGGGCAAGACGACGGTCATCGAGATCATGTGCACCCGCGAACTCGGCGACCCCTTCCGCCGCGACGCGCTGTCGAAGCCGGTGCGCCTGCTCGACAAGTACAAGGACTACGTGTAATCCCGCACCGCGGGTAATCCAGCACCGCACCAGGTGGTCCCCGGCGCAGGCAGCCGGGGGCCACCTTCGCGTGCCCTGGTACCGACGATCCGTCGCGGACTGGATCTGGTCCTACCGGCGCCGGCATCCCACAATTCGTTGTCGAAGGTAATGGCGAAGTGGAAGTGGACGGTGGCGTTTCGTGGCATCAACGGTGTGGGATCTGTCGCTGCCCGCCCTTCTCTTCGCGCTCGGCGTCGTGGTGGCAGGCGGTGTCGTCCGCGGCTTCGGGGGATTCGGCGGCGCGATGGTGTGGGTGGCGGGACTCGTCGTCCTGCTCCCGCCGACGTCGGTGATCCCCACCGTGTTCGTCCTCGAGGTCGTCGCGAGCGCGGCGATGCTGCCTCAGGTGTGGCGACAGGTGCACTGGAAGTCGTTGCGCTGGTTGTTCGCCGGCACGCTGATCGGTATGCCGCTGGGAATGTGGCCGCTCACGCAGCTGTCCGGCGACCTGGTGCGGGTGCTGCTCGGTGTCGCGATCATCGGATCCGCCGTCGCCATGGCCGCCGTCCCCGACCGGCAGTCGCTGCCCGGCCCCGGGACGACCGCCGCGACCGGAGTGGCGTCCGGCCTCCTCAACGGCGGCTTCGCCCTCGGTGGTCCGCCCGCCGTCCTGATGTACTTCTCCGCGTCCTCCCACGTCGCCGCCGGACGCGCGTCGCTCGTCGTGTTCTTCCTCGTCATCGACGCATTCGGCGCCGCCGGATCGGCCGCGGGCGGTCTGCTCACCGTGCCCGTCCTCGCGCAGATCGCCCTGTTCACGCCGCTCTGCATGTTCGGCGCCGCCGCCGGGAAATGGCTGTTCGACCGCACCACCGCCGAGCAGGTCCGCCAGCGCGTGCTGTGGTTACTCGGCTTCCTCGGCGCCGCCGTCCTCGTGCAGGTGGCGTTGCGGTGACCGGGCTTGGCGATCACAGCGCTGTGGCCCCACCCTCGGTCGAAATCGAGTGGGGCCACGGCAGCTGTTCGTCAGGTCGCGGCTATCCGTGACGTTGCCGCCTCGTCAGGGTGTGACTGCTCGTCCGTGCCCTCCGTGTAGATGTCGCGGCGGCGGATGGCGAGTGTGCACACGGTACTGACAACCCCGACCACTACGGTGTATCCCATGATCAGCGACAGCCCACCGGCGGCCGAACCGAGGAGGGACGTGAGCACGAGCGGTGTCAGCCCGGATGCCACGATTCCCGAGAGCTGGTAGACGACGGAAATACCGCTGTAGCGGACGCGAGTAGGGAACAACTCCGCGAACAGTGACGACTCGGGAGCGTAGACGATCGGATAGAGGACACCGAGGACCAACACGATCGTGACGACGATGGCCGCTGTATTTCCCGTGCCGATGAGCACGAAGGCGGGATAGGCAGCAGCCGTGAGGATCACGATTCCCGCCGCGAATACGTGCCTACGGTCGAATCGGTCTGCCACCCTCCCGAAGATCGGGATGAATACGACCATGGTCGCTGCCGCGGCCATGACCGCCAGCAGCAGGGTCTGGCGGCTGAGGTGCAGCGTGCCGGTGCCGTACGCGATGACAAATACCGCCCACGTATTGAAGGCCACACCCTCGGCCCATCGACTACCCATTCCCAGCATCATGTTTCGCCGTGATTGCGGGCTCTTGATCAGGTCCAGAGCAGGCACCGTCGCCTTCTCCTCTACCGTCTCGAGCTTGCGGAAGGCAGGAGTCTCCATGACCTTGAGGCGGATGAAGAGGCCGACAGCTACCAGGATTGCGCTCAGCATGAAAGCGATTCGCCATCCCCAGGCGAGAAATGCGGCCTCCGACATTGCCAAGTTCAACGCCGCGAAGACACCGGTGCCCAACATCAGGCCGATCGCGAGGCCGATTTGCGGCAGGCTTCCGTAGAAACCGCGCTTGCCGTTCGGTGCGTACTCGACGGCCATCAAGACCGCCCCACCCCATTCACCGCCGATCGCGATGCCCTGCGCGAGGCGAAGTACCACCAGCAGAATCGGTGCCGCGATACCGATCGTGGCGTAACTGGGGACCAGCCCGATCAGGCAGGTCGCTACGCCCATGATCATCATGGTTGCCACCAGAGTCTTCTTCCGGCCGACACGGTCGCCGATGTGCCCGAACACGAGACCGCCGAACGGCCGGGCCATGAATCCGATTGCGAACGTGGCGAACGCAAGCAGCGTGCCCACGACCGGATCCGAGCCCGGGAAGAAGAGTTTGTCGAATACCAGCCCGGCCGCGATGCCGTAGAGGAAGAAGTCGTACCACTCGACTGTCGTTCCGACGATACTCGAGGCTACGACTGTGCGGATCTCGGATTTCGAGGGTTCGTGCTCGGTGTCTCGGGAGACGCTCACAACGACTCCCGGAATATGCTTGTGAGGGCACCCCTGGTTACCGGACGGGGCACGACGGCCAGCTGACGTGTCTGCTTCATCGTTCCGTCGACCAGTGTGTCGAGATGCTCCTCGCAGTATCCGAAACTGCGCAACCCGGCGGGCATTTCGATGTCCGTCATCAGCTCGCTCAAGACGTGCGCGAGTGCGTCCGCTCCGTCGGTCGTCGTGAAGGTCCGGCCGGAGAGAAGTTCGGCGGCACGCAGGTGCCGACTGGGGTCACTCGGGTAGGTCCATCGGAAAACCGCGGCGGCAGTGGCGGATACGGCCTGGCCGTGCGGCACCATGGGCATCGAGGGATAGCCCTCGGCCTGATAGTTCTCGACCGCGCCGGCGATCGGGTAGGCATTGGCGTGGGGCAGGTGGGTGCCCGCGTTACCGAACCCTGTTCCGGCGGAGGTCGAGGCCAGCGCCATCTGGTATCGAGCTTCCAGATCACGCCCGTTCATCACCGCACGTCGCAGGTACTTCCCGACCAACGAGAGGGCCTGCTCGCACCACGTGTCACTGATGGGGTTGGAACCGCAGAACGCGGGGCGTTTCATCGGGTCCTCAGGCGCAGGCTTGGCGTCGAACCGGACGCTGGTGTAACTCTCGAGCGCGTGGGACAGCACGTCCATCCCGCTCGCAGCTGTGACCTGAGAGGGCAGAGTGACGGTGGTCAGCGGATCAACTATTGCCAGCGTCGGCCGTAACCTGGGGTGACTGACCCCGGCCTTCAAGTGCAGTCCGAGGAAATCGATGACGCAGATCGTCGTCGATTCCGATCCGGTGCCCGCGGTGGTCGGTATGGCGATCAGGGGCTTGAGCGGAAGCCACGGTGCCCTACCTCCGCCGATCGGCGGGGTCACGTAGTCGAGCAGCTCTCCGGGGTGTGTGGTGAGAAGGTTGACAGCCTTTGCCGTGTCGATCGCGGAACCTCCGCCGACTGCAACGAAGGCGTCCCACTCCCGTTCGCGGGCGAATGATACGGCCTCGTCGATGCTCTGATCAGTAGGTTCGACCGCGACGCCGTCGAATACGTCTGACTTGATACCTGCGGCGATCAGCTGATCTCGGATTCGGTCGGGGATCCCGGTGTTTCGAACGCCCGGATCGGTGATCACCAAGCAGGATTCCGATCCCAGTGCGGATAGCTCGGCGCCGACCTCGTCCAATGCGCCGATACCGAATTTCAATGGCGGTGCTGCCCAGGTGAAGACGCTCTCGTTCTCGTTCGATTGGTACATCGTTGAGACTCCTTCGCTGTCACAATGTAGGGATAGCCCCCACACTGTGAACCGACGATAGGCCAGCGATGCGCATATGTGAAGTGCCTCACAAGAAGAATCTGGGGGATCCAGCGAAGAGCGGATCGAGACGCCACAGACCGGCGCCGGTGCCCACAGCGACAAACGCCCGGGTCGTGAAAGGGCCTCGGCTCAGCGGGACATCGCCCGGTTGACCGGGATGAACTGGGATACTTCCTTCGCCGCCTGCAGAATGCGGTCTCCGAGTGTCCGCACCCTCGACCTGGGCATTCGGACGGTGGGGACCTGGATCACCAGCGCCGCCTGCGCGGACCCGTCCGCATCCAGGATGGGTGCACCTACACAACGCACGCCTTCGACATTCTCCTGCTCGTCGATGCTGTACCCGCGGGCCCGAATCTCTCGGAGTTGTTCCGAGAGCTCATGGGGAGTGCTCAAGCTGTGCGGAGTGACCTTGGCGAGCTTGCCCGGGAGCGACTCGAGATACGCCTCGGCGTTCGGGGAGAACGCCAGGATCGCCTTGCCCGATGCCGTCGTGTACAGGGGGAACCGGGCGCCCGTATGCTGCTCGAACCTCAAGGGGAGTGTCGACTGCACCCGCATCATTACCACCGATTCCGCCCCTTGGCGGATGGATAGATTTACTGATTCCTGGGTTTCGGAGTTGAGTTGCTCCAGGATGGGTAGAGCCTTGTCCATGCCGAATCCGCGCTGGGCGGCCTGGCCGAGCAGCACCGTTCCGCTGCCGAGGTAGTAGCTGTCGGACATCGGATTCCGCGCTACGAGACCTTCTGAGATCAGGGCGCGGATAAGCCTGTTCGCCGTGCCGGACGACAATTGGAGTTCTGCGGCGATAGCACTGCCGCTGAGCTCGTCGGGTGACGACGCGAGCAACTTGAGCACGGCCAGCGCACGTCCGACAGATTGTGTGCCCGCAGGCAGGTCTTCGGTCACCACGCGATCCCATCCTCGTCTTACCTGCCCGTCAGTCGATGCTACCTGTTCGGTCGATGACCGAGAGTCGGCTCTCGTCGCAGGTCGGGCTGGTGGACCGCTACTCCCCCTTGACTTCGGAGGTCGCGGCGCCCGAATCGCGGTGGAACAGTCCGAGACTCAACACCGACCGCTGCAGGCCGTCGAGGGTGCGCGGGTCCCAGCCGGTCAGTTGCTGCCAGCGGTCGAGTCGGTAGGTGATCGAGTTCGCGTGCAGGTGGATGTCCCGGCCTGCGGCGCTGATGGAGAAGCCGTTGCGGGCGAAGGCCGACACCGCCTCGACGAGGTGTGGGTGGTCGGCGGCGACGGTGGCTCCCGGCTCCAACAGTGTCGTGAGTTCGGCGCGATGGTCTGCCAGGGTGGCGGCAACCCATTCGTCGGCGAATCGGACCACGTCACCCGTGGGGGACGCCAGCTGCAGAACCCGGCGCGCGTCCGTGATGCTCATCGCGGCTCCGGCGAGTCCGGGGCGGTCCAATCCGACTCCGACGGTGGTGCCCGGGTGACCGAGCCGAACCTCGCGGATGATGTCGTCGACCGGCGCGTGCTGGCTCAGGGCGACGATGACGGTGCCGTGCCCACTGCACTGAGTCGTCCCCGGGATCGTGTCCAGGGTGCGTTGCAGCCGTTCGAGCTGTGCTTCCGACCACTCCTCGGCGGCGACGCACACCGCTCGAAACCCCTGTTGCGGTGTGAACCCCAGCGCCTCCGCCAGCTCGCGCACGTCTCGGTCGTCCCCGTCGGCGGAGCTCGCCAGGGCCTCGAAGAACCGGTATCGCACGCCGGCGCGGATGGCCTGTTCGCTGCGGGTCGCGTCGGTGTGTCCGACGGCGACCGCACTGGTGGCGGTGTGGACGAGGTCCCACATCATGCCGCCCGCGCGCAACAGGTCGGTTGTCGGTTCGGCGGCTCTGGCGACCATCGTGTTCCACAGTTCGCGGGACGCGATGTGGTACGTCTCGATGACGTCGGACAGGGGCAATCCCTGCATCGCCCGGCGTCGGCCGAGCTGACGTGAACGCTCCAGGACGTCGTCGCCGAGGGGTTCGCTGTCCGCGAGGGCGCGCAGGGTCGCCGCGAGCTGCCGGGCGATGTATTCGTGCTGTTCGTCGATCGGAACGGCGGCGTACGACGGCAACTCGGCGCGGATCTGACGCACCGCTCGGTCGGTTACCGACTCGGTCTCCTCCGAGACCTGCCGACACAACCGTTGGATCGTGTCTTCACCCACGGACTCGGGCACTGTCCCCTCGCATTCCACACTCCCGTGAAATTCACGAACCGCTTCGGCGTTTTCCGGGATTCACCCATGGCCCGCGGGGAGTGACTCGGACCACACTAGTGCCAGAGTGCACGTCGACCGGCACCGGACCAACCCGCGACGCCGGTGGGCGCAGTCGGAATAGGAGCCAACAATCATGTCCAACGAGGCAAAAAGCGCCTTACTCGCGATAGGTGTCCCGTTCACCGGGGTTCTGGGCGGCATCGTCGCCCTGTCCGGATCCACGGCCACGGTCTTCGGAGTCCCGATCCTGTTCGCGTGGTTGTTCCTGTGGATGCCGCTCACCTCGCTGTGCCTGCATCTCGCCTGGAAGCTTTTCGACCGCAAGGACTTCGAAGCTGCCGAGCGCGCCGAATCGGCCGCTGCGAGCGCTGGGATCGGAGAACAGTCATGACCGCGGCCTTCTTCACGCTCGTGCTCGTTCTCGCCCTCGGGGCAGGCGTGCTGTCGCGACGCGGTAGCAAGAAGGAGATCTCCGACTACCTGGTGGGCGGCCGGTCGTTCGGTCCGCTGCTGGTCTTCATCCTGGGAGCGGGTGAGGCCTACAGCATCGGCACCCTGATCGGGTTCCCCGGCGGCGTATACGCCCACGGCGCGAGTTACGGCGTGTGGTTCATCGGCTACATCCTGCTGGCCTACCCGATCGGCTACTTCTTCGCGCCGTACCTGTGGCGCGCGGGCAAGCGATACGGCGCGATGACGCTGCCGGATGTCGCCGGGCGCCACTTCCGTTCGCGGGGGCTGGAATTGACGATCGCGGTCGCGTCGGTCGTGTTCCTCATCCCGTGGGGCCAGCTTCAGCTCGCCGGACTGCAGATCGCGCTGACCGGTCTGGGAATCTCCATCGACCCCACCGTCGCGGTCTTCGCGGGCGCGGCACTCGCGCTGCTGTTCCTCATGCTGTCGGGGGTCCGCGCGCCGGCGTTCGTGTCTTATGTGAAGGACACGGCCCTGCTGCTCGGCGCCGTCCTGATCGGACTGGCGGCCATCGTCCAGACCGGCGGTACCGAGAAGCTGTTCGCCGCGGCGGAATCCAGTGGCGGCACGGCCTCGCACTCCACCGTCACCGGGTCGTCGCTGACGTTCGTGCTGACGACGATCGTGTTCCAGTCGCTCGGGTTCTTCATCTTCCCGATCGTCGTGCAGGCCGTGCTCGCGGCGAAGTCCGAGGCGACGCTCAAGCGGGTGGCCAAGTTCAATCCGCTGTACATGCTGATGTACCCGTTCCTCGTCGCGGCCGCGTTCGGCGCGATCACGCTGCTGCCGACCAAGCTCGAGGGAACTGAATCCGACCAGGTGCTCCTGCGGCTGTCGAGGCAGGTGCTGCCCGACTGGCTGACCGGTGTCGTCGCCGGCGGTGCGGCCCTCTGCGCGATCGTGGTGCTGTGCGGGGCGGCCCTCGGCATCGGTGCGATCGTGTCGCGCAACATCATTCCCGGGATCCCGGAATCCCGCCAGCGGATCTGGGTGCGCGGGGTCGTCGTCGCCTATCTCGCGATCTCGCTGCTGCTCACCCTCGCAACACCTCAGCTTCTGCTGACCCTGGTCAACACCGCCTACTACGGTGTGACACAGGCCGCCGTCGTGTTCGCGACGATGGTCTTCGGCTGGAAACTGCGCCCGTCCGCCCTCGCCATCGGCGTGGTGCTCGGCGACGCCGTGGTGCTGTGGCTGTATCTCGACAAGCACGGCCCCGTGTCCGTGTGGCTCGCCGAGCACGGCGTGAACATCGGCGCGGCCGCCCTGGTCCTCAACATCCTGTTCGTGGTGGCGACGCGGCTGTTCTGGCCCGCCACCGACCCCGTCCGCGGCCTTCGCACCGAAGGTCGCACACCCGCCGTCGCCGTGGAATCCACGGCTGCCCCCAGTGAAGTAGGTGCCTGATGTCCCGAACACTCCTCACCGCCGATGCGATCCACACGCAGGACCCGTTGTCGCCGACGGTGGAAGCGCTGGTCATCTCCGGCGACCGTGTGCTCGCCACCGGCACGCGGAAGGACATGGCCGACATCGCCGGGATCGGCGCCCGCAGCCTCGACCTGCCCGGCGCCACGGTGATCCCGGGGCTCATCGAGTCGCACATCCACCCCACCTACGCCGGCCTCACCGACGGCTGGGCGGACTGCCGGACGCCCCCGTGCCGGTCGATCGCCGATATTCAGCAGGCGCTGCGTGCCTCGGCCGCCGGCAGCGGCTGGATCCGCGGGTGGGGTTACGACGACACCCAGATCGCCGAGGGACGGCATCCGACCCGGACGGACCTCGACGCGGTCAGCACCGACAGGCCGGTCATCGTGCTGCACATCTGCGGACACTTCGCCGTCGCCAACACCGCCGCACTCGCGGCGGCGGGCATCGACGAATCCACGGTGTCGGCGGACGACCCACTCTTCCCCCGCGGGGAAGACGGCAGGCTGACCGGGATGGCCTGGGAAATCGACGCCGTGTCGAGGCTGACCGCGGCGGTTCCCGCACTGACCGAGCAGCAGGTGAACAACGCTCTGCTGAGCAGTCTGCACTCGGCGCGTGCGCGGGGAATCACCACGATCCACGATCTCGGGGTGGGTCTGTCGGCGGGCGAGCAGGAGCTGACCGCCTACCGCTCACTGGACGCGTCGGGTGACCTACCGGTCCACGTCGTCGGGTTCCTCCGTGGTGACCTGGCGCTCGCGGCCCTCGACGACCGGAGAGTCACGTTCGAGCACGCGCCGGCGACCGGCACACACTTCCGGCTGGCAGGCGCGAAATTCTGGGCCGACGGATCGATCCAGGGACTGTCCGCCGCACTCCGCGCCCCGTACGCCTGCGACCCCGGGCATCACGGCGACCTGCTCTATCCCCAGGAGCAACTCGACGAGATGATCCTGCGGGTGCACCGCGCGGGTGGTCAGGTCGCCGTGCACGCCAACGGCGACGCGGCCGTCGGCGCCGCGATCACGTCGCTGCGGCGGGCGCAGGCCACCGACGGACGGGTGGGACGGCACCGCATCGAGCACTGCCAGGTGAGCGCGCCGAGCGACCTGGCCGCGATCCGGGAATCCGAACTCGGGGTGAGTTTCTTCGTCAACCACGTCTTCTACTGGGGCGATCGTCACCGCGACCGCTTCTTGGGCGCCCAGCGCGCCGCCGACATGGACCCCCTGGCCTGCGCCGACGAACTGGGTCTGCGATTCGGGCTGCATTCGGACTGTCCGATCACGCCGATGGATCCGCTGGCGACCATCCGCACCGCGGTCACCCGGATGACGAGGGGCGGCACGGTGCTCGGCGGGGACCAGCGGATCGGGGTCGATCGCGCGATCCGGGCGATGACCGTCGACAGTGCGTACCTGGTGCACGACGAGACCCGCGTCGGCACCCTGACTGCCGGCCGTCGTGCAGACCTGGTGGCGCTCGACGGCAGCCTCGGCGATCTCGGCGACGGTGCCGTCGACATACCCCGTCCGGCATTGGTGATGATCGACGGCGAATCGGCGCACCAACCGGTGTCCACCGGGTAACACGAAGACCAGGGCGGGGCCGGCGATCCGGCCCCGCCCTGCTCGTGCGAAAGGTGTAAGTGGCTCAGCGGGAACGGTTTCCCGTTACCGGCGCATACTCGCCTGGCACGCCTGACCGAGGAGGGCGATGCCTTCCTCGATGGAACGCAGGGGAATCGCCCCGTAGCCGATCCGGAAGTGGTTGCGCGGCGGCACGGGCTGGGTGAAGAAGATGTCGCCGCGTTCGATGAGGACGCCGCGGGCCTCTGCCTCCCGGGCGAGCACCCGGCAGTCCAGATTCTCCGGACCGGTCATCCACAGGCTGACCCCGCCCGGCGGGTACGGCTCCTGCGACCACGGCAGGTACTTGTCGACGGCCGCGCACAGCCGCTCCCATTTGTGTTTCATCTGGGTGCGGTGATGGCGCAGCGCCCGGTGATACTCCCCGCTGTCGATGAGCATCGCCAGGGCCCGCTGCTGGTGACCGGGTGGGTGGCGCAGCACGTACCGGCGGGCTTTGCGCAGTTCACGCACCAGATCCGCGGGTCCGACGAGGTAGCCCAGGCGCAGACCGGGGGCCAGGAACTTCGAGAACGTGCCGAGATACACGGCGTCGCCGCTGGAATCGAGCGCCTTGAGCGCCGGGCTGGGGCTGCCGTGGTAGCGGAACTCGCTGTCGTAGTCGTCCTCGACGATCACGGTGCCGGACTCGGCGGCGAGTTGCAGCAGGCGCTGGCGCCGGTCGATGCCGAGCGTGACGTTGGTCGGATGGTGATGGCTCGGCGTCAGATACATCAGGTCGGTGCCGCGCAGCGTTTCCGGTGGGCGCAGGCCGTGGGCGTCGACGTCGATGCCGTACACCTGAGCACCGGTGCGCAGGAAGATGTGTCGTGCGTCGAGGTAGCCGGGGTTCTCGATCGCGACCCGATGTTCGGGTCCGAGGAGAACGCGGCCGACGAGGTCCAGTCCCTGCTGGGAGCCGACGGTGACGAGCACTTCGTCGGCGGCGGCCTCGATGCCGCGCGAGGGCAGCAGGTGCTGGCGGATCATGTCGATCAGCATCGGATCGTCCGCACCGACGCTGTCCTGGAGGCTGGCGTAGGCGTGGGGTTGGTACAGCGCGTCGCGCAGGCACCGCACCCAAGCGCGGGCCGGGAAGCTGCGGATGTCGATCTGCCCCGCCAGGAACGGGTACGGATACTTGTGCCAGTCGAGGTTCTTCTCGATGTGCGGAACGTCGGCGTCGGGATAACGCCGGATGCGGGACGACCAGTCGATGCGCGGGATGGTCGCGCGGGCGTCCGAGGCCAGCGTCTCGATCATGTCGGGATTGACGAACATCCCCGAACGCTGGTGGCTCTGCACCAGACCCTCGGCGATCAGTTCCTGATAGGCCAGGTTGATCGTGTTCCGGGAGATCGCGAGATCGACCGCGAGTTCACGCGAACTGGGCAGTCGATGGCGCGGATCGAACAGTCCGTTGGCGATGCCGTGTTCGATCGCCCGCCGAACCTGGCGGTACAGCGGTTCGGCGGAATTGCGGTCGATCTCGATCAGCGTTCTCGGCACGCATCGCCTCCTGTCGAACCCGCGGTGGCCGGACGGACGCCGACCCGGCACGCCGAGAAGTTCTCGTGCGAGCACTTCTCAGTATGCCGGGCCGGCGGTGAAATCAAACGAGGTGGAGCGCCTCGTCGACGCCGATCGACTCGATGCCGAGTGCGGCACCGACGGCGTCGTTGGTCAGGCGCCCGGAGATCGTGCTGACTCCGGCGCGCAGTGCGGCGTTCTCCCGGGCCGCACGGGCGAGGCCCTTCTCCGCGATCTGCAGCGTGTACGGCAGGGTCACGTTGGTGAGTGCGTACGTGGAGGTGTGGGGCACCGCGCCCGGCATGTTCGCCACGCAGTAGAACACCGAGTCGTGGACCTTGAACGTGGGCTCCGCGTGGGTGGTGGGACGCGAATCCTCGAAGCAGCCGCCCTGGTCGATCGCGATGTCGACGAGCACGCTGCCCGGCTTCATCCGCGAGACCAGCGAGTTCGAGATGATCTTCGGGGCCTTCGCGCCCGGCACCAGCACGGCGCCGATGACGAGGTCGGCCTGCATGACCTCCTGCTCGATCGAGTAGGAGTTGGCGGCGAGCGTGCGGATCCGGCCCTGGTACATGCGGTCGGCGGCGCGCAGCTTGTCGACGTTCTTGTCGAACAGGACGACGTCGGCCCAGGTGCCCGCGGCGACGGCGACGGCGTTCATGCCCGATACGCCGGCGCCGATCACGACGACCCGCGCCGGGGACACCCCGGACACGCCGCCGATCAGCACACCCCGGCCACCCTCCGGGCGCATGAGTGCCTGCGCGCCGACGAGGGGGGCGAGCCTGCCGGCGACCTCGCTCATCGGGAACAGCAGGGGCAGCGAACCGTCGGGAAGCTGAACCGTCTCGTACGCAACGGAATTGGTGCCTGCGGCGAGCAGCGCCCGGGTGCACTCCTCGCCCGCGGCGAGGTGCAGGTAGGTGAACAGCGTGAGGTCCGAACGCATCCGGTGGTATTCCTCCGCGATGGGCTCCTTGACCTTCAGCAGGAGTTCCGCGCTCTGCCACACGGCGTCGGCGCTGTCGAGGATCTTCGCGCCGGCGGCGCCGTAGGCGTCGTCGCCGATCGACGAGCCTTCCCCCGCACCGCGTTCCACGAACACATCGTGCCCGTGGGCAACCATCTCGTGGACACCGGCGGGAGTCGCCGCCACCCGGTACTCGTGGTTCTTGACTTCCTTGGGGATACCGATCCTCATCTGAGACCTCCGTTAGCTGGGGCTGTTCGCCGCTCCGGCCACGTCGTGGTGTCCGGGCGATACCGAAGTCTGGATCAGACTGGCATGGGACCAGAAGGACCAGTTGGGCGTCGTCTACGGGGACCAGTCTGGACCCATCGAATACCGCTCTTCTGGTTCTGACCTGCGGTCCACCCCGTCGGTATGTTGTGGATCACAGCCATTCGACAACGAAGGAGATGGTCGTGGACGTTACCGAATTGCGAGCACGGGCCCGCCGGCACCTCGGACCTCATTTCACCCGCAAGGACACCTGGGAGAGCGACTTTCCGGTGTTCGTTCGCGGCGAGGGCAGCTATCTGATCGACACCGAGGGGGACCGTTTCCTCGACGGTCTGGCAGGTCTGTTCTGTGTGAACATCGGTCACGGCCGCGACGACATCGCGAAGGCGGCGAGCGAGCAGATCGGGACGCTGGCGTACGCGTCCAATTGGGGCAGCGCCCACATTCCCGCGATCGAGGCGTCCGCGCTGATCGCCGACCTGGCGCCCGGCGACCTCGGGACCACGTTCTTCGTCAACTCCGGTTCCGAGGCCGTGGAGACGGCCGTCAAGTTCGCCCGGCAGTACCACCGCAGCCAGGGCAACCCGCAGCGAACCAAGATCATCAGCCGTGAGATGGCCTATCACGGAACCACTCTCGGCGCCCTCTCGGTGACGCAGCTGCCCAAGATCAAGGATCCGTTCGGCCCGCTGCTGCCCGGCGTGCGCTCGGTACCCAACACGCTCGGGTTCCTCGGCGACTGCGGCCCGGCGAACGAACTCGACTGCATCGCCGCGATCGAGGCCGTCATCGAGGAAGAAGGCGCCGAGACCATCGCCGCCGTGTTCGCCGAGCCGGTCCAGAACGGGCGCGGCGCGCTGGTCCCGCCGGACGGATACTGGCCCGCACTGCGCGCGCTGTGCGACAAGCACGGGATTCTGCTGGTCTCCGACGAGGTGATCTGCTCGTTCGGTCGCCTCGGGCACTGGTTCGGGCACGGACTCACCGGTGTGGTTCCGGACATGATCACGTTCGCGAAGGGTTCCACTTCCGGATACGCCCCGCTCGGCGGCCTGATCGTGCGTGAGCAACTGGTGCGTGAGCTCTACGATTCGCCCAAGGGCGGCGTGTTCACCCACGGCGCGACGTGGGGCGGACACCCGGTGTCGACGGCGGTGGCGGTCGCGAACATCACCGCGATGCGGGACGAGAACGTGCTGGGCAACGTCGCCACCCGCGGCCCGAAGCTGAAGACGGCACTCGATTCGCTGATGAGCGCGCACCGGTGCGTCAAGGACGTGCGCGGAACGGGATACTTCTACGCGATCGAACTGATGGCCGACAGCGACAGCGGCCGCGAGTTCACCGAGCAGGAGTCGCTGACCGTGCTGCGCAAGGTGCTGCCCGAGGCGTTCGCCCGCACCAAGGTGATCCTCCGCGGCGACGACCGCGGCGCCACGATGCTGATGATCTCGCCGCCGCTCGTCGCCGACGACGAGGTGCTCTCGGAACTGCTGCACGGCATCGACAGCATGCTCACCGACATCGAGAAGGCAATCCAGCCGTAGGGTATCGAGTTCCCTCATTCCAGCGGGTGGCGGTCGTCGACCATCGACGGCCGCCACCCCATTTTTCGTACCGATGGGAGAGCGAGGCCATGGCCCCGGGCGTCACCGCTGCACCTACCTACACTGCACGACAGAATGATTCGTCGCTGATCGACGGCTGGGTCGCCGCTCTGCGGGGGCAGAACCGGATCGTCGCTCTCGCGGACGGCGAAGACGAACGCGCGATCCGTGCCGCCCATACCCTGCACCACAAGTGCGTCGTCTCGCCGCGACTGTTCGGACGGCGGGACGTCATCCGGCGTATCGCCGAAACCGCGGGAGTCCCGCTGGCCGAGGAGTTGATCGTCGACATCGCCGACGCCGCCGCCGATCCCGCGATCCGCGGAGCCGTCGAAGCCGGGTTCGCCCGGTATCCCGACCGGATCGTACCGGCGCTGTCCGATCCGGTGTGCCTGGCCGCGGCGGCGCTGCGTGCCGGAGTGGTCGATGCCGGAGTCGCGGGTGCGGGCAGGCCGACGTCCGACGTGCTGCGGGCCGGACTGCGCATCGTGGGCCTCGCGCCCGGGTCGAGCATCCTGTCGAGTGCGTTCCTGATGTTGCTGCCGGACGGCCGGCAATTGACCTTCTCCGACTGCGCCGTCGTGCCCGACCCCACGGCCGGCGAACTGGCCGACATCGCACTGGCGGCCGGCGCCACCCACTTCCACCTCACCGGGCAGACACCGATCGTGGCGATGCTGTCGTTCAGCACCCAGGGCAGCGCGAGGCATCCGCGCGTGGAGAAGGTCCGCGAGGCCGCGGATCTGGTCCGTGTCCGGGACCCGCAACTGCACGTCGACGGAGATCTGCAGTTCGACGCCGCGCTGGTCGCCGAGATCGGCGCGTCGAAGGCCCCGGACTCCCGGGTCGCCGGTCGCGCCAACGTCCTGGTGTTCCCGAACCTCGACGCCGGCAACATCGGGTACAAGATTGCTCAAAGGCTGGGGGGTGCAATAGCCTTGGGACCGATCCTGCAGGGTTTGGCCGCACCGTGGAACGACCTCTCCCGTGGATGCACCGACAGCGACATCGAATTGATCGCTCTGGTGAGCGCAGTCCAATCCCTGGCCACCTGAGAGCCGAACCGGCCACCCGCCCGAGAAGGGAGTCGCGATGACCATGCTCCTCGTGGGTGCGCTGTGCATCGGGATCGCCTCGGTCATCGGCGGCGCCACCGGGTTCGGGACGGCACTGATCGCGACACCGGTGATGCTGATGGTCGGATTCGCCGTTCCCGAAGTGGTATTCGTCAACCTCACGGCCGGATTGATCACCCGGATCGGCGCGGCATACCAGTTGCGGGAACACATCAGCTGGGGGCGGGTGGCATTGCTGGGTGGTGGCAGCCTGCCGGGTGCCTGGCTGGGTGCGGTCACTCTCGGTCTGCTGCCGGAGCAGTATCTGAAGCCGGCGGCAGGCATCGTGGTGATGCTGTGCGGGCTGGCGATGGCACTGCCGACCCGGTCGGACACCACCCGGACGCCGTCGACGACCGCCCACGTCCTCACGGGTTCCGTGGGCGGCTACCTCGGAACGACGACCTCCCTCAACGGACCGCCACCGGTCCTGCTGATGATGCGTGCGCGACTGCCACCGCTGGCGTTCATCGCCGATCTCGCAGGCTATTTCATCGTCGCCAACATCATGGCCCTCGGTGTCCTGTGGTTCCACGACGAGATCACGGAGTCGATGTTCTGGCCGCGCCTCCCGATTTTCGTGACGGCGGCGGTGATCGGCAACGTCGCCGGGCTGGCGATCGCGCGACGACTTCCGCCGGGCGTGTTTCGTTCCGCGGTCATCGTGCTGGTGATCGCCGCAGGTGCGACGACGTTCCTCCTCGGATGAGTGTCGCTCAGTTCTCGGCACCGACCCGGCGGACCAGCCGCACCAGTTCGCCTGCGGGACCGTCGAGCTGACGCGCACCACGCCACACCGCCCGGAGAACCCGGTCGAGTTCGAGACCGTCGACGTCGATCACCTTCAGCTCGCCCGCCGCGACCTGCTCCGCGACCGCAAGGGTGCTCATCACGGCGGGTCCGACCCCGGCGAGCACGCTGGTGCGAATCGCGGCGGCGCTGCCGAGTTCGAGAAGCGGTGCCGCCCGTTCGTATTCCTGCAACGCCACGTCGAGGGTGGTCCGGGTGCCCGACCCCGGTTCCCGGACCAGGAGCGGGGTCAGCGCCAATTCGCCGACCGACAGCGCCTTTCGGCGTCGCGCCCACGGATGGGTGGGGTGAACGACGACGACCAGCCGGTCGCGTGCCACCGTGAGACTCTTCAGCGGGCGCGGCACCGTCGGCGATTCCACGAATCCGACGTCGCAGATCCTGCTGTCGATGCGCTCGAATACCTGAGTCGAGTTGTGCACCTGCAGGTGAATGGTGACGTCGGGGTGCAAGCGGCGAAACTGCCCCAGCCACCCCGGCATCAGATGTTCCGCCACCGTCATGCTGGCGCCCACCGTCAACTCGGCCGAGCGTTCCGCGCGCAGCCCCTCGGCCACATCGAGCAGCCGGCGGGTATCGGACAGCACCCGGCGCGCCCAGTGCGCGATCACCGTGCCCTGCGGCGTCAGTATCGAGCCCGTCGGGCTGCGCTGCAGCAACGTCATGCCGAACTGGCGCTCGAGTTGTTTGATGGCACGACTCGCATTCGGTTGCGCCATTCCCGCGAGTCTGGCGGCAGCGCTGAGGCTTCCGTGGTCGTCGACGCCGACGAGCAACTCGAGCACGGGAAACTCCGGCCATTTACGGGGCATACGTCGAGTATATGACCACACCGCAAGACATATCGGATTGATATGTGTTCATGCCGAAATGACGACTATCGCAAAGTGCCGCAGTGACGGACCGTAGGAGCATGAGCAGTCAACTGAGCGAATCGAAGTCCGAGGAACAGCGTGTCGAGAACGCGGGAACGCTGCCGCGACTGCAGACCGCCACGGCCACTGTCCTTCCGGGCCTGGCGTTGTGCGCCGCCGCCACCGCCCTGGCGATGGGTATCGGCCGGTTCGTGCCGACGGTCAGCCCGCTGCTGATCGCGATCGTGCTCGGCGCCGTTCTGTCGAACGTCGCGAAGTTGCCCGAGCGGCTCCGCCCGGGACTGCAGTTCTCCGCCAAGAAACTGCTCCGGGTCGGCATCGCCCTCCTCGGGCTGCAGTTGATGCTGAGCGACATCCTCGGACTCGGCTGGGGCGTCATCGTCGTGGTCGTCTCGATCGTCTGTCTGGGCATCGTGGGCACGATGTTCGCAGGCAAACTGCTCGGCCTCAGCTGGACGCAACGACTGCTCATCGCCTGCGGATTCTCGATCTGCGGTGCGGCCGCGGTCGCGGCCGTGGACGGGGTCGTGGACGCCGACGAGGAAGAGGTGATCACCGCGGTCGCGCTCGTCGTCATCTTCGGCACCCTCATGATCCCGGCGATCCCCCTGCTGTCGCGGGCGCTCGGACTCTCCGACACCGACGCCGGCCTGTGGGCGGGCGGGTCGATCCACGAGGTCGCGCAGGTCGTTGCGGCCGGTGGGGCGATCGGCGGTGCCGCCCTCGGCGTCGCCGCGGTGGTCAAACTCGCCCGCGTCCTCATGCTCGCGCCGGTCATGGCCGTGCTCAGCGTGCGGCAGCGCTCCCTCGCCGGCAACGACGCCGACGTGAAGCGGCCGCCGCTCGTCCCGCTGTTCGTTCTCGCATTCCTCGCCTGCGTCGGCCTCCGGTCGTCCGGTCTGCTGCCCGCGGGCCTGCTCGCCGACGCCAAGATCCTGCAGACCGCGCTCCTCACCGCCGCGATGTTCGCCCTCGGCGCCGGCGTTCACGTCTCCACGATCAAGAAGGTCGGCGCCCGCCCCTTCGTCCTCGCCACCATCTCCACCCTCTGGGTGGCCTCGATCGCGCTGGTCGGCGTGCTGCTCGCGGGGTGAGCACGCCCCCACCGCCCCCCTTCCGCCGGACGAACGGGACGCTCGTTGCGTCAGATGCAACGAGCGTCCCGTTCGTCGCGCGTGGATCCGGGATGGCCGGGGGATCGGGGAGGCGGGGGTCGGGTGGCAGGTGATCGGAAAGAATTTTTGATCAAGGCTTTCATTATTTTGTGATCCGGGTTACTGTGGTCAGCATCAATCAAACCTTTGATTAGTTAGGTGCATCGCATGAGCCCGACAAGCTTCGCGTCCTCGGCCGACCTCGGCGAGAAGGAACAGACCCTGGAAGTCCTCGCCGACGGCGTGTACGCGCTGACCGCCGAGGGGGATCCCAACATCGGCGCCATCGAGGGCGAGGACTTCGTCGTCTGCTTCGAGGCGCTCGCCACCCCCGTGGCCGCGCAGGACTGGCTGCGCAAGCTGCGCGAGCACACCGACAAGCCGGTCCGCTACCTGGTGCTCTCGCACTACCACGCCGTTCGTGTGCTGGGTGCGTCCGCGTTCGACGCCGAGACCATCGTGGCGCACGAGACCACCCGCGCCCTCATCGAGGAGCGTGGAAAGGAAGACTGGGCAAGCGAATTCGGTCGCATGCCGCGCCTGGCGAAGGGTGCCGACTCGGTGCCCGGGCTGACCTGGCCGACGGTGACGTTCGCCGACAAGCTGACCATCGACCTCGGCGGCGGACGCGGCGACCTGGTGCTCCAGCACTTCGGCCGCGGGCACACCGAGGGCGACGTCGTGGCGTGGCTGCCGAAGCAGAAGATCCTCTTCGCCGGCGACCTCGTCGAGGCGCAGGCCGCGCTGTACACCGGCGACGCCTTCCACCGCGACTGGTCGACCGGCACCCTCGACGCGATCAAGGCCCTCGGCGCCGAGGTGCTGATCGGCGGACGCGGCGCCGTCTCCCACGGCCGGGAGGCCGTCGACGCCGCGATCGAGCAGACCCGCCACTTCATCGAGGTCATGCTCGCCGAGGTCGGGGCGGTGCAGCAGCGCGGCGGCACCCTGAAGGAGGCGTTCGAGGCCACCCACGCCGCCCTGAACGAGCAGTACGGGCACTGGCCGATCTTCGAACACTGCCTTCCCTTCGACGTCTCCCGCGTGTGGGACGAACTGTCGGGCATCGAGCGGCCCGTCATCTGGACCGCCGAACGCGACCGCGAGGTCTGGGACCAGTTGCAGGGCTGAAATCCGTCACCGTTTCACACTGACAAGGCGAGGATCATGGGAAGACGACACACCCGAGGCGGCACCGTCACCGTCGTGGGCAACGGCCCTGTGGGGCAGACGACGGCGTTGCTGCTGGCACGCTGGGGCATACCGGTCACGCTGCTCGACGCCCGGCCCGAACGCGACCCGATCGGATCGAAGGCCATCTGCCAGCAGCGGGACGTCCTCGAGGTGTGGGACGCGATCGGCGTCGGCCGTCAGCTGGCCGACGAGGGGGTGACGTGGGGGTGCGCCCGCACGTTCCACCGCGACCACGAACTGTTCGCGCAGACGTTCGTCGACCGCGGCATCTCGTCGTTCCCGCCTTTCGTCAACATCTCGCAGGCCCGCACGGAGGAACTGCTCGACGAGCGGATCGCGGCCACGCCGTCGATCGACGTCCGGTGGGGACACGAGGCTACGTCCGTCGACCAGGACGACACCGGCGTGACCATCACCTGCCGCACGGACGCCGGTGACCGCGTGATCGACTCCGACTACGCCGTGGTCGCGGTGGGTTCCCGGGGCAGCGCGATCCGGCAGCAGCTGGGGGTCACGTTCGACGGCCGCTCGTTCGACGACAAGTTCCTCATCTGCGACATCGCCGCCGACATCCCCGGCTGGGCCGACGAGCGCCGCTTCTACTTCGACCCGGAGTGGAACCCGGGCCGGCAGGTGCTCATCCACCCGTGCCCCGACTCCACGTTCCGCATCGACTGGCAGGTGCCCGGCGACTACGACCTCGAGGCCGAGGAACGGTCGGGGGCGCTGGACGAGCGGATCCGGAAGATCATCGGCGACACCGACTATCGCATCGTGTGGAAATCGGTGTACCGCTTCCATTCCCGGGTCGCGAACCGGATGCGCGTCGACCGGGTGCTGCTGGCCGGCGACGCCGCGCACATCGTGTCGCCGTTCGGTGCCCGCGGCCTGAATTCCGGTGTCGCCGACGCCGAGAACGCCGCGTGGAAGCTCGCGTTCGTCCTGCGGGGCTGGGCGGACGAGTCGCTGCTCGAGACGTACCACACCGAGCGGCACGCGGCGGCGGCCGAGAACATCGCCGTCACGACCGCGACGATGGACTTCCTCGTCCCGCAGTCGGACGAGCAGCACCGGCACCGCCGCGACGTGCTCACCGCGGCGGTCACCGACCCGCAGGCCCGCGCCCTCGTCGACAGCGGCCGCCTCGCCGAGCCGTTCTGGTACGTCGAATCACCCTTGACCACAGACGATCCGGGACGGCCGTTCACCGGTCGCCCCGCGCGTGGAAGCACTCCGGCCGCCGCACCGGGCATTCTCTTGCCCGATGCCCCGGTGACGCTGCACGGTGGTGGGACTCGCCTGCGGGCGATCGCCCGGCACGGAATTCTGCTCCTCGTCGCCGACGGTGTGGACGTCGACGCCATCCGCGGGGCGGCCCTCGGCGCGGTGCACACGCCGATCCGCCTGGTCCGGCTGTCTGAGATCGACATCACCGGTGTCCTGACCGCCGCGCTGGGCGCAAAACCCGGCGAGGTGTGGGTCGTCCGCCCCGACGCCTATATCGCGGCGGTCGTCGACACGGTCGACGGTCTGGTGCCCGCGCTGCGGCGGATCACCGAACCCGCCATCGGTGCGATCACCTCCGCGCCAAGCGTTCCGGATCCAGATTTAGTCTTCGCAACAGCTGGGCGTTGAGTGCGACCACGATGGTGGAGATCGACATCAGGATCGCCGCGACCGCCGGGGAGATCGCGACCCCGGCGAACGCGACGACACCGGCCGCCAAGGGGACGGCGATGATGTTGTATCCGGTGGCCCACACCAGGTTCTGCCACATCTTGCGGTAGCTCGCCTGCGACAGGTCGATGATCGACAACACGGCGCGGGGATCGTCGGCGGCGAGGACAACACCCGCCGATTCGATGGCGACGTCGGTGCCGGCCCCGATGGCGACACCCACGTCGGCGCGGGCGAGGGCCGGTGCGTCGTTGACGCCGTCGCCGACCATCGCCACCCGATGACCACGCTGTTGCAGCGCAGCCACTTCCGCGTCCTTGTTCTCCGGCAGCACGTCGGCGAACGCCTCGTCGATTCCGAGGTCGGCGGCGACGGCGTCGGCGACCTGCCGGGCGTCGCCGGTGATCATCGCGACCTTCACGCCCCGTGCGTGCAGGGCGTCGATCGCCTGCCGGGACTCCTCGCGGACGGCGTCCTCGAGCGCCACCGCGCCGAGCGCCGTCCCGCCGCGGACGACGTGGAGGACGGCGGCGCCGCGGTCGACCCACCTTTTCGCCTGCGCTGCAACGTCGTCGGGAATCTTCACGTGCAGTTCGCCGAGCATCGCCGGTCCGCCGACGGACACTTCCTCACCGTCGACCACGGCCCGGACGCCACGACCCGGCAGCGACCGGAACTCGGACGCGGCGCGGCGGGACTCGGCGGGCACCTTCGCGGCGGCCTCGGCGACGATCGCGCGGGCGACCGGGTGCTCGCTGTCGGCCTCGACCGCGGCGGCGAGCGCGAGCAGGCCGGTCTCGGCGACACCAGCGGTCGCGACGACGCCCGTCACCGCGTGCCTGCCCTGCGTGAGGGTGCCGGTCTTGTCGAACAGCACGACGTCGACGCCGCGCATTCGCTCCAGCGCCAGCCGGTCCTTCACCAGCACACCGGCCCTCGCGGCGCGTTCGGTGGAAATGGCGATCACGAGGGGTATCGCCAGGCCGAGGGCGTGCGGGCAGGCGATCACCAGAACGGTCACGGTCCGGACGACGGCCTCGTCCACGTTGCCGAGCAGCGACCACACCACGAACGTAAGAAGCCCTGCGACGGAGGCGAAGTAGAACAGGAACGCCGCGGCGCGGTCGGCGAGGGCCTGCGCGCGGGACGAGGACGATTGCGCGTCGGCGACCAACCGCTGGATGCCCGCGAGGGCGGTGTCCTCCCCCACGGCGCCGACGGTGATCCGCAGCGCGCTGTCGGTGGCGACGGTGCCCGCGACCACTGGGTCACCGACCGACCGTGGGACGGGATTGGATTCGCCGGTGATCATCGACTCGTCGACCTCCGCGCGGCCGTCCGCGACGGTGCCGTCCGCGGGGATGCGGCCACCGGCCCGCACCAGCACCAGGTCGCCCGTGGCGAGTTCGGAGACGGGCACCTCGGTGACGCCGTCGTCGGTGATCCGGTCCGCGGTGTCCGGGAGCAGCGCGGCGAGCGCGTCGAGGGCGCCGGACGCCGACCCCAGCGCCCGCATCTCCAGCCAGTGACCGAGCAGCATGATCACGATGAGAAGCGCCAGTTCCCACCAGAAGTCGAGGTTGAACCCGCCGATCTGCAGGGTCGTCACCCACGAGGCGAGGAACGCGACCGTGATCGCCATCCCGATCAGCAGCATCATGCCCGGCTGCCGCGACTTCAGCTCGCGCCACGCGCCGGTGAGAAACGGTGCGCCGCCGTAGAAGAAGATCGCGGTGCCGACGAGCGGCGGAATCCAGGACGCGCCGGGAAAGTCCGGGACCGAGTAGCCGAGGAGTTCGGCGAACATGTGGCTGAACACCACCACCGGCACCGACAGTGCGAGACTGATCCAGAACTTCTGCCGGAACACCTCGCCGTGCGCGCCGTGGCCGGCGTGTTTGTCGTGGGTTTTCGGTGCGGCGGGTACCTCTCGTGTCTCCGGGCTGTGCGACATTGCCTTACCCTCAGGAACGCACCAGTCGTGCGATGGCGTCGGTGGCTTCCTTGATCTTCGCGTCGGCCTCGGAGCCGCCCGCGACGGCGGCGTCGACGACGCAGTGGCTGATGTGGTCTTCGAGCAGGCCCAGCGCCACGGCCTGCAGAGCCTTGGTCATCGCGGAGACCTGGGTGAGGATGTCGATGCAGTACTTCTCGTCCTCGACCATCCGCTGCAGGCCCCGCGCCTGGCCCTCGATGCGGCGCAGGCGCTTGAGGTAATCGTCCTTGGCGCTGATGTAACCGTGGCCCACGGTGTGGTCGTGGTCGGTGCCGGGTTGCTCGGTCATGATTGTTCCCCTCGGGTGGGAGTGGTCAGGGGCTGGAAGCGGCGCAGTCGCAGGCTGTTGCTCACGACGAACACCGAAGAGAATGCCATGGCGGCACCGGCCAGCATGGGGTTGAGCAGACCCGCCGCCGCCAGTGGCAGCGCCGCGACGTTGTAGGCGAACGCCCAGAACAGGTTTCCCTTGATCGTGCTCAACGTTCTGCGCGACAACCGGATCGCGTCGGCGGCGGCGCGGAGGTCGCCGCGGACCAGGGTGAGGTCGCTGGCCTCGATGGCCACGTCCGTGCCGGTGCCCATCGCGAGACCGAGGTCGGCCTGCGCGAGCGCGGCGGCGTCGTTGACCCCGTCGCCGACCATCGCGACCACCTTGCCGTCGGCCTGCAGGCGCTTGATCACGTCCACCTTGTCCTGCGGCAGCACCTCCGCGATCACCTCGCCGATGCCGACCTGGCCGGCGATGGCCCGGGCCGCGGACTTGTTGTCGCCGGTGAGCATGATCGGGGTGAGGCCGAGTTCGCGGAACTGCGCCACCGCCTCCCGGGACGTCGGCTTGACAGTGTCGGCGACGACGAGCACGCCGCGCGCCTGTCCGTCCCAGCCGATCCCGACCGCGGTCTTGCCGTCCGACTCCGCCGCCTCGACGGCACGCTGGAGTTCCGTGGTGAGGTGCAGCGACCAGTCGCGGAGCAGTTTCGCGCGCCCGATGACCACCGCGTGTCCGTCGATCATGCCCTGGACGCCGAGTCCCGCGACGTTGGTGAACTGTTCGACGTCGGGGAGGGTTGTCAGCCGTTCCTTCGCGCCGCGGGTGATCGCCCGGGCGATGGGGTGCTCGGACGCGTCCTCGAGTGCCCCGGCGAACCGGAGAACCTGCTCCTCGTCCTGGCCGTCGGCGGCGACCACGTCGTGCAGCGACATGGTGCCGGTGGTGACGGTGCCGGTCTTGTCGACCACCACGGTGTCGACTCGCCGGGTCGATTCGAGAACCTCGGGACCCTTGATCAGGATGCCCAGCTGTGCGCCGCGTCCGGTGCCCACCATGAGGGCGGTGGGAGTGGCGAGTCCGAGCGCGCACGGGCACGCGATGATCAGGACGGCCACGGCGGCGGTGAACGCGGCGGCAATCGGACCGCCGGTGCCGATCCAGAAGCCGAGGGTCGCGACCGACAGCGCGATGACGATCGGGACGAAGATGCCGGAGATCCGATCGGCCAGGCGCTGCACCTCGGCCTTGCCGGTCTGCGCGTCCTCGACCATCCATGCCATCTGCGCGAGCTGGGTGTCGGCGCCGATCCGGCTGGCGCGAACCACTATTCGGCCGCCGACGTTGACGGTGGCGCCTGCCACCTCGGAGTCGGGCGACACCTCGACGGGCACGGATTCACCGGTCAGCATCGACGCGTCCACCGCCGACGAGCCCTCGACGACGACGCCGTCGGTGGCGATCTTCTCGCCCGGGCGGACCACGAAGAGGTCGCCGACGTCGAGTTGGTCGATGCCGATCAGCTGTTCGGTGCCGTCACGCAGCACCGACACCTCCTTCGCCCCCAGTTCGAGCAGCGCCCGCAATGCGGCTCCGGCCCGGCGTTTGGCGCGGGCCTCGAAGTACCGGCCGGCGAGAATGAACGTGGTGACGCCCGCGGCGGCCTCCAGGTAGATGTTGCCGGTCCCGTCGACCCGGGCGATGGTGAGCTCGAAGGGGTGCGTCATTCCCGGCATGCCTGCGGTTCCCCAGAACAGCGCGTACAGCGACCAGCCGAACGCGGCCAGCGTGCCCATCGACACGAGCGTGTCCATGGTCGCCGTGCCGTGCCGGAGGTTCGTCCACGCGGCCTTGTGGAACGGCCACGCCCCCCACACCACGACCGGGGCCGCGAGGGTCAGCGACAGCCATTGCCAGTTGGTGGACTGCAGCGCCGGGATCATCGCCATCGCGATGACCGGAACCGTCAGCACCGCCGACACGAGCAGCCGTTGCCGCAGCTCCGCCGCCGGATCCTCGTCCTCCGGGGTCGGGGGCTTCACCTCGGGCAGCCGGGCCGTGTATCCGGCCTGCTCCACCGTGGCGACGAGATCCTCGGGCGAGACGCCGGCGTCGTAGTGGACGCGGGCCTTCTCCGTCGCGTAGTTGACGGTCGCGGTGACGCCGTCGAGTTTGTTCAGCTTGCGCTCGATGCGGTTGGCGCACGACGCGCACGTCATCCCGCCGATGGCCAGTTCGACCTGGGAATCGGGCGGTGCCGCGAGGTCTGCCCTGGTCATCACTTCTCCTCGGGTCCGGCGGTGGCGGTGAACTCCGCGGTGTGGACGGCGCCGGCGTGCTGGAAGTCCAGGAACAGCCGGTAGTCGCCCGCACTGGGCGCGGTAACGGCGAAGTCGATCCCGGGACCCGCCGCGGTGACGCCGTCGCCGGGATGTCCGTCGGGGTGGACGTGCAGATAGCCGAGGTCGGAGGTGCGCAGCGCCACGAGGTGTCCGTAAGCGCCGAGGTAGGGCTGCAGATCGGTGACCGGCCGACCGTCCCGGCTCACCGAGAGGGTGACGTTTTCCGTCTCACCCGGCCGCAGCGCGCCGTCGAGGGTGACGGTGTAGCCGTCCACGGTCGCGGTCGGCGCGGGTGCGGGCAGTTCCTGCGGGTCGTAGGTGCCGGCGACGCGGAGGTCGGTGCCCAGCGTGAGTCCCTCACCGCCCGCCGGGGTGAAGTCCGCGAACACCCGGTAGTCGCCGCCGCGGGCGAGGTCGAGGGGGACGCTCCACGTTCCGGTCGCGTCGAGCGTCGGGTGCACGTGCTGGAACCCGGCGAGGTCGCGGCGGACGACGATCAGGTGCAGCAGCTTCTCGTGCTCCTCGGTGTAGTCCGTGACGGGTACCCCCGAGGGGTTCGTGATCCGGAACTGCACCGGGACCGCGGGACCGGCGGTGGCCTGGTCGGATGCGAGTTCGAGGGTGTAGCCGTCCGCGGTGGGCGACAGTCCGCCCGGGGTCGGGTCGGCGCTGGCGTCATGACCTGCGGTGCCGTGGCCTGCTGCGCCGTGCCCGTCGTCCCCGGCCGTGTGCGCGGCGGGCTCGGCCACGTCCGGGCCGGTGACCGACCCGAGGGCGAGTGCGGCACCGAAGATCACGACGAGACCGACGGTGAATCCGGCGAACTTGCCGGTTGCGTTCATGATGAGCTCCTGTGCTGGAGTTGCCGGCTCAGCCGGCGAGTGAGTACCCGGCTTCTTCGACGGCGTCCGCGACGGCACCCGGATCGAGGTCGGTGGTGCTGTCGATGACGACCTTGCCGGTGGCGAGATCGACGTTCACGGACGTGACGCCGGGGAGTGCGCTGATCTCCTCGGTGACCGAGGACACGCAGTGGTCGCAGGTCATGCCGGTCACGGTGACGCTCGAGGTGCTCACGGTTCTGCCTCTCTTCGGGGTGTCGATGCTGTGCTCGAGAACTACCATACCCCCCTACCGTATTCCGCAAGCGTGTGCCGAGTCCCGCGTTCCTGGCCCACGCCGGCACCGAAAGGTGATTGAGTGAGGTACCGCATCTCACCCCACTGGGAAACGGAGGCCGGCAATGTCGATGGACAAGTTGCGCACCCAGATGCTGCGCCGCAAACCGCTCACCGAGGTCGAGGACGACACTCCCGCCGACGAGCGTCTGACCAAATCACTCGGCCTCTGGCAGCTCACCGCGATCGGCGTCGGCGGCATCATCGGTGCCGGTGTCTTCTCGCTCGCCGGTTCGGTCGCGCACTCCGTCACCGGTCCGGCCGTCCTGATCTCGTTCCTGATCGCCGGCATCGCGAGCGCCGCGGCCGCACTGTGTTACGCCGAGTTCGCCGGCATGATCCCGAAGGCCGGATCGGCCTACACCTACAGCTACGTGGCGCTCGGCGAGATAGTGGGCTGGTTCATCGGGTGGGACCTGCTGCTCGAATACATCGCGGTGGCGGCCGTCGTCGCGATCGGCGTGTCCGGGTACTTCCGGTTCCTGCTCGAGCAGATCGGCATCAGCCTGCCCGACTGGATGATGGGTGCGCTGGGCACCGGCGACGGGCACGTGTTCGACGTGTTCGCGGCCCTGTTCTGTCTCGGCACCGCCTACGTCCTCTCGCGCGGAATCCGCAGCGTCGGCCGATTCGAAACGATCGCGGTGGCGATCAAGGTTGCACTCGTCGTCCTCATCATCGTGCTCGGCGTCTTCCACATCGACAGCGCGAACTACACGCCCTACTTCCCGTTCGGCACCGCCGCCGTGTTCACCGGCGCGGCCACCGTGTTCTTCGCCGTGTTCGGATACGACGCCATGAGCACGGCCGCCGAGGAATCGAAGGACGCCACCAAGCACCTGCCGAAGGCGATCCTGTACTCGCTCGGCATCGCGATGACGCTGTACGTGCTGGTCACCCTCGTGTTGACCGGGATGCAGAAGTACACCGAGATCAGTCCCGAGAGCGGCTTCTCCACCGCCTTCGAATCGGTGGGCATGCCCGGGGTCGCCAACATCATCGCGGTGGGCGCCATCGTCGGCATCATCACCGTCGTGCTCACGTTCATGCTCGGCGTGACCCGTGTGTGGTACGCGATGAGCCGCGACGGACTACTGCCGGAGTGGTTCGCGAAGACACACCCCGTGCGCAAGGTGCCGACGCGGGTGACGTGGATCGTGGGTTTCGGGTCCGCCCTGCTGGCCGGGTTCCTCCCCATCAACACGGTCGCGGAACTCACCAACATCGGGATCCTGTCGGCGTTCATCGTCGTCTGCATCGCGGTCGCGGTGCTGCGGCGCACCCGCCCCGACGTCCCGCGTTCCTTCAAGCTGCCGTTCATGCCGGTCATCCCGATCATCGGCGTCGTGTTCTCCGGCTGGCTGATCCTCTCGCTGCCGTGGGAGACGTGGCTGCGGTTCGGAATCTGGCTGGTCGTCGGTCTGATCGTGTACTTCTTCTACTCGCGGAAGAACTCCAAACTCGAGAACCCCGCCCCGGTGCGGAATGCCTGACGACGGCCGGAAACGGGTGGACGCCACCACCCTGACCGGTGTGCCCGCGACGATGATGTGGACGCTGCGCAACCGCGCCGTGGAGGCAGCGCGCCCCGGCACCGCGTTCGCGGACCCGCTCGCCGTGCAGCTCTACGAGACCCTCGACTATCCGTACGAGAACTTCGGGAAACCCAGCCAATCCCACCCACTGCGCGCGCTGGCCTTCGACGACGAGATCCGCGCGTTCCTCGCCGCTCACCCCGGCGGAACCGTCGTCGCGCTCGGCGAGGGATTGCAGACCAGCTACTGGCGGATCGGCGACCCCGGCGTCCGGTGGGTGTCGATCGACCTGCCCGAGGTGATCGCGCTGCGCCGGCAACTGCTGCCGGACGAGCCGAACGTCACCACACTCGCCGTGTCCGCACTCGACCGCTCCTGGATGGACCACGTCGACCCCGGCCGCGGCGTGTTCGTCTCGGCGGAGGGACTGCTGATGTATCTGCCTCCCGACGAGTCGCTGACCCTGATCGGCGACTGCGCCCGGCGATTCCCCGGTGGCCGGATGATGTTCGATTCGGTGCCGAAATGGTTCAGCCGCAAGACGCAGAAGGGACTGCGGATTCACGGCGGCTACACCGTCCCGCCGATGCCGTTCCACCTCTCCGCCGGCGAGGCGGCGGACCTGCCCGGACAGGTGCCGGACCTCGCGTTCACCCGTGAGGTGATGCTGCCCCTCGGCCGCGGTCTGTGGGGGTCGACCCTGCTCCGCAGGCTGTCGGAATCGCGGCCGCTGCGCAACTCGCGTCCGACGCTGACCCTGTGCGGATTCGCAGGCTGAACCCCGTCCGACGAGCGGTGTGGGCCGACCCGCAGCAGAATGGTGCAATGGCGGACCGCGGATTCACCCCGACACAGCTCGCGGCGCGTGCCGCGTACCTGCTTCGCGGCAACGACCTCGGCACCATGACGAGCGCCGCGCCGCGCCTGTACCCGCACATGTGGAGTTGGGACGCCGCATTCGTCGCGGTCGGACTGGCACCCCTGAGCGTGGAGCGGGCCGTCGTCGAACTCGACACCCTGCTGTCGGCGCAGTGGAAGAACGGGATGATCCCGCACATCGTGTTCGCGAACGGCGTCGACGGATACTTCCCCGGGCCCGCCCGGTGGGAGTGCGGGACCCTCGCGGCGCACGCGCCGAGCGGAACGCAGACGTCGGGCATCACGCAGCCGCCCGTCCACGCCATCGCCGTGCAGCGGATCCTCGACCACTCGCGCAGGCACGGTCGCAGCACCCGGGCCGTCGCCGAGGAGTTCCTCGACCGGCGCTGGCCCGACCTCGTGCGCTGGCACCGCTGGCTGGCCAACGCCCGCGACCTCGACGGCAACGGCCGGATCGCGCTCTACCACGGCTGGGAGTCCGGCATGGACAACTCGCCGCGCTGGGACCACTCGTACGCCAACGTCGTCGCCGGGGAAATGCCCACGTATCTGCGCGAGGACCTGTCCCACGTCACCGACACGGGACAGCGGCCGTCCAACGGCGAGTACGACCGCTACCTGTGGCTGCTCGAGGAGATGAAGACCGTCCGCTACGACGACGAAGAACTGGCCACCGCCATGAGCTTCGCGGTGGAGGACGTGTTCGTCAGCGCCGTGTTCTCGATGGCGTGCGAGGTGCTCGCGACCATCGGCGAGGAACACTCGATGCCGAACGCGGACGTGCGGGATCTGCACGGCTGGGCGGCCCGGTTCCGGCAGGGCGTTCTCACGACCACCGACGAACGATCCGGGGCGGCGCGCGATTTCGATCTGCGCAGCGGCCGGTGGATTTCCACCGACACCCTCGCGATGTTCTCGCCGCTGCTGTGCGGCGGCCTGAGTCGCGACGCCGAACGCGCCCTGCTCCGCACATTCGAGGGCCCGAAGTTCTGCGGCCACCCCGACCTCCGGTACGCCGTGCCGCCGTCGACGTCGCCGGTGTCGGGCGACTTCCGCCCCCGCGAGTACTGGCGCGGTCCGGTGTGGCCCGTGATGACATGGCTGTTCTCTTGGGCCTTCGCCCGGCGCGGGTGGGCCGAGCGCGCGCACCTGCTGCGGTCCGAGGGGCTGCGGCAGGCCAGCGACGGTAGCTTCGCCGAGTACTACGAGCCGTTCACCGGTCAGCCCCTCGGCAGCATGCAGCAGTCGTGGACGGCCGCTGCGGTTCTCGACTGGCTTGGCTAGTCGCACAGGCGGATCGGGCCGAGGTCCGCGTACCGGTCGCCGGGACCGGGGTTGTCGGCCGGGGCGGCGCCGCCGAGGTGGTGCATCACGCCCCAGACGGCGTTGAGTGCGGTCTGCACGGCGCCTTCCGCCCAGCCCGCGGTCCAGGAGATGTCGTCGCCGGCCAGGAAGATTCCGCGATGGCGCGGGTCGAGTTCGTCCTGGACGAAATGGCTGAACAGCCGTTCCTGGTACCGGTAGTGGCCGGGAAGGTTCGCCTTGAACGCGCCCATGAAGTCGCGTTCGGTCTCCCACGACAGCGTGACCGGGGTGGCAATGACGTGACTGCGGAAGTCGACGCCCGGGTAGATCTCCTCGAGCGACTTGATCATCAGGTTCATCCGCTCCGTCGCGTCGAGCGGCAGGAGTTTGAGCGAATCGTCGGACCACGTGTACGACAGGCAGATCAGGCCGGGCTTGTCCTCACCCTGGTCGAGAAGATAAGTGCCGCGGCTCATCCGGTCCGTCAGGGTCATGCTGACCAGGTCGCGGCCGGTCGCCGGATCCTTGTCCTTCCAGAACGGACGGTCGACGAGCGCGAATACCTTCGTCGACCCCATGTAGTGGGTGCGCTCGATGGCGGTCCAGTGGTCGATCGGGAACAGGTCGTCGTCGCAGTGAACGTTGTTGAGCAGCATCCAACTCTGCGCCGTGAACACGGCGGCCGGGTAGGTGCGGATCTCACCGGACGAGTCGGTGACCGTGAACCGGTGCGGCGCCGTCCGGCGGACCTCGGTCACCCGCGGCCGGGTGCTACCGCCGTTCAGCGAGCGCACCGACGTGCCGTCCGGCCAGTGCACCATCCCCGACGGGGTGTCCGTCCACAGGCGCAGCGGCAGCTGCTGCGACCCGCCGACGATGCCGCGGTGGTGGTCGTCGGCGGCGGTGATCACGACGCGCAGGATCTCGAGGATCGAGTTGGGGAAATCGGTGTCCCAGCCACCCGTCCCGAAACCGACCTGCCCGAACACTTCCCGGTGCCGGAAGGACGCGAAGTGCTTCGACGAGGCGAGGAACCCGTAGAACGTCTGATCGTCCAGCCGCACCACGAGGTCGTTCCAGATCCGCTTCAGTTCGGCGGTGTCGCGGTCGCGGATCGCCTGCTGCAGCGGGATCAGTTCGGCGTGGTCCTCGAGCGTGCGCTGCCACGCATCGGAGACCTCCCGGAACACGGGCGGCAGGTCGTCGAGGTGCTGCGCGTAGTAGCTCTCACCCTTGAGGTCGATGACGGTGCTGGGGGTGGCGTCGGCGAGCGGGTTGGGGAACGCCTCGGTCCGCAGTCCCATGGCGTCGAGGTAGTGGAACAGGGTGGTCGACGACGGGGGGAACCGCATCGCGCCCATCTCCGCGACCACCTCGGGGTGCCCGTCGAACGGCTGCGACCGCATCCGGCCACCGATCTGATCTGCCTCGTAGACAATCGGTTTGAGCCCGAGCTTCATCAGCTCGTACGCGGTGACCATCCCGGACAGCCCGCCGCCGATGACGGCCACCTCCTCGCCGTGCCGGTCGGAGGGCACCGCACCGAGGCCCGACGAGTGGGTGACGTAGTCGTCGTAGGCGAACGGGAAGTCGGGCCCGAACATCGTCAGCGGCGGGACATGGGTGTCCGCGACGGTGCTGTCCGGGGTGACGGGGATCGTCATGAAGTCTTCTCCTGCAGGAAGGGGTAGAGGTCGACGCGTCGGTCGTCGAGATGGGTGTTCTCACGGCGGGATCGGTGGAGGGCGGCGAGTTCGAGGTCGACGATCGCGAGCTCTTCGTGGCGACCTGCGCGGGCGAGTTCGGTGCCGTCCGGGGCGATCGCGCAACTGGATCCGCAGTAGTCGAGGTCGGCTTCGGTGCCACACCGGTTCACGTACGTCACGAACAGCTGACTCTCGTACGCCCGGGTCGGGACGACGCTCTCCGCGATGAATTCGTACGGGCTCATCAGACCGGTGGGGACGACCAGCCACTGGGTTCCCCGGTCGGCATGTGCGCGAACGGCTTCCGGGAACTCGACGTCGTAGCAGATCAGGAGTCCGCACCGGATTCCGTCGTGGTCGAACTGGACCACGAGTTCGTCGCCGGCGGCGAAGTGCGTGCGGTCGAGCTCGCCGAACAGGTGGGTCTTGCGGTAGTTCGCCACCGATGTTCCGGACGAATCCACCACCTGCACACTGTTGTAGACCGCACCTCCGGCCGCCTCGGGGTAGCCGTAGACGACGGTGATGCCGGACTCGCGCGCGATCTCCGCGATCCGAGCCGCGATCGGTCCGTCGGCGGCTTCGGCCCGCTCCGCGACGAGGGCGCCGATGTTGTAGCCGGTGGCAGACATTTCCGGGCAGACCAGGATGGACGCCCCGTCCGCCGCGGCCGTCTGTGCGGCGGAAGCGATGGCCGCGAGGTTCGCCGCGACGTCGAAGGACAGTTCGGGACCTTGGAACAGCGCCGCCCTCATCGTGCCTCCACCGCTTCGGGGCCGTGGCGGAGTTCGGACTTGCGGACGCCGTACGCGAAGTAGATCGCGAGCCCCACCAGCATCCACAGGGCGAACGCCACCCACGTCGAGACGCCGAGGCCGAACAGCAGTAGTGCGCAGAACACGACGCCGAGGACCGGCATCATCGGGAACAGCGGGGTGCGGAAGCTGCGGTGCAGGTCGGGGTGCTGCCGGCGCAGAATGATGACGGCGATGTTGACGAGCATGAACGCGAACAGCGAGCCGATGCTCGTCGCGTCGGCCAGTTCGCCCAGCGGCACGAACCCGGCGAGCGCGGACACGATGCCACCGACGACCACGATGTTGACGACGGGCACCCGGGTGCGCGGGTTGACGCGGGAGAAGACCCGCGGCACGAGGCCGTCGAGCGACATCGCGTAGAGGATCCGGGTCTGCCCGTACATCACCGCGAGAACGACGCTCGCGATGGCGATCACGGCGCCCGCGGACAGGAGAATGGCGGGCCACGTGCTGGTGGTGGCGGCGTTGAGGATGGTCGCGAGTGCGGCGCCCTCGCCCGCGATGTCCTGCCACGGCATCGCGCCGACGGCCGCGATCGCGACCAGGCAGTAGAGGATCGTGACGATCAGGAGCGAAAGGATGATGGCCCGCGGGAGGTCGCGTTTCGCGTTCTTCGCCTCGTCACCGGCGGTCGAGGCGGCGTCGAAGCCGATGTAGGCGAAGAACACCTGGGACGCCGCCGCCGTCACCCCGGCCGCGCCGAGGGGCATGAACGGCGCGAAGTTTCCGGCGCGGAATGCGGTGAACGCGACCGCGCAGAAGAAGACGAGAACCAGGACCTTCAGTGCGACCATGATCGTGTTCACCAGTGCGCTCTCGGACGCTCCCCGGGTCAGTAGCGCCACCGCGACGAGCACGATGACGATGGCAGGCACGTTGACGACGCCGCCTGCTCCCGGGGATTCGCTGATCGCGGCGGGCAGTGCGATGCCGAACATGCCGTGCAGCAGTTCGTTGATGTATTCGCCCCAGCCGACGGCGACCGCCGCGACCGAGACGCCGTACTCGAGCATCAGACACCATCCGCAGATCCAGGCGAACAGTTCGCCCATCGTCGCGTAGGTGTACGAGTAGGAGCTGCCCGAGACGGGGATGCTGCCGGCGAGTTCCGCGTAGGAGAGGGCGGAGAACAGCGCGGTGAACGCGGCGAGCACGAACGCCACGACCACGGCGGGGCCTGCCTTGGGTGTGGCCTCGCCGAGGATGACGAAGATGCCCGTCCCCAGCGACGCGCCGATGCTCAGCGCGGTGAGGTGCACCAGGCCCATGGACCGTTTGAGTCCGTGGCCGGGTTCCTGGTCGTTGCGCGCCACGATCGCCTCGACCGATTTGCGGGCGCGCAGCGCGCCGGCCAGTCCCGGCGGGCGCGGAGAAATCTTGGTGGTATCCAACGTTTAGCTCCTGAGCGGTGGAGTGACGTGCACAACAATGACCGCGAGAGCCGTGACTGTCAACACATGTTTCCTTAACCGCTGAGTTGTTTCCTATCTGGACGTGGGCCGGACATCGTCCGGAAGCGCGGGGGCGAGGATCCACAGGACGGTCGCGGTCTCGTCGCCGAGCGCGCGGAAGCTGTGCGGCAATTGCGGCGAGAACGTGAACGCGTCCCCGGTTGCGAGCGACACGTCCTCCCCGCCCCCCGCGCCGTTGAAGGAAATCCCGATCCGGCCGGAGACGACGAAGACGAACGCGACGTCGACCGGCAGTTCGTACGTCTCCGACCCGCTGCCTCCGCCGGGCTCGATCCGGCTCAGGAGCGACTGGATGCGGCGCTCACCGAACGGGGTCAGCAGGAACTCGGCCATGCGTTCCCCGCCGAAGCTGATTGGCGGATACGCGTCGGCGCGTACCACCTCACCTGCGGCGGAGTTCTCGAACAGCGACCCGACGGGAATGTTCAGGGCGGCGCAGATCCGCACCAGCGTGGCGACGGACGCGCTCGCGTGGTCCCGTTCGATCTTCGACAGGTAGCCCTTGGTGATGCCGCAACCGGCAGCCAGTTCGTCGAGGGTGAGGCGCTGGGCCTGCCGGGCCGCCTTGAGTCGAGGGCCGATCCTCGGGGCGTCGACGCCCGACGCACCTTCGGTTGCGAGCTCGTTCGCCATGCATCGATCCTTCGTTATGTCTCGTATAGGAAACAGGTGTTGACAAGAATGCGTTCCAAGGAAACGATACGACGAAGCCACGTCTCCGGCACACACCGAAGGATTTCCCGAATGACCAACGAGATAAAGGGCCCCGTCGACGCGACCCGCACCCCGCGCTACGCCGAGCCCAGCACTTTCGCCCGCCTGCCCCGGCTCGACGAGGTGTCGCGCGCCGACGTCACGGTGATGGGTGTCCCGTTCGACTCCGGCGTGAGCTACCGTCCCGGCGCGCGGTTCGGTCCGGGCCACATCCGCGCTTCGTCGAAGCTCCTGCGTCCGTACAACCAGGCCCTGGACGTGCACCCCTTCGCGGCGCAGCAGGTCGCCGACTTCGGCGACATCGGCGTCAACCCGTTCGACATCCAGGAAGCCCTGGCCACCGTCGACGGTGCCGTCACCGACCTGCGCAAGGACGGCTCGACGGTGCTGACGCTCGGCGGCGACCACACCATCGCCCTGCCGATCCTGCGGTCCCTCGCCCGCGATCACGGTCCGATCGCCGTGCTGCACTTCGACGCGCACCTGGACACGTGGGACACCTACTTCGGCGCCCCCTTCACGCACGGCACCCCGTTCCGGCGGGCCAGCGAGGAGGGGCTGATCGACCTCGAGCGGTCGCAGCACATCGGTATCCGCGGCCCGCTGTACAGCAAGAAGGACCTCGAGGACGACGCCGTTCTCGGTTTCCAGGTGATCCGCTCCGACGACTACGAGGTGGACGGCATCGCGAGCATCGTCGAACGGATGCGCCGACGGCTCGACGGCGGTCCCGTCTACGTGTCGGTGGACATCGACGTCCTCGATCCCGCGCACGCGCCGGGGACCGGAACCCCCGAGGCCGGCGGCATGACGTCCCGCGAACTGCTGAACACGCTGCGCGGGCTCGTCGGCCTGAACGTCGTCGGAGCCGACATCGTCGAGGTCGCGCCCGCATACGACCACGCCGAGATCACCGGCATCGCCGCGGCGCACGTCGCGTACGAATTGCTGTCGGTGCTCGCGATCAACGCATCGCAGGCGCCGGGACGGGCCGCCCGCGGCGAGGCTGTCCGGCAGGCGGCGTATGTGACCAAGTGACGCCAGGACTCACACGTCGAGGGCTCGGGCGAGGACGGGCCACGATTCGTGCAGGGCGTCTTGCCAGTACCCCCACGAATGTGTGCCGGTGTCCCGGAAGTTCACGGTCGCGGGGATGCCGAGGGTGTCGAGCCGGTCGACCAGGCGGTGGGTGCAGTAATTCGTCGCCGCCTCGATGACGCCGCCGATCACGATCTGGTCCGGGAGCGGCGGCGCCCCGGCAGGGCGGACGGCGCCGAGAGCCTCGTACGGCCCAGGCAGTCCGCTGGCGTTGGAGATGTACAGGTCGAGGCCGCGGAGTTTGTCCGCGTTGACGTAGGGGTCGTGCGCGGTCCAGGCCGGGTCGTCGGTGGGACCCCACATGTTCTCGGTGTTGCCGCCGCCCACCACCTCGACCACCAGCCGAACGAGGTTCTGCCCGATCGGGTCGCTGGTCATCGCGCAACCGCTGTACGACGCGACACCCCGGTACAGGCCCGGCGCCTGGACCGCGAGGTCGATCACCGAACCGGCCGACATGGACAGTCCACCGATCGCGTTCACGCCGTTCGCGCCGAGCGCGGTGTCCAGCACCGGGGGCAGTTCCTCGGTGAGGAATGTCTGCCATTTGTTGCGGCCGAGGACGGGGTCGTCGCTGCGCCAGTCGGTGTAATAGCTGATGTAGCCGCCGACGGGGATCACGACGTTGGCGTTCTTGTCGGCGAAGAAGTCGACGATGTCGGTCTGCCGGATCCAGTTCGCGCCGTCCTCGCCGGCCCCGGCGCCGTTGAGCAGATACAGCGTGGGGCGGGGGACGCTGGTGTCGGCGGGACGCAGCACCTGCAGTTCCACGACTTCGTCCATCGACGGCGAGTACACGAAGACGTTCCACCGGCGGTCGTCGATCTTCTCGATCCGGTCGAGGCTGCCGGACGCGCTCGGCGCCGCCACCGCACCGCCGTCGGCGGGCTCGGCCGTCGCCACCGGGCCGGGCAGGCCGAGCAGTAGCGCGGCCACGGTGGCCACTCCCGCGGTGAACAGTCTCATCGGTCGATCTCCATTCTCGAAGCGTGATGCGCGCCGTCGGTGAGGTATTCGGCGAGCAGCGGGCCGATCACCCGGACCGCGGCAGGTTCGGTGATCTGCCAATGTGTCGACTCCACGGGGTGATTCGTGATCCGGCCGTTCACCCAGGGGCGCCAGGTGCCGACGGCGCGCCGCAGACTCGGATCGTCGTGTGCCGCGGTGAAGAACAGCACGTCCCCGTCGAACAATCCGGGCCGGTAGTCGCGCATGAGACCGGCGTTGTGGTGCGCGGCCGCGGTGAGCCGGTCCGCATGATCGGGGCTCAGGGCCGACAGCGCGGCCGCCGTGTCCTCGTCCTCGCCCGCGACCGTCGCGTCGCCGGTATCCCGCGACTGCTGCGTCTCCGCGAAGCTGTCGAGCATCACCAGTGACCCCACCGCCTGCCCGGCCGCCTGCAGTTGCACCGCCATCGCGTGCGCGATGACGCCACCGATCGACCAGCCGGCCAGATCGTAGGGACCTTCGGGCTGGATCCGCCGGACCTCGGCGAGGTAGCGGGCGGCGAGTGCCTCAATCGAGTCGGGCAGCGTCTCCCCGACGACGGCCGGGGTCTGGATGCCGAACACGGGCCGGTTCTCGTCGAGGTGTTCGGCGAATCCCGTGTAGCACCAGGACAGTCCGCTGATCGGGTGGATCCAGAACAGTGGCGTGCCCGTACCGCCGGCGCGGATCGGGAAGACCACGTCGAGTGCGGTGTCCCCGGCGTCGGCGTCGGCCGCACCCATGCGCGCGGCGATCGCGGCCGGTGTCGGCTCGGTCATCAGCCACTGCAGCGACACGGTCACGTCGCTGCTCGCCCGCAGCCGGCTCACCGCCCGCATCGCGGACAGCGACGTGCCACCGAGATCGAAGAAGTTGTCGTCGGCGCCGACCCGGTCGACCCCGAGGACCTCCGCGAAGACCGACGCGACCGCGCTCTCGTGCCCTTCGGCCGGCCGACGGTATTCGGCGGCAACGAAATCGGGGCGCGGCAGCGCATCGACGTCGAGCTTCCCCGTGGGGGTGAGCGGGACGGAATCGATGCACACCACCGCCGACGGCACCATGTGCGCGGGTAGGAACTCCGACACGAACGCGCGCACCCGGGCGGGGTCCGGTGCCGATCCCGCGGCGGGCACCACATAGGACACGAGCACGGTGTCGCCGGACGGGCCGCGCCGGCCGAGTGTGATCGCGTAGTCGACGTCGGGGTGTTCGAGGACGGCGGCGTCGATCTCACCGAGTTCGATGCGGTAGCCGCGGATCTTCACCTGATGATCCGATCGGCCGCTGTACTCGAGCTGTCCCGAAGCGGTCCAGCGGACGACGTCGCCGGTGCGGTACATACGGTCGCCGGGTGCGCCGTACGGGTTGGCGACGAACCGCTCGGCGGTGAGACCGTGCCGCGAGTGATAGCCGCGGGCCAGTGCCGGTCCTGCGACGTACAGTTCGCCGGAAACCCCGGCGGGAACGGGGCGCAGACGCCCGTCGAGGACCATGACCTCGAACCCGCGCACCGGATGCCCGATGGTGATCGGCTGCCCCGCGGCGAGGTCTCCGACGGTGGAGATGTCGGTGGCCTCCGTGGGCCCGTAGCCGTTGAGCATGGTGCGGCCGGGCTGCCAGCGGGCGACGAGTTCGGGGGTGCACGCCTCGCCGCCGACCCCGAGGACCCGCAGTTCCTCCAGCCCGACCGGGTCGATCGACGACAGCATGGCCGGGGTGATCAGCGCGTGCGTGACGTGCTCGTCGCGGACGAACGCGGCCAGTTCGTCTCCGCCGATCACGCTCGGCGGGGTGATCACCAGGGTCGCTGCGGCGGAGAGGGCAGACATCATTTCGCCGACCGCCATGTCGAAGCTCGGCGACGTGTTGTGCAGGAATCGGGACGACTCCTCGACGCGGTAGTGCTCGCGACGTTCGGTCGCGAGGTTCGCCAGCCCGCCGTGGGTGACGACGACGCCCTTCGGGCGGCCGGTCGAGCCGGACGTGTAGATCATGTACGCCGGGTTCCCGACGCGGACGGGCTGCCCGCGTTCCACCTCGGTCACCGGGGTGGCCGGCGCCGCGTCGAGTGCGTCCGCGAGGGCGTCGAGCGCGAGCCAGGACACGTTGTCCGGCAACCCTTCCCGCTCGCCGGTCACGGTGATTCCGATGTGGGTGCCGGAGTCGAACAGCATGTGCTCGATGCGGTCCATCGGGTAGGTGGGGTCGACGGGCAGGTACGCGGCACCCGTCTTCGCGACCGCCCACACCGACAGCACCGATTCCACCGACCGCGACAATGCCACGGCGACAAATGTTTCCGGTCCCACACCCTGCGCGAGCAGCAGCCGCGCCAGCCGGTTCGACCAGGCGTCGGCCTCGCGGTACGTCCAATCGCGGCCCTGCCAGGACAGCGCGACCCGGTCCGGGGCCGTGCTCGCGGCGGCGTCGATGATTCCGGCGAGGGTGGCCGGCGCAGCGCCAGGCAGGCCGCGGACGGGTGCGAGGGCCGCGCGTTCGCCCGCGTCGAGAATCTCGATCCGGCCGATCGGTGCGGCGGGGTCGGCGACCAGTGCGGCGAGCACCCTGAGCAGCCGTGCGCGGAGCCCGGTCACGTACGGCGCGTCGAACACATCGGTGCGATACCGCAGTGTGAACCGCAGTCCGTTGTCGGCGAACACCGTGAGGGTCAGCGGGTAGTGGGTGGCTTCCTCGCCGGACACCCCGAGGACGGTCATGCCGTCGATCGACGTCACCTCCGCCAGCGCCGCCGTGTCCACGGGATACGACTCGAACACCGTCAGCGTGTCGAACAGCGCACCGGTGCCGGTGGTCTGCTGCACGTCGCTCAGGCCGAGGTAGTGGTGATCGAGCAGGGTCGCCTGCTCCCGCTGCACGCGGATCATGAGGCCCGCCGCCGACTCGTCCGGGTCGACCCGCACCCGCACGGGCAGGGTGTTGATGAACAGGCCGACCATCGACTCGACGCCCTCGAGTTCCGCCGGGCGACCCGATACCGTCGCCCCGAACACGACGTCGTCGCGGCCGAGCATGCGGGACAGCAGGATTCCCCACGCCGCCTGTATCAGCGTGTTGAGGGTGACGCCGAGTTCCGCCCCGAGCGCGGTGAGCTGCGCGGACAATTCGGGTCCGGCGTCCGCGTCCACGGCCTCCACCGACGCGGTCCCCGGCAGCCCGGCACTGTCGGTGGCGACGAGTGTCGGCTGCTCGACGCCGTAGAGCGCCTCGGCCCACACGTCCCGGGACGCGGGCCGGTCGCGCGACGCCAGCCAGGACAGGAACGCGCGATACGACGGCACCCGTGGGAGCACGGATGCGTCCCCGCGCGTGGCGTACAGGACCAGCAGTTCCTTCAGCAGCAGCGGCATGGACCAGCCGTCGACGAGGATGTGGTGCAGGGTCACGGCGAGGGCGTGACGGCCGTCGCCGCCGTCGATCAGCGTGAAGCGCAGCAGCGGGGGCGAGGCGAGGTCGAACCGGCGTTCGCGGTCGGCGGCGAGCGCGTCCTCCCGTGCGGCCGCTCGGCCGGACTCGTCCACGTGCCCGAGATCGAGGGTGCTCCACGGAATGTCGACCTCGTCGAGCACCACCTGCACGAGCTCACCGGTGGTCGCGCCGACGAACGCGGTGCGTAGGCTCGCGTGCCGGTCGAGCAGTGCGGCGATCGCGGCGCGCATCCGGCCGGCGTCCACCACGCCGCCGAGTTCGAGCACCGTCTGCGTCGTGTAGACGTCCACGGTGTCCTGCGCGAGCTGGGCGTGGAATGCGAGTCCGTGCTGCAACGGCGACAGCGACCAGACGTCGGACAGTCCGGTGTACTGCTCCTCCCACAGCTCGAGGTCGCGCTGCCCCACCAGGACGAGGGGCACATCGGACGGGGTCAGCCCGCCCGCGGTGCCGCTGTCCGCATGCTCGGCGACAGCGGTGAGCGCGGTCGTCCACAGGTCCGACAGTTCCCGGACATCGTCGTCCGACAGCAGTTCCCGCGGATACGAGAACGTCGCCGTCAGCCGGGATTCGCCGTCCACGCCGGTGACGATCGCATTGACGTCGAGAACGGCGGCCGCGGGCATGTCGTCGTTGCCGGTGCCCCGGAGGTCGTCGATGTCGGTGGCGGGTGTCCAGCCCAGGTGCGCGAATTCCTCCGGAATGTCCGTCTCGGAGACCCGGCCCAGGTAGTTGAAGCTGATCTGCGGGTCCGGAAGGTGCTGCAGCGCCGCGGCGGTCTCGGAGTTGAGGTGACGCAGCAATCCGTAGCCGAGTCCGCGGGCGGGCACCGTGAGCAGGTCTTCCTTCACGGCCTTGACGGCACGGGACGTGTCGGCCGTCCCAGCCAGGGCGGCGTCGACGTCGATTCCGCCGAGGTCGAGTCGGACCGGATACACGCTGGTGAACCACCCGACCGTGCGGGAGAGGTCGGCGCCGGGCGCCGCCTGCTCCTCGCGTCCGTGACCCTCCAATTGCAGGAGCAGCGAGGGCTCCTCGATTCCCCGGCGACGCCGCCAGGCGCTCACGGCGAGCGCGAACGCGGCGATCAGCCCGTCGCCCACGCCGCCCCGGAAGGCCGCGGGAACGGACGTCACGAGCGACCGCGTCACCGCCGCGTCGAGTTCGACGCGCACGTGGTCGACCGTCGCCAGAGTGTCGACGGCAGGGTCGAGTGGCCGGGCGCCGAGCGTCGGGTCCGGGCCGTCCAGAATCCGCTGCCAGAGCGGCAGTTCCGCGACACGGTCGGGGGTGCACGCGTCTTCGGTCAACGCGTGCGCCCACCGGCGCATCGACGTGCCGACCGGTGGGAGCGTCACGTCCGCTCCGGACGAGATCTGCGCCCACGCGGCGATCAGGTCCGGAATCAGGATGCGCCAGGACACGCCGTCGACAACGAGGTGATGGGCGGCGACGATCAGGCGACCGCTGCGTCCGGGTGCGCCCACCGGATCGAGCCACACACACTGCAGCATGATGCCGGCGCGGGGGTCGAGGCGGTTCAGCGCCGAATCGAGTTCCCGCCGTGCCGGTTCGGTGGGATCTGTCCGCGGATCCCAGTCGATCCGGTGCACGAGAGCGGCGACGTCGACGGCGCCTGCCGGTGCCACCTCGAGCGCATCGTCGCCGACGAGGCGGGCACGCAGCATGTCGTGATGGTCGATGACGGCTGACAGGGTCGCGAGCAGACCCGACCGGTCGATGCCCACCGGCAACTCCAGTGCGACCGACTGCGAGTAGCGGCCCTGGGTGCCGCCCCGCCCGGTGACAAGACGCATCACCGGGGTGAGAGGCAGCGAGCCGACACCGGCACCCGGGAGTTCCTCGAGCACGACCGGCTCGGTGTCGGTGGCCCGCGCCGCAATCTGCGCCAGCCCGGCAACGGTCTTGTGCTCGAATACGTCCCTGGGCGAGATGATGATGCCGTGGGCCTTCGCCCGCGACGCCAGTTGGATCGACGCGATGCTGTCGCCGCCCAGGCTGAAGAACGAGTCGTCCACGCCGACCGCCGGGGCGCCGAGGAGTTCGGCGAACACGCCCGCCAGCACCTTCTCGGTGTCGGACACCGGTGCACGGAAACGCGCGGTCGCGGTGACGAACACGGGTTCGGGCAGTGCCGCCCGGTCGAGCTTACCGTTCACCGTCACCGGCAGCGCCTCGATCACCACGTAGGCGTCCGGGATCATCGGCGCCGGCAGCGCGTCCTCGAGGTGGCGCCGGATCGTGTCCGTGTCGACTGCCTGCCCGGGGGCGGGCACGAGGTAGGCCGCGAGCCGCTGACCCGACGGGGTGTCGTGGACGACGACGGCCGCCTGACCCACCGTGGCGTGCCGGGACGCCGCGGACTCGATCTCCCCCAGTTCGATCCGGTTGCCGCGGATTTTCACCTGGCTGTCGCCGCGGCCGAAGTACTCGAGCCCGTGCGTGCCCGTCCAGCGGACGACGTCGCCGGTGCGGTACATGCGGTCGCCCGGTGCGCCATAGGGGTTGGCGACGAACCGCTCGGCGGTGAGACCGTGCCGCGAGTGATAGCCGCGGGCCAGTGCCGGTCCTGCGACGTACAGTTCGCCGGACACCCCGGCGGGAACGGGGCGCAGACGCCGGTCGAGGACCATGACCTCGAACCCGCGCACCGGATGCCCGATGGTGATCGGCTGCCCCGCGGCGAGGTCTCCGACGGTGGAGATGTCGGTGGCCTCCGTGGGCCCGTAGCCGTTGAGCATGGTGCGGCCGGGCTGCCAGCGGGCGACCAGTTCGGGGGTGCACGCCTCGCCGCCGACACCGAGCACCCGCAATTGCGGGTGACCGCCGGGATCCATCGTCGCCAGCACGGCCGGGGTGATCAGCGCATGCGTGACCTGCTGACGGTCCAGAAGCTCGGACAGTTCGTCGCCGCCGACGATCTCCGTCGGAGTGATCACCAGCGTGGCCGCGGCGCTCAGCGCCGACACCATCTCGCCGACGGCCATGTCGAAGCTCGGCGACGCCTTGTGCAGGAACCGGGACGCCGCATCGATGCGGTAGTGCTCGCGACGCTCGGCGGCGAGGTTCGCGATGCCGCCGTGGGTGACCACGACGCCCTTGGGCAGGCCCGTCGAGCCCGACGTGTAGATCATGTACGCCGGATTCTCGACGCGGATCGGACGGACCCGGTCACTGTCGGCGATCGGGGCGGCACTCGCGGACTCGTGCCTTGTCGAGGCGTCGTCGGTGTCGAGGGTCAGCCAGACGACGGTGTCCGGCAACGCCGCCCGCACGCCGGACACCGTGACACCGAGGGCGGCACCCGAGTCGGTGAGGATGTGCGCGATGCGATCAGCCGGGTACGTCGGGTCCACCGGCACGTACGCGGCACCGGTCTTGGCGACCGCCCACACGGCCAGCACCGACTCGAGCGACCGCGGAAGAGCCAGGGCCACGAACGTTTCCGGCCCGACGCCGGAGTCGAGCAACACCCGGGCCAGGCGCGTGGACCACTCGTCCGCCTCGCGGTACGTGTACTCCCGGCCGCTCCAGGACAGCGCGGACGCCTCCGGGTCGGTCCGGACGGCGGTGTCGATCAGACCGGCGAGCGTGACGGGGGTCGCCGAGGGCACACCTCGCACGCGTGCCGTCGCCCATTCGGCCGGATCGAGAAGGTCGATGTCGCCGACTATCGAACCCGGCTCGGACACCGCGGCATCGAGGACGCGAACGAACCGCCGGGTGAAGTCCTCCGCGGTCCCGCGGTCGAAGAGGTCGGCGGCGAAGCGCAACGCACCCGACAACTCCTCCGCCGAACCGCCCTCGGACAGGGTCAACGCCAGGTCGAACTGGGCGGTGTCGGCCTCGAACGGGACGGGTTCGACAGTCACGCCGGGCAATTCGAAGCGAGTGACACCGCGATGCTCGAACGACAGCGCGACCTGGAACAGCGGGGTATGCGCCTGCGTGCGGACCGGGGCGAGAACGTCGACGAGCCGCTCGAACGGAATGTCCGCGTGACCGTACGCGCCGAGGTCGGTGCCGCGCACCCGAGCCAGGAGTTCGGTGAAACTCTCGTGCGCCGCGACGTGAGTCCGCAGGACCAGGGTGTTGACGAACATCCCGACCAGGTCGTCGAGTTGCTGCTCGCCGCGGCCACCGACCGGGGTGCCGACGGCGATGTCGGACGTCGCCGACAGCCGCGACAGCACGACTGCCAACGCCGCGTGCAGCACCATGAACACGGAGGCGCCGTGATCGCGGGCCGTCTGCTCGAGCGCTGCGGCGGTCGCCGCCGGAACGTCGAAGTGCACCGTGTCGCCGCGCTGCGAAGGCACCGCGGGGCGGGGCCGATCGGAGGGCAGTTCCAGCAGGTCCGGTACACCGGACAGCGTCTCCGTCCAGTACCGGATCTGCTGCGCGGAAAGGGATTCGGGATCGCTCTCGGAGCCCAGTGCCGCATGCTGCCAGATCGCGAAATCGGCGTACTGCATCGGCAGCGGTGCCCAGTCCGGGGTGCGGCCCGCGCTCCGGGCGGTGTATGCGACCATCACGTCGCGGGCGAGCGGGCCCATCGACAGGGCGTCGCCGCTGATGTGGTGCACGACCATGACGAGCACGTATTCGTCGACGGCGGTGCGGAGAAGCCGTCCACGGATGGGGATTCCGGTGGTCACGTCGAAGCCGCCGTGCAGGGTGTCCCGCACCTCGCCCGGAAGGGCGTCGGTGGTGACGTCGACCGGGGTGAGGTCCAGGTCGACCCGATCGGCGGGCAGGATCACCTGCACGGGCCCGTCACCGTTGTCGGGGAAAACGGTGCGCAGCGACTCGTGGCGTTCCAGCACGTCGTGGACGGCGGTGTGGAGCGCCGCGACGTTCAGGGTTCCGGTCAGCCGGATCGCCAGCGGAAGATTGTAGGCGGCCGACTCCGGTTCGAAGCGGTTGAGGAACCACATGCGGTTCTGCGCCGGGGACAACGGGATTCGCTCGGGACGCGCAGTGGCCACGAGGGCCGTCCCGCCACCTGTCCCGGCGAGTGTCTCGACGCGTGTGGCGAGTGCTTCGACGGTGGGGGTTTCGAAGAGTTCGCGGACGGGGATGCGGGTGTCGAGGGCGCGGCCGAGGCGGGCGGCGACTTGGGTGGCGATGAGGGAGTTGCCGCCGAGGGCGAAGAAGTCGTCGTCGAGGCCGACTTGTTCGACGCCGAGGACGTCGGCGAAAACCTGGGCGACGGTGGTCTGGGTGGGGGTGGTGGGTGCGCGGAAGGTGCGGGTTTCGAAGGTGGGTGCGGGCAGGGCTGTGCGGTCGAGTTTGCCGGAGGTGCCGAGGGGGAAGCTGCCCAGTGCCAGGATGGTTTCGGGCAGCATGTAGGTCGGTAGTGCCTGGGCGAGGTGCGCCCTGATATCTGCGGTGTCGGGGTCCGCGCCGGTGGTGGGGACGAGGTAGGCGGCGAGGTGGTCGCCGGTGGTGGTGGGGACGACGAGGACCGCGGCCTGCGACACCTGAGGGTGGGTGAGGAGGGCGGTTTCGATTTCGCCGAGTTCGATGCGTTGGCCGCGGAATTTGACCTGGAAGTCGGTGCGGCCGATGTAGTCGAGTTCGCCTGCCGGAGTCCAGCGGACGAGGTCGCCGGTGCGGTACATGCGCTCACCCGGGGCAAAGGGGTCGGCGACGAAGCGGTCGGCGGTGAGGTCGACGCGGCCGTGGTAGCCGCGGGCGAGTTGGGTGCCGGCGAGGTAGAGCTCGCCGGGCACTCCGGTGGGGACGGGGTGCAGGCGGGAGTCGAGGACGTAGGTGCGGCTGTTCCATTCGGGGGTGCCGATGGTGACGGCGCCGCCGGTGGGGGTGTCGGTGACGTCGGCGGAGGTGATGGAGACGGCGGCTTCGGTGGGGCCGTAGAGGTTGTGGATGCGGGCCGAAGAGATATGGGTGATGTCGTGGACGGTGGCAGCGGGCAGGGCCTCCCCGATCACGAACACCTCACGCAGGGATGCGATCTGCTCCGGGTCCACGGATTCCGCGAACACGGACAGCATGGACGGGACGAAGTCGGTTGCAGTGACCGAGTATTCGTCGATCAGCCCGGCGAGGTACTGCGGGTCGCGGTGCCCGTCCGGGGTGGCGACGAGCAGTGTGGCGCCCGCGGCCAGGGGCAGGAAGTAGCCCCACAGGGAGACGTCGAACGTGGTGGCAGTCTTCTGCAGGTACACGTCACCGGCGCCGAGCGGATACTGGTTCGCCATCCAGGTGATCTGGTTGACGATGGCGCGGTGGGTGACGGCGACACCCTTCGGCTTGCCGGTCGAGCCGGACGTGAAGATCACGTACGCCACACCGTCCGGGTGCACCGTCGAATTCTGGACGGGTTCCGCGGACACGGCGTCGAGGGTGTCCAGGTGGAGGACGGGCCGGTCCGTGGTGAAGGCGTCCCGGGTGGTGGACAGGACCACGAGTGGGTCGGCGGCGTCGAGGATGTAGCCGATGCGGTCGGCGGGGTGGTCCGGGTCGACGGGCACGTAGCCGCCGCCGGCGGTGAGGACGGCGTACATGCCGACGACGAGGTCGAGGGAGCGTCGCATGGCCAACGCGACCAGCGATTCCGGACCGACCCCTTCGGCGATCAGGACCCGCGCCACCTGGTTGACCCGGGCCGCGAACTCTCGGTAGGTCAGCGACTGGCCCTCGAACACGACCGCCGGTGCGTCCGGCGACCGGCGAACCTGATCCGCGAAGGCATCGAGCAGCAGGGCGTCGGGCAGCGGATGGTTCGTGCGGTTGCGAATGTCGACCAGCTCGGCGTATTCCGCCGGATCGAGCAACACCACGTCCCCGACCGCGGTCGACGGGTCGGTAGCCACGGCCCGCAGGACGCGCGTGAACTGCTCGGCGAACGTGGCGACGGTCGATGCGTCGAACAGATCGGTGGAATAGGTGAAGGAGGCGAGGATTCCGCCCTCCGCCTGCTCGGTGAGCGTCAGATGCAGATCGAACTCGGCCGTCTGCAACTCCGCCGGGACAGCGGTGACCTCGAGCCCCGGCAGGTCGAACGTGGCGGGGGCGAGATTGTGGAAGGACAAGGCCGCCTGGAACAGCGGGTGCCGACCCTGCGAGCGAACCGGATCGAGCACTTCCACCAGCCGCTCGAACGGCACGTCGGCGTGCGAGAACGCGCCGAGGTCGGCTTCACGGGTGCGCTCCACCAATTCCCCGAACGCGGCCGCCGGGTCGACCCGGGTCCGCAGCACCAGGGTGTTGACGAACATTCCCACGAGGTCGTCGAGGGCCTGCTCGCCGCGGCCGGCGACGGGAGTCCCGACCGCGATGTCCGGCGTGTTCGACAACCGGCTGAGGAACAGCGCGTATGCGGCGTGCACGGTCATGAACAGGCTGGCGTCGCGCGCGGCCGCGAGTTCGCGCAGCAACCCGTGCGTGCCGGCGTCGACGGCGAACTTCAGTTCGCTGCCGCGGTGCGACTGCCGCCGGGGACGTGGACGGTCGGTGGGCAGGGTGAGTTCGTCGGGCAGCTCCGCGAGAGTGCGCGTCCAGTAATCGGTCTGGCGTGCGAGGAGCGAGCTGGGGTCGTGCTCGTCGCCGAGCAGTTCGTGGTGCCACAGGCTGTAGTCGGCGTACTGCACCGGCAGCGGCGACCACGCCGGCGCGAGGTGCTGCGCCCGCGCGGTGTACGCGAGCATCACGTCGCGGGCCAGCGGCGCGAGCGAGAACCCGTCGGCGGCAATGTGATGGACCACGACGACGAGCAGGTGCTCGTTCTCGGACACCGCGAACAGTCCCGCGCGCAGCGGTGCTTCCACGGTGAGGTCGTAGCCGGTGGTCGCGAACTCCAGGGCCCGCTGCAGTGCCTCGTCCTCGTTCACCGCGAGCACCGTCAGATCCGGGAGCGCCGACTCGGTGGGGAGCAGGACCTGGTGCGGACCCGTGGGTGTGTCGGGGTAGATCGTGCGCAGCGCCTCGTGCCGTTCGAGGACGTCGCCGAGCGCTGTCCGTAGAGCGGCGACGTCGAGCGTCCCGGCCAGGCGCAGGGCGAGCGGCAGGTTGTCGACGGCGGACGCCGGGTCGAAACGGTTGAGGAACCACACCCGCGCCTGCGCCGGGGACAGCGGAATCCGGTCCGGTCTCGGACGTGCCGCGAGGACCGGACGATCGGACGCGCCTGCGGTATCCACGGCGGCGGCCAGTGCCGCGACGGTGGGTGCGTCGAACAGGGACCGCACGGACAGGGACGTGCCCGTGGCCGCGCGGAGGCGGGCGATAACCTGCGTGGCGGACAGGGAGTTGCCGCCGATCTCGAAGAAGCTGTCGTCGGCGCCCACCCGGTCGACGTCGAGGACCTCCGTGAACACCCGCGCGACAAGCAGTTCGGACGCGGTCGACGGCGCCCGGAACTCGGTCCGCGCAACGAATGTCGGGGCGGGCAGTGCCGGGCGGTCGATCTTGCCGGCCGGGGTGAGAGGAATGGAGTCGAGCACGGTGACGGTCGCCGGCACGAGCGCGCGGGGCAGGGCTTCCGCCGCTGCCGCCAGGATGTCGGAGACGTCGAGGCCGGCGCCCGGTGCGGGGACGATGTAGCCGACGAGTTGGTCGCCGAGCCGGGGATGGTGGTGGACGGACGCCGCCGCGGCGACCACGTCACGATGCCGGGTCAGCGCGGCCTCGACCTCGCCGAGTTCGAGGCGCAGACCCCGCAGTTTGACCTGGGAGTCGGCACGGCCCACATAGGTGAGCTGCCCGTCGGTACGCAACCGCACCAGGTCGCCGGTCCGGTACATTCGGGACCCTTGGGGCCCAAAGGGGTTGGCGGTGAACCGCTCAGACGTCAGGCCGAACCGCGCGTGGTATCCGCGGGCGAGGCCGGGTCCCGACAGATACAGCTCACCCGTCACACCCTGCGGGACCGGCCGCAGCCGGGAATCGAGGACGAATGCCTGCGCGCCGTCCAGCGGGCTGCCGATGGTGATGTCGGCACCCGGGGTGAGCGGTTCGCCGATGGTGACGACGATGGTGGTCTCGGTGGGGCCGTAACTGTTGAAGAACCGCCGACCCGGGGCGAACTGCTCGACCAGCTGCGGCGGGCACACCTCACCACCGACGACGACGGTGCGCAGATCGTCGAGCCCACTGGCGTCGACGGTGCTCAGTGCGGCCGGGGCGGTGAGCACGTGGCTGACGCGCTGGTCGCGGAGCAGGGCCGTCAGGTCTTCGCCGCCGAGCACGGAGGGCGGTGCGATCACGAGGGTGGCTCCGGCGCTGAACGCCTGGATCATCTCGAACACGGACGCGTCGAAACTCGCGGACGACAACCGGAGCACGCGGGACCGCGCCGTGGTGGCCAGTTCCGGGCGCGCCTCCGCGGTGAAGGCACTCAGCCCCGTGTGGGTGACCATGACGCCCTTGGGGATTCCGGTGGAGCCGGACGTGTAGATCAGGTACGCCGGGTGTGCCAGGCGCAGCGGCCTGACGCGGTCGCGGTCGGTGACCGGTGCGGCCGACGTGACGAGTGCGGCGTCGTCCAGCACCAGCCATTCGGTGGCGGCCGGCAGCACCGCAGCGGTGGCGGTGTCCGTCAACCCCAGCGTCGCACCCGAGTCGGCGAGCATGTGCTCGATGCGTTCGCGCGGGTAGCCCGGATCGACGGGCACGAACGCGGCGCCCGTCTTGGCGACGGCCCATACGGCGAGCGCGGCGCGCGCTGTCCGCGGAAGCGCCAGTGCGACCACCGTCTCCGGTCCGACACCACGTGCGATGAGGAGGCGGGCCCACTGGTTCGACTGCGCGTCGAGGTCAGCGTAGGAGAGTTCCCCCTCCTCCGAGACCAGTGCGATTCCGCCGAGTTCGGCTCCGCGGGTGAAGATCTCCGGCAACGGCCGCGCGACCACGGCGGACGGTTCCGGCTGGGCGACCAGTGCGGCACGTTCGGCGACGCCCAGCACGTCCAGGTCGCCTACCGCGCGGGTCGGCTCGGTGATCGCCTCCCGCAGGATCCGCTCGAAGCGGACGGAGAAGGAATCGATCGTGCCGCGGTCGAAGAGATCGGAGGCGAAGATCCACGACGCCGCCATTCCGGTGCCTTCGGGGCGGAGTGTCAACTGCAGATCGAACTTCGCTGGCACCACACCGAGATCCATCGCCGACACCGACAGCCCGGGCAGCGCGAGCTGGTCCACGGCCGAGTCCTCGAGCGACAACGCCACCTGGAAGATCGGCGAATACGCCTGCGAGCGAGCCGGTTGCACCAGGTCGATCAACCGCTCGAACGGCAGATCCGCGTTGCCGTACGCCGCGAGGTCGGTCTCCCGGACGTGTCCCAGCACCTCCGCGAACGACGTCGCCGGATCGATACGGGTCCGCAGCGCGAGCGTGCCGACGAACATGCCCACCAGCTCGTCGAGGGCCTGATCACCGCGGCCGGCGACGGGAGTGCCGATCACCACGTCCGTGGTGGCGGCGAGGCGACCGAGAAGGGTGGCGAGGGCGGCATGCAGCACCATGAACAGGGTGGCGCCGTGGCCGCGACCGAAGGCGTTGGCCTCCTCGACGAGTGCGGTGTCGAGGTGGAACGTCGCGACGTCGCCGCGCAGCGACGCCACGGCCGGGCGTCGCCGGTCGGTGGGAAGTTCGAGCAACTCCGGCGCGCCGCGCAACTGCCGCTGCCAGTAGGCGGCCTGGCGTGCGGCGATGCTCTCGCTGTCGGACTCGTCGCCGAGAAGCTGCCGCTGCCACACGCTGTAATCGGCGTACTGGACGGCGAGCGGTGCCCATTCCGGTTCCCGCTGGCCGGTGCGGGCGGTGTACGCCAGCATCAGGTCGCGGGCGAGCGGGCCCATCGATGCGCCGTCCGCGCTGATGTGATGCACGACGACGACGAGCACGTGTTCGTCGGCCGACAGCCGGAAGACGCGGCTGCGCAACGGGACCGCCGTACTCACGTCGAATCCGGTGGACAACTCTGCGGTCAGCACCGCGACCAGGTGGTCCTCGTCGTCCACCCGCCGCGGCTCGAGGTCCACCGCGACGTCGCCGAGCGGAACGATCCGCTGGTACGGGCCGTCGGCGGAGTCGGGGTACACGGTGCGCAACGCCTCGTGGCGTTCCAGGACGTCCCGCACGGCCGCATCGAGCGCCGTCGTGTCGAGGGTCCCGGACAGCCGCAGCACGAGCGGGATGTTGTAGGCCACCGACTCGGGGTCGTAGCGGTTGAGGATCCACATTCTCGACTGCGCCGCGGACAGCGGAATACGTTCCGGCCGTTCGATGCTCGCCAGCACCGGACGGTCCACGCGCTCGGCCGCGTCGACCGCCGCGGCGAGATCCCCGACACGGGATGCCTCGAAGATCGTCCGCACGGCCAGCGACGTGCCCGCCGACTCGTTGATCCGGCCCATCACCCGGGTGGCGCTCAGCGAATTGCCGCCGAGGTCGAAGAAGTCGTCGTCGGCTCCCACCGCGCCGGCACCGAGCACGTCGGTGTAGGCGGCCGCAACCAGTAGTTCGGTGTCGGTGCGCGGGGCCACGTACGCGCGGGCCGCGAAGACGGGTTCGGGCAGGGCCCTGCGGTCCACCTTGCCCGCCGGGGTGAGCGGCACCCGGTCGAGCACCATCACGGTGGACGGCACCATGTGGCCGGGCAGGAGGCGCGCCGCGTGCGCGGTCAATTCGGCCGCGTCGACGGCCGTTCCGCCCGCGGGTAGCACGTAGGCCACCAGGGCGGTCTGATCGTCGCGCACGGACACCGCGGACGTGACCGCGAACTCGACGCTCGGGTGCGCCGCGAGGGCGGCGTCGATCTCGCCGAGTTCGATGCGGAAGCCCCGGATCTTCACCTGGAAGTCGGCGCGGCCGAGGTACTCCAGTTCCCCGTTCGGGGTGTACCGCACCAGATCGCCGGTGCGGTACAGGCGCCCGGGTGCGTACGGGTTGGCGACGAACCGCTCGGCGGTGAGCGCGGGACGGTCGTGGTAGCCGCGGGCCAGCGCGGGCCCCGCCAGATACAGCTCACCCACGACCCCATCGGGGACCGGATGCAGTCGCGAATCCAGCACCAGTGCAATGGTTCCGCGGATCGGGGCACCGATCCGCACCGGCTCGCCCGCGCTCATCGGACCCGACAGGGTGGCCATGATCGTCGACTCGGTGGGTCCGTACGCGTTGAACATCCGCCGTCCGGGTGCCCACTTCAGGGCGAGCGCGGCATCGCAGGCATCGCCCCCCACCACCACGGTGCCGAGTTCCGGCAGCGTGACCGGGTCGAGGGTGGCGAGCGCGGCGGGGGTGACGAACGCGTGGGTCACCCGCTCGTCGCGGATCCGGGCGCCGAGATCCGCGCCGCCGTACACCCCGGTGGGCACGACGACGAGCGTCGCGCCGGCGGCGAACGCCATCAACAATTCGAGGATGGACGCGTCGAAGCTGGGCGACGCGAAATGCAGCGTCCGGCTCCGGTTGCCGAGCGCGTACCGCTCCACCTGCTCGGTGGCGAACGCGTCGAGACCGGCGTGGGTGACGGTGACACCCTTGGGGATTCCCGTCGACCCCGACGTGTAGATGAGGTAGGCGGGGTGTTCGGCGCGCCGCGGCAGGGCGCGGTCGGCATCGGTGACCGGATCGGCCGACACACCCGCACCCAGTTCCGGGTCGTCGAGACGCAGCCAGTCGGTGGTTCCGGGCAGGGTATTCGCGGACCGGGAGTCGGTCAGGCCCAGCACCGCCCCGGAATCGGTCAGCATGTGCGCGATGCGGTCCGCGGGGTAGCTCGGATCGGCGGGCACGAACGCGGCACCGGTCTTGGCCACCGCCCACACGGCGGTCACGGACAGCGCTGAGCGGGACAGTGCCACCGCGACCACGGTTTCCGGTCCGGCACCCCGCGCGAGAAGAACCCGGGCGAGCCGGTTCGAGCGGGCATCCAGTTCCGCGTAGGACAGTTCCCCGGCTTCGGTGACCAGCGCGGTGCCGCCCGACGCGGCTCCGTCGGCGAGAATCTGTGGGAGCGTGCGACGTCCGGCGTGCTGACGGCCGGTGCGTGCGGTGAAGACGTTCTGTTCGGCATCGTCGAGCAAGGCGAAGTCGCCGACCGCGAGGGTGGGATCCGACACCGCGGCGGCGAGGATCCGGACCAGCCTGCGTCCGAACGCCTCGACGGTCGTCCGGTCGAACAGGTCGGTGGCGAACGTCCACCGGCCCAGGGCGCCGGACCCGTCGGGGTTCTCCGTCACCGACAGTTGCAGGTCGAACTTGGCGACGGCCTCGTCGAGTGGAAGGGCGGCGACGGTCAGTCCGGGGAGGTCGATGCGCGGCGGCGCGACGTCGCCGATCGACAGGACGACCTGGAACAGCGGGTGATGGGCGGTCGAGCGGGCCGGGTTGGCGATGTCGACGAGACGCTCGAACGGGATGTCGGCGTGCGCGTAGGCGGCGAGGTCGATCTCGCGGGTCTGCTCGACGAGCGAGCGGAACGTCCGCGCCGGGTCGACCTCGGTGCGCAGGACCAGGGTGTTGACGAACATGCCGACCACGTCGTCGAGCGCCGCCTCACCGCGACCGCTCACCGGGGTGCCGACGGCGATGTCGGTGCTGCCGGACAGCCGGGCAAGCAACACGGACAGGGCGGTGTGCAGCACCATGAACGGCGTCGCGCGCACGGATCGGGCGAGCGCGGTGACCGCGCCGTACGTGTCGGCGTCGAGGGCGAAGTCGACGGTGTCGCCGCGGTGCGACGCGACCTGCGGCCGGGGACGGTCGGTGGGCAGTTCGAGGCGCTCCGGCAGTCCGGCGAGGGTCCGCGTCCAGTAGTCGATCTGCCGGGCGGCGAGCGATCCGGCATCGTCCTCGTCGCCGAGGACGTCGCGCTTCCACAGGGCGTAGTCGGCGTACTGCACGGGTAGCGACGGCTGTGCGGGTGGCGTGCCCGCCGCGCGGGCAACATACGCGGACATGACGTCCCGCGCCAGCGGTCCCATCGACCAGCCGTCGGCGCTGATGTGGTGGGTTACCAGGACCAGCACGTGTTCGTCCGGTGCGACGCGGAGCAGGGCCACGCGCAGCGGGACGTTCGCCGTCACGTCGAAGCCGCGGGTCACGACGTCTTCGACGGCGCCCGGGAGGTGCTGCTCGGTGGTGGGGACGGGTGCGAGGTCGACGGGGTTCGTGTCGAGCACCACCTGGTGGGGTCCGTCGGCGGAGTCGGGGTAGACCGTCCGCAGCACCTCGTGGCGCGCGATCACGTCGCCGACGGCCGCGGTGAGCGCGTCGGCATCGAGTTCGCCGGACAGTCGCAGCGCGGCGGCGATGTTGTAGGCGCCGGACGTCGTGTCGAAACGGTTGAGGAACCACATGCGGTACTGCGCCGGAGACAGCGGCAGCCGCGCCGGACGGTGGCCGGCGATGAGGGCGGGTCCAGTGTTCCTCGCCTGGTCCGCGGTCGCCGCAGCCGCGAGCGCGCGGACGGTGGGGGCGTCGAACAACTCGCGCACGCCGAGTGCGGAGCCCAATTCGGCGTTGATCCGGGCGACGGCCCGGGTCGCGGTCAGCGAGTTGCCGCCGAGATCGAAGTAGTTGTCGGTCGCGCCGACCACCGGGACGCCGAGGAGTTCGGCGAAGATCCGGGCGACGGCGATCTCCGCCGCGGTCGCGGGCGGTTCGAACGCGCCGGTCGCGAGCGCGGGTTCGGGCAGTGCCCTGCGGTCGAGTTTGCCGTTGGGCCCCAGCGGCAACGCGTCGAGCAGGACGAACGCCGACGGCACCATGTACGACGGCAACTCGGCCGCCGCGTGCGCGGACAGCCGGTCTGGGTCGGCGTCGCTCCCGGTTCGGAGAGCGACGTAGCCGACGAGGCGCTCGGCAGACCCCTCCCCGCGCACCAGAACGGCCGCGCCCGCCACGTCGGGGTGGTTCAGAAGGACGGCCTCGATCTCGCCGAGTTCGAGGCGCTGCCCGCGCAACTTCACCTGGAAGTCGGTGCGGCCCAGGTAGTCCAGCTCTCCGTCGTAGGTCCAGCGCACCAGGTCGCCGGTCCGGTACAGGCGGGTGCCGTCGGCCGAGAACGGATCGGCCACGAACCGGTCGGACGTCAGGTCGGGGCGTCCGACGTAGCCGCGGGCCAGCTGGGTGCCGGCCAGATACAGCTCGCCGGGAACGCCGACCGGCACCGGGCGGAGACGGGAATCGAGCACGTACACGCGGGTGTTCCACACGGGCGCGCCGATCGGCACCGGACCGGTCGCCGACGGGTCGGTGCGGTGGAACGTCACGTCCACCGCGGCCTCGGTGGGTCCGTACAGGTTGTGCAGCGCGGCACCGAACTGCCGGTGGAAGCGCGTGACGGTGGTCCGCGGCAGCGCCTCACCACTCGCGAAGACCTGCCGGACGGTGGTGCAGTCCGTGGTGTCGGCGTGCTCGAGGAGCACGTCGAGCATGGACGGGACGAAATGCAGCGTCGTGACACCCTCGTCACGGATCAGCCGGGACAGGTACTGCGGGTCCCGGTGCCCGTCGTGTTCGGCGATCACCATCCGGGCGCCGGTCAGCAACGGCCAGAACAGTTCCCACACGGACACGTCGAACGTGGCCGGGGTCTTGTGCAGAACCACGTCCCGCGCGTCGAGGGGGTAGCTGCCTTGCATCCACAGCAGCCGGTTGACGATCGCGGCGTGCGAGACCGCCACACCCTTCGGGCGCCCCGTCGACCCGGACGTGTAGATCACGTAGGCGGGGTGATCGGCGCGCAGCGGGGCGAGCCGCTCGGCGTCGGAGACCGGGTCCGCGTCTTCGGCGGACAGGTCGAGGAGATCCACGCGCACCGTGCGCAGGCCGTCGGGGACGATTTCGGCGTCGGAGGCGGTGGTGAGCACCAGCGTGGGACGCGCGCTGCCCAGCACGTGGGCGATGCGCGCCTGCGGATGCCCGGGGTCGACGGGCAGGTAGGCCCCGCCCGCGCGGACGACGGCGTGGAGCGCGACGAGCTGGTCGAGGGACCGGCGCAGCGTGACCGCGACGATCGACTCGGGACCCACCCCTTGCGAGATCAGATGGCGGGCCAGGGTGTTCGCCCTGGCGTCGAACTCGGTGTACGACAGCGTCTCCAGCCCGAACGTCACCGCCACCGAGTCGGGTGTGCGGAGCGCGGCGCCGTCGAGGAGATCGACGAGGGTGACGTCGTCGACCTCGTGATCGGTCGCATTCCACTCGTGCAGGATGAGAGCGCGTTCGGCGTCGCCGAGCAGATCGACGGCACCGACCGGAGTCTGCGTCCCGGTCATCGCCGTCAGCACCCGCTCGAGACGTTCCGAGATCCTCCGGACGTCGTTCTCGGCGAACGTGTCGGCCGAATACTCCAGCGTGAGATGCAGATCCGGCTCGAGCACCGTGACGAGCGCGAGCGGGTAGTGCGTGGCGTCGGTGACGTCGATACCGCGGATCCGCAGCCCGCCGATGTCGGTGTCAGGACCCAGCGCCGCGCGGTCGACGGGATAGGACTCGAACACGGTGAGCGTGTCGAACACACTGCCCGGGCCCGCGACCGACTGAATCTCCGAGAGGCCGACGTGGTGCCGGTCGAGCAGACGCACCTGCTCCTCCTGCAGTCGTTGCAGGAGCGAAGACACGGATTCGCCCGGATCGAGGCGCAGCCGGACGGGAACGGTGTTGATGAACAGTCCCAGCGTCTCCTCGACGCCCGGGAGGTCGGCCGGGCGTCCGGACACGGTGGCCCCGAACACGACGTCGCCACGGGACAGCAAGCCGCACAGCAGGATCCCCCACGCGGCCTGGATCACCGTGTTCACGGTGACACCCTGCTCGCGGGCGATCCGGGTGAGTTGCCCGGACAGCTCCGCCGTGACCGGGACGACGACGTCCCGGGGCGCCGAGCCCTGACCGGTGTGCTGCGGGGCGAGGACGGTCGGTTCGGTGGACCCGTCGAGGGCGGCCGCCCACGCGGCCAGCGCGCCGGCACGGTCCTGTTCGGCGAGCCACGCCAGGTACCGGCGGTAGGGGCGGGCGGGTGCGGCGATCGGCGCGTCCGACGCGTACAGCAGCAGGAAGTCCTTGACGAACAGCGGCATCGACCAGCCGTCGAACAGGATGTGGTGGTTGGTGATCACCAGTGTGGTCCGGTCGCCGGAGCGCGTGAGCACGAACCGCAGCAGCGGCGGCGCCGACATGTCGAACCGGGTTGCGCGTTCGGCGGCGACGAGTTCGTCCAGGCCGCCGGACTCCTGCACGGAGATCTCGCGCCACGGCACGGTCACCGAGTCGAGAACCAGCTGGGCGGGGACGCCGTCGGTGTCGTAGACGAACGCGGTCCGCAGCGCCGCGTGCCGCTCCAGCAGGCGCTGCGCTGCGCGGCGCAACCGGTTCGCGTCGACGTCGCCACCGAGATCGAGCAGGATCTGTGACGTGTATACGTCCACCGCGCCGGCGGAGAGGCCGGCGTGGAACAGCAGGCCCGACTGCAGCGGCGACAGCGACCAGATGTCGTCGAGCGGCCCGTAGCTGGTCTCCCACAGCTCGATCCGACTCTGATCCACGGAAACCAGGGGAACGTCGGACGGGGTCAGCCCCGCCGGGCCCGAGCCCCGCACGTGCGAGGCCAGGGCCTCGAGCGCCGTCCGCCACAGGTTCGCCAGCCGCTCGACCTCGGGCGCGGTCAGCACCCCGGCCGGGAAGTCGAACGTGGCGGACAGCCGGCCGTCGTCACCGACCGCGGCGTTGATGTCGAGGACGACTGCGGTCGACAGATCCGCGCCGCTGCCGGCGTTGAGGTCGATCCCGGTGGCCACGGGAATCCAGCCGTTCTCGCGCACCGCGTCCGGGAGGTCGCCGGCGCCGATGCGGCCGAGGTAGTTGAAGCTCACCGGCGGCGACGGCAGGGCGCCGAGGATCGCCGCGCCGTCGTCGTTCAGGTGTCGCAGCAGTCCGAAACCGGTGCCGTTCCCGGGAATACGGCGCAACTGCTCCTTGACCGCCTTCACGGCCCGCGCGGCCGCGGACCCGCCTGTCAGTGCGTCGGTGATGTCGAGCGAGTCGAGCGCGATCCGGGCCGGGTAGGCGGTGGTGAACCAGCCGACGGTGCGGGACAGGTCGGCGCCGGGCACGAGCATCTCGTCGCGGCCGTGGGCCTCGAGGGACAGCAGCAGCGTGCGGTCGCCGCCCCACGCGGCGAACGCGAGACCGAGTGCCGTCACCAGGCCGTCGGTCACGCTGCCGCGGAACGCGGTCGGCAGCGTCGTGAGGAGGGCGGCGGTGGTGTCGGGTCCGATCTCGGCGGACACCCGGCCGGTGGTCGCGCCGGTGTCGACGGCGGGATCGAGCGGACGGGAACCGAGTGTCGGAACCGGGCCGTCGAGGAGGGACCGCCAGGCGTCGAGTTCGTCCGTGATCGAGTCGGTTTGGGCCGTCTCGGTGAGCGCGTGTGCCCAGCGGCGGGCCGACGTCGCGACCGGCGGAAGCTCGGGTGCGCGGCCGGCGGCCACCTGCGCCCAGGCGGTGGCGAAGTCGGGCACGAGGATCCGCCACGACACTCCGTCGATCACCAGGTGATGGGCCACCACCACGAGCACCCCGGGGGCGCCGGCCGGGTCGACCCACACCAGTTGCAGCATCGTCCCGGCGGCGGTGTCGAGGCGGCCCGCCGCGGCCCGGCATTCGGTGTCGAGCACGGTCTCGAATTGCTCGGTTCCGGGCACGCAATCCATACGTACGTATGTGATGACTCGCTCGGCGTCGATCGATCCGGCGGGTTCGACCACCAGTTCCCGGCCGTCCGCCGAGAGGTGGGAGCGCAACGCGTCGTGATGATCGATAATCGCGGCGACCGTCCGGTGCAGGCGGGGCAGGTCGAGATCGGCGGGCGCCGCCAGCGTGACGGCCTGATAGAACGTGTCGAGGTTGGTGCGGTCCCCACGGCTGCGACCGAGGACGTCGCGACCGATCGGGGTGAGGGGCAGGGCGCCCACTCCCCCGCCGGGCAGTTCGGGCAGCCGCGACATCTGCGCCGCGGCGAGATCGACCGCGACCTCGGCGAGACCGGCGACGGTCCTGCGCTCGAACACGTCGCGCGGCGTGAACACCACACCGGCGGCCTTCGCGCGGGACACCAGCTGGATCGCGATGATGCTGTCGCCACCGAGCGCGAAGAAGGAGTCGTCGACGCCCACCGCGTCGACGTGCAGCACCTCGGCCACCGCGTCCGCGACGATCTGCTCGACCGGGGTGGACGGCGCGCGGAATACGGTGGTGCCGAACTCGGGCGCGGGCAGGGCGCTGCGATCCACCTTGCCCGCGGGTGTCAGCGGGATCGTGTCGAGCGGCACGGTCAGCGACGGCACCATGTGCGCGGGGAGGAACTCACCGGCGAACGCGGCCAGCGCGGCGGGATCGAAACGGTGATCCGGCCGGATCCGCACGTACGACACCAGTACCGGTGTGCCGCCGTCGCGTTCGTGCACGGCGGACACGGCGAAGTCCACCGACTCGTGCGCCGACAGCACCGCGTCGATCTCGCCGAGTTCGATACGCAGCCCGTGCAGTTGCACCTGGAAGTCGCTGCGCCCCACGTACTCGAGGACAGGACTGTCGCCGCGGCTCCACCGCACGAGGTCGCCGGTGCGGTACAGGCGGTCGCCGGGGTCCGCGGGGAACGGGTCGGCGACGAAACGCGATGCCGTCAGACCGGATCGGTCGTGATATCCCTCGGCGAGTCCGGGGCCACCGAGATACAGCTCTCCCGTCACTCCGCGCGGCACCGGCCGCAGCCAGCGGTCCAGGACGAGTGCGCGTGCGCCCTGCATCGGACGGCCGATGGTGATCGCCGCGGGGTCGGTCTGCGGATCCGTCATCGTGATGACGATCGTCGACTCGGTGGGGCCGTAGCTGTTGTAGAGGCGGCAGCGGGCGCCGAAACGCTCGACGAGATCCGGTGGGCACACGTCGCCGCCGACGACCACGGCCTCGAGTGAGTCGAGGCCGGTGGTGTCCACCGTTCCCAATACCGCGGGCGCACTGATGATGTGGGTGACCCGCTGCGAGCGCAGCAGCGCCGTGAGGCTCTCGCCGCCGTACACGTCGGGAGGTGCGATCACCATCGCTGCGCCGGCGCTGAACGCCTGCACCATCTCGAACACGGACGCGTCGAAACTCGACGAGGAGAAGCGCAGCACCCGCGACCGGTGCGTCACACCGAGTTCGGGACGGGCCGACGCGGCGAACGTGGCGAGTCCGGTGTGCGTGACCACCACGCCCTTCGGCGTACCTGTCGAGCCGGACGTGTAGATCATGTACGCCGGATGCTGCGGCATCAGTGGCGCCGGACGGTCGGCGTCCGTCACGGGGAAGACCGGCATCTCCGCGCAGGCCGACGTGAGCGCGGGGTCGTCGAGGGCGAGCCAGTCGACGGCGGTTCCCGGAAGCACGTCGCGCTGCGCGGTCGCCGTGAGCCCCAGGGTCACGCCGGAGTCGGACAGCATGTGCGCGATGCGCTCGGACGGGTAGGCCGGGTCGACGGGGACGAAGGCGGCGCCCGACTTCGCCGTGGCCCACACCGCCACCACGGACTCGACGGACCGGGTGAACGACACGGCCACGAAGTCGCCGGGGCCCACCCCGCGGGTGAGCAGCAGACGTGCGAGCGCGGAGCTGCGCTCGTCGAGTTCGCGGTAGCCGACCGCGGTGCCGTCGAGGATCAGCGCCGCGCCGTCCGGGTTCGCGCGGACCCCCGCGCCGAACAGGTCGGCGAGCAGCGTCGGGGCGGGTGCCAGCGGGCCGGCCGCGGGCACGAGTCGCGCGTGCTCGTCCGCGGTCAGCACGTCGAGAGCGGCGACCCGGGCGTCCGGATCCGCGTCGGCGACCCGGGCCAGGAGGTCGAGGAAGCGCGTATGGTGCCCGGCAAGTTCCCCCTCGCCGTACAGGGCCGGGTTCGCCTCGAAATCGATGCGCGAAGAACTCCCCGCGACACTCGGGTAGAGGTTGACGGAGAGGTCCTCGACCGGTCCCGTCGACAGCACGTGGAACTGTCCGGTGAGCTCGCCGAGGGTGATCTCGGTGTGGAAGTTCATGATGTTGATCGCGGGACCGAAGAACCCCCGCTGATCCCGGGCGGCGCCGGCGTCGCGCCGGATGTCCTCGCTCCGGTACCGCTGGTGCCGGAGCGCACCGGTGAGCTCGAGTTGCACCGCGGCTACCAGCGCGGCGACCGTCGTGTCCGGGGTGATCGACACCCGCAACGGCACCACGTTGGACACCATGCCGCCCGACCGGCGCAGCACGGCGTTGGTGCGGGCCGACACGGGCAGGCTGAGGACGACGTCGTCGGAACCGGTCATCCGGGCGACGAACGCGGCGGTCGCGGCCACGGCGACGGCGGCGAAGGCGGAGTCGAGGCGCTCGACGGCCCCGTCCACCGCTCGGGCGATGCCGCTGGGCACCGGCCCGCCGTGCCACCGCGACCGGGCCTGCGCGGGGGCGCTGCGGCCGGAGAGGCCGGTCGGGGCGGGAAGGTCCCGGGAGCGGGTGGCCCAGTAGTCGCGGTCGGAGTGGAACCGGGACGAGCCTCGGTACGTGTCCTCGGCGGCCGAGACGTCCCGGAGGTCGCCTGCCACCGCTGCCGTCGGTTGCTCGCCCCGGACCTCGGCCGTGTACAACTCGGCGGCGCGGTTCATGAACCTCATCGCGCCGTACCCGTCGAGCGCGATGTGGTGGATGCGGCAGTACCAGAGGTGGCGGTTCTCGCCGATCTGCAGCGTCGCGCCGCGAATCAGCCGGTCCGAGAGCAGGTCGAGCGGCGCGGTGTAGTCGGCGCGCATCCAGCGCACGGCGGCGGCGTGGGGGTCCGGCTCGGTGCGGAAGTCGTGGTGCTCGACGCCGTCGTCGAGGGTGAAGTCGACCGTCTGGAAGGGCTCGCCGTCGACCTCGACGATGCGGAGCATGCCGCTGCCGATTTCGCGGGCAGCAGCTTGACCTGCACGTCGCAGCGCGTCGACGTCCAGTTCGCCCTCGATGTCGACGTACTGCGCGATCGTGATCGGCACGTCGCCCATCAGGTGCTGGGCAAACCAGATCCCGCGCTGAGCGGCGGTCAGTGCGAAGGGGCGCACAGCGTCGTCGCTGGCACTGGTCTCGGTGCGGGCGGGGCTACCAGCCGCGAATTCTGCCGGTTCCAAGGGTCGTTCTCTTATCTGCTGGGAGCAGCGGGTGACGACTCGTGCTCCGGGGACCGACTACGGGAAAAACTCAAGTTAGGTTTGGGTAACCTATGGATCTGACTAGGGAAGAGTCGCATAACCTACCGTGGTGGTCAAATTTTTGGACAAAACGGACCAGGGGGATGGTTTTCTGTCCGGGGTCCCGGCAACCCTCTCCGTTGACCGGAACTCGGACGCCGCAACCACTACCCTCGGGCGCATGGCTATCGGGGTGAAGGTCCGAAGGTTCTCCAAGATCGCACCGCTACTGCTCGCCGGTGCACTCGCGGCCGCGGTGCCGGGGCACGCCGCAGCCGAGCCCGTCCGAGGGCCGGACGTGGCGTCGTGGCAACACCCGGGCGGGTCCCCGATCGACTGGTTCTCCGTCCGCAACGCCGGCCACGACTTCGCTATGGTCAAAGCCACCGAGAGCCTCAACTACGTCAATCCGTACTTCGTCCAGGACTGCCTCGCCATGCGCGTGGCAGGAGTCGCCCGGGGCGCCTACCACTACGCGGACCCCACCCAGTCGCCGGAAGCGCAGGCCGCGTTCTACTCGACCGTGGTCCTCGGCATCAACGGTCCGGGTGACATGCCCCCGGTCCTCGACATCGAGCATTCCGCCGGGCTGCCGCCCGCCGCGCTGATCGACTGGACGCATCGCTACCTCGACACGGTCCAATCGCTCACCGGGCGTCAGCCGATCATCTACACCTACCCGAACTTCTGGCGGACGGCGATGGCGAACACCAACGAGTTCGCCGGATACCCGCTGTGGATCGCCGACTACAACGGTCAGAACACGCCCGGCCCCCTCCCCGGCGGCTGGAGCAACTGGACGTTCTGGCAGTACACCAGCACCGGCCGCATCCCCGGCGTCAACGGCGACGTCGACCTCAACGTCTACAGCGGGGCGCAGGGCGACTTCGCGCGGTACTCCAACAGCGCATCACCCTTCGGTAGCTGACCGGCGGGGTGCGGCACCCTGCGCCGCGACCTCGAAACATGGCAATGTGCAGCAGGTTTGGAGAATGCGGAGCGCCGCCCGCTCCGCCGCGGGGTGCGACGGGAATTCTGCCGCGGGGTCAGTTCGCGTACTGGACGATCGATATCGCAATGCGGCTATTCGTCGAGCGTTGCCGTCCCTAGCGTGAGTCTCACTGGTAGTGAGCCAGGTAACAACAGCGAACGGATGTCAGCCACGACACACAGGAGAGTCGCGGCGATGGGCCGGTCCTGAAGGTGGACTTGCCGTTCCCGGCGGCCGTCCACACCTGTGCTCACCTACCATGCCTCGCTGATTCTGCTCACCTGCGCGCAACGTGACGGGTGAGCGCCGACAACCCCTATCCCACAATTCTTTTCGGCGACCAGAAGGGTCCCTCCATGTCCATTCGAGAATCCATCGATCAAGCTCCGATGAGCAAATATCAGGTCATGGTCGTGGGGATCTGCCTCGCGATCGTCCTGTCCGAAGGTTACGACCTGTTGCTGATGGCGTTCGCGGCATCCGGTGTCGCACAGGAGTTCGCGCTCAGCGGCTCGGAGACCGGGTTGCTGCTCAGTAGCGCCCTGGTGGGCATGGCGCTGGGGTCGGCATTCATCGCGCCCCTGGCCGACCGCACCGGGCGGCGGCCGCTGACATTGGCGTGCCTGCTCCTCGTGTCCGTGACGATGGCGCTGGCGTCGATCACGACGAGCTTCACGCAACTCGGGGTGTGCCGACTACTGACGGGGCTCGGCATCGGAGGGCTCGTTGCGAGCCTGCCGGTACTGACCGCCGAGTTCTCTCCTCGCCGACGCCGGGGCACCATGATCGCCCTGTACACCACGGGGTTACCGCTGGGCGGCATGATCGGCGGTCTGGTCGCTGCGCTTCTCACCTCCACGTTCAGCTGGCGCGCCAGCTTCATCGCCGGCGCAGTCCTGACCTTCCTGCTGCTCGTACTCGTCTACGCGCGGATGCCCGAATCGATCGACTACCTGCTGGTGCGCCGTCCCGCGGGGGCGCTCGAGACGATCAACGCCACCCTGCCGAAGATGGGACTGGCCCCGATCGAGGCGCTGCCGGCACCGGAGCCGCAGGCCGGTCAGGGCATGAAGGCGGCGATCTTCAGCGGGCGCAACGGCATCCGGTCGCTGCTCCTCGGATCCGCCTTCTTCATCATGATGGCGGCGTTCTACTTCGCCGCCAGCTGGACCCCGAAGCTGCTGCAGCAGAGCGGGTTGTCCGCCCAGCAGGGCATCAGCGGCGGAATGCTCCTCAACCTCGGCGGCGCGGCAGCCACTCTGACGTTCAGTGTCCTCGCGATCGTGGTGACCAGTCGAATCCTGACGATCGCGGCGCTCGTCGGTGCGAGTGTTTCCTTCCTCGCGATGAGCACGGCGCTGGGCAGCCTCGCCACCGCACTCCTCGCGGCGGTCGCGGTCGGTGTCTTCGTCAACGCCAGCGCCACCGGTCTCTACGCGCTCGCCCCGGACTGCTATCCGACCTCCGTCCGAGCCACTGCCGTCGGTTGGGCGTCGGCGGTCGGTCGGCTCGGTGCCATCATCTCCCCGATCCTCGCCGGCGTGCTGATCGACCGGTCCTGGACACCGTCGTCGCTGTTCATCCTGTTCGCCATCCCACTCCTGATCGGCGCCGTCCTCGTCGCAGCGATCAAGATGCCGGTTCCGCACGTCGCGGTCGTCGCCGGCACGAGCCCCGGGGACGTCCAGGCCCGAACGCTCTCACAGTAGAACCGAGTGGCTTGCTCGCCCGTCGGGATCGGCCGTGACGGGCGGGCGGGTACTCAGGCCGGTTCGTGCTGCGTGAGCCATGACGACGTGCCGGCTGGGACGATGGAACCCATCAGTTCCAAGGTGGTGGCGAGGTTCAACTCCAGATGCCGGCGAAGCTCGTCACGGATCTGTTCGGGATCTCGGCTCTCGGCGGCGGTGACCAGCTCGTCGTGGATGCGTTCTCGCTGCTCCACCGTCACGTGGGCGGCTTCGAACGGCTCGAACACGATTCGGATGTAGCGTTCGGCAGCGTCCCACAGCGGCTCGAGGACGCGCAGATCCCATTCGTTGGCGGCGGGACTGATCAGCGCGGTGTGGAATCGCCGGTGCAGCTCCCAATGGGTGTCTTCCGACTTGGCGGAGAAGGTCTCTTGCACGAGCTCACCGAGTTCACCGAGGTCGCTGTCGGAACGCTTTGCCGCCGAGAGGGCGGCGAGTTCGGGTTCGAGCCGCAGTCGGATCCGGAAGATGTTTCGAAGATCGTCGGGATCGAGCGGAGCGACGACCGCACTACGGGAGGGGCTGAGGGACACCAGGCCTTGCGCTTCGAGAGTGCGGAGCGCCTCTCGTACCGGGACGTGGCTGACGCCGAGCCGATCGGTCAGTGCCGGCACTGTGAACGGCTGGCCCGGGGCGAGTTCCCCACTCAGAATGGCTCGGCGAATCTCCTGCAATACGAGATCGACCGCCGACACCTTGCGACCGGCCACCGATCGCATCGACTCTGTGCGTGCCACGTCCCCTCCTGAGATCGGTTATATCGTAGCGCCGCCTTCACACGAAGAAGATCCGCAAGCTCATATCTTGACAACTTATAAGTTAGATCTTAGCGTGAGTGGCATCACATAAAGGGCTGGAATGTGACGCGCCGCGGACCGAGTCACGCGGAGGCTGTTGCCGCAAACACCAACGGATCGAGGCAGGCCGCCCGTCAGACATGCCTGCTCTCGCGCAACGCCCAGCCGTCCCGAGCCTCCGATTGCCTACGAAAGGACTTGTATGACCGAGTCAGCACCCGGCGATTGCCCGGGTACCGATATCGATCCGTTCTCGGACGAGTTCCTCGCCGATCCGTTCCCGCATCTCGCGGAGCTACGCGACCTGGGGGAGGTCTTCTACTTGCGCAAATATCGGGTGTGGGGAGTCGCTCGGCACAGTGAGGTGACCGCTGTGTTGCAGAACCCGGCGGTGTTCTCGAACGCGGCGGGTGTGGGTTACTCGAACTTGAAGACAGAGGAACCGTGGCGCGCACCCAGTCTCATCCTCGAAGTGGACCCGCCGGTGCACACCACGACGCGCGGCATCTTGACCCGAATCCTGTCCCCTCGTGCTCTACGCGACCTCCAGGAACGGTTCGCTGACGAAGCGGACCGGCTCGTCGACCGATTGGTTGCCGCCGAGACATTCGATGCCGTCACCGATCTCGCGCAGGCGTACATCCTGAAGGTATTCCCCGATTCCCTCGGATTGCCGCCGAACGATCGGGACAATCTCCTGACCTACGGCGGGATCACGTTCGACTCCCTCGGTCCGCGGAACGAACGATTCGAGGCGGCCATGGGCCGAGCGGAACACATACGGCAGTGGGTGGCCGACAACTGCGCTCGGCACGCCCTGACACCGGATGGCTTCGGCGCCAAAATCTTCGAAGCCGCGGATGCCGGGGTGGTCAGTGAAGACGAGGCAGGTCTGCTGGTCAGATCTTTCCTGACCGCCGGGGTCGACACCACTGTCAGCGCACTGGGGTTCGCGATCCGCAGGTTCGCCGAGCATCCCGATCAATGGGAGATGCTGCGGCAAGACCCCTCGCTTGCCCGGTCCGCATTCGATGAGGTCGTCCGTATCGACTCGCCGGTGATCGGCTTCTTCCGCACCACCACGACCGAGGCGGTGCTGGGTTCCACCACGATCCCAGCGGATCAGAAGGTGCTGGTGTTCTTCTCCGCGGCGAACCGGGACCCGGATCGGTGGAACAACCCGGACGAGTTCGACATCACCCGCCGCACGGCCGGGCATACCGGGTTCGGCGCCGGAATCCACGGGTGTGCGGGACAGATGGTCGCCCGCCTGGAAACCGAAGCACTACTGACGGCGCTGGCCAAGCGGGTTTCTCGGTGGGAACTCGCCGGACCTCCCACCGCTGCCCTCAACAACACTCTGCGCGCACTGGCAAGTCTGCCCGTGCGAGCGCATCAGTTCGCCACGCACCGCGTCGTCCCGGCCACCGCCTGACATCTGTTTGCCCACAACACCTCCCGAACCACCACGTGAAGGTAGAACTGCCATGCCGAAAGTAACGTTCCTCCACAACGACGGCACCGAAGATGTCGTCGACACCGACCCCGGAACGTCCCTGATGCAGGCCGCAATGCTCGGCGGCGTCGCCGGCATCGTCGCGGAATGCGGCGGGTCGATGATGTGCGCGACCTGTCACGTCTACGTGAGCGAGGACTGGATGGAGAAGGTCGGTGGACGCAGCGAGATGGAGGAGGACATGCTCGAATCCACCGCGGAACCGTGCCGGCCGAACAGTCGCCTGTCCTGCCAGATCTCGGTGTCCGAGGACTTGGACGGCCTGATCGTCGAAACCCCGCGGACGCAGCTGTGAACACCCCGCACGTCGTCGTCGCGGGCGCCGGCACGGCAGGCCACCATCTCGCGGCTAGTCTCCGAGAATCCGGCTTCGCCGGGGCCGTGTCCCTGATCGGGGACGAACCGCATCTGCCGTACCACCGCCCGCCGCTCTCCAAGGACTACCTTGCGGGCACAGGCACGGCGCAGTCGGACGCTCTCAGCCTGCGCGCGCCGGCGTTCTACTCCGAACACGGTGTCACCACCCGACTCGGCGTCCCGGTGACGCAGATCGACCGAACCGGCCGCCGAGTCGTCCTCGCCGACGACCGGGCGATCGACTACGACCACCTGGTCCTGGCGCTCGGCGCCTCACCCCGGCCGATCGACATACCCGGGCGGAGCCTGGAGGGGGTGATGGAATTGCGCACCCGCACCGACGCCGAGCGATTGCGCGAACACCTGAACGCGGGCAGTCGGGTGGTGGTCGTCGGCGGTGGTTTCATCGGACTCGAGGTTGCGGCCGCCGCCCGCAAACGCGGCGCCGACGTCACCGTGCTCGAAGCGATGCCCGCCCTGATGAGCCGTGCCCTGTCCGCCACCGCCGCAGCACATCTCGCCGAGCTGCACGCCGCGCAGGGTGTTCGAGTGGTGTGTTCCACCGCGGTCTCCACGGTGGAAGGGGAGGCCGGGCGTGTCACCGCGGTCACCACCTCGGACGGACAGCACCTCGCCGCCGACGTCGTCGTGCTCGGCATCGGGGTCGTGCCGAATGACCGGCTCGCGGCCGCGGCGGGTCTCGACACTGCCAACGGCATCGTCGTCGACGAACGCCTGACCACCAGCGACCCCGCGATCTCCGCGGTGGGCGACTGCGCCAGCTTTCCCACACCCGACGGCGGCCGAATCCGCTTGGAATCAATACAGAATGCGGTCGACCAGGCGCGCTATGTAGCCCGGCGAATCCGAGGACACTGTGAGCCCTACAGCGCCGTCCCCTACTTCTGGAGCGATCAGTTCGGGACGAAACTGCAGATCGTCGGCCACGCCGCACGATCCGATCGCACCGTCATCCGGGGAACCGATACGAAGTTCTCCATCTTCCGGTTCGACGGCGAACAGCTTGCCGCCGTCGAATCGATCAATGACCCGGTGACGCACCTGACCGTACGCAAAATCCTGGGCGCGGGCGGCACACTCACCCCCGAGCAGGCCGACGACACCGTCGACCTACGCGCACTGGCTCGCACTCTCGCCGGCTGAGAGCGCCCTACAACTACGTACCCGACTTGCCGAAGGAGTTCGATCATGTCCGACAACAGCGATGACATCACCCAGGTGGCCCAGGTCGTTCTCCACGAGAGGCAGGCGCGTGACCGCGGGTGGTGGGATCGGATGAGTGAGTGCATACATCCCGAAGCGCACATCCGGCTCAGTTGGTTCCGCGGCACCGGGGCGAAGTTCGTCCTCGAATCGCAGAAGATGAGCAGCCGAGGCCAGAAGGCCACCCACCGGTTGTCCCCGCCGATCGTCTCCCTGCACGGCGACCGGGCCGTCGTCGAGATCTCGGCCGGAATCGAATTCCGCGACGTCATAGGAGGAGTCGAGGCCGACCTCACCTCGTACACCCGACTGATCTACCGACTCGAGAAAGCATCCGGAACGTGGCAGATCGTGTCCCTGGATCCGATCTACGAACGTGACAGCCTGGTCCCGGCCGTGCCCGGGGAGAGCCCGGAGATCGATCGGCCCACGCTGGCCGCGATCCGCGCACCCTACCGGTTCCTCGGCTACTACCTCCGGCAGAGCGGCTACGACATCACCGACGACCTGTACGGGGACGACCGGCCGGAAGAGGTCGAGGACCTTTACCGGTCCTGCTTCGCGTGGGCCGCCGACACCACGGTCACTACCGCGTAGTTCGATGCGCGGGCGTCAACGGCAGGCCGGATTTCCGGGGAACGCGGGAACGCCGGCACGGCAGCCGACGTCGGTGACGGCGGTCAGCCGCTCGACCGGTTCGCGGATCTCGAGCGCCGGCAGGAGGCCGTCGTTCAGGAGTGCGCTCTTCGTCGCGGGTGCGGTCGCGCGCGCGTCCAGTGTTCCGCGTGCTCGCGCGAAGTTGACGAGTTCGTCGTACACCATCGACAACGCCGCCTCGGTCGTCTGGTCTTCCGGGTTCAGTCCGGCGAAGTCGACACCCGTCTCGTATTCGTGGCGGACCGCATGCGGACCCTGATCGCAGGTGGGCTGGTTCAGATCGATTCGGAAGTCCTGCCCGGCGGGGCCCGGTGGCGTGATCGTGCCGGCATCGGTGCACACGTGGTGCGAGATGCGGTCACCGAGTGCGTGTAGGTAGATGCCGGTCCGCGCGTTCCAGGAATTCTCGCCGACCCACGAGTCGAATTGTGACGACAGGACGTTGTCCGTGATGACCTGCTGCCCGGTCATGTTGGTGAACGGGATGGCGGCGGGAGTCTCCAGGCTGTACGTGCCGTTGATCGGGACCGGATTTGCGTCTCCGTAACACGTTGCGCCCGTGCCGTAGTCGCCGTTCGCGGAGGGGTTCGTGAAACCGCCCGTGCACAGCGGTGCGTCGCTTCCCGGGCCGGCCATGGCCCACGTCCGCAGGTGCGTGAGCATGATCTCGTGCCGCGGATCGTCGACGTTCGGCCGCAACCCGTTGGGCAGGGGATCCGTCGGCCCGCGCAACGTGGGCAGGAAGTGGAAGAGGAACCCGCCGGTGTCGAAATGGGTGCGCACCAGCCCGCTGATGTCCTTGGTGGTCAGCGCGCCGGCGTCGGGGGCGGGCCTGCCGAAGAGGTCGCGTGGGACGAACGTGCCGAGGTCGGTCGCCTCGTCGTATGCCGCGATCCAGTACGCATCCTGTGTGGAGAAGCCGACGGTGCGGGCGATGATGTACGTCGAGTCCGAGTGGACGAGACTCCGTCCGCCGAGCGGCCTCCGCAACGTGAACCCGTAGCGGAGGAAGGCCTCGGCGCCGCAGATCGGTGAGTCGGGGTCGTCGAGTAGGCACTCGGGTGGCAGCGGAGCGCAATTGTGCGGCGGGGCACCGTCCTCGGTGTAGCAAATATCCTCGGCAAATCCGTACACCGGTGGCGGTGACACGACGAAAGCGGCCGCGGTGAGCGTCAGCGCCACGATGGTTCCACCGGCTCTTCGAGTGAATCTTCTCATCGAGGTGCACCTTTCGGTGAGGACGAGTGTTCCCACATTAACACCGGGGAATACTCGCGCGGAACGGATCCCGGCGCTGGGTCGAAAGCGTCACCACCCGTGAAAGTTTCAGGGCCGCGCTGACGATTCGGGAACCAGTGTCAAACGTACTGACGGTTCGACTGTTTCGGCGTTCAGGACGCGTGCAGGTGGGCGGCGGGCCTTGCCCACGTCGAATCGACGGGAGTTTACTGCGCAGAGGGGTTTGCCGGTCCGAGTCGGGGCGAGGGGAGGAAGAAAACAACTCTCTTCCACTTTCAATGTATAGCGCACCCGGGGGCTTGCGGCAAGGCCCGGGTGGTGCCGCAGAATTACCCGCCTGAGCCGGAACCTGCGGAAATGGGAGTCGTGAGTGCGCGCCGAAAATCTGAATCCACATCACCCATCACAGATCGGAGCTGTTGACGTGAGACCCGTTATTGCCAGCGCGTTCGATCTTCCCGACCACCTCGCACCCAAGGCCGACCCGGCGCTGATCGCCGGCGACGAGCGGCACTTCGCGGCCATCGCGGACAGCCTCGAGCAGTCCATCGCCGACCTGTCCCGGCGCATCGATGCCGAGCGCAGGGCGCCCCGCCGGCTGGGCCAGGAGGCGATGGAGCGGGACATGATGGTGCACGACCTGAGCGCTCAACTGCGCGCCCTGCGCCGCTTCGGCCTGGACCTGTGCCTTGGGCACTTCGTCGGCGCCGACGACCCCGAGCCCGTGTACATCGGACGTCTCGGCCTCATGGACGGCGCGGGTAATCAACTGCTGGTCGACTGGCGGTCCCCCGCGGCCGAGCCGTTCTTCGGGGCGACCCACGCCAACCCGATGGGCCTGGCCAGCCGCCGCAGGTACCGCTGGACCGGCGGCCGGATCAGCGACTACTGGGACGAGGTCTTCACCTCGGACGGGTTCGACGGGAACGCCGCCCTCGACGACCAGTCCGCGTTCATCGCCAGCCTGGGAAGCAGCCGGTCGGCCCGGATGCGTGACGTGCTCGGCACCATCGCCGCCGATCAGGACGCCGTCATCCGCGCGGGGTCGGGCGGCGCCCTCGTCGTCGACGGCGGTCCGGGCACGGGCAAGACCGTCGTCGCGCTGCACCGTGCCGCGTACCTGCTGTACTCCGATCCCCGACTCCGTCACGGTGTGCTGTTCGTCGGCCCGCACGAGCCCTACCTGGCGTATGTCGCCGATGTGCTGCCCAGCCTCGGCGAGGAGGGTGTGCAGCTCTGTACGCTGCGGGACCTCGTCTCCGAGGGTGCCGCCGCCGGGATCGAGAAGGATCCGGAGGTGGCACGGCTGAAGTCGTCGGCGGATCTGGTGAAGGCGATCGACGCGGCCGTGAAGTTCTACGAGGAGCCGCCTGCCAGGGGCATGACGGTCGCGACCGACTGGTCCGACATCTGGCTGAGCCCCGAAGACTGGGCCGAGGCGTTCGAGGCGCCGGAGCCCGGTACCCCGCACAACGAAGCGCGCGAACAGATCTGGGAGCTGCTGCTCACGATCCTGGTGGACAAGTACGACGGCGACGCTCCCGCGGCGCAGCTCCGGAAGTCGTTGCTGCAGAACGACGAATTGCGCGCAGCCCTCGACAACGCTTGGACGATGATCGAGGCCGCCGACCTCGTCGGGGACCTGTGGTCGGTGCCCGCCTACCTGCGCAAGTGCGCGCCCTGGCTCAGCCCCGACGAGGTTCGGGCACTGCAGCGCGCGAACGCCCAGGATTGGACGGTGTCCGATCTGCCGCTCCTCGATGCGGCACGGCAGCGGCTCGGAGACCCGCAGGCGTCGCTGCGGCAGCGTCGGTACAACGCCACCGTCGCCGCCGAACGCGCGCGGATGAGCACCGTCGTCGACGACCTGATCGCGGCCGACGACTCCGAGATGCTCGTGATGTCGATGCTGCGCGGCCGGGACCTCCAGCAGTCGCTGGTCGACGAGGCCGCTCTGCCGGGCACCGACCCCGACCTGCTGGCCGGACCGTTCGCGCACGTCGTGGTGGACGAGGCCCAGGAACTGACGGACGCGGAGTGGCAGATGTTGCTGCTGCGCTGCCCGTCCCGCAGCTTCACCATCGTCGGGGACCGTGCCCAGGCTCGGCACGGGTTCACGGAGTCCTGGCGCGAACGGCTCGAGCGGATCGGGCTCGACCGGATCGACCTGGCCGAGCTGAGCATAAACTACCGGACGCCGGAAGAGGTCATGACGGAAGCCGAGCCGGTGATCCGGGCCGCGCTCCCGGACGCCAACGTGCCGACCTCCATCCGCAGCAGCGGCATCCCCGTCGTCCACCGCCCCGTGTCGGATCTGCGCTCGATCCTGGACACCTGGCTCGCGTCGAACACCGACGGGATCGCCTGCGTCATAGGCGATCCTACGTTCCCGGCGACGCCGCGCATCCGGTCGCTGACGCCGGAGCTGTCGAAGGGGCTCGAGTTCGACCTCGTCGTCCTCGTCGACCCGGAATCGTTCGGCGACGGCATCGAAGGAGCCGTCGACCGCTACGTCGCCATGACCCGCGCGACCCGGCAACTCGTCATCCTCACGAGCGACTGACGTGGGCGCGGTGGTTTCGTTTAGACAAGCGAACCACCAGTGACAACGCCGCGGTCGCCGAGAAGGATCGGAACCGACCGGTCTTGTTCGAGGTGCTCGATGTCTGGGAAGTGGGCGTGGAGAAAATGGCTGACTACAACAGCGTTGTTTCGTTGTCCCGTGAGGAATTCGAGCAGTCGGCACCGAGCAGGGAGGAGCTCGAGGACGAAACCAAGTCGACGAAATCGGACGCAGTCGATATCGCAAAGATGGAGCGGCTCCTGGACCTGAGACCGGGCATGCTGGCCGGCGACGAGTACTACCTCGAAAGATTGTCCTGTCAGTGTTGTGGACGGTTGCTGACCATGTACGACTTCGTCTTCACCGGTCTCGTGGACGGGGGCCACTCGAAGTCGCTCATCGTGCATACGTTCGTCGGAAGCAAACTGGTGGTGAACGAGCCGCGGCGCATCAGGTGTTCGGCGTGTGGTGAAATCGCCCGGCACAGTCCCTGGTACCGGATGCCACAAAGTTATGGATGTCGGCCGATCCACTTCGAATAGGACGGGACAGGAAATGACAGCGTCCGATCCGCCGGTCACCACCCGCGAGCAGTGGCTCGTCGCGCGGCGCGAACTGCTCGCCCAGGAGAAGGAACTGACCCGTCACCGCGACCGGGTCAACGCCGCCCGGCGCGCGCTGCCGATGGTCGAGATCACCGAGAACTACGAGTTCGACGGTCCCGGGGGCAGGGCACGGCTCGTCGATCTGTTCGACGGGCGCAGCCAACTGCTGATCTACCACTTCATGTTCGAACCCGACGCCGACGAAGGATGCCCGTCCTGCACGTTCACGATCGACAACGTCGCCCACCTCCACCACCTCTACGCCCGGGACACCTCGTTCGCGGCCGTGTCGCGCGCACCCCTGCACAAGCTCGAGCAGTACCGGCAGCGCATGGGCTGGACAGTTCCCTGGTATTCCTCGCTCGGCAGCGACTTCAATTACGACTTCCACGTCACCCTCGACGCCTCGGTCGCGCCGGTCGAATACAACTACAAGGACGCGGCCGAACTCGAGCGCATGGATCCCGCCTGGAAGGGCTGGTCCGGCGAGGAGCACGGCGTCAGCGCCTTCCTCCGCCAGGGCGAGCGCGTCTTCCACACCTACTCGGGGTACGCACGCTCCACCGACGTACTCCTCGGCACCTATCACTGGCTCGATCTCACCGCGCGCGGCCGACAGGAGGACTGGGAACCGGAACCGCGGCGCGGCGACGACCCGTTCATGAGCTGGCTGCGCCGCCACGACGAGTACGAACCGGACGCGATTTCGGGAGAGAAGACCCCCGACTGACCGCGCGAATTACATCAGCTCGTACCCCGTCGCCTGCAGTTCGAGGTAATCGCGCACCAGCAGGTGGGAACCGGGTGTGGACACCGCCGTCCACGGAATGTGCCGGGGTAACTGCTGTGCCAGCGATTCGGGCAGCGCCTCGCGGCACCTGATGCCCGCCCGGGCTCGCGGCGTCAGCGAATTCCACCAGGAGTCGAGCGCGCACCGGCATTGGGCGAGATACTCCGAGAGCGGCCCCTGCAGCATCGCCATCTGCGGAACTGGATCGGGTTCGCCGCTGATGCCCGCGACGCACGACTGCCCGCACACGGCCATCACCTGCCCGATGAACTGCGGCGGCATGATGCCTTCGGGGTCTCGCAGCAGGGCGAGGCGCGCGCCGGCGGAAAGCGCTTCATACGCCGTCACGGGGTCGATTGCCTCGTCACCCATGCCACGAACGTACTCGGCTGTGGGCATCTCCTTCCGCGAACGGCGATATGTTCATCCAGATCCGTAGTCGCGCCAGGCGCGTTCCCACTGCCGGGTGAGGGCCGGGTAGACGAGGAGATGCCGGAACGGGGCGATGGCGGCCATGTAGAGGCGCCCGAACCGGCCGTTGGGTTTGACGAGGACGGTCATCTGCAGTCCGTAGTCGCCGTTCGCGCCTCGCACCCAGCCGAGATGCATGACGGTGTGCACGGTCGTGTTCGCCAGCTCGCGGGCGGCCTCCGTGTCGAGTTCGTAGACCGCTTTGAGCGGCATGCCGTCGTCGTCGGGGCCGCGGGGAGCGGCGCGGAGGTCGTCGGGCAGGCGGTCGCGGAGCGAGGTGACCCGCGCGCCGACGCCCGCCGACGGATCGTCCCAACCGAACAGTTCGCCGAGCTTCCACCGGACGGCGAACAGGAACCTCACCAGCCGGGGCTGGTCGGCGAGCCCGCCCCCGGCCCGCATCGCGGCGAGCATTCTGGGGAAGTCGCCGGGACCGGCCCCGGGAGTGCGGTACGACCACACGTCCTCGACGTCGAAGTCGCTCGTGAATTCGTGGATGCGCCAGGGCTGCTCGGTGTAGGTGGCCTCTGCTATTCGTGGCACTGTCGCCCCCGATCTATACGGCACCGTATATTTCATCTATACGGTACCGTATAAATTGACTGCGATCAATGGAGGTGGACCGATTCCCGCCGTCGCCCGCACGACACGAGCCCGCTGGATAGAGGCCGGCCTCGACGCCCTCGCCCGGGGCGGACCGGACGCCGTCCGCGTCGAAGCGCTCGCCGCCGAACTCGGCGTCACGAAGGGCGGGTTCTACGGCTACTTCGACGGCAGGCCCGCGTTGCTCGCCGAGATGCTCGACGAGTGGGAACGCCGCTGCACCAAGGCCGTCATCGCCCAGGCCGACGCCGAAGGCGGCGACGCGGCCGACCGGATCCGGCGCGTGGGTCAACTCACCTACTCGGAGGACCTGCACCGGATCGACCTCGCGATCCGGGCCTGGGCGCACCACGACCCGTCCGTCGCGGCACGCCTGCAACGCATCGACAACGAGCGGATGCAGTTCCTGCGCACGATGTTCGGCACCTTCGTCACCGACCCCGACGAGATCGAGGCGCGCAGCACCCTGATGTTCGGGCTCGCCATCGGCCGCCACTTCATCGTCGCGGACCACCCCGGGTACACCAAACGCGAAGCCATCCAGCTTGCCGGGGAATTCCTCCTGCGCCCGTAACGCTCTCCTCGTCGCGGATCAGGCCGGCGGGGCCGGTACCGACAGGATCATGGTCGGGTCGGTGCGCCGGAGCGCGTCGACGGCGGCGTCGCGGTCGCGGCGGTCGAGCGCGTCGACGAGGTCTTCCATGACCTGCGCGAGCCCGTCCAGGTGCACGTCCGGTGCGGTGGCCTCGAGTACCGCGCGCAGGTAGGACACGCCGACGTCCATGATGCTCAGGTAGAGGGTGTCGAGCAGGATGCCCTTGCCGATGCCGGCGAGGTGGGCGTGCAGTTCCCAGCACGCCCACACGAAGTCGGACACCGCCGCGGAGTTGCGGGCGCGGCGCACCTCCCACAGCCGCTCCGAGAACGTTTCCTGGTCGGCGAGCGTCATCTGCCGCAACGCCTCCTCGATCAGCAAGGGGGCGATCGCATTTCGGATCTGGACGGCCTCGGCGAACGCCGCGTGGTCCCCGGCGGCGGCGCGGAACCAGCCGTTCATCCGGGACAGTGGGGAGGGGTCGCAGGCGAAGATGCCGCCGCCCGGGCCCGGGCGTGAGGTGATGACGCCGCGGGCCTGCGCGAGTTTGATCGCCTCGTTCATGGTCCCGACCGAGAATCCGCAGATCTTGCGGAGATCGTCCTTGCTCCCGATGCGTTCGCCGGCCAGTGCGCCGGCGGCGAGGCGGGCGATCTGACCGGCAGCCTGCTCCGCACGTGATCCGCCGAGCGACACCTTGGGCGGGAGATTTGCTTGCCGAGGCCACATTTCGCGCGAGTAGGCGGGGCCCTCGAAGTCCTCTGCTTCGGGGGCGAGAACGTCCTCGTCGCCGTCGGTGCCACTCATCGTTTTCCTCTCCGGTCGTGGGGGTCAGTATCGCATCGCTCTTGACAAGTGACCGCCTTCACATCACTCTATCAATTAATCATGATTATTTCTCGCCGCTCGGGTGCACGCGAACCGGCGACTCCCAGAAGCCTCCCCAACCGAAGGACATCCCATGACGATCACCGACACGGCCCCGCACACGACGACGCCGGTTTCCGAGCGGGAACGCCTGGTCAGCGCCGCGCGGGCGCTCGGCCCACTGCTCCGCGAGAACGCCGCGCGCGCCGAGGCGGACCGCCGCGTGCCCGAGGAGAACATCGACGCCCTGCGCGAGGCCGGCCTGTTCGACATCACCAAACCCGCACGCTTCGGCGGAGCGGAGGAGGATTTCCGCACCTTCCTGGAGGTGTCGCTGGAACTCGGCCGGTCGTGCGGGTCCACCGCGTGGGTCACCACGCTGAGCAACGTGACGTCGTTCTTCGTCGGCGCCTACCCCGAGTCGGTGCAGCGGGACGTGCTGGGCGCCGATCCGCGCATCGCCACCTGCGGCGTGTTCACCCCGACCTCGACCTCGGTGCGGGTCGACGGCGGGTACCGGGTCACCGGACGGTGGGGATTCGCCTCGGCATCGCACCACGCGAGCTGGGCCAACGTCGGTATCCCCCTGACCAACGCCGACGGTGACGCCGTCGGGGCGGCGTCGGCGTGGATCCCGATGACCGATCTGTCGATCGACAACACCTGGTACGTCGCGGGCATGTCCGGTTCCGGCAGCGACACCCTCGTCGCCGACGACGTCTTCGTCCCCGACGCCCGGATCCTGTCGGTCACCGACATGATGGAGGGGCGCACCGCCTCGGAGTTCCAGGACGAAACCCTGTATCACTCCTCGCTCGTCCCCGTCCTGGCGCTGGTGCTCGTCGGTCCCGTGCTGGGCATGGCGGAGGGCGCCTACGACGCGGTCCTGGCGACGCTGCAGAAGGACAAGCCGATCGCGTACTCGTTCTACCAGCGGTCGATCGACGCACCGTCCACCCAACTGAACATGGCCGCCGCCCGCTCCCTGATCGATCAGGCCCGCCTCCTCGCGTTCCGCGGCGCAGACGAGATCGACGCCGCGGCCGCCGCCGGCAGGCAGATGCCGGTCGTCGAGCGGGCGCGGGCGCGGATGGACGCCGCGCAGGCCGCGAACCTGTGCCGCGAGGCGGTCGAACTGCTGCTCAACGTCAGCGGCGCCGGCAGCTTCGCGCAGGTCAACCCGCTGCAGCGGATCTGGCGTGATCTGGAAACCAGCTCCCGGCACGCCTTCATCAACCTGAACATCAACCAGGAGATCTACGGACGCGCCCTGCTCGGCATCGACGAGCAGGTATCCCCCTTCGTCTGAGTTGACCCGGACCTCCTCCAGCGCAAGGTATTCCCATGACACTGACAATCGAGACCGCCGCACCCGGGCTCCCGGCCTCCGACGACCGTGCCCTCCGGCACCTCGCGCAGGGGCTGCCGATCGTCCTCTCCGACGCCGCGGCAGGACGGGGATTCTTCGTCCTCGCCGCGGACCGGGCGACGACGGCATCGGTGGCGTTCGCGATCCGTCACTCGTCCGGATTCCTGCAGATCGCGCTCCCTCGCCGCCGGTGCGAGCAGTTGCTGCTCCCCCCGATGGATCCGTTCGAGGGCCACGGCGACCGGATGTGTGTCGGCGTGGACGCCGTCCGCGGAACCGGAACCGGGATCTCCGCCGCGGACCGCGCCACCACGGCCCGCGCACTCGTGGGTGCGGCGGCCCAGCCCGGTGACTTCACCAGACCCGGCCATCTCGTCCCCGTCTGCGTCGACCGCGCACCCGGCGCCCGTCCCACCACGACCGCGGCGATCGCACTGGACCTCACCCGGCGGGCCGGGCTGCAGCCCGGGGCCCTGCTCGCCGAGTTGGTCGGATTGGCCGATCCCACCCGGATGATCAGCCGCCCCGAGTGCCCGGCATTCGCCGGCACCCACCACCTGCCCCTGCTCGCCGTTTCCTGAGCGGCCGCCCAGATCCGAAAAGGTGCTTCTCCCATGCCACTACACACCCTCAGCCGCGTCACGATCGGCGTTCCGAACGTCGCCGAGACCGCCGCGTTCTACGACGATTTCGGGCTGACCCGCACCGCCCCGACCGGCGGTCGAACCGACGCCGTGTCCTTCGCCACCCTCGACGGCGGCGACCAACTCGAACTGGTCCCCGTGCCCGGCCGCCGGCGGCTGCTCGGACTCGACGTCGCGGTCGACGACGCCGACGACCTGGACCGCATCACGCACAACCTGCAGCGACTCGACCTGCGTCCCACCCGGTCCGAGACCGAACTGTCCGTCGTCGACCCGGGCACCGACGTCCGTGTCCGGGTGGCCATCGGCTCCCGAATCGTCCAGACCCCCTTCGCTCTTCCCGCATACAACCTGCCCGGCAACATCGGACGCGACGCCGCACGCGCCGACGCGATCGAGCGGACCGGAAGGGTCCGTCCCCGCAAACTCGGGCACGTCGTCATCGGCTCCACCGACCAACCGGCGAGCGAACGGTTCTTCACCGAGGGCATCGGATTCAAGGTCAGCGACCGGGTTCCCGGCATGGCCGCGTTCCTGCGGTGCTCGACCGACCACCACAACGTCCTGGTGCAGGCGGCGCCGGTGACGATGCTCCACCACACCAGCTGGCAGGTCGACGACGTCGACGAGGTCGGCCGCGGCGCCACCACCATGCTGGACAAGGACCCGCAGCGCCACGTCTGGGGGCTCGGCCGCCACCACATCGGTTCCAACTTCTTCTGGTACCTCAAGGATCCGGCCGGCAATTTCAGCGAGTACTACTCCGACCTCGACTGCATCGTCGACGATCAGCTGTGGACGCCACGGGACTGGGAAGGCGCACGTGCCCTGTACAACTGGGGCCCGCCGCCTCCGCCGTCGTTCCTCGCACCCGAGGACCTCGCCGAACTGATGACCGGAGTGCACGGATGATTCCCGGACAGCCCACGGAAGAGAGGAACAGTCCGATGGATGCGCACCAGTTCAAGAACTCCATGGCCACGGTCACCGGGCCCGTCGCCGTCGTCACCGCCCACCATGACGGCACCCCGCACGGCACCACGGTCAGCTCGCTCGCCTCCCTGAGCATGTCGCCGGCGATGATCACCGTCGCCCTCGACAACGGATCGGCGCTGCTCGCCATCGTGCGGGCAACCGGTACGTTCGGCGTCAACGTCCTCGCCGCCGGGCAGTGCGAGGCAGCGACCCGGTTCGCCGGCCGCCACGACGACCGGTTCGCCGGTGTGGCATGGAAATTCGTCGACGGGTTGCCGCAGCTGACCGGCAGCAGCGCGTGGCTGCGGTGCGACGTCGCCGCGGAAATCCCGGGCGGCGATCACACCCTGCTCCTCGGCACGGTCCGGGACTGCTCGGCCACCGACGCCACCCCGCTGGTGTACAGCCGGCGGACATTCGGCACCCACGCGGCACTACCGGCGCTCGCGGGGGCATCGTGACCGCGGGGGCTCCGCGCCGGACCGCCCTGACCGGTGTCCGGGTCTTCGACGGACGCGCGTTGTCCGAGCCGCGCACCGTCGTCGTCGACGGAGCGGTGATCGGCACCGACCCGGCCGGCGCCCGGATCATCGACGCCGACGGCGCGGTGCTGTTGCCCGGGCTGATCGACGCGCACATCCACCTGCACGGACTCGACACCCTCGAGCAGCTGTGCTCGTGGGGAGTGACCACCGGGCTGGACATGGCCACCTGGCCGGCGGCGCTGGTGTCCTCGCTGCGCGGCGTCGACGGGTTGACCGACATCCGCAGTCCCGGTATCCCGGTGATCGGTCCGGCGGGTCCGCACTCGCACTTCGGCATGCCCGCCGAGGCGGTGGTGCCCGACTGCGAGGCCGCCGACCGGTTCGTCTCGGCACGAGTGGCGGAGGGGGCCGATTACGTCAAGATCGTCCTCGAAGCCCCCGGGGACGGTGGCCCCGACCCGGTGGTCGCGCGTGCCGTCGTGGAGGCCGCGCACCGCCACGGCAAAAAAGTTGTCGCACATGCATCCTCGGTGGGAGCCTACGAACTGGCCCTCGACGTGGGCGCCGACGTCCTCACCCACATCCCGAACGGGGAACCGCTCGGCGACGACGTCGTGGCCCGGATGGCCGGTGGGCGCCGCGTCGCGGTGCCGACCCTGTCGATGATGCAGGCCCTCGCGACGCTGCGCGGGAACACCGACGGTTTCACCGCCGCGGCCGCCAGCGTGGCCGCCCTGCATCGGGCCGGTGTGCCCGTGCTGGCCGGTACGGACGCCGCACTGCAGCCCGGACTGCCGCAACTCGTCGCGCACGGGGAGAGCCTGCATCACGAACTCGAGCTGCTCGTGGCCGCCGGCCTGTCGACGGTCGACGCATTGCGTGCGGCGACGGTCCTGCCCGCCCGCCACTTCGGTCTCGACGACCGCGGGGCCGTCGAACCGGGTCTGCGTGCCGACCTGATCCTCGTCGACGGCGACCCCCTCGCCGACATCCGTGCCACCCGCAACATCGAACGAATCTGGTGCGGCGGTGACGAACACACCGCGACCCTGCGCACCGCAGACGAACGGAGTACCCGTGCCTGACCCCTCGGACACCGCCGCGGTGATCGACGTCGTCCTCCGCGAGCGAGCCGGGCGTGACACCGCGCAATGGGACCGGATGCGTTCGGCGTTCGCCCCCGGCGCACACGTCAGCCTCAGCTGGTTCACCGGAACCGGCGCCGAGTTCGTCGACGCCTCGAAAGCCATGTACGAAGCGGGCAGTCGCGGCTTCCACACGATCGGTGCGCCCAGTGTCGACATCGTCGGCGACCGGGCACTCGCTCACGCCGGAACCACGGTGCACGCGCGCGGCACCCTCGCCGGCGTCGAGTTGGACGTCGCCTCGCACGGCCGGTTGTACCAGCGGCTGATCAGGATCGACGGGACCTGGCGCATCACCGATCTCACGATGCTCTACTACAAGGACGTCGTCTCCCCGGTGAACCCGGCCGCAGACGTGTCTGCACTGGCGGGCGTCGAATTTCCCGTCGATCGCCCCTACCGGTACCTCGCCGCGCTACTCGGCGCTGCCGGGTACGCCATCGGCCCCGACCTGCCGGGCCCCGACCGTCCCGCGCTCGTCGATCGATACCTCGCGGCCCACCACAGTTGGCTTCACGAACCCCAGGGATAGGACCCCATGACCACCACTCCACGCCTGCGCGTGCCCGCCTTCGTCAGCGTCGCGGTCCTCGCCTTCATCGCGATCTCCGCCGACGGCTACGACCTCGCGATCTTCGGTGCCGCGATCCCGGACCTGCTCGCCGATCCGGACTGGGGACTCACCCCGGCCCGGATCGGCGTGATCGCCGGCACCGCCATCGCGGGCATGTGCCTCGGGTCGATCGCGGCCGGGGTGCTTGCCGACCGCTTCGGTTCGCGCCGCCTCTTCCTGGCCTGCGTCACATGGTTCTCGGTCGGCATGATCCTCTGCGCCGCTGCCCCTTCCGCGGAACTCCTGGGCGTCGCCCGCTTCGTCGCGGGACTCGGCCTGGGAGGCCTGGGCCCGGCGGCCATCGCACTGACGATGAGCGTCGCGCCGCACGACAGGCGGAACTTCCTCAACGGGGTGATGTTGACCGGACTTCCGGTCGGCGGCGTCGTGGCGGCGCTCAGTGCGCTGGCCTTCCTCGAGGGCGGCGGCTGGCGGGCGGTGTTCCTCATCGGTGGGGTGATCCCGCTGCTGACTGTCGTGCCGATCGGGGCGGCGAAGCTGCGGACGTGGGCACCGGACAGCACCGTTTCCACCACTGTCCCCCGGCCGAACGTGGGCGTCTCGATGCGCACGCTGCTCGGTGACGGCGGCGCACGGGCGCTCGCTGGTTTCGTCCTGGTCACCGGTTGCTGCCAGGTCCTGTCGTACGGACTGCTCACCTGGTTGCCACAGATCATGAAGTCGTCCGGGTATTCCCTCGGCTCCTCGCTCGTGTTCCTGATCATCTTCAGCATCGGAGCGATGGGCGGCAGCGCGACCGGATCCTGGGCCGCGGACCGGATGGGCGGACGCCGCATCACCATTGCCGGCTTCGCGATCGGCGCGGTCGCCATCTTCGGACTCTCGATGCCTCTGCCGCAACCGATCCTCTACCTGTCCCTGTTCCTCGCCGGCGCCGGCACGGTCGGCATCCAGCCCGTCGTGTACGGGTTCGCCGCACTTCACTTCCCGGCGACCGTGCGCGGCAGCGCTCTCGGATTCATCGGGGGCATCGGCCGGATCGGCGGCGTGTGCGGACCGATTCTCGGTGGAGTTCTCGCGGGACTCCCTGCACTGGCCAACTTCTCGGTCTTCGCCGGAATCGCCGTGTTCGCGTCGCTGCTCAGTCTCGTCGTTCTCACCGGTCGCCGCCACGCGCCCGCGCCGACGATCGCGACCGCCCCGGCCGAGGTCTGAGACCCCCACTATCTTCCCGAAAACACAGCAAGGAGTACAGACATGAGAATCGCCAACATCGACGGCCGGCTCGCCCTCGCGGCCGGGACCGGCTACATCGACGTCGAAGAGGCCAGTGGCGGAGCCTTCGGCGCAGACCCGCAGGCCGTCTACGACGTCTGGGCGGAGTTCACGAACTGGGCGGCGCGCCTGGACACCAGCAGCCACCCGGTGATCGGAACGACCGAACAGACGGTGTGGGGTCCGCCGGTGCCCCGGCCGCGGCAGGTGTTCGCCATCGGCCTCAACTACCACGACCACGCCGCCGAATCGGGGCTCGAAAGCCCCACCGTTCCTCCGGTGTTCACGAAGTTTCCCACCAGCCTGACCGGGCACGACCAGTCCGTCGCCCTGCCCGCCGACACCGTCGACTGGGAGGTCGAACTCGTCGCCGTCGTCGGTACCCGATGCGACTACGTCGACGCCGCCGACGCATGGGACCACATCGCCGGAGTGACCGTCGGCCAGGACCTGTCCGGACGGGGATTGCAACTGGCCGGACCGGCGCCGCAGTTCTCCCTCGGGAAGTCGTACCGCGGGTTCGCGCCTACCGGACCCGAACTGGTGACCGTCGACGAACTGCCCGACCGGGACGATCTCGAGATCGGCTGCGCACTAGACAGCGGCGAGGTCCTGCAGAAGGGCCGCACCTCGGATCTGATCTTCACGATTCCCCAACTGGTCGCCCACCTGTCGGCCGTGTGCCCGCTGCTGCCCGGCGACCTGATCTTCACCGGCACTCCCTCGGGTGTCGGCGGAGCCCGCAAGCCCCCGAAGTTCCTGCGGCCCGGCGACGTCCTCACCAGTTGGGTCGAAGGCGTCGGCACCCTCCGCAATACCATGATCGCGCCCTGACCGCACCCACGAGCATCGCAAGGACTGGGATGACTACCCTTTCGACCACCACCGGCACTGCACCGGAACCGATCTGGACGCCGGACCCCGCGCAGGTGTCGCGGGCACGGATCACCGAGTTCGCCGAGTTCGCCGCCGCCCGCACCGGCGCGGCCTACCCGGACTACCACGACCTCTGGAACTTCTCCGTCGAGGAACCGTCCGCCTTCTGGTCGGCGGTGTGGGACTTCTTCGACATCGTCGCCGACGGCGACGCCGGTGAGGTGCTCGCCGACGCCGTCATGCCGGGCGCCCGGTGGTTCCCCGGGACCCGGCTCAACTACACCGAACACGCACTGCGTCAGGGTGACTCACCCGAGGCTGCGATCATCTCCATCGCCGAGGACGGCGGCACCACCGAGATCAGCTGGGCACAGCTGCGCCGGCAGGTCGCCGCCGTCGCGGCGTGGCTGCGCGAGCAGGGTGTCGGGGTGGGCGATCGCGTCGTCGGGTATCTTCCCAACACCTTTCACGGTGTCGTCGCGTTCCTCGCCACGGCCGGTATCGGAGCGGTGTGGTCCGCATGCGGCCAGGACTACGGGGCGTCCGGTGCCTCGGCCCGGTTCGCCCAACTCGACCCGGTGATCCTCATCGCCGCCGACGGATACCGGTGGAACGGTCGCGTCCACGACCGCCGCGGTGCAGTCGCCGACCTCGTTCGGCAACTGCCCACCCTCCGCAGAACGGTGCGGGTCCCCGTGCTCGGACTGCCCGACGACGCACAGCACGTGCCCTGGGAGGAGGTGACTGCCGTCGACGCCGAACCGGACTTCGTGCGTGTCGATTTCGACGCGCCCCTGTGGGTGCTGTTCTCCTCGGGCACGACCGGACTGCCGAAGGGGATCGTGCACGGACACGGCGGCGTGATCCTCGACCACCACAAACTGCTGGGATTGCACAACGACCTTCGAGCCGGGGAGCGATTCTTCTGGTACACCACCACCAACTGGATGATGTGGAACATGGTCGTCTCGGGTCTTCTGGTCGGCGCCACCATCGTTCTCTACGACGGCAGCCCATCCCACCCGGATCCGCAGCGGCTGTGGGACATCGCCGCCGAGCACCGCGTCGGCGTCCTCGGACTGAGTCCCGGCTACCTGCTCGGTTCCGCGAAGGCCGGTCTCGAACCCGGTCGCGACCTGGACCTGCGCACGCTGCGTCTCATCGGATCCACCGGCGCACCCCTGCCGCCGCAGTCCTATCACTGGGTCCGCGACCACGTCGGTGACCGCGTACAGGTCGCCTCGACGAGCGGTGGCACCGACGTCGTCAGTGGCTTCGCGGGCAGCGCCCCCACGACGGCGGTGTGGCCGGGCGAGATCTCCGCACCACTGCTGGGGGTGGCGCTCGCCGCGTGGGATGCCGACGGCGCCCCGGTCGTCGACGAGGTCGGGGAACTCGTCGTCACCACACCGATGCCGTCGATGCCGATCTACTTCTGGAACGACCCCGACGGCACCCGCTGTCGCGACGCGTACTTCGGCACGTATCCCGGCGTGTGGCGGCACGGGGACTGGGTCACCGTCACCGCGCGCGGCAGCGTCGTCATCTCCGGCCGGTCCGATTCCACCCTCAACCGGCAGGGAGTGCGCTTGGGCAGCGCAGACATCTACGACGTCGTCGAGGATCTCCCGGAGGTCCGGGAGGCGCTGGTGATCGGCGCGGAACTCGCCGACGGCGGCTACTGGATGCCGCTGTTCGTGGTCCTCGCCGACGGCGCCGACCTGGACGACGAACTCCGTGCGCGCATCGTCACCGCCGTCCGGACCCAGGCCTCGCCCCGCCACGTCCCCGACGAGATCATCGCCGTTCCCGCCATCCCGCACACCCGGACCGGGAAGAAGCTCGAGGTGCCGATCAAACGGTTACTGCAGGGCGTACCGATCGAGAAGGTCGTCGGCAGCGACACCGTCGACGACTCCGCATCGCTGTACTACTTCACCCGGTTCATTCCCCGAAAGGTGGAACCGTGACGAGCACCGGCGCACCGGCGCTGGTCGACGTGCACGCCCATTTCGTCACCGACCGCTACATCGCCGCGGCCCGGGCCGCCGGGCACCACCAGCCGGACGGCATGCCGGGCTGGCCGAATTGGAACGTGGCCGGCCGCCCTCGCCCTGATGGACGAGGGCGGCATCGGCACCGCGATGCTGTCCGTGTCGTCGCCCGGGACGCATTTCGGTGACGACCGTGCCGCCCGGGACCTCTCCCACGAGGTCAACGAGTACGCCGCCGACCTGGTGCGCCGGCACCCCGGACGGTTCGGCCATTTCGCGAGCGTTCCCCTGCCCGATGTCGACGGCGCGCTCGCCGAAATCGACTATGCACTCGATGTTCTGGGCGCCGACGGGGTCGCCGTCGAAACTAACACCCGCGGCCACTACCTCGGCGACCAACGCTTCGAACCGGTCTGGGCCGAACTCGACCGTCGCCGGGCCGTCGTCTTCGTCCACCCCACCTCGCCGCCCGGCCACGAGGCAGTGTCGCTCGGGCGTCCGCGGCCCATGCTCGAGTTCCTCTTCGACTCGGCCCGAACCGTCAGCGACCTGGTCTTCACCGGAGTCCTGATGCGGCATCCCGACATCGAATGGATCTTTACCCACGGCGGCGGCGCCCTACCCTTGCTCGCGGAGCGGATGGAACTGTTCCGTGGTCTGCTCCCGGGACACGACCCGAACGTCCCTCCCGTGCCGGATCAGCTGCGCCGGTTGTGGTTCGACCTGGCCGGCACCCCATTGCCGCACCAGATCCCGGCCCTGACCGCCGCATTCGGAGCCGATCACGTCCTCTACGGCAGCGACTACTGCTGGACTCCCGCCGACGCGACGGCCCGGCAACTCGCCTCCGTCGACACCTGGCGCTCGGTGACCACCGGCAACGCCCACCGGCTGTTCCCTCGACTCGCCGCGCATCACTGATTTTGAAGTGCCTACTCGTGCCCATGACCTTGTGTTCTACTTAGCGATCGCTATACTCCGACTATCGAGCCGACCGTGAGGTCGTGACCCGCAGGAGTGCGCATGAAGGTCGTTCTACCGCTGTCTTCGCCGACTGGCGCGCTCGCCGACGTCGCGGACATGGCCCGGGGGGCCGAGGCGAGCGGCTTCGACGGCGTTTCGTTCAGTGAGGTCACGTCGGATCCGATTCTGCATCTGACGATCGCGGCGGGGGTGACCACGCGCGTCGACCTGCTGACCAACATCGTCGTGGCGTTCGCGCGGACGCCGATGACCCTCGCGGTGCAGGGCCGGGCCCTGCAGGACTACAGCGGCGGCCGGCTCTCGCTCGGTCTCGGCAGCCAGATCAAGCCGCACATCGAGAAGCGGTTCTCGATGCCGTGGAGCACGCCCGCCCCGCGGATGGCCGAGTTCGTCTGCGCGATGCGGGCGATCTGGGAGTCGTGGGCCACCGGGGAGAAGCTGGACTTCCGCGGCGATTTCTACACGCACACCCTGATGACCCCGATGTTCACGCCGCCCACCGAGCAGCTGGCACCGGAGGTGCTGCTCGCCGCCGTCGGTGAGAAGATGACGGAGACCGCGGGCCGGGTCGCCGACGGAATCCTGTTGCATCCCTTCACCACCGACCGCTACGTGCGGGAGGTGACGCTCCCCGCGCTGGCTCGCGGACGACGTGCGCCGGGGGCGCCGACGGGCGACCCCGAGATCATCGCGTCCGGTTTCCTCGTCACCGGGCACACCGAGGAGGAGATGGCGGCATCGAAGACGGCGGTACGGCGGCAGATCGCGTTCTACGGTTCGACGCCCGCTTACCGGCCGGTCCTCGACCTGCACGGCCTGGGCGATCTCGGCGACGAACTCAACCGGCTGTCGAAGACGGCGGACGACAACAGGTGGGCCACCATGGGCACTCTGATCGACGACGAGATGCTCGGGCTGTTCGCGGTCGAGGGCGCCCCGGCCGAGGCGGCGAAGGCGCTCTACGACCGCTCCGGTGACGTCGCGACTCGCTACACCATCAACAATGTCGGCGTCCGCAGCCCGGAACTGCAGCGTGAGGTCGCGACGTTTCTGCAGGCCCATCGTCCCCACATCGAAGGAGTGTCCTCGTGAATGTGTACGAAGCGGTGCGGTCACGGCGTTCCGTGCGCGACTTCACGGCTCGCCGCAGGCGATGCCGGTGACGTCCCGCAGTACCCGATCTATCCCGAGGGTCTGAAGTCTCCGTATCGCGAACGGCGATTCGCGGCAGGCGAACAGCTGTATGCGGCACTCGGGATTACCCGAGAGGACCGTGGGGCGCGCCGAAACCGGTTCTCCCGCAATTGGGAGTTCTTCGGCGCCCCCGTCGGCCTGTTCTGCTACGTCGACCGCGACATGGGCTCGGCGCAGTGGGCCGACCTCGGGATGTACCTGCAGACGATCATGCTGCTGCTGCGTGCCGAGGGTTTGGCATCCTGCGCTCAGGAGGCGTGGTCGGTGTACCACGAGACCGTCGACGAGACTGTTCAGCCGTCCGACGGGTTGATGTTGTTCTGCGGCATGGCTATCGGCTACGAGCGCACCGGCGTGGTAGGCGCCGACGTGCTCATCGACCGTGCACCGCTGTCGGAGACGGTACGTTTTCTCGTTTGACGCCTTGGTGCGTGACGCCGTGCTAACAGGGTTATGCCGGCTCGGGGCATGCTCAACTTCTGCATCAGGGTCCGGACGTACCGACGGGCCGGGCGTCATGGGTGCCGAGGTGCGGGTAATACGCACGTGAAGGGGTAGCAATCACCACCCCTCGGGGGACTTTTCGCATGGCAGGGATTCGACGGACGCTGGGATCGCGAAAACCGACCACTCGGAAAGCGAAGTCCCTCGATCGAAAGGAACCCCCCATGCCCCGCATCCTCGGCATCACCGTCCCCGACGTCCACGAACACGATCCCCCGGGTGCAGTCCTGCCCGTCGTCTCATCCGAATCCGCCGCCGAATCCGCCGCCGAATCCGGTCCGTCACCACTGGACCTTCGCGCGGATCGGCCTGTACCTGCTGCTCGCGTCTCTGCCGCTGCTGGCGATCTCGGCGCAGGTGTTCGGCGTCGTGCCGATGAACACCACCGGTGCGCTGGTGATCATTCCGCTCGCCGCCTCCCTCGCCGTGTTGTGCGTGTTCGCTCCGCACCCGGTCGACCGCATCGTCGGCCACGGCCTCGGCTGGGGGATGTTCGCGTGTCTGGCCTATGACGTCTTCCGCCTCGACACCGTGTATCTGCTCGGTCTGTGGGGTGACTTCATTCCGAAAATGGGCACCTGGCTGCATTCGGGAACCGACACTCGGACCGGCGCGATCGTCGGCTACCTGTGGCGTTACTTCGGCGACGGCGGCGGAATCGGCATCGCGTTCTTCCTCATCGCCCTCGCGCTCGGCCTCCAGCACCGGTCCGCTCGCACGGTCCTCTTCGCGTTCGTCACGTTCGCGGTGTTTCCCGTCTGGGCCGGGCTGATCGGCACGGTCGCGCTGTCGGCGCGCGGTCAGCGCGACATGTTCCCGCTCACGCCGACGACGATAACTCTGTCGCTGATCGGGCACCTGATCTTCGGTCTCGTGCTGGGCCTCGGCTTTCTGCGGGCCCGGGGTCGCCTCGCGCAGCACTGGCCGTGGCCGCCGCTGCTCCCCGTACGGTCCCGCTAACCCCAGGTGAGTGGCAAAGCGTGCCTGGGCACACTTTGCCACTCACGTGTGGGTGAGGTGCGGATCCTTCGCCTTTCGGCCCACGGCCACGGACATCAGCATCAGCAGCGCCGCCCCGGCGAAACAGGCGGCGTAGCCGATGTGCGGGGCGAGCATGGAGATGACGAACGGAACGGCGAAGCCGACGTAGATCAGGCAGTAGAACACCGCCACGGTCTGTGCGAGTTCGTCTGCCGGCGAGAGCTTCTCGACGGACGCGAGGCCGGAACCGAGCAGGATTCCGTAGCAGGATCCGAGCAGGAAGGCCGCGACGACGATCGCGGCGACGGACAGCGCACCGCCGGTGTACGCGACCACGGTCGCGGCGCCGAAGCCCAGCACCCCGAGAATGATGCCGACTCGGATGCCGGCGGCGTCGCCCTGCTGCGACCACCGTTTGGCCCACGGCTGGATCACCGCCCCGGTGAGCAGGGTCAGTGCGGCGACGAGACCGGTGAACGCCACCGACGTGGAGCGCAACGACTCGGACACGAGCGGCGGAAGCGTCGCGAACGACACGGTCGCCACCCCGAACACCCACGGCGCCCACGGTGCGATGCCCCACCGGAACCTCGAGGTCGCGAGCGCCGACAGGGGCTTGGCGGTGAGGTCCGTGGCGCGGACCCGCGCATCGGGCACCGACCACACCAGGGCGAGGGCACCGACCATCAATGCGACGTGAACCAGGTACGGGAGCAGTTCCGGCGCGGGGAGCCACTGTGCGATCACACCGGCGAACAGGGCTCCGCAGCCGAAGCCCGCCGACAACGACACCGCCGCGCGGCGCGCACCCGCCCCGGCCGGCGCGGTGGAGCTGAGTTCCTTCATCCAGGCGGTGCCCGCTCCGAACGCCATGCCGGAGGCAAGCCCGGCCAGCACCCGTCCCAGATACAGCAGGTCGGGGACGGTGGCGCCCGCGATCAGGACGAGAGAGGAGACGATGCCGACGGGGATCATCGGGCGGATCACCGCCCGCCTGCCGAACCGGTCGGACACGCGCCCGAAGTACAGCAGCGCGGGGATCAGCCCGACGACATACGACGCGAGCATCGCGGTGAACGAACCGCTCCCGAGACCGAGTTCCTCGCGGTAGACGAGCTGCATCGGGGCGAACTGGTTGGCGCCCCAGCTGACCGCGAACAGCGCGACGGCAAGGCGGACCCAGGGCGAGAGCATCATCCGATCCTCCCAGAACCGGTAGCGCGGCGAAGTATCAACTCTTCACAGCCCGGGCCCCGCATTCCTGTGCAGACTGGCCGTGTGCGGCGGGTCCGGGGACCTCTAGCGTCGATCCCTGAGCACCAGCCGAGGAGGACATGTGTGGGGTAGTGACGGCAGCTGGGTCGGCTCGGACGCGCACGCGATCGCCCGCGCCGTGACGCGCCGTGAGGTGTCCGCGAGCGAGGTGCTGGCCGACCACCTGGCGCACATCAAGGCCCGGAACCCGGAGCTGAACGCGCTGGTCACGGTGGCCGAAGACCAGGCGATCCGGGCCGCCGACGACCTCGACACCCGGATCTCCCGAGGTGAGGACGTCGGTCCGCTGGCCGGGGTGCCGTTCACGGTGAAAGACCTCATCGCGACCGCCGGTGTTCGGACGACGGCGGGATCGCGCGCGCTCGAACACAACGTGCCGCGCGTCGACGCCCCCGCGGTGGCCGCGATGAGGGCGGCCGGCGCGATTCTCGTCGGCAAGACGAACACCCCGGAGTTCGGGGCCAGCGGCCTCACGCACAACGATCTGTTCGGATACACCGTGAACCCGCTCCGGCCCGACGGGGTTCCCCGGTCTCCCGGGGGTTCGAGCGGCGGCGAGGCGGCGGCGATCGCGTCCGGGATGAGCGTGGTCGGTCTCGGCACCGACTTCGGCGGGTCGGTGCGCTGGCCCGCCCACTGCACGGGACTGCGGTCCGTCCGCCCGACCATCGGCCGGGTCGACCCCGACGGACAGTATCCCGGCGTCCCGTCGGGCGATCACGTGCTGACCAATCCGGCCACGATGCACGGCACGCTGCAGACGATCGGCCCGATGGCCCGGACCCTGCAGGACGCGGCCCTCGTGCTGCGGGTCGTCTCCTCCCGGCAGTACCACTGGACCGACCCGGGCTCGGTGGACCTCTCGCGTCTCGACATCACGTGGGCGCCCGGCGAGGGGACCGTGCCCGTCGGCGAGGAGATCGCCGCGGCCGTTGCCGATGTCGCCGGACGGCTCGGCGCCCGCAGGTACGAGGGCACGGCACTGGCAGAGGGCAACGAGTTGTTCGGGGGCCTGCGGTCGGCCGAAACCCACACCGACATCGCACAACTAGGCACCGACTTCGGGGCGAACATCACCGCGATGCTCGCCGCCGCGCGGGATGTGGACCGGCGTCTCGTCGAGCGACTGTGGGCGCAGCGATCGGAACTCGTGCACCGGATGCTGGGCGAGATGGGCGACGTCCTCGTCCTGCCCGTCGCGTCGATCCCGGCGCCGCCACTCGGCGACGAACTGTTCGACGTCGGTGGGCAGTCACTCACGTGGGCTCAGGCCCTGGCGAGTTGCCGCGCGATCAGCGTCACGGGACTGCCGTCCGTCGTCGTTCCGGTGGGAAACACGCAGTCCGGGTTGCCGATCGGTGTGCAGGTGGTCGCGCGGCCGTGGTGCGAGCACGTCGCGCTGGCCGTGGCCGCCCGGTTGTGAGACGGCCACGACCGCGGGATCAGATCACCCGGTCTCGCCGCAGGCCCTCGATGTCGTCCTCGCTCAGCCCGAATTCGCCGAGCACCTCGGCCGTGTCTTGCCCGAGCGCCATCGGTGGCGCGTTCCGGATCGGCAGCGTCTCGTCGTCCACCCAGAACGGGCCCCGGACCAGCGGCACCTCACCACCGTCCGCGGTGGCCACGGGTTGCACCATCTTCAGGGCCCGCACCTGCGGGTCGGCGAACGCCTGATCGATCGTGTGGACGGGACCGCACGGAATGCCCGCCGCACGAATGAGCGTCACCCACTCGGCGGCCCGCCGCACGGACAGCAGTTCGAGCAGTTCCTTCGTGAGGCGATCCCGGTGCGCGAGACGTGACTGGCCGGTGCGGTATTCGGGCCGGCCGGCGAGGTCGGGGTCCCCGAGAACGCCGCACAGGGCCTCCCAGTGCCGGTCCGAACCGGTGGCGATGATGATCGGGAAGTCGGCGGTGTCGAACGTGCCGTACGGCGTGATCGTGGGATGCGTGTTTCCGTTCGGCTCCGCGACGCGTCCGGTGCTCAGATAGTCCTGCGCCTGGAACGACATGATCGACAGGGCCGATTCGAGCAGCGACGTCTGCACGTGGTGGCCGCCGCCGTCGCGTCCGCGGGCCACGAGTGCCGCCGTGATGCCCAGCGCCGCATAGATACCGGACACCGTGTCGATGATCGGGATGCCGACGCGCATCGGGGTGTGATCGCCCGCGCCGGTCACCGACATCAGGCCCGACATGCCCTGCGCGACCTGGTCGAGTCCGGGCGAGAACTGCTCGGGGCCGGTCGGGCCGAATCCGCTGACACTCATGACGATCACGCCGGGATTGTCCGCGGCGAGCGACTCCTGATCGAGTCCCATCTCGGCGAGGACGCCGGGGCGGAAATTCTCCACGATGACGTCCACGTCGACGGCGATGCGGCGCAGCAATTTCCGGCCCTGTTCGCTGCGCATGTCCAGCGCGACGGAACGTTTGCCGCGATTGACGGACGCGAAGTACAGGCTGTCGCTGCCGTCGAACGGCGGCCACTGCCGGGAACTGTCACCACCGGAACGGGTCTCGACCTTGATGATGTCGGCGCCGAAATCGGACAGCAGCGCCGTGCACAGCGGGCCTGCGAGCGCGCGCGTGAGGTCGAGGACCCGGATCCCGCTGAGCAACTGATTCATGGCGGATCCTCGGTTCTCTGGAAAGGTAAGGGGGACCGTCCGAGAATTGCGGACTCGCCGATCGATAGCGATGGCGACAATGCACAAGCGGCCGCGGGGTATTTCGGCGCTTTGTGTGCCGCGACGGCGGGGCGTCGCCGGTTAGCGTGAGCTACCGAAGATCCCCGAGGAGGACGAGACGATGCGCGACATCCTGACGGGCCTGGAATCGTGGTTCGACCGCGGCGAGACGTTCGCGCTCGCCACGGTGGTGCGCACATGGAAGTCGTCGCCGCGGGCGCCGGGCGCGGCGATGGCCGTGTCGGCATCCGGTGAGGTGCTCGGCAGCGTGTCGGGCGGATGCGTCGAGAGTGCGCTGTACGAGACGGCGCGGGACGTGCTGGCCGACGGACGGAGCCGCACCGAGGTGTTCTGCGTGGCCGACGACGACGCCATCGGTGTCGGTCTGACGTGCGGCGGCACCATCGAGGTGTTCGTGCAGCGCATCGGGCCGACGGACTTCCCGGGTTTCGCGGACGTGGCGCGGCGCGTCCAACGAGGCGAGTTGATTGCGTTGGTGACGGAGACCGGCGACGGTTCGCGACACCGGCGCTGCGTCATCACCGAGGACGGGCCGGTTGGCGACCTCGGCCTGCCCGATTCGGACGGCGAGGAGGTCCGCCGCCGCCTCGACGCCGGTGAGTCCGTCGTATATCAGCTGCAGTCGGAGACGGTGTGCATGGTCGAGATCTTCGCGCCGCCGCCGCGGATGTACGTCTTCGGGGCCATCGACTTCGCCGCGGCCATGTGCACGCTGGGCGCATTCGCCGGCTACCACGTCACCGTGATCGACGCCCGCGCCGTGTTCGCGACCCGCGCCCGTTTCCCGGATGCCGACGAAGTCGTCGTGATGTGGCCGCATCGATTCCTCGAGACGGCCCCGGTCGACCGCCGGACCGTCCTCGCCGTGCTGACCCACGACGAGAAATTCGACATTCCGCTGCTGCGGCTCGCCCTGCGATCGGACGCGGCGTACATCGGCGCGATGGGCAGCCGGGCCACGCACGAACGCCGGGTCGCGCTGTTGCGGGAGCAGGGCACGACCGCCGACGAACTGGCGCGGTTGCATTCGCCGATCGGCCTCGACCTGGGCGCCCGCACCCCCGAAGAGACGGCGGTGTCGATTCTCGCGGAGATGATGAAGACGACCCGGGGCACGTCGGGGCTCGAACTCCAGCAGCTGACCGGTCCGATTCACCGCGATGCGCCCGCCGGAACCGGCAGACCGGCAGAGTGCACCGTGTGACAATCGTTTGACGCCATTCGAGTGGGGACTTAAGGTCACACTTTCGCGCCGTCCGGGGCGAGTGTCGGATCAGGTGAGCAGGGTGTTGCAGTGACGACGAGGGATGCCGGGCCGGGTCTCGACCTTCCCCCGCAGTCGTTCACCGATGTGCTGGCGTCCGATCTGCTCGCCTCCCCGACGCTGGTCGCCGGCGCGACCGGCACCACCCGCGAGGTGTCGAACGTCGCCGTGATGGCGGTGCCGGACATCGGGCCGTGGCTCCGGACCGGACAGTTGCTGATCACCACGACCGCGGTGCTCGGCCGGCTGGTCGAGCCGATCGACGCGTTTCTCACCCGCCTCGACCGGCGGGGCGTCGCCGGGCTCGCGGTGCGGCTCGACGACGACACCGCGGCGCTGCCGGCCGAGATGACCGCTGCGGCCGACGAACTCGGGCTTCCCGTCGTCGTGGTCGCAGCCTCGCAGGAACATCCGCTGTCCGGTGCCCTCGTGGAGTTGTCCGCGCAGCAGGTCGACGCCGTGTTCGAGGCGGACCGGTTGCGCAGAGTGCTCGTCGACGTCGTGATGGCCGGCGGCGGGTTCGCCGAACTCGCGGTTGCGGTCGCGGGTGACCTGGGCGGGGCCGTGCTGATCACGACCCCCGACGGACGCCAGTTGTGCCGGGCCGGCGACGAGTCCGAGCTGCGCCGGCTGGCGTCGAGTGCGGCGCTCGATTCCACCGGACGGGTCCGCACCGATTCGACCGAGGGCGGTCTCGGCCTGCACCGGCTCGGCGACGAGTCCATCGCGGTCTCCGCCATCTCGGCCAACGGCATCGACCACGGGCGGCTGGTGCACTTCCGCACCGGAGACCTGCTGCACAGCGAGGACCTGTATCTCGTCGAGCAGGCGGCGGCGGTGTGCGCCCTGGTGGTGGCCCGCGAACTGGTGGTCTCCTCGGTGGAGGAGAAACACCGCGCCAACTTCGTCCGCGACCTGCTGCTCGGCCGCGGCGGCGAACACGAGCACGTCGTCGCACACGCCAAGACGTTCGGCTGGGACCTGGATCGTCCCGTGGTGGTCGTGGTGATCGAGCCCGACCCGGTCGGTGAGGACGAACCGTCGATGCCCACCCGGATGCCGCTCGTCGAACGGCAGGCGCGAGCCTTCACCAGCGCCGTCGCGGGCCGTGATGCGGGTGCCGCCGTCACCGCGCTGCCGACGGAGACGGTGATCCTCATGGGCGTCGGCACCGACACGATGAACCTCGTCCACGAACTCGTCGCCACCGTGCGCGGCGCCGGCGGCGGTGGCCGCCGGGCGTTCGGGGTGGGCGTGTCCCGGCCGACGGACTCGGTGGACGGCATCCCCGCCCTCTACGGGCAGGCCCGGACCGCACTGAAGGTGGGGCGGCAGATCACCGGCGCGTGGGCGGTGACGCATTTCGACGACCTCGGCGTCTACCGGTTGCTGAGCCTCGTCGAGGACGACCGCGAACTCGAGTCTTTCGCGCAGGAGACCCTGCGTGAGCTGACGGCCGACACCCCCGAGGCGCAGGACATGCGGCGCACCCTCGAGGTGCTGCTCGCCACCAACATCAACATCGCCGAAACCGCACGTCAACTGCACTTTCACTACAACACCCTGCGGTACCGGGTGGTGAAGCTGGAGAAGATGCTCGGGTCGTTCACCGATCACCCCGAACTGCGCCTCGACCTGTCGCTCGCCCTCAAGATCATGGCGATGCGCGGCATCAATTCCTAAAGTTGCCAAATCCGCCGGGCAGGCGCTGGCAGATTCTTCTCACGCCGGGTGGCGGACGCTGTAATAACGTTGCCCTCCTATCGAGGTGCAACTGTGACGTGCGGCACATCGCAAGAAGCCGCCGCCGGCGCCCTTGCACCGTCACCTGTCTGAAAGGTCCCCCTATGCCTATCTGGACACTGCACGGAGATGGCAAGACCATCGCCCCCGGGGAGGTCGTCGCCCCGAGCGAACGGCTCAGCTGGGGTCGCACGATCGGACTCGGCGGGCAGCACGTGGTCTCGATGTTCGGGGCCACGTTCGTGTTCCCGATCATCATGGGCCTCAATCCTCAACTCGCCGTGATGATGTCGGGTTTCTGCACGCTGTTCTTCCTGCTGGTCGTCAAGGGCCGGATTCCCAGCTACCTGGGGACGTCGGCCGCGTTCGTCGGCGGCATCGCCGCCATCCGGGCGCAGGGCGGCACGTCGGCGGAGGTGACGGGCGCGATCCTGGTGTCCGGTCTGGTGCTCGCCGGCATCGGTGTGCTGATCCACTTCCTCGGTGGCGGGGTGGTGTTCAAGATCCTGCCGCCCGTGGTCACCGGCGCCGTCGTCATGCTGATCGGCTTCAACCTGGCCCCGGTGGTGGCCGGAACGTACTGGCCGCAGGACCAGTGGGTCGCGTTGACGGTGATGGTCCTGCTGGTGGTGGCGAGTGTCGCGCTGCGCGGATTCCTCGGGCGGGTCGCGATCTTCCTGACGCTGCTGTTCGGCTACCTGCTGTCGTGGGTGCTGGACGTGACGACCGGGATGATCACGTCGTACGACCCGGTCGCCGGCGGCGTCACCGAGCACTTCCGCGTCAACTGGGACGGCGTCTCCTCCGCCTCGTGGATCGGGCTGCCACCGTTCTCGGACGAGGCGAACGGCATCGTGGGCATTCACGCGCCGTCGTTCAGTCTCACGTTCATCGTCCTGGTTCTGCCCGGTGTCATCGCCCTGATCGCGGAGAACGCCGGCCACGTCAAGGCCGTCGCCGAGATCACCAAGACCGACCTCGACCCGATGATGGGACGCGCCCTGATCGGCGACGGCCTGGCCACCACCATCGCGACCAGCGTCGGCGGATCCCCGACGACGACGTACGCCGAGAACATCGGCGTCATGGCCGCGACCAAGGTGTACTCGACCGCCGCGTATGCCGCGGCCGGGGTGATCGCGATGCTGCTGGGCTTCTCCCCCAAGTTCGGTGCCGTCATCTCCGCGACCCCCGGCGGCGTGCTCGGCGGAATCACGGTGGTGCTGTACGGGATCATCGGCCTGCTCGGCGCGAAGATCTGGAAGGAGAACGGCGTCGACTTCGGCAACCCGCTCAACCTGATGCCGATCGCCGCCGGCCTGATCATCGCGATCGGTGACGTGGAGCTGACGTTCAGCGACAGCTTCTCCCTGAGCGGCATCGCCCTCGGCACGATCGTGGTGATCGGGATGTACCACCTGTGCCGCGTCATCGCCCCGAAGGACGCCGACGACACAGACGATGTCGGCACCGGCCGGCACCATCCGAAGCCCACCGCGGACGACGGAACGGCGCCCGACCGGGTGGGCCAGCTCACGTGATCTGCCATCGTCGGCAGGTGAGTTTTGTCACTAGTTCACGAAACGTCGAGCGTACGATACGGGCAGGATCTGAGGAATGAAACCGTCGCCACTGACTTATCACCGACCTCGGTCGATCGACGAGGCCTGTCGGATTCTCGCGGACGTGGCTCACGAGGGAAAGGTGCTCGCGGGCGGGCAGTCGCTGATCCCGCTGCTTTCGATGCGGCTGGCCGCACCGGCGCACCTCGTCGACATCGGATCGATCCCCCGGCTGGACGCGGTGTCGGCGTCCCGCGAGCTGGGCGTCACGTTCGACGCCCTGACCACCCACTCGGTGCTCGAAGCCGACCGCGGTGCCGCCCGGGTGCAGCCGCTGCTCGGCCGCGGGCTGCGTCTGGTCGCGCACCCGACCATCCGTAACCGTGGCACGACGGTCGGCTCCATCGTGCACGCCGACCCGTCCGCGGAGATGCCGGCGGTGCTCGCGCTGCTCGGCGGTTCGATCACCGTGCGTTCGGTCCGCGGGGTCCGGGAGATCCGCTCGACCGACCTGTTCGCCGGGCCGCTCGAAAGCACGCTCGAGCCGGACGAGATCGCGACCAGCGTCACGGTCCCGGCCGCCGAGCCCGGTGTCGGGTCGGCCATCGACGAGATCGCCCGCAGGCACGGCGACTACGCCCTCGTCGGGGTCGCGGCCAAGGTCCGGGTCGAGGACGGCGCAGTCGCGGAGGCCCACATGACGTACGTGTCGGCCGGCGAGCTCGGTGAGGTCGTCGACTACACGGACATCCTCCGGGGTGCGTCGGCGACGGACGACCGGGACCCGTTGTGGCGGAATCTGTCCGAGTTCGCGCGCGAACGGATCGACACCGAACCCGACATCCATGCCACGGCGCGGTACCGGTCGCAACTGGTCGCGGCGCTGACCGCCCGGGTCGGGTTCGCGGCCGCGCAGGATGCAGTGCTCGACGGTGCCGCGGTGCACGTGTCGGCGGGAGGAAGATGACCATGGCAAAGGCAACACGCAGCATCGACGATCAACTCGCCGAACTGCAGGAAGACACGGGCGAACAGCACGTCGCGGTGACGTTCACGCTCAACGCGGTGACGCAGACGGTGCTGCTGCCGTCGCGCACGCTCGCGTCGGATGCGATCCGGCATCATCTGCGCCAGACCGGGACGCACGTCGGCTGCGAGCACGGGGTGTGCGGCGCGTGCACCGTCCTGCTCGACGGCAAACCCGTGCGCTCGTGCCTGGTGCTCGCCGCGAGCCTCGAGGGCCGGGAGGTCACCACCGTCGAGGGACTCGTCGAACCCGACGGCACCCTGCACCCGGTGCAGCAGGCGTTCATCGACTGTCACGGTCTGCAGTGCGGGTTCTGCACCCCCGGTTTCGTCACGACCATCGCCGCGTTCCTCGAGGAGAACGACTCGCCGACCCGGGAGGAGGCGACCGACGCGATCGCAGGCAACCTCTGCCGGTGCACCGGCTACCAGAACATCCGGGCCGCCGTGCTGCGCGCCGCGGAGATCAAGCGTGAGCGCTCGGGCGAATTCCCGCTCGGCAAGGACGACGAGTCGGCCCGCGCCTCACTCGATCGGAAGGTCCGGGGCACCACCAACCCCGTCGGCGGAAGGGCAGGGCGAGCATGAGCGTCACGAAACCCCGCACCAAGTCGGCGGGCACCAAGGCAAGCGGACCGGCGATCGTCGAATCCGAGAAGCTGTTCGGCAAGCCGATTCCCCGCACGGAGGACGCCCGGCTGCTGTCCGGCAACGGACGCTACCTCGACGACCTCGGCCACAACGCGCTCATCGCCGCGTTCGTCCGATCGCCGCACGCGCACGCCCGCATCACCGGAATCGACATCGATGCCGCCCTGGATCTGCCCGGCGTGCACGCGATCTACACGTACGACGACCTGGTGGACGACTCCCCGGAGATGGCCGAGAATCTGCCGCTGCTCATCCCGCACCCGGCGATCACCGCCCCGCGCAACGGGTATCCGCTGGCCAAGGACGAGGTGAACCACGTCGGTGAGGCGATCGCGATGGTGGTCGCCGACAGCCGGTACATCGCCGAGGATGCGTGCGCCAAGATCGACGTCACGTACGAGATGCTCGCACCGGTCGTGGGCATCGACGTGGCGCGGCAGGCGGACAACGCGGTGCACCCGGATGTCCCCGACAACGTGGCGGCGCACCTGCAGCACGGGTTCGGCGACGTGGACGCGGAACTGGCGAAGGCCCCGCACCGGCTGACCCTGAACCTCGAGATCGAGCGGTCGGCGTCGATGCCGATGGAGGGCAAGGGCGTCTACGCCCGCTGGGACACCGACGAGCAGGCGCTCACGTTCTGGACGTCCACGCAGACGTCGACGTCGGCGCGCGCGGCGATCGCGGCGCGACTGAAGATGGCGCACAACAAGGTCCACTGCATCGCCCCCGACGTCGGCGGCGGCTTCGGTGTCAAGATCGTGCACCCGTGGCCGGAGGAGGTCATGGTGACCTGGGCTGCGCGGCAACTCGGGACGGCGGGCATCTCCAGCGAGGTCAAATGGGTCGAGGACCGGCGCGAGCACTTCGTGTCGAGCGCCCACGAGCGCGGCCAGATCCAGGAGGTGACCGTCGGTTTCGACGACGACGGCACACTCCTCGCGTTCGACTTCACGTTCTGGCACGACAACGGCGCCTACCTGCCGTACGGCATCATCGTCATGCTGAACACATCGACGCAGGTGCTCGGGCCGTACAAGCCGAAATCGTTCCGGGTGGACGCGTACTCGCTGTACACGAACACCGTCATCGTCACGCCCTACCGCGGCGCCGGCCGCCCGCAGGCCGTGTTCGCGATGGAACGCGCGATGGACGCCATCGCGAAGTACCTCGGCAAGGATGTCATCGAGGTCCGCGAGCACAATTTCATCCGGCCGGAGGAGATGCCGTACGACTTCCACCTCACGTTCCAGGACGGCCGCCCGCTGATCTACGACACCGGCAACTACCAGGCCGGTATCGACAAGCTGAAGAAGCTCATCGACTGGGACGGGTTCGCCGAGTACAAGAAGCAGGCGAAGGCCGAGGGCCGGGCCGTGGGCATCGGGATCGGCGCCTACGTCGAGGGCACCGGACCCGGACCGTACGAGGGTGCCCACGTTCTCGTCGAGACGTCCGGGAAGGTCAAGGCCGCAACGGGTCTGACCACACAGGGGCAGGGCCACCAGACGGCGTTCGCGCAGATCGTCGCGGACGACCTCGGCGTGCCGGTCACCGACGTCGAGATCGTCACCGGCGACACCCGCCGATTCGGCTACGCCGTCGGCACGTTCGCGTCCCGCGGCGCCGTGATGTCCGGGTCGGCGTTTCACGTGGCCGCGCAGATGGTCGCGGACAAGGCCCGCACCATCGCCGGGGAGGCACTGAACCTCGACCCCGCCGAACTGGAACTTCGCGAGGGGCACGTGTGCAAGATCGGCACGCTGCCCGGCGCCGAGGGCACGTCCATCTCGCTGGGTGTGGTCGCCGTCCTGTCGAACCCGCTGCGCTACGCGTTCGACGACGCGTCGCGGCAGGCCACCGGATTCGCGAAAGCCGACACGGACATGACGATTCCGCCGGTCCGCGAGGGTGAACAGCCCGGACTCGAGGCCACCGGCTACTACTCGCCGCCGACGTCGACGTTCGCGTCCGGTGTGCACGCGGCGATCGTCGAAACCGATCCGGTGACGGCCGAGATCACCGTGCGGCGATACGCCGTCATCCATGACTGCGGCAACGTCATCAACCCGCGGATCGTCGAGGGCCAGGTCATGGGCGCCGTCGCGCAGGGTGTCGGCGGCGCGCTGTACGAGAAGATCGTCTACGACGAGCACGGCCAGATGCTCAACGCGTCGTACATGGACTTCCTGATGCCGTTCGTCACCGAGATGCCCGACTCCCTCGAGATGGACCACACCGTCACCCCCTCCGGCCTCAATCCCCTCGGGATGAAGGGCGCAGGAGAGGCGGGCGTCATCCCGACGTCCGCCGTCATCGCGGCAGCGATCGAGGACGCGGAAGGCTTCCCGATCACGTCCATGCCGATATCCCCTTCCGAGTTGTTCGAGCTTCGCCTCGCGCACGCGTCGTCACAGAGCAAGGAGAACGAATGAGAATCGCCGGCACCGCCCTACTGACGGCCCCACCGGAGGCCGTGTACGACAACCTGCAGGACGGAAAGGTCCTCGCGGCGACCATCCCCGGCGTGCAGTCCCTCGAGCAGCTCAGCGACAACCACTACAAGTTGTCCATCACCGCGGGCGTCGCGTCCATCAAGGGCACCTATGACGGCGAAGTGATTCTGTCGCAGCAGAACCGGCCCCAGTCGTTCGTGATGACGGCCTCGGGGGCCGGCGCACCCGGCACCGTGAAGGCCGACGTGACGGTGCGGCTCGAGGAACGCGACGGCGGCACCCTGCTCAGCTACGACGCGGACGCCGTCGTCGGCGGCATGGTCGGCGGCGTCGGGCAGCGGATGATCACCGGTGTCGCGAAGAAGATGGCCGGGGTGTTCTTCAAGGGCATCGACGGCGTGATCGCCAACGGCATCCCACCGGCCGAGGTCGCTGCGGCGGCGGGCGAGGCGCCTGCGGTCGCCGGTGTCGCGGCGGCAGCCCCGGTTCCCGCGGCGGCCCCCGCGCGGATGCGGGCGCCCGAGGGAACGTCCACGACAACCGTTCTCGCGTCGGCCGCATTGGGCGCGGGTATCGCCCTCGCCGGTGTCCTCGTCGGCGGCATCCTCGTGCGGGGCACCTGCTCGAAGTAGCGCCGCGAACACCTCGTCACCCAGCACCCCGAACCGTCCGGTTCGGGGTGCTGTCGTCTGTCCGGGGGCACCCGGTCGCGGGCAGCGCCGAACGAGGACCGGTGAGTTCGGCGATATGTGACAAAGAATCCGGGCGACGGAAGCGGTGCAATTGCCTTACAGAGACGAGCCCAGGAGGAATCGTGGAATCCAGGAAGATTCGGGTCGGTATCGACACCGGCGGAACATTCACCGACGTCGTGGCTGTGGACGAGGAGTCCGGAGCCGTCGTCACCACCAAGACACCGTCGACGCCCGCCGACCCGGCGCAGGGATTCCTCACCGGAATCGAGAAGGTGCTCGCCAAGCTCGGCGAAACCGGCGACGCGATCGGCGCGGTCAGCCACGGCACCACCGTCGCCACCAACAAACTCCTCGAAGGCAAGGTCGAGAACCTCGGGTTCATCACCACCGAGGGGTACGAGCACGTCCTCGAGATCGCCCGCCAGTCCGTCCCCGACGGCTACGGCAACTCCTACTTCTGGGTCAAGCCCGACCGCATCGTGCCCGCCGACCGCGTCCGCACCATCGGCGGCCGGCTCGCGTTCGACGGCAGCGAGATCCGCCCCCTCGTCGAGGACGACGTCCGCACGGCGGCCCGGTTCTTCGCCGACCGCGGCATCCGCACCATCGGCGTGTGCCTCATGCACTCCTACGCCAACCCGAGCCACGAGGCCCGCGTCCGCGACATCCTGCTCGAGGAATACCCCGAGGCCACGGTGAGCATCTCCAGCCAGGTGCTCCGCGAGTACCGCGAATACGAGCGGTCCATCACCACGCTCGTCGACGCCGCGGTGAAGCCGAACATCCGCAACTACGTCAACAACATCGCCAACCGGCTGCGCGAATTCTCGTCCGACGAGGGCGAGGCCCGCGACATCCCGTTCTACGTGATGAAGTCGAACGGCGGCGTGCTCTCGGCCAAGGAGGTCGTGCACCAGCCGATCACGACGGTGCTGTCCGGACCCGCGGCCGGCGCGCTCGGCGCGGCGCTCATCGCGAGTGTCGCCGGCGTCGAGCAGGTCCTCACGTGCGACGGCGGCGGAACGTCCACCGACGTGACGGTCGTGGTGAAGGGTGAGCCCGCGCTCACCACCGAGGGCCGGGTGGGGGCGTACCCGTCGAAGATCCCGATGATCGACGTCGTCACCGTCGGCGCCGGCGGCGGCTCCATCGCCTGGCAGACCCCCGAGGGCACGCTGCGCGTCGGACCGCAGTCGGCGGGCGCCGACCCCGGCCCCCTCTGCTACGGCAAGGGCGGCAGCGAGCCGACCATCACCGACGCCCACGTACTGCTCGGCCGCATCCCACCCCACCTGCTCGGCGGCGAGATCCCCCTCGACACCGAACTGGCCCGCAAGGGCGTCGAGCAGCTCGCGCACCAGCTGAAGCTCGACTTCGAGGCCTGCGCCACCGGCATCCTCGAGGTGTCCGCGTGGAACCAGGCCAACGCGCTGCGGCAGATCACGGTCAAGCGCGGCCTCGACGTCCGCGACTTCACCCTCGTGACGTTCGGCGGATCCGGTTCGCTGCTCGCCTGCCGGCTCGTCGACATCCTGAACCTCAAGGACGTCCTCGTCCCGCTCAACCCGGGCAACGTGTCCGCGTTCGGGTTGCTCACGGTCGACGTCCGCAACGACTACGTGCAGACCCACGTCTGCAGGCACGACCGCCTGGAGATCGCCGAACTGCAGTCGGGGCTGGACGCGCTCGCCGCCGAGGCGGAACGCGCACTCGCCGACGAGGGCTTCGGGGAATCGGAGCGCAAGTACGCGCGCTCGGCCGACCTCCGGTACCTCGGCCAGGCCTTCGAGGTCCGCGTTCCCGTGGGGGAGGGCCCCGTCACCCAGGAGCTGATGGACGAGGCCGCGGAGCGGTTCCACCAGGCGCACCAGGAGCTGTACGGCTACGACTTCCGCGGCGACCCGCACCAGCACGTCGAGTGGGTCAACCTGCGCGTCAGCGGCATCGGCCCGATCAAGCGCCCGACACTCAACGAGATCGCGGCCGGAACCGGGGCCGAGTCCGCGGTGACCGGCACCCGTCCGGCGTACTTCGACGAGTGGGTCACCACCCAGGTCTACGACCGGGCGCTCCTCGGCGCGGGCGACGTGCTCGAAGGCCCCGCGGTGATCGAGGAATTCAGCTCCACCATCCCCGTGCATCCCGGTTTCCAGGCGCGAATCGACACCTTCGGAAACATCCGCATCACCAAGATCGCCGACTCGAACGGAGCGAACCGATGACCGCCACCCTCGAACCCGTTGCAGCGCAGCCGGTGAAGCCCTACCGGCTGACCCCGGTCGACGGAACGACACCCGACCCGGTGCTGGTGGAGATCGTCGCCGGCTACCTCGCCAGCGTCGAGATGGAGGTCGAGACGTCGATCTCGCGGACCTCCCGCTCGCCGATGATCCGCGACGCGCACGACTTCCGCGCCGGCATCCACGACCGCAACCTCCGGAAGCTCACGGGCCGTTCGTATTCGGCGCTGGTGCACCCGGTGGCCCGGGACTTCCCGCTCGACACGATGAAGCCGGGCGACGTCTACTTCCACAACGACGTCTACCTGTCCGAAGGCGGCATCGGCCACCTCCCCGACCTCTGCGTCACCGTGCCGGTGTTCGCGACCCGGCCGGGCGACACGGCACCGTCCGTCGTCGCATTCGTGCAGGCGTTCGGCCACCACGACGACATCGGCGGCTGCTGCCCGGGATCGATGCCTTCCGGCGCGACCACCGTGTACGAGGAGGGACTGATGGTCCCGCCGATCAAGCTGTGGGATCAGGGCGTTCCCAACGAGGCCGCGCTGCGCATCATGACCCGCAACTCGCGGATGCCCGACGCGCTGGCCGCCGACCTCGACGCCGAATGCTCGGCGTGCCTCATGGGCGCCCGCCGCCTCACCGAACTGTTCGAGCGGTACGGCTGCGACACCGTCGAGGCGTGCTTCGACGCGATGATGGACGCGACCACCGAGACGTACCGTCGGGAAATCCTCAGCAAGATCCCGAAGGGCGAGTACACGTGGGAGGACTACGCCGAACACGACGGCGTCGACGAGCCCATGCTGCACCGGCAGCGGATCACGCTCACCAAGACCGGCCCGGAGGACGAGGGCGGCGAACGCCTCATCCTCGACTTCAACGGCACCGGACCGCAGGCCAAGGGTCCCATCAACCACTGCGGTGACTACGCCGACGGCAACTTCCTCATCAAGTGGCTGGCGCCGATCCTGCGCAACCTCGCCGACAGTCCCGAGCGGATGGCGGAACTCGACGTCAACGAGGGTGTCGTGCCGTTGATCGAGATGAAGTTCCCGGAGAAGGGCACGCTGATCACCCCGATCTTCCCGGCGCCCACCAACGCCCGGACGTTCGTGATCCTGCGTCTGCTCGGTGTGCTCGCCGGCGTCGTCGCGAAGGCCGTCGACGGGAACATGCCCGCCGACCAGGAAACCATCCGCTACACGGGGGTGTACGGCGAGGACTTCGACGGGCACTCGTACCTGATGCGTGAGGTGCTCGGCGGCGGCTCCGGCGGTCGGCACTACGCGGACGGTGAGGACACCATCCACGTCGTTCCCGACTCGCGGAACCTGCCGACCGAGTTCACCGAGAGCCGGTTCCCGTTCATCGTCGAGAAGCTGGGCCTGGCGAAGGACTCCGGCGGCGCGGGCCGCTACCGCGGCGGCCTCGGCTACGAGAAGCACATCCGGATGCTCAAGGACGCGAACTTCATGTCCATCGCCGACCGCTCGATCCTCTCCTGCTGGGGAGTCAAGGGCGGCAAGGCCGGACGGCCCTTCTCCGTGGTCCTCGACCCGGGCGGCCCGAACGAGCGCGAGTTCGACGCGCTGACCGACGCCGAACCGATCAAGGCCGGCGAGGTGGTGCGGATCCGCACCACCGGTGGCGGCGGCTGGGGCGACCCGCTCGACCGGCCGGTGGAGGAGGTCGTCCGGGACGTGCTGTGGGGCAAGGTGTCCGCCGAGGGTGCCCGTCTCGACTACGGAGTCGTGCTGGCGGCCTCGACGGAGGAGCCGGTCGCGGACTTGGATGCCACCGAGGTGCTGCGCGAGCAGATGCGCACCGAGCGTGGGCTGGACGAGCCGTTCTTCGACCGCGGTCCCGGGTACGAACGCCTCTCCGGCGGTGCGAAGTTCGCCGAATTCGACTTCATCGACCGGTGATCCGATGACCGAGTTCCTCTCCCGCGGCGCCGAGATCGCCGTTCTCGGCGCCGCGGGGAAGACCGGAGCCGCCGTCGTGGCGGCGCTCGACGGGCTCGCCGGCGTACGCCGGGTGGTGCACACCGCCCGGCGTTCCGGCGATCACGCCGTCGACCTCGACACGGGCGCGGGGCTGGACGAGGCGTTGTCGGGTTGTCGGGCCGCGTACGTCATCGCCCCCAACGTGCACCCGGACGAGCCGGCACTCGTGCGCCGGGTTCTCGCGGCCGCGGCCGCCGGTGGCGTCGAGCATGTCGTCTATCACTCGGTCGCGTGGCCGTACACCCCGGCGATGCCGCATCACGTCGACAAGGCGGTGTGCGAGGACCTGGTGCGGACGTCCGGACTGCGGTGGACCGTCCTGCAGCCGTGCGCGTACGCGGAGAACTTCGCGGCGGTGCTGGACGGGACGGCGACCGCGGTCGAACTGCCCTACAGTCCCGATGTCACGTTCTCGTTCGTCCGGCTCGCGGACGTCGCGGAGGTGGCGGCGCGGGTGCTGGCGGAGGGTCCGGAGGTCCACCACGGTGCCACCTACGAACTGGGCGGCCCGGAGACCCTCAGCGTCCGGGCCCTGTGCGACCGGGCGAGTGTTCCGGTCAAGCAGGTGTCCGTCGACGAGTGGATGTCGCGGCACGGGCGGGACCTGACGGCCGACGGTCGGGCCCGGTTGTCCGCGATGTTCGAGTTCTACGACCGGCACGGGTTCCTCGCCGGGAGCGCGGCGATCGAGTCACTGCTGGGCCGTCCCCCCACGTGAGCGGCAAAGCGTGCCGGGGCACACTTTGCCGCTCACCTGGGGTCAGACGCCGATCCGCCCGCCCGACTTCCACACCGCCACGACGGCGGGACGCGGCTGGGTGTCGCCGCCGTCGGGCCAGTGCGACGCCGGGCTGTCGGCGCTCGCGTCGTCCAGTTCGCCCGGGTGCTGCACACACACCGTGATCCGGTCCTCGCCGACGATCGGACCGCACGTCTCGGCGCCCTTGGGCACGGTCAGGAACTGCTTGGTCTCGCCGCGGTTCGCGCCGTCGAGGACGACGCTGAACAGGCCGTCGTTCGACTTCAGGGCGTTGCCGTCGGTGGAGATCCACAGGTTGCCGTGCGGGTCGAACGCCAGATTGTCGGGGCAGGAGATCGGGCTGACGCTCTCCTTGTCGAAGCCGCCGAAGTAGGTGTCGGCCGCCGTCGGGTCGCCGCACACGAGAAGCAGGTTCCACGTGAACGCGGTGCCGGCGTGGTCGTCGGTGAGTTCGAGGACCTGGCCGTTCTTGTTGTTGTTCCGCGGGTTGGCCTCGTCGGCCGCCGCGCCGCCGTCGACGCCGCGCTTGGTGTTGTTGGTCAGCGCCACGTACACCTTGCCGGTGGTCGGGCTGGGCTCGAAGTCCTCGGGACGGTCCATCTTGGTGGCACCGACCTTGTCGCCCGCCTGCCGGGTGAACACCGCCACCTCCTCGGCGCTCATACCGTCGACGAGCGACTCCCCCTTGCCGTCCTCACCGGTCCGCAGCAGCGGGATCCATTCACCGGTGCCGTCGAACGACCCGCTCGACGGCAGCGTCCCCGACCCGTCGATCTGGTCCGGGGAGTTGCCGCTGAACTTCGCGACGTACAGCGTGCCCGCGTCGAGCAGCGTCATGTTGTTGCGCACCGCGGCCTGGCTGTTGCCGTCCATCATCTTGCGGCTGGAGACGAACTTGTACATGTAGTCGAACCGCTCGTCGTCGCCGCTGTACGCCACGACGGTGCCGTCGTCGGTGACGTGGATGGTGGCGGCCTCGTGCTTGAACCGGCCCAGCGCGGTGTGCTTGACGGGTGCGGACGTCGCATCCCACGGGTTGACCTCGACGACGTACCCGAAGCGGTTGACCTCGTTCGGCTCCTGGGCGAGGTCGAAACGCTTGTCGAAGCGCTCCCACTTGCGTTCGGAGGCAGCACCTTCCACGCCGTACCGCTTCAGACGCGCGGCGACGGCGGGGTCGGTGACCAATTCGGCGTTCGCGAAGTACTGGTTGAAGTTCTCCTCCCCCGACAGCACCGTGCCCCACGGGGTTACGCCACCCGAGCAGTTGTTGAGCGTGCCGAGCACCTTCGTTCCCGTCGGGTCCGCGGACGTCTTCAGGAAGTCGCTGCCCGCCGCGGGGCCGGTGACGACGAATTCCGTCGTCGCCGTGATCCGCCGGTTGTACGGACCGAAGTCGGGAGTGAGCGCGCCCGAGCCGGATTCGCCCTTCACCTGCACCACCGACAGTCCGTGGGCGGCGAGCGCCGTCTGGAACTGCTCGGGCGACGGGTTCTCGGCGTCGTATCCCTTGAACATGAACGGCTCGGTGGTGTACTCGTGGTTGACCACCAGCAGGAAGGTGTTCGGTTGCCCCTCGACCGGCAGCAGTCCGGCGAAGTCGTTGTTGAACCCGAACTGCTGCGCCTGTGCCTGGGCGGTCTGGTTGTCGAAGTCGAAGGCGGGTGCGCCGGGCAGCACCGGGTCGCCCCACCGGATCACGACGGCCTGCTCGTAGCCGTCCGGGACGACGACGGCGTCCTCGGTGTTGGGGGCGACGGCGCCGAAATTCGTTCCCGCCGGTGCGGCGCCGTCCGAACCGCCGGTCGCACTTCCGCTGCCGGAATCGTCCGAGCAGGCCGCCAGTGCACTGCCCGCGCCGACGGCGAGGACTGCCATCCCCGTCCCGCGCAGCATCCCGCGGCGGGACAGGGCCGTGCGGGCGATGTCACGGAAGTATTCGCCCCCCGAAGTGTTGGGCACGTCGTGGGAGCAGGCGTTCCCGCACTTGTACTGGCACGTGACGGTTGCGCGCGAAGACACGCCGTCGTAATTGACGAACAGTGCGAGGGGTTTCAATCTCACCGTGGCTCCCGATTCGAAGTGGACAACTCCGGCACCGTAGAAGTCGTAAGCGAGACGAAGGGAACGTTCGTATGAACGTGCGGACAACGAGGTGACCCTAAGTTCTGGCAGAAATTGCGTCTAGCCAGCAGCCCGACCGGCGTGCACGATGGATAGATGGACGCCGTGGATGCGCTGCGGGAAATTGCGTTCTGGCTCGAGCGCTCGCGCGACGAGGGACACAGGATCGGCGCCTTCCGCCGGGCGGCCGATGTGATCGAGTACTCGACCGCCGAGGAGCGGGAAGCCCTGGCGGCGAACGGCTGGGTGTATCAGCCCGACATCGGCACCGAAGCGGCCGCGATCATCCGTGAGTGCGCCGATTCGGTGCCGCTGTACCTGATGTACCTGCGCGGTTCCGCGGAGCCGATCGGGCTCGGCGGAACGGAACTGCTCGAGGCCCTCCGCGGCGACCTGCACACCCATTCGGACTGGTCGGACGGCCGGTGCCCGCTCCGGGAGATGATGCGGCGCGCGGCCGCGCTGGGGCACGAGTACTGCGCGATCACCGACCACTCGCCGCGGCTGACGGTCGCGAACGGGTTGTCGTCGGAGCAACTGCTCGTGCAGCTGAACCTGGTCGCCGAACTGAACGTCGAGCTGGCGCCGTTCCGGGTGCTCACCGGAATCGAGGTCGACATCCTCGACGACGGCTCCCTCGACCAGGACGACGACCTGCTCGCCGACCTGGACATCGTGGTCGCGAGCGTGCACTCGCACCTGGACACCGACCGGGCCACGACGACCAAGCGGATGCTGCAGGCCGTCAAGTCACCGCACGTCGACGTGCTCGGGCACTGCACCGGCCGGCTCGTCGAGGGAGTGCGGGGACCGCGGCCCGAATCGAAATTCGACGCGGAACGCGTGTTCGACGCGTGCCGCGAGTACGGCACCGCGGTCGAGATCAACTCCCGCCCCGAGCGTCGCGACCCGCCGGGCAGGCTGATCGACCTCGCGTTGAACAGCGGCTGCAAGTTCTCCATCGACACCGACGCGCACACCACCGGGCACCTCGCCTGGCAGGGCTATGCCTGCGAGCGCGCCGCCGAACGCGGAGTCGAGCCGACGGACGTGATCAACACCCTGCCCGTGGCCGAGTTGCTGGAGTGGACCGGCGCGCCGATTCGGCAATGATCCGCGTCGTGCTGGTCGCGGTCGCCGTGGTGGCCCTGCTGATCGCCGCCGCGTGGGTGCTGCAGCGGAAGCTGATCTACTACCCCGACACCCGCCCGGTGCCGACCGCCGGCGGGCTGATCGCCGGGGCGGAGGACGTCACGTTGACCACGTCGGACGGCCTCGAACTCGGCGCCTGGTACGTCCCACCCGCGGTCGGGGAGCCGCGCATGACCGTTCTCGTGGCCGCCGGGAACGCCGGCAACCGGGCCGACCGGGCGCTGCTGGCCTCCGACCTCGCCGCCGCGGGCTTCGCCACGCTGCTCTTCGACTACCGCGGGTACGGCGGCAACCCCGGTCGGCCCAGCGAGGAGGGGCTGGCCCGCGACGTCCGGGCGGCCCGCCGGTACCTCGTCGACGAGCGTCGCGTGCCGCCGGATCGGCTGCTCTACTTCGGGGAAAGCCTCGGCACCGGCGTCGTCACCGAACTCGCCACCGAGCACCCGCCCGCGGGCCTGTTGCTCCGATCCCCGTTCGTGGACCTCGCCGCCGTCGGCCGGCACCACTACCCGTTCCTGCCGGTCGGGCTGCTGTTGCGCGACCGTTTTCCCGTCGCCGAACACGTCGCACGGGTCGATGTCCCGACCACCGTCGTGTACGGGACGGCCGACGTGGTGGTCCCGCCGGACCAGAGCGCCCGCGTGGCCGAGGCCGCGCTCGGCGACGTCGACACCGTCGTGCTGGCCGGCGCGGGGCACAACGACGACGTGATGTTCGGAGGCCCGGAGATCGTCCGGGCCACCGCCGATCTCGCCGCGAGGGCGCTCCGCGCCCCGTGAGCCTTTTTGGTAGTCCCAGCAACCAGAAAGGCGCACGGGTGCGTCAGCGCACGATGACGACGTCCAGGGTTCGGGGACCGTGCACGCCCTCGACGCGGTTGAGTTCGATGTCGCTGGTGGCGCTGGGACCGCTGATGAACGTCAGCGGCTTGGTCGGATCGAGCGCCTGGAAGGCCTGTGGCACGGTGTCGACGATCTGATCGGTGCGCACGATGCAGATGTGGTGATCCGGGACCAGCGTCAGCGCCCGCCGGCCCTGACCGGCGCCGCCGTCGAGCACGATGGTTCCGGTGGCGGCGATCCCGAGGGTGCAGCCGGTGACGACGACGTCGAGCGCGTCGAGTTCGAGGGTGGACAGTTCGGCGGGGTCGCCGTCGACGACGACGTCACCGCGCGGCCGCCACGACAGCGGTAGGTCCGGCGGGACGACGGCGCGCGCCGCCTCCTCGATCAGCCCGGTGACGATGTCGGCGACGGTGCTCTCGTCGGCGCGGTGGACCTGCGCGCGGTAGTCGTCGACGGTGTGGGCGAACAACTCGACGTTCCCGGGACCCGACGCGGCGTCACGGTGGTAGTCGCGGGGAACGGGCGGACTCGCCGGAGTGTCGCCGATCGCGTGGCGAATGCGGCTCAGGATCTCATCGCGGGCGTTCACTTCTCACCGTCCTCGTGGGTGCGGGACCACCATTGCCGGAACGTTTCCTTCGGCGGGGTCGGCAGGTCGCGGCTGCCGGTCCATTTCGAACCCGGGTACGGCAGGGACGTGATGCGCCCTTTCCTGCCCCCGAGCAGCCGGCCGACCTTGGATGCCGTCTCCGCGGCGGCGAACCGCTTCTCCGACCCCATCACGAAGCCCGCGGCCTTCATGGCGAGGTCCTGGCCGCCGGGCAGTCCGTGCCGCTCGGAATCCACCTGTTCCGCGCGCAGGTGCACCAGGATGCTCGGGATGTCGATGCGCACCGGGCAGGCGTCGAAGCAGGCGCCGCACAGGGTGGAGGCGAAGGGCAGCGAGGCGTTCGGGTCGTCGTGGCCGGTGGTCCCGGTGAGCTGGGGGCTGAGGATCGCGCCGATCGGCCCGGGATAGACGGACCCGTACGCGTGCCCGCCGGCCCGCTCGTAGACGGGGCACACGTTCAGGCAGGCGCTGCAGCGGATGCAGTGCAGCGCGGACCGCCCGACCTCGTCCGCGAGCACGTTGGTGCGACCGTTGTCGAGGAGAATCACGTGGAAGTTCTGCGGACCGTCGGCGGGGTGCACCCCGGTCCACATGGAGGTGTACGGGTTCATCCGCTCGGCCGTCGACGACCGCGGCAGCAGTTGCATGAACACCTCGAGGTCGGTGAATTTCGGGATCAGTTTCTCGATGCCCATCAGGGTGATGAGGGTGTCCGGCAGCGTCAGGCACATCCGCCCGTTGCCCTCCGACTCCACCACCGCCAGCGTCCCGGTCTCCGCGACCCCGAAGTTCGCGCCGCTGACGGCGACTCTGGCGGACAGGAACTTTCGCCGAAGGTGGGCTCGTGCGGCCATGGCCAGCGCCCGGGGGTCGTCGGTGATGTCCGGGTCGACGCCGGGCATCGCGTTCAGGAAGATCTCCCGGATTTCGGCGCGGTTGCGGTGGATGGCGGGGACGAGGATGTGGCTCGGCTTGTCCTCGCCGAGTTGGACGATGAGTTCGGCGAGGTCGGTTTCGATCGCCGCGATCCCGTTCTCCTCGAGGTGCTCGTTGAGGCCGGTCTCCTGGGTGGCCATCGACTTGACCTTCACCACCTCGTCGGAACCGGTGGCCCGGACGAGGTCGGTGACGATCCGGTTCGCCTCGTCCGCGTCGCGCGCCCAGTGGACGGTGCCGCCGCGGGCGGTGACGTTCTCCTCGAACTGGACGAGCAGTTCGGGGAGCCGCGACATCACGTCCGCCTTCAGGGCGCTGCCCGCGCGGCGCAGTTCCTCCCAGTCGTCGACCTCGGCAACGGCGGCGATTCGCTTGTTGCGGATGGTGGTGGTGGCGGCGCCGAGGTTGGCGCGCAGCTGGGTGTCGGTGAGCGCCTTCCGTGCGGCGTCGGGGAAAGATTCTGTGCCCCGGATGTTTCCGGTGCCCGGATGGAAGGTGGGTGAGCCGAGGAACGTGGTCATGCGGGGCTCCCGATCTTCTCGGTGCTCGCCAGGATCTCGGCGAGATGGACGGTGCGGACGCCGCTGCGCAGCCGGGACAGCCCGCCGCCGATGTGCATCAGGCAGGACGAGTCGCCGGCGCTGCACACCTCGGCGCCCGTGCTCAGGACGTTGCCCATCTTGTCGGCGAGCATCGCGGTCGAGGTCTCGGAGTTCTTCAGCGCGAACGTTCCGCCGAAGCCGCAACAGGATTCGGCCGCGGGCAGTTCGATCAGCGTCATCCCCCGCACCGCGCGCAGCAGTTGCAACGGCTTGTCCGCGACGCGCAGCATCCGCAGCGAGTGGCACGTCGGGTGGTACGTCACCCGGTGCGGGTAGTACGCGCCGACGTCGGTGACGCCGAGGACGTCGACGAGCAGTTCGGACAGCTCGTACGTCCGGGACGCGACGTCTTCGGCGCGCGTGGCGAGGGAATCGTCCCCGTACCGGCGGGCAATCATCGCGTGCTGGTGCCGGACGGATCCGACGCAGGACCCGGACGGGGCCACCGCGACGTCCCAGGACGGTCCGCTCTCGAACGCCTCCACGTGGTGACGCACGAGCGGCAGCGCCTCGGCCTGGTAGCCGGTGTTGACGTGCATCTGACCGCAGCACGTCTGCTTCGGCGGGAACACGACCTCGTGGCCGAGCCGCTCGAGCAGGCGGACCGTCGACGCGGCGGATTCGGGGAACAGGGCATCCGCCAGGCACGTGGCGAACAGGGCGATTCTCATCGGGTACTCCAACCGGGCTGGGCTGTGGTCTGACCACAGTAGCGCACTGTGGTCAGACCACACCAGGTAAACTTCGGTCGTGCGCACACACGAGGTCGTCCTGCACCGCATCGAGCAGGATCTGGCGGCCGGCAAACTCACCGTCGGCGGCCGGTTGCCGGCCGAGCGCGCACTCGCGGAGGAACTGGGGGTCGGGCGCTCGTCCGTGCGCGAGGCCATGCGCGTGCTCGAGGCGATGGGCATCGTCCGCACCGCCGTCGGGTCCGGACCGGACGCGGGCGCGATCGTCGCCGCCGACCCCGCCGCATCCATCGGCGCGGCCCTGCGACTGCACATGGCGACGCGCACGCTGCCGATCCGCGACGTCGTCCAGACGCGCACGCTGCTCGAGTCGTGGGCGGTGCAGGAAGCCGCCGAAAAGTCCCGCGACCTCGACTTCTCCGCCATCGACGCGCTGCTCGACGCCATGGACGACGAAGACCTCTCGCCGGAGGCCTTCCACCGTCTCGACGCCGACCTGCACGTCGCGATGGCCGGCCTCGCGGGCAACGTCCTCGTCGAGGCGATGATGGCCTCGCTCCGCGATTCCATTCACGGGTACGTCATGGACGCGGTTCCGCTCCTCGACGACTGGCCTGCCGTCGCGACGGGCCTGCGCTGCGAGCACCGCGGGATGGTCGCCGCCCTCCGCGGTGGGTACGGCGCCGACGCCGCCCGCCTCGTGCGGGAGCACATCGAGGGCTTCTACGGGCTGATCCGGTAGGCGCTCCGCGCCTGTGCGCCTTTGTGGTTGTTCCAGCTACCAAAAAGGCGCACGGGCGCGAAGCGCCTCAGTACGCTGCCAGGATCTGCGCCTCGGCGTCTTCGAGGTAGGTCTTGAGCAGCTGACCTGCGGCTTCGGTGTTGCCGGCGACGAGGGCGTCGTAGATCTCGTGGTTGCGGGTGAGGTACGGCCCGTGGAATCGGTGGGCGTCGTCCATGACGTGGAAGACGAGCCGCGCCTCGTTCCACACGCTGCGCATCAGTTCGTCGATGCGGTTGCTGTTGTTGAGGCTGGCGAGCGCGCTGTGGAAGTAGATGTCGGCGGTGCCGACGCCGGTCCAGTCCTCGACGGCGTGCCGCTCGTCGGCCAGGGCGAGGGCCTCGGCCACCCCGGACAGGTCGCCGGTCTCGGGGTCGAATCCGTTGACGCCGGCGCATTCGACGACGCGGCGGCAGATGTAGAGCTCGGTGATGTCCTCGGCGGTGGGCACGCGGACGAAGACGCCGCGGTTGAGTTCGTGCGCGACCAGGCGGTCCTCGATCAGGATCTGGAAGGCCTCGCGGACGGTGTTGCGGGAGACGTCGAGGGCGGCGCAGATGTCGGGCTCGGACAGTCGCGCCCCCGGTTGGAACGTCCCGTCGATGATCGCGTCCCGCAGAATTCCGGCCACCCGGGTGGTTCTGCTGGTGCGTTCGAGCAGGCCGCGGTGAGCGGCCAGGCGGGAATGCGCATCGCCGCGAAGGGCATTCGAGCTGGTCAAGTCCACTCCTCAGGTTTCGATCTCGACCGCAATCATAGTTGTGAGCTCGGTTCCGCGATGACTTCCATGTTAAACGATCCTCTCAGGGTATTGCAGGATCGTTGAACGATTTGTAACGTGAGGGCGGTTACATCCCTTCTTCAGGCGAGGTGCCATGACCACAGATACGCAGACCGAGGTCGCGCAGACGCGCCCCTTCGACTGGTTCCGCACCCTCGGGCCGAAGGGAAAAAGAGCGTTCATCGGGGCGTTCGGCGGATACGGGCTCGACTCCTACGACTTTCAAGTCCTCCCGCTCGGCCTCGCGGCCATCGCCGCCTACTTCGGCCTCACCACCGGCCAGGCAGGCCTGCTGACCACGGTGACGCTGGTGGTGTCCGCGCTCGGCGGTGCCCTCGCCGGCATCCTCGTCGACAAGATCGGCCGGGTCCGCACCCTGCAGGTCACCGTCGCGACGTACACGATCTTCACGGTGCTGTGCGGCTTCGCGCAGAACTTCGAGACGCTGCTGATCTTCCGCGCCTTCCAGGGCCTCGGCTTCGGCGGCGAATGGGCGGCAGGCGCGATCCTCGTCGCCGAGTACGCCCGCGCCGAGTACCGCGGCCGGGCGGTCGCGTTCGTGCAGAGCGCGTGGGCCGTCGGCTGGGCGCTGGCCGTGATCGTCTACACCATCGTCTTCCAGCTGTTCGACCCCGACGTCGCGTGGCGCGTGCTGTTCTTCACCGGTGTGCTGCCCGCATTCCTCATCATCTGGGTGCGCCGGAATCTGAAGGACCCCGAGGTCGTCACGGAGCGCCGCGAGTCGGCGGGCAAGCAGACGGGCTCGTTCGCCGCCATCTTCCGCGGCGGACTGCTCCGCACCACCGTGCTCGCGTCGCTGCTCGCCACCGGTGTACAGGGCGGTTACTACACGCTGGCGTCCTGGCTGCCGACGTTCCTGAAGAACTCGCGCGGACTCGACGTCGTCGGCACCGGCGGCTACCTGGCGATCCTCATCTCGGGCGCGTTCCTCGGCTACGTCAGCGGCGGCATCCTCACCGACAAGCTGGGCCGCAAGCGGACCATGCAGTTGTTCGCGTTCCTGTCGGCGATCTTCATGGTCGGCTACACCCAGGTGCCCGAGGGCGCGAACACGCTGATCCTGATCCTGGGATTCCCTCTCGGCTTCTGCACCTCCGCGATCTTCAGTGGATTCGGATCGTTCCTGTCCGAGCTGTACCCGACGCAGTCCCGCGGCACCGGCCAGGGCTTCACGTACAACTTCGGCCGCGCGGTCGGCGCCGTGTTCCCCGCCGTCGTCGGTTTCCTGGCCGCCACCCAGCTGGGTATCGGCGGCGCGATGATCTTCGGCGCGCTCGGGTACGCCATCGCCGTGTTCGCCCTGTTCTTCCTCCCCGAGACCCGCGGGAGCGAACTTGCCTGACTCACCGACCGACCTCCGCTCCGCGTTCCGCTCGGGACGTGTCACCCCGACCGCCGGTCTGGCACCCGGATTCGCGCAGACGAATCTCATCGCCGTCCCGCAGGACTGGGCGTACGACGTGCTGCTGTTCACCCAGCGGAACCCCAAGCCGTGCCCCGTCCTCGACGTCGGCGACGCCGGCTCCCGGACGACGATGCTCGCCCCCGGCGCCGACATCACCACGGACCTTCCGCTGTACCGCGTGTGGAAGGACGGCGAACTCGCGGACGAGACCGCGGACGTGTCCTCGCTGTGGCGAGACGACCTCGTCGCGTTCCACATCGGGTGCAGTTTCACGTTCGAGCATCCGGTTGCCGCTGCCGGGGTGCCGCTCCGGCACGTCGAGCAGGGCAGCAACGTCCCGATGTACGTGACCGACCGCGAGTGCAGGCCCGCGGGCCGGGTGAGCGGGCCGATGGTCGTATCGATGCGACCCGTTCCCGAACATCAGGTGTCTCTCGCGGCGGCGATCTCCGCGCGCATGCCCGCCGTCCACGGTGGGCCCGTGCACATCGGTGATCCCACGGAACTCGGCATCGCCGACCTCGGGGCCCCCGACTTCGGCGATCCGGTGAACCTCGAGCCCGGTGACGTGCCGATGTTCTGGGCCTGTGGGGTCACCCCGCAGGCGGCGGTGATGGCGTCCCGGTTGCCGTTCGCGATCACCCACGCGCCCGGGTACATGCTGATCACCGACACCCCGGACAGCGAGTACGTCCTGGAGGTTCCCGATGCGCGTTGACCTCAACTGCGACCTCGGCGAGGGCTTCGGGCAGTGGCGCCTCGCCGACGACGAGGCCCTCCTCGACGTCGTCACCAGCGCGAACATCGCTTGCGGGTTTCACGCCGGCGATCCGATGATCATCCGCACGGCCTGCGAGAGGGCGGCCGAGCGCAACGTCGCGATCGGGGCGCACGTGGGGTTCCGGGACCTGGCCGGATTCGGCCGGCGGGACCTCGCCGTGACGCCCGCGGATCTGCGGGACGAGACGCTGTACCAGATCGGCGCGCTCGCCGGGTTCGCCCGTGCCGCCGGATCCTCGGTGTCGTACGTCAAACCGCATGGCGCGCTCTACAATTCCGCGGCAATCGACTACGGGCGAGCCGATGCGGTCGCGTCGGCGATCGACGAGTTCACCGAACCGCTCGCGCTCATGGGCCCACCCGGATCGCAGTTGCAGCGGGCCGCGGAGGCCCGTGGCATCGAGTTCGTCGCCGAAGGGTTCGCCGACCGCCGCTACACCGCCGCGGGCACGCTGACCCCGCGCTCGGTGGCCGGCGCCGTCATCGACGATCCCGACTTCGCCGCCGCGCAGGCCGTGCGGATGGTGTCGACCGGAACGGTCGAGTCGATAGACGGGGACGACGTCGTTGTGGCGGTGCGCAGTATCTGCGTGCACGGCGACACCCCCGGGTCGGTGCACACCGCGCGCCGGGTCCGTCACGCCCTGCAGGGTGCCGGCGTCACGCTCGGATCCTTCACATGAGCACCCCCACCCGGATTCTCCCGGCGGGCGATCGGGCCCTGCTCGTCGAACTCGACTCCGAACCCCTGGTCGTGTCGCTGACCGAACGCCTGCGCCGCACCCCGGTTCCCGGTATGGAGGACGTGCTGCCCGCGGCACGCACCGTGCTCGTCACCACCACACCGCGCACCGACCTCGACGAGGTGCGCCGCGCGCTGCGCACGCTGACCGTCGACCTCGAGGCGCACGACCGGATCGGCGCCCCCGAGTTCGAACCGGTCACCATTCCGGTCCGCTACGACGGCGCCGATCTCGCCGACGTCGCCGGCCTTCTGCGGATGAGCCGCGAGGACGTGATCGCCGCCCACACGTCTGCCACCTGGCGCTGTGTGTTCATCGGATTCGCACCGGGTTTCGGCTACCTGAGTTGCGGCGACGACCGGCTCACCGTGCCCCGCCGTGCGCAGTCCCGCACCGTGGTGCCCGCCGGGTCCGTGGCCCTCGCCGGCGGCTACGGCGCGGTGTATCCGCGGTCGTCACCCGGTGGATGGCAGATCATCGGAACCACGGACTCCCCGATGTGGAACCTCGACGCGCAGCCCCCGGCGCTGTTGCAGCCGGGCCGCCGCGTCCGATTCGTCGACGAGGACACGCTGTGAGCGAACTCGAAGTACTTGAAACCGGACCGCTCAGCCTGATCCAGGACCTCGGCCGCCCCGGCTACCTGAGTTCGGGTGTCGGTGTGTCGGGTGCCGCCGACCGCGGGTCCGCGAGGCTGGCGAACCGGCTGGTCGGGAACGACGAGAACGGCGCGTGCATCGAGGTGCTGATGGGCGGGCTCGCCCTGCGTGCGCGGGCGGTAACGACCGTCGCCGTCACCGGTGCGCCCGCCACGGCCCTGCTCGACGGCATCCCGATGGGCCACACGAGCGTCATCGTGATGGAACCGGGGCAGACGCTGCGGTTGCAGTACGCGCAGGTCGGGCTGCGCAGCTACGTCGCTGTCCGCGGTGGCCTCGCGGTGCCGGACGTGCTCGGCTCCCGCAGCACCGACACGCTCTCCGGCATCGGCCCGGAAGCGTTGAAGCCCAACGACGTCCTGCCTGTCGGCACGTGGACGAGGAACTTCCCGAACGTCGACGTCGCACCCCTGCCCGCGATGGACCCGGGACCACTGTCGGTGCGCGTCATCGGCGGCCCCCGCGACGACTGGTTCACAAACCCGGACGCGCTGACCACGGGTGTGTGGGCGGTCTCCCCGGACACCGACCGCATCGGCGCCCGCCTGAACCGGCACGCCGACGCACCCGCCCTCCACCGGAGGTCCGAGACCGAATTGCCCACGGAGGGTGTGGCGCTCGGGTCCATCCAGGTTCCGCCGAGCGGACAGCCCGTCGTGTTCCTCGCGGACCATCCCATCTCCGGCGGGTACCCCGTCATCGGCGTCGTCGCGGACGAGGACATCGACCGGATCGCCCAGGCCCGCCCCGGCCAACTGATTCGCTTCATCACTGCGTGATCGGCTTCGTCCCGATCCCACTACAGGAGACCACCCCATCGTCATGAACAGCCTCGGCACGGAACTCGACGCACCCTGGTCCCACGAGTTGTGGCGCAACACGCTGCTCGCGGAACCGAATCGACTCGGCACCGCGGACGTGCGCCACTACGCGTCCGCGCTGCCGATCAGCTACGCCACCGAAACCGATCCGGCACAGGCGATCCGCGACGTCGCCGAGGTGGAACGCCTCGACGTCGACAGTGTGGCGCTGACGTTCACCACCACCGCGGCGTCCGCACCGTACGAGAACCTCAAGATCTACGCCGTCGGAAAACCCGCACCGCTCAACGAGGTTCTGCCGATCCTGTCCAGCCTGGGCGTCAACGCCCTCGACGAACGCCCTGCCGCACTGACCCGGCCGGACGGGCATCGGGCCTGGATCTACGACCTCACCGTCGACCTGGTCGCCGTCACCGACAGCCACGGCGCCACCCGCGACCGCCGGATCGCGGACGCGTTCCGGGCGGCGTGGACGGGGGAGACGGAGGTCGACGGGTTCAATACCCTCGTCCTGCACGCCGGGCTCGGCTGGCGTCAGGTCACCGTCCTGCGGGCGTACGCCGCGTACCTGCGTCAGGCCGGTCTCCCGTACAGCCGCAGCAACGTCGAACGAGTCCTGCTGGGCAACACCGCGATCACGCAACTCCTCGTCGAGCTGCACGCGCTCCGACTCGACCCGAGCCTCGAACGCGACACCGCCGCGGAGGACGCACTCGACGCCCGTATCTCCGACGCGATCGACGCGGTCGCGGGAATCGACGCCGACCGGATCCTGCGCGCGCTGCTCTCCCTGATCCGCGCCACCACCCGGACCACGTACTTCGCCGGCGACCGCAGGCCCACGACGGCTCTCGCCTTCAAGTTCGATTCCTCGTCGATCGACGAATTGCCGTTGCCGAGGCCGAAATACGAGGCCTACGTGTACTCGCCCCGGATGGAGGGCGTGCACCTGCGATTCGACGACGTCGCCCGCGGCGGCATCCGATGGTCCGATCGGCGCGACGACTTCCGCACCGAGATCCTCGGACTCGTCAAGGCGCAGGCCGTCAAGAACGCCGTCATCGTGCCGGCGGGAGCGAAGGGCGGCTTCGTCGTCAAGAACCCGCCGACGCCATCCGGTGATGCCGCCGCCGACCGGGAGGCGATGCTGGCGGCCGGCATCTCCTGCTACCGCGAGTTCATCTCGAGCCTCCTCGACATGACGGACAACCTCGACATCACGACCCGGCAGGTGCTGGCGCCGGAGGGCATCGTCCGGCGCGACGGCGACGACACCTACCTCGTGGTCGCGGCCGACAAGGGGACGGCGGCGTTCTCGGACGTCGCCAACGCGATCGCGCTCGACCGGAACTACTGGCTCGGTGACGGATTCGCATCCGGCGGGTCCGTCGGCTACGACCACAAGGCGATGGGTATCACCGCCCGCGGCGCGTGGGAGAGCGTCGTGCAGCACTTCCGGGAGATGGGCGTCGACACCCGCACCGACGACTTCACCGTCGTCGGCATCGGCGACATGAGCGGCGACGTGTTCGGCAACGGGATGCTGCTCAGCCCGCACATCCGGCTGATCGCGGCGTTCGACCACCGCCACGTCTTCATCGACCCCGATCCCGACCCGCAGCGGTCGTGGGACGAGCGCGCACGGCTCTTCGCGCTCGGCAGGTCCAGTTGGAAGGACTACGACGGCGCGGTTCTGAGCGAGGGCGCGATGATCGTCGACCGGTCGGCGAAGTCGGTGCGCCTCACCCCGCAGGCCCGGTGCGCGCTGGGCGTCGAGACCGATCGGGCGCTCACCACCGTCGAACTCGTGCGTGCCGTCCTCGGTGCGCCCGCGGACCTGCTGTGGAACGGCGGGGTCGGCACGTACGTGAAGGCGACGACGGAAAGCCACGCGGACGTCGGCGACAAGTCGAACGACGCCGTCCGGCTCGACGCGCCCGAACTGCGGGTCCGGGTGGTCGGTGAGGGAGGCAACCTCGGCCTCACCCAGCTCGGCCGGATCGAGTACGCGCGCAACGGCGGTCGCGTCAACACCGATGCACTCGACAACTCGGCCGGCGTCGACTGCTCCGACCACGAGGTCAACATCAAGATCGCCCTCGCGGGTGCCACCGCCGACGACACGCTCACCGCGCAGGACCGTCGAGAACTGCTGTCCGACATGACCGACGACGTCAGCCGGCTCGTCCTCGCCGACAACCGCAGCCAGAACGAGATGATGAGCCTCAACCGGGCGCAGGCCGGCACGCTCGTCAGCTTCCACTCCCGCATGGTCGACGATCTGGAACGGCGCGGGCACGTGGACCGGGCGATCGACGTGCTCCCGACGCCCGCGCAGTTCGGGGCGCTCGAACGCGAGCAGAAGGGGCTGACCAGCCCGGAACTTGCACAGCTCACCGCGCAGGTCAAGCGGTTCATCAAGAGTGAGGTCTCGGGCACGACCCTGCCCGACAACCGGGTCTACGCAGGTCGGCTGCACGACTACTTCCCGCCGCGGCTCGGCCGGGAGTACGCGCACACGGTCGCCGCGCATCCGCTGCGCCGGGAGATCGTCACCACGTCGGTCGTCAACGACATGGTCGACCGGGCGGGGATGACGTACGCATTCCGCCTGCGGGAGGAGACCGGGGCCGACTCCGCGGAGGCGGTGAACGCGTTCACGGCGGTCACCGAGATCTTCGATCTGGGAGTGACTTTCGAGCGGATCCGGGCAGCCGCCGACACCACCCCGGCGTCCGGGACGAACGCGCTGACGGTGCAGACTCAGCGCCTGATCGACCGGGCGTCGCGGTGGCTGACCACGCACCGTCCGCAACCGCTGCCCCTCGAGGCCACGATCGCCCGGTACCGGCCGGTGGTCCGCGAACTCGGCCCGCGCGTGCGGGAATGGTTGCGGGGCGACGAGATCAGCGCGGTCGAGGGCCGCACCGAGGCCCTGACGTCGCGGGGTGCCGACGCCGGGGTCGCCGCCGACGTCGCGGATCTCCTGCACACGTACTGCCTCCTCGACATCGTGGACATCGCGGAGATCTCCCAGCACCGCGCGGGGGACGTCGCCGAACTGTATTTCGCGCTGTCGGCGCACCTGCACATCAACACCGCGCTCACCGCGGTCACGGCCCTGCCCCGGCTGGACCGGTGGCACGCCCTCGCGCGGCTCGCCCTGCGCGACGACCTCTACAGTTCGCTGCGCGCCATCACCCTCGACGCGCTGTCCGTCAGCGAGCCCGGCGATGACGCGTCCGACAAGGTCGACCAGTGGGAGCAGCACAACGCCGCCCGCCTCGCCCGCGCGCGGGCACTGCTCACCGAAATCGAATCGGAGGTCGCCACCGAACCCACGCTGGCACTGATCTCCGTCGCGGCCAGGCGGATCCGGGCGATGACGCGGTAGGCGGCTCCGCCGCCCGTGCGCCTTTTTGGTTGTTCCAGCTACCAAAAAGGCGCACAGGGCGCGGAGCGCCCTACAGCACCTGCGACAGGAACTGCTGCAGCCGTTCGGTTTCGGGCTTGTCGAACAGCTGGTCCGGTTTACCGGTCTCGACCACGGCACCGTGGTCCATGAACAGCACGGTGTCGGACACTTCGCGGGCGAAGCCCATCTCGTGGGTGACGACGACCATCGTCATTCCGCCCTTGGCGAGGTCGGCCATCAGGGCGAGGACGCCCTTCACCAGTTCGGGGTCGAGTGCGGACGTGGCCTCGTCGAAGAACATCACCTCGGGCTTCATCGCCAGCGCGCGGGCGATCGCGACGCGCTGCTGCTGCCCGCCCGACAGGTTGCCGGGCCGGGAGTCGGCCTTGTTGGCGAGCCCGACGAGTTCGAGCTGCTCGAGCGCCAGCGACCGCGCCTCGTCCTTCGACAGGCCCTTGAGCTTGCGGGGCCCGAGCGCGATGTTGTCGACGACGGTCCTGTGCGGGAACAGGTTGAAGTGCTGGAACACCATGCCGATGCGCTGCCGCAGCTTGTCGGGGTTGTCCTTCAGCACCGATTTGCCGTCGAGGAGGACGTCGCCCTGGTCGGGTTCGTGCAGCCGGTTGAGGACGCGCAGCAGGGTGGACTTGCCGGAGCCGGACGGTCCGATCACGGTGACGGTGTCGCCGGCGTCGACGTGGAGGTCGACGCCGCGCAGCACCTGGTTGGTGCCGAACGCGAGGTGCAGGTTGGTTCCAGTGAGAGAGACGGCCATCGCCCTATCCCCTTTCCACGACGATGGACTGTTCCACCGGGTCGAGCGTGCCGGACGTGTCGGCGCGGCCGGTGCGCAGACGGTTGTCGATGTAGTTGACGAGGTGCGTCAGCGGGATGGTGAGCGCCAGGTAGAACAGGCCGGCGGCGACGAGCGGTGACAGGTTCCCGGTCTGCGCGTTGAGGTCGCGGCCGACGGCGAACAATTCCCGCTGGGTGACGAGCAGGCCGAGGAAGTAGATCAGCGACGAGTCCTTGATCAGGGAGATGAACTGGTTCATCAGCGCGGGCAGCACCCGTCGCACACCCTGCGGCACGACGACGAGCGTCATCGACTTCCGGTAGCTGAAGCCGAGCGCCCGGGACGCCTCGAGCTGCCCGGGTTCGACGCTCTGGATGCCGGACCGGAAGATCTCACCGATGTACGCGGACGCGAGCAGCGACAGCGCGGCGGCGCCGAGCCAGTACGGGTTGTTGCCGGTGAGGCCCTTGACCACGGGGCCGACGCCGAGCCCGACGATGAGGATGATGACCACGGCGGGCAGACCGCGGAACACGTCCGTGTACACGCGGGCGGGCCAGCGCAGCCAGCGGGTGCGGGAGATGCCGGCCATCGCGAGCAGCATGCCGAGGACGGTGCCGACGATGCCCGACGCCAACGCCAGGATCAGCGTGTTCGGCAGACCGGTCTTGAGCAGGTCGGGGAACGCGCGGGCGTAGAGGTCCCAGTCGAAGAACGTGTCCTTCAGCTGCTGGAGCGTCGACTTGGGTTCGGCGACCGGGGTTTCGGTCGTGCTGCCCGCGTTCTGGGCTGCGAGCGCCGCGAAGTCCGGCAGGTCGGGCGCCGGTGCCGCCTTGCTGCCCGGCTTCCAGCCCTCGGGTAGTTCGCGGGGCACCCAGTCGGAGTACAGCTGGGCCCAGGTGCCGTCGGCGATGACGGCGTCGAGCCCGGAGTTCAGCGCGTCGACGAGCGGCTGGTTCTCCTTGTTGACGGCCCAGCCCACATAGTTGTTGACGCTGAACGTGTTCTCGACGATCGACGTGGGATCGCCCGGCGCGATGGCGCCCTCGGCCTGCTGCGACGGCGCCACCCAGGCGTCGATCTGCCCGGTCTTGAGGTTGGCGTACGCGGTCGCGTAGTCGGGGAACTTCACCGGGTTCAGCTTCAGGGTGTTCACGACGTAGTCGTCCTGGACGGTGCCCTGGACGACGCCGATGCGGGTCGACGCGTTCAGGTCGTCGAAGCTCTGGATCGGTCCGCCGTTGGGAACGACGAGTGAGAAGTAGCCGAAGTCGTAGCCGTTGGTGAAGCCGACGGTGTTGCGGCGCTCGTCGGTCGTGGTGATGGACGAGGATCCGACGTCGAATCGGCGCCCGGCCACCTGGGCGAGGAGCCCGGCGAATTCGGTGCCGACGAAGTCGACGCGCAGGCCCAGCTTGTCGGCGACGGCCCGCAGCAGTTCGTTGTCGTAGCCGGTGAACTGGTTGTCGGAGTTCACGCAGATGCTCGGCGGCGCGTCGGACAGGGTGCCGACGGTGAGCACACCGGGGGTGATGAGGTTCAGCTTCGACGTGTCGATCTGGTCGAGCGGGGTGGTCGTCGGCGTCGTGTAGCGGTCCTCGGCCGCGGCGCCCGAGGCGGCGAGGTTGGTCGGGGCGGCGGTGGCCGCGCCCACTCCCGGCGGGGAACACAGATCCTGCGGAGCCGCTCCGGAGGTGTCGTCGCCGCTCGAGCAGGACGACAGGGTCAACGCCAGCAGGGCGGTGAGCAGTAACGCCACCACCACGCGGATCTTCGCTCCGACGGAAGAAAACATGGTGAGCAGCGTAACCCTGGCAGGCGGGTTTTCCGGGCTCGGAGGACGTCCGGGCGACGCCCGTCACTCTCGTTGTTTGTCATACAAACAAAGAAAAGTTATTGTTTGTCGTACAAACAACTTGGAGGTGTAGCGATGGTGCCGCAGACGGGCCGAGCCGCGCGCGCAACTCGGGAGTCCGGCCGTCAGACCCGCGACGCCCTGTTCACCGCCGCCACCCAACTCTTCCTCGAGCACGGCGAGGGCGTCGCGATCACGCAGATCTGTGCCGCCGCCGGGGCGCACCCCAACCAGGTGACCTACTACTACGGGTCCAAGGAGCGGCTCTTCGTCGAGGTCGCCTGCGCTGCGGTGCTGCGCGCCGGCAAGCGGGCGGAGGACGACGCCGCCGGCGCGGAGACCGTCGGCGACTACACGGAGAAACTCGTCGGGTCCCTGCTCGGGCCGGGCGCGCCCAGCGTCGAACTGTTCGTGGAAGCGATGCTCATGACGGGCCGCCGCGGCGAACTCCGCGACCTGATCACCGACACTCTTCGGACCCTGCACTCCTCGGGCGAGGACGCGCTGATCCGCACGCTGATGCGCACCGGGTGGCAATTGCGCGCCGGGATCGACGTGGAGGCGAAGGCGTTCTGGTCGGCGATCTTCGGCCTGGTGATCCAGAAGACCGCCACCGGCGAGAGCTTCGGCTACTCGCTCGAGGAGGCTGTCGCCGTCATCTTCGCGAACCTGCAGATCCCCGACACCGTCCTCAACACCTCCATCGACTGACCACGTGAGTGGCGCGGTGTGCTCCGGCACGCTTTGCCACTCACCTGGGGAAGGGCACCACCATGACTTCCGTCTCCGACAACCGCATCACCCATCCCGCACCCCACCGGACGCACACCGTGCTCAACCAGTCGGTGCCCCGCACCGATGTCAACGAGTTCACGCTCGACACGGTGCTGTCCGACGCGGTGCGCCGCCACGACGCCGCCTGGGCCACTCAGGAACTCACCGACGTCGGCGCACTCGTCGGCAGCGCGCAGTTCCAGCACGACGCCGAACTCGCCAACACCGTGATCCCCGAGCTGAAGACGTTCGACCGCTGGGGAAACCGTATCGACGAGGTCGAATACCACCCGTCCTACCACCGGATCATCTCCGCCGCCGTCGCGCACGGGGCGCACACCTCGGCGTGGGCCGACCCGAAACCCGGCGCGAACGTCGCACGCGCCGCGGCCTTCATGCTGTTCGCCCAGATCGAACCCGGCCACTCCTGCCCGATCTCGATGACCAACGCCGTCATCCCCTCCCTCGACCTGCAACCCGACGTCGCCGCGATCTGGAAGCCGCGCGCCCTGTCCCGCAGCTACATACCGGAACTCGACGCACCGGGCAAGGCGTCCGCGATCTTCGGCATGTCGATGACGGAGAAGCAGGGCGGCTCGGACGTCCGGGCCAACACCACCGTCGCGAAGCCCGCCGGGCGCGGCGGTCCCGGCGGCGACTACCTGCTCACCGGACACAAATGGTTCTGCTCCGCGCCGATGTCCGACGCGTTCCTCGTGCTTGCGCAGGCGGAAGGTGCAGGCGGCGAGGGCCTCTCGTGTTTCCTGCTGCCGCGCATCCTCCCGGACGGCACCCGCAACGTCTTCCGGATCCAGCGGCTGAAGAACAAGCTGGGCAACAAGTCCAACGCGTCGTCCGAGATCGAACTCGACGGCACCGTCGGCGTCATGGTCGGCGAACCCGGTCGCGGGGTCCGCACCATCATCGAGATGGTCGCGCGCACCCGCCTCGACTGCGTGCTCGGCAGCGCCGCGGGGATGCGGCAGTCCGTGGCGGAGGCGGTGTGGCACGCCCGGCACCGCTCGGCGTTCGGCGCCGTCCTGGCCGACCAGCCCGCCATGACGTCGGTGCTCGCCGACCTGGCGCTGGAGTCCGAGGCGGCCACCGTCACCGCCCTGCGACTCGCCCGCGCCCACGACGAGGACGCGAGCGAGCAGGAACGCAGCTTCCGCCGGCTCGCGACCGCCGTCGCGAAGTACTGGATCTGCAAGCGCGGCCCGCACCACGCCTACGAGGCGCTGGAATGCCTGGGCGGCAACGGCTACACCGAGGACTTCCCGCTCGCCCGCCGCTACCGTGAACAGCCCGTCATGGCCGTGTGGGAGGGGTCGGGGAACGTCATCGCCCTCGACGTCCTGCGCGCGATGACCCGCGAACCCGACAGCGTTGCCGCCTTCGACGCCGAGGTGAACCTGGCCCGCGGCAGCAACACCGTGCTGGACGCGCACCTCGACCGGGTCCGCCGTCAGCTCGGCGACCTCGCGACGCTCGACCCGGCGTCCGCCCAGCTGCGCGCCCGCACCGTCGTCGAATCCATGGCCCTCGCGCTGCAGGCGTCGCTGCTCATCCGGTTCTCGCCCGCCGCCGTCGCCGACACGTTCGTCGACGCCCGCCTCGGCCCCGACCGCACCCACGAATACGGCACCCTGTCGCCGGCCGCCGACCTGCGGGCGATCCTGAGTCGCGCGTAGCGCCTGTGCGCCTTTTTGGTAGCTGGAACAACCAGAAAGGCGCACGGGCGGCGGAGCCGCCTTGTCTCCCGCGGACAAATCGCCGCGCGAACTCGAGCCCCGCGGAATATTCCGCACCGCGCATCCCCTGCATAGTGTCGTGGATCACACCACCACCGAAGGGGATCGAAACAGTGTCGGACATCGGCTATTTCGCCTGGAACCTCGCGACAGCTCAGGGTGACGCACCGTGCCTGCGCGACGACCACCTCGACCTCACCTACCGGCAGTTCGCCGACCGGGTGGACGCGTTCGCGGCGCAACTGTCCGCTGGCGACGTCGGGAGCGGGGACGTCGTCGCGGTGATGCTGCCCAACCGGGCCGAACTTCTCGTCGCCCTGATGGCCGCGTGGCGGATCGGCGCGACAGCGACTCCGGTCAACCCCACGTTCACCGCCGTGGAGGCGGAGTACCAGTTCGACGACGCCGGCGCCGCCCTCGTCGTCAACGAGGGCCCCGACCTCCCGTCCGGCGGCCGCCCGACCATCTCCGTCGCGGACATGGCCACCACCCCGCGGCCGGGCTGGGTTCCCGACATCGGCGCATCCGGCGACGACGTCGCCCTGCTCATCTACACGTCGGGTTCGACGGGACGCCCCAAGGGCGTCATGCTCACCCACGACAACTTGCAGTTCATGAGTTCGTCTATGGTTCAGCACTTCTCGCTGACCGCCGACGACCACTGCCTGCTCATCCTGCCGCTGTTCCACGTCAACGCGATCTGCGTCAGCTTCCTCGCGCCGATGCTGGCCGGGGGACAGCTGAGCGTCACCGGGCGCTTCTCGCCGGCCCGGTTCTTCGACGACGTCGCCCGGCTGCGGCCCACGTACTTCTCCGCGGTCCCGACCATCTACGCCCTCCTGGCCTCCCAGGACACCGTCGGCGACACCTCCTCGCTGCGGTTCGCGATCTGCGGTGCGGCACCGATCTCCAAGGAACTCCTGGACCGCGCCGAGCAGCGGTTCGGCCTCGTCATCGTCGAGGGGTACGGGCTCACCGAGGGCACGTGCGCGTCGGCGTGCAACCCGCCCGGCGGGGTCCGCAAACTCGGCACCGTGGGACCGGCGCTGCCCGGACAGCGGATCGCGATCGCCGGACCCGACGGCGAGCATCTGCCCGTCGGCGCCACGGGAGAGGTGCTCGTCGCGGGCCCGAACGTCATGCGCGGCTACCGCGGACGCGCCGAGGAGACCGGGCGCACGATCGTCGACGGCTGGCTGCACACCGGCGACGTCGGCCGCCTCGACGAAGACGGCTACCTGACCCTCGTCGACCGGATCAAGGACATGATCATCCGCGGCGGCGAGAACATCTACCCCAAGGAGATCGAGAACGCCCTCGCCACGCACGACGGCGTGCTCGAGGCGGCCGTGATCGGCGCACCGCACGAGGTATACGGCGAGGTGCCCGTCGCCTACGTCGTCACCTACCCCGACAGTCCCGTCACCGACGACCACCTCGCCGAGCACCTCCGCGGCCGGCTCACGAAAGTAAAACTGCCCGTGGCCATTCACGTCGTCGACGCGTTGCCGCGCAACCCTGTCGGCAAGATCGACAAGCCCGGACTGCGCGGCCGCCACCGGACCACCGTCTGACCCAGCACGACCTCGGACCTCGGGACTCACCCGAGGCGATGACCCCTACCCCAGGAGCCTCCCATGGGATTCAAGACCGGGAACTTTCCCGACGTCGACCCCGCCACCTTCCTCGACCGCCCGTTCTTCGACCGCATTCGCGCCATGTCGACGCACTGGGTCGACTACGGCTTCGGAACCCCGAAGATGGTGCACACCATCTACATCCTGAAACTGCTGGTCCTCTACCTCGGTGCGGGACTGTCCATCGCGACGTTCACCTCCGGGTATCACGTTCTCGATGTCGGCGCATGGTGGAGTGCCCCGATCGTGTACCAGAAGCTGGTCCTGTGGACGTTGCTGATCGAGGCGATCGGGCTGGGTGGTTCCTGGGGGCCGCTCGCCGGACACTTCAAGCCGATGATGGGCGGCGCACTGTTCTGGGTGCGGCCCGGCACCATCCGGCTGCCACCGTGGCCGGGGAAGGTGCCGCTGACTTCCGGTGACACCCGCACCGTCTTCGACGTGCTCGTCTACCTGGCCATCCTCGTCAACACCGCCCTGGCACTCGGGCTTCCCGGCGTGCACACTCCGTCCATCGACGCGGTGCTGCCCGGCAATCACGGTCTGGTGAATCCCACGCTTCTGCTGCCGCTGATCGCCCTGCTGGTCGTGATCGGCCTGCGCGACAAGGTCATCTTCATCGCCGCCCGCGGTGAGCAGTACTTCCCCGCCGTCGTCTTCTTCGGTGTTCTCCCGTTCGTCGACATGATCATCGCCCTGAAACTGCTCATCGTGTCGGTGTGGGTCGGCGCTGGCATCTCCAAACTGGGACACCACTTTTCGATGGTCGTGCCCCCGATGCTGTCGAACACCCCCTGGCTGCCGGTCAAGTCGATCAAGCGCGCCCACTACCGCAACTTCCCGAACGACCTCCGGCCGTCGATCGTCGCGGGCGGAGTCGCCCACGTCCTCGGCACCGTCGTCGAGGTGGTGACGCCACTGGTGTTGCTGTTCAGCACGAATGGCACCGTCACCCTGCTCGCTGTCGCGCTGATGGTCGCGTTCCACGTGTTCATCCTGTCGACGTTCCCGCTCGCGGTGCCGCTGGAGTGGAACCTGCTGTTCGCTTACGCGTCCGTGTTCCTGTTCCTCGGCTTCCCGAACGCCGCCGGCTTCGGACTGTCGGACTTCTCGTCGCCGCTGCTGCTCGCCGCGATCGTCGCGGCGCTGGTGTTCTTCCCGATCCTGGGCAACCTCCGCCCCGACCTCGTGTCGTTCCTCCCCTCGATGCGCCAGTACGCGGGCAACTGGGCGTCGGCGACCTGGGCCTTCGCGCCGGGTGCCGAGGACAAGCTCGACCGGTTCGTCAAGCGACCGAGCCAGAACACCCGCACGCAGCTGCTGGCGACGTACCCGCCCGAGGTGGCCGACGTCGTGATGCACCAGCTGCTGGGCTGGCGGTCGATGCACAGCCAGGGCCGCGCCCTGCTCTCGCTGATGAGCCGGCATCTCGGCGACGACATCGACACCTACACCCTGCGTGAGGCCGAGTTCAGCTGTAACTCACTGGTGGCGTTCAACTTCGGCGACGGACACCTGCACAACGAGTTCCTCATCGCCGCGCTCCAGCGGCGGTGCAACTTCGCACCCGGCGAGTTCGTGGTCGCCTGGATCGAATCGCAGCCCATCCACAAGGGCGTCCAGGAGTACAAGATGATCGACGCCGCCCTCGGCGTGATCGAACGCGGCACCTACAAGGTCGCCGACGCCGTCGCGGAGCAGCCGTGGTTGCCGAACGGCCCCATCCCGTTCGATGTGCAGTGGACACTGGAGGGAGAAACCGAGGAGAGCGTGATGACGGAGTCGACGCAGGCGGTGCGGCCGTGACGACCGCAGTCGTGGTCGGCAGCGGGCCCAACGGGCTCGCTGCCGCGGTCCACCTCGCCCGGCACGGGGTCGAGGTGCAGGTCCTGGAGGCCGCCGACGCCATCGGCGGCGGTACCCGCTCCGGCGAACTCACCGTCCCCGGACTCCTGCACGACGAATGCTCCGCCTTCCACCCGATGGGCGCCGGATCTCCGTATCTGCGGACCCTCGACCTCGAACGCTTCGGCCTCACCTGGAAATGGCCGGAGATCGACTGCGCGCACCCCCTCGACGGTGGCGACGCCGGCCTGCTGCATCGCTCCGTCGACGCGACCGCCGCCGGCCTCGGTGAGGACGGGCAGCGCTGGCAGCGAATGTTCGGTGGTCTCGCCGACGGCTTCGACGACCTCGCCGCCGACCTGATGCGCCCGATCGCGAACATCCCCCGGCATCCCGTGAAGCTCGCGAGTTTCGGGCCGCGGGCGCTGCTACCGGCGACCGCCACGGCCCGCTGGTGGCGCACCGAGAAGGGGCGGGCGCTGTTCGGCGGGGCCGCCGCCCACGCGTACTACCGGCTGGATCGGCCGGCGACGTCCGCGGTCGGGTTGATGATCGTCGCCGCCGGCCACCGCTACGGCTGGCCGGTCGCCGAGGGCGGGTCGCAGTCCATCACCGCCGCGCTCGCCGCGATGCTCACCGACTGGGGCGGCAAGATCACCACCGGCACCCGGGTCCGCAGCAGTCGCGACCTCCCGCCCGCGGATATCGTCTTGCTCGACGTCGCCCCGTCCGCCGCACTGCAGATCCTCGGTGAGCGTGTCCCAGAGAGGGTCGCCAAGGCCTACCGCCGCTACCGGCACGGGCCCGCCGCGTTCAAGGTCGACTTCGCCGTCGACGGCGGCGTGCCGTGGACGAATCCCGACTGCGGTCGCGCCGGAACCGTCCATCTCGGAGGCACTTTCGCGGAAATCGCCGACGCCGAACGAGATGTCGCGACGGGCCGGATGCCGTCACGTCCGTTCGTCCTCGTCGGTCAGCAGTACCTCGCCGACCCCGGGCGGTCCAAGGGCAACCTGCATCCCCTGTACGCGTACGCGCACGTTCCGCACGGCTATTCGGGCGACGCCACCGAGGCGGTGGTCGCCCAGATCGAGCGGTTCGCCCCCGGCTTCCGTGAACGCGTCGTCGCCACGGTGAGCAGCGGCCCGGTCCGGTTGGCGGCGTCGAACCCCAACTACGTCGGCGGCGACATCATCGGCGGCGCCAACACCGAAACCCAGGTTGTGCTGCGACCGCGAATCGCCCTCGACCCCTACAGCACCGGGGTCCCGGGCACCTACCTGTGCTCCGCGTCGACACCGCCGGGGGCCGGAGCGCACGGCATGAGCGGATACAACGCCGCCCAGTCCGCGCTGCGCTACCTGCGGCGAACCGGCGGCGACGTGCTCTGACGCCGGCCCGCGCCTACTCGGGCACCAGGACCGCCGGGCCCAGCCACTGACACGCGAGGAGTGCGAGTTCGACGGCGAGCCGATCGCGGGTGAAGTCCTCGCCGCGTTCCTCGGCTGCACGCTTGACCCGGTATTTCACGGAGTTGTAGTGCAGGCCCAGCTCTTTCGCCGCGGTGACGTTGCTGAGGTTGTTCGCCAGATAGACCTGCACCGTCTCGCGCAGGCGGGCGGCGTTGTCGTTGTCGGTGGCCAGGCCGCCCAGGACGGTGCGGACCCAGGCGCGGGTCGCGGTCAGGTCGTCGATCAGCAGCGAGACCGTGGACACCCCCGGTTCGGCGTAGGAGGTGACGACGGGGGCGTTCCGGCCTGCGGCGAGGGCGAGCGCACGGGCGCGTTGCGCGCCGCCGTGCGAGCGGCGAAAACCGTTCGGCCCGTGCGCCACTTCGCCCACGGCCATGGCAAGTCCCGGATACCGCCCGGTGAGGAATTCGCCCAGTTCGCGGTAGCTGCGCGGCGCGCGTGTTCGTGCACCGAGCGGAACCCACACCCAGCCGGTGACACGGTCGGCCGCCACGAACAGCGGATCGGTCACACCCCCGACGAAGCCGGCGACGTCGTGTGCGGCAGCCTCGATCCTGGCCAGCATGTCGCCCGAATCGGTGTCCGGAACCCAGATGATCGCGGCGAGGTGGCGTTGCAGCAGAACGTAATTGAGAATGGCTGCGGCGTCCGGATCGTCGTTGCCCGCGAGGATCTCCTGCACGCGAACGGCCCGGACGCCGCTCTGGTGGGCGAGCCACCGCTCCCGTTCCCGCTCGTAGACCTCGACGACCTGCTGGGAGACCCTGTCGATGTACACCGACATCACGGTGATGATGCGCTGGAGCACCGGCACGCCGAACTCGTCCGACACTGCCGCGCCGCGCAGTTCCTCGAAGACGAGGCCGAGTAGGTTGGTCTGCCCCAGCCGGTAGGCGCGCACCAGCGCGTTGACGGGAACCCCGTGCTGGGCAAGCCGTCTCGCGTACTCCATGGCGGCGGCCGGCGCGTCCAGAATGTCCGGGTCGATGTCGTGCTGGAGGGTGTGGAAGATGGTGTCGAGGTTGCCCTCCACGCTCGCACGAAGCAGATCGAACAACTGCCGATCGGCGCGCAGATCCGGTATCTCGGCATAGAGCACTTCGGTGATGTCGCTGGTCAGTGGCACCAGTCGCTGGTTGAGTGACGTTGCGATGCGTCCGACCAGAAGCGCGACGCGCTCGTCGTGTGAAGCCATGGTGAGGACAATAGAGGCTCGCGGCAGCACCGGCATCGATTCACCGGAAATCTCTTCTACCAGGGATTTCTCGCGCAGGAGCGGAACAGGCCGAGCGGACTCTTGTCCGCACAGGACAACAGTCGGCCGATCATTGGTGCTTTCGGGACGTGGTCAAGCCCGGAGGGCCCTTCTACCGTGAGGGGCGGCACCGCGTGCGGTTCTCCGCTTCTCCAGAGAAACGAAGGAATACGATGACAGACAACAGCTTCCAGGGTCGAACCGTGGTGATGTCCGGCGGGAGCCGTGGTATCGGCCTCGCGATCGCGCGCGCCGTCGCCAGTCGCGGGGCGAACGTCGTCCTGCTGGCCAAGACCGACACCCCCGACCCTCGGCTGCCCGGAACCATCCATACCGCCGTCGGCGAACTGAACGAACTGGGTGGACGGGCCGTGGCCGTGGTCGGTGACGTCCGCAACGACGGCGACATCGCCCGGGCCGTCGACGCCGCCCGCGACAACTTCGGTGGCATCGACATCGTGGTCAACAACGCGAGCGTGCTCGACGTCTCGAAGACGGAAGACCTGACCCTCCGGCGGTTCGATCTCATGCAGCAGGTGAATGTGCGGGGCACATTCGCGCTGACCCGCGCCTGCCTGCCCTACCTTCAGAAGTCGCCCAGTCCCCATGTGCTGACCCTCTCCCCACCGCTGAACATGTCGCCGCAGTGGCTGGGAGCCCACCCCGGATACATGCTCGCCAAGTACGGGATGACCCTGGCGGCGCTGGGGATCGCCGCCGAGTATGCGCACATGTCCAGCAACTGCCTGTGGCCGCAGACGACGATCGCGACCGCGGCCGTGGGCAACCTGCTCGGCGGCGACACGAGCCTGCGACACGCGCGGTCGCCGGAGATCATGGCCGACGCGGCGATCGAACTCCTCCGTCGTCCCGCCGGCGCCGACAACGGCCGCACCCTTCTGGACGTCGAGGTTCTCGCCGAAGCCGGCATCACCGACTACACGACCTACGGCGGTGCCGATCCCTTGACGATCGACATCTTCGTCGACCCCGTCGCTTCCGTATGAGAAATCGGGAGGTACGGGTTGACACCGCGCCATCGCCGCGGACAATATATGCAAACGCTTAGAAAATAAGCATATGCTTAGAACTGAGGGGCTGCAGGTCCGCACCGACTGCCGTCCACCACGTCAATCGGTAGGAGTTACCCATGCCCGAGGCCGTCATCGTTTCCCTTGCCCGTTCCCCGATCGGTCGCGCCATGAAGGGGTCGCTGGTGGGCATGCGCCCCGACGACCTCGCCGCGCAGATGGTCCAGGCGGCCCTCGACAAGGTGCCCGCACTCGACCCGACCGACATCAACGACCTCATCCTGGGCTGCGGTCTGCCCGGCGGTGAGCAGGGCTTCAACATGGGCCGCAACGTCGCCGTCCAGCTCGGCTACGACTTCATCCCCGGCACCACCATCACCCGCTACTGTTCCTCGTCGCTGCAGACCACCCGCATGGCGCTGCACGCCATCAAGGCCGGGGAAGGCGACGTCTTCATCTCCGCCGGCGTCGAGACCGTCTCCCGGTTCGTCAAGGGCAACTCCGACTCGCTGCCCGACACCCAGAACCCGCTCTACGCCGACGCGCAGACCCGCACCGAGAAGCTCGCCCAGGGCGGCCAGCAGTGGGTCGACCCCCGCGAGGAGGGCCTGGTCCCCGACACCTACATCGCGATGGGCCAGACCGCCGAGAACGTCGCCCAGATCACCGGCATCACCCGCGAGGAGCAGGACCGCTGGGCGGTGCGCTCGCAGAACCGCGCCGAGGAGGCCATCAACAACGGGTTCTTCGCCCGCGAGATCACCCCCGTCACCCTCCCCGACGGCACCGTGGTCTCCACCGACGACGGTCCCCGCGCCGGCACCACCTACGAGGCCGTCAGCAAGCTGAAGCCGGTGTTCCGACCGGACGGCACCGTCACCGCCGGCAACGCGTGCCCGCTCAACGACGGCGCCGCCGCGCTGGTGATCATGTCCGACACCAAGGCCAAGGAACTGGGGCTGACCCCGCTCGCGCGGATCGTGTCCACCGGGGTGTCCGGTCTGTCGCCGGAGATCATGGGTCTGGGTCCGATCGAGGCGTCCAAGCGAGCCCTCGCTATCGCCGGGTTGGGGATCTCCGACATCGATCTCGTCGAGATCAACGAGGCGTTCGCGGTGCAGGTGATCGGGTCGGCGCGGGAGCTGAACATCGACGAAGACAAGCTGAACGTCTCCGGCGGCGCCATCGCATTGGGTCACCCGTTCGGCATGACCGGCGCCCGCATCACCGCCACCCTGCTGAACAACCTGACCACCCACGACAAGCAGTTCGGCCTCGAAACCATGTGCGTCGGAGGCGGTCAGGGCATGGCGATGGTCCTCGAGCGGCTGTAGGCGGCTCCGCCGCCCGTGCGCCTTTTTGGTAGCTGCAACAACCAGAAAGGCGCACGGGCGCGAAGCGCCTACGCCAGGCCCGACAGCGGCGGCGGGGTGTTCTCGTCGCGCCAGGCGATGGCCTCCTTCAACGTCGTGAGGTCGTAGTCGGGACCGCCGACACCCACAGTGAAGAGGGTGACGCCGGCGTCGACGTGGGCCGCCGCGTCGTCGGCACCCGGCCACGACGTGGAGTGCTGGATGCTGTCGGGGCTGCGTCCGGCGTCGTGTGCGTATCCCGCGAGGAGCCCCGACTTCCGTTTGTACGTGTCCATGTCGCTGAAGCTGTGCCAGATGTCGCCGTATTTGCCGACCAGCGGCAACGTCTTCTTCTCGCCGCCACCGCCGATGAGGATCGGAATGTGCCGGGTGGGTGCGGGTTCCAGCTTCCCGAACCGCGCGATGATCCGCGGCAGGTACTCGCCGAGCAGGTTCAGCCGCGACCCGGCGGTGCCGAATTCGTAGCCGTACTCGTCGTAGTCGCGCTCGAACCAGCCGCCGCCGATGCCCAGGATGAGCCGTCCGCCGCTGATGTGGTCGACGGTGCGGGCCATGTCGGCGAGGAGGTCCGGGTTGCGGTATCCGGCGCACGTGACGAGCGCGCCGATCTCCACCCGCTCCGTCTGCTCGGCGAACGCCCCGAGCATCGTCCAGCATTCGAAGTGGGCGCCGGCCGGGTCGCCGTACAGGGGGTAGAAGTGATCCCAGTTGAAGACGATGTCGACGCCGGCGTCCTCGGCCCGCAGCACCGCGTCGCGGATCAGCCCGTACTCGGGCGCATGTTGCGGCTGAAGTTGGACGCCGATGCGAACTGGACGAGTCATTCGTAGCTCCTCGGAGTTAGACGGTGGGCCCTCTCGATCCATACTGCTCGCGCGACGGCCGGGCGCACAACGAACCGCCGAACGGACCGGCGGAGCGGGCGAATGTACTGCCCGACGCCTCGGATGCGCCGAACGGTACGTTCACCCGGTTGCCGTGGAAGACTGGGCGCGTGAAGGTCACCCGGCGGCCCGACCCGCCCACCGGCTTCCGGCGGGCGTTCTTCCGCGCGCCGATCTACCTCTACCGCTGCCACCTCGGGTTCCTGCTCGGCGGCCGGTTCCTGCTCCTCGAACACGTCGGACGCAAGACCGGCGCCCGCCGGCAGGTCGTGCTCGAGGTGGTCAACCACGACGCCGTCGGCGACGGGTACGTGCTGGCGGCCGGGTTCGGTCCCAAGTCCGACTGGTACCGGAACCTGCGGGCGCAGCCGAACGCGACAGTCCAGGTGGGCCGCAGGCGACTGTCCGTGACAGCCGAATTCCTCGATCCCGACACCGGCGCGGAGTTCATGGCGCACTACGGGGCGGAGCATCCGAAACTCGGGACCCGGCTTGCCGGAGTCATGGGCTTCGACGTCGACGGCAGCGCTGCCGACTTCCGGGCGGCGGGCCGTGAGATCCGTTTCGTCAGGCTGCGTCCCCACGTCTGACGGTCCTCAGTCCCGCCGCCCCGGGCGTCAGTTCAGCCGCACCCCACCCGCGAGGAGCATGGTCCGCAGGACGAACGCCGCCTCGGGACCGATGATCTCCCCGACCAGGGTGAGGTAGCGGTCCACGTATTCCGGTCCGTGCGGCGCGACCGTCGGGCAGTCGGGATCGGACGGGTCGAGGTGGTGGGCGATCTCGTGCAGCACCACGAGTTCGCGGAACGCCCAGGCGCTCCCGTTTCGGTGTTCGGGCACCGCGATTGTCGCGCAATCGCTTTCGTAGTGCGCGGCCTTGTTGCCCGACCTCGCCCGGACGTGGATCGGGGTGGCCGCCCGCGTCCACGTGGACCGCACCCAATTCAGGGCGAGAACACGATCTACGTAGTCCTGCACCGAATCGAGCGACGCGAATTTGCGTTCCACCGGCAGCGTGACCTGCGAACCCAGGACGTCCACGGCCCGCAGGCCACGTTCGTCGGCGCGGTCGAACATGGTGCGCACCAACGCTTCCGCGTCGTACACGGCGGCGCGCTGAGTGTCGCGGGGCCGCTTCACGACGGGATCTGCCTGCGTGCGCCGGGCAGTTCGGGGGAATTGCCCAACCGGGCGGTCCGGGCGGCGCGATCCCCCGCCCGCTGTGCGCTCGACGAATGTCCTGCGGACGCCCGGCCACCCCGCCAGGTGCCGCGGGCCTGCGAGTTCTCCGAGTAGTAGTCCTTCAGCTCGAGCTGCTTGTCGCGCAGGACCAGTGCCGTCTCCGCCGACGACTCCGGCACCGACACCGCCTGCTCCTCGGCCTCCTTCTTGGCGTCGGCCAGGCGTTGCCCGATCCGCGCGGCATAGGCGAGCTGGAAGTTCAACCGGGCGGTGACGCCGGCGACGGGGCGTCGCACCCGGGTCGTAACCCGGCGGCGTCCACGCGTCTCGACCTGCGCCCGCACCGTCGTCTCGTCGCGGTGTTCGCCGGACTTGATGTAGGCGTCCGACGCCCGGACCATCTGGATCAGCAGGCTCGCGTACAGGGCCTCGCAGACGTCGATGTCGCCGGTGAACCCGTACGCGTAGATGACGGCCGACGTCTGCGCGATGTCGCACTGGACGTCGTTGGCGGCGGCGATCACCAGGAACAGCTGCGCGTACGTCCGCAGACCCTTCTTGCCGGGTTCACCGATCGTGATCAGCCGCTGCGTGGGCGTCGCCCGCTTCTCCCGGCCCGCCGCGTGGGCCCGCGCCACCGCGAGGTCGATCGAGGAGGCGGTCGCGAGCCGCTGGGCGGCGGCCATGAAGGCCTCACCCTCGTGCGGGTTGTCGGTGGATTCCGCCTGCCGGAGGAGCCCACCGATGCGGGTCAGCATCTTGTCGGAACTCACCCGGGCAGGCTATCCCCCCGTGCGCCTTTCTGGTCGTCGGCGCTACCAAAAAGGCGCACGGGCGCGAAGCGCCTACAGCCGCCCGAGGTCGTCGAGGATCAGGTTTGCGCCGGTGAGCCCGATGCCGGTGATCCACACGCGGTAGTCGGTCTGGTGGACGCCCTCGCGTCGGGACGGTCCCATCTGCCCGACGAGCGCGGGGTCGATTCCCAGGTCACCCGGTGCGGATGTGTTGGCGACGAACGCGATGTCGGAGTCGATCGTGGCGACGTTCTCGAGCGAGATCTCGGACATGTCGTTCTTCGCGTCCCACGGCTGCCCGGTGATCGTGTAGCCGGCCGCGGTCAAGACCGAACCGGAGAACGTGCCGGGACCGTGCAGGCGCAGACCGTCGTCCATGACGCGGATGACGTGTGCGGTGCGGCCCCGCGTGGTGTCGCTCAGTGCTGCGGCGCGGGCGTGGAACGCCGACAGCTCGGCCTCGGCTGCCTCCGTTTCGCCCATGGCCTCGGCGAACAGGCGCACCGTTCCCTGCCAGTCGACCGCCGGCGACACGGCGAAGACGGTGGGCGCGATCGCGGACAGCGCGTCGTACAGGTCGCCGTGCCGCTGCTTGCTGCTGAGGATGAGGTCGGGCTGCAACGCGGCGATCGCCTCGAGGTTCGGTTCGGCGATCGACCCGACGACGGTGGTGCCGTCGAGCCCGCCGCCCAGGTATGCGGGCAGCGCGTCGGCGGAGCCCGCCTGCGCCGCGCCGATCGGTGTCTTGCCGAGGGTGACGACGGTGTCGATGGGCAGGCTGTCGAGCGCGACGATCCGACTGGGCCGGGTGCTCACCGTCGTCGTCCCCATGGCGTGGGTGACGGTGCGCTGCTCCCCGTCGCTGCCCGTCGCCGCGTCGGGTCGAGCGCACGCGGCGGTGAGCGCGGCCAGCGCAGCCGCTCCCAGTCCGGCGCCGAATTCGCGTCGCGTCAGGGCGTCGACGATCTGCTGCCATTGGGCGTCGGTGACATTCGGGGAGCACGTGGCGGAGCGCATCCTGGACCTCGATCTCGAAGGGGGCAAAAGATAGGTGAAGCTAACCTTATACAGTCTGTTGCGTGAGCGTGCAGACGACGAGGTCGCCCGACGGGTGGACGCCACCGGCCTGCGCGGCGCTGTCACGGTCACTCCAGGAGCCGTTGTGCGGCACCGCGCCCCGGGTGCGCGGTTGGCTGCTGATCGAGCAACCCGGACCCTGGGGCCGCGACCGGCTCCGGCAGAGCCGCCTCGACCCGGTCCTCGGCGACGCGCTCGCCGCCCGGTGTGTCGATGCGGGGGTGCGTCCGGTGCTGATCCGCACCCGGCAGCGCCGCGACCTCACCGGCGGACGGAACGTCTACCTCGCCCGACCGGGTCGCGCCGACGGCTGGGCGGAGCGACTGCTGGTGCGCGAGGACCGGGACCTGCTGAACCTGGACCTGACCCTGTCGCCAGGCCGAGGGCAACGACTCGACGCCGCCGAATCGCTGTTCCTCGTCTGCACCCACGGCAAGAAGGATGCGTGCTGCGCGTCGTTCGGACGTCCGGTGGTGACGGGTCTCGGCCATCGCGGCGGCCGGGTCTGGGAGTCGACGCACGTCGGCGGCGACCGATTCGCCGCGACCATGGTGTGCCTGCCGTCCGGCATCTATTACGGCCGGGTCACCGCGGAGTCCGCGGAACACATTGTCGCCGAGCATGATCGAGGCCGGGTCGTGCTCGAGTACTACCGGGGCCGGTGCACCGACGACCCGGTGCTGCAGTTCGCCGAGCACACCGTCCGGGTCGAGCGCTCGCTGCTCGGCCTCGACGACGTGATCCCGTTGTCGGCGAGCCCACGACCGGACGGCGACACCGACGTCCTGGTCCGGCACCCGGGCGGCACCGACCGCGTCCGTGTGCGCACGACCCCCGCCGAGCCCCGCCTGACGGCCTGCAGCGCAGGCGTCGTCGACAGTCCGGACCGGTTCGAGGCGGCTCCGCCACCCGTGCGCACTTCTGGTAGCTAGGACAACCAGAAAGGCGCACGGGGCGCGAAGCGCCCTGTGTTCACACGGTATTCACGATCCCGTTTCATTGCGGCGTTCATCCCCAGCTGTGGAGAAACCTGTACATGAATGCGACCAACATGATTCGGACCGAGGCGAATTCGTACCGGACGCCCCCACAGGTGAGTGAGAAAGTGTGTCAACAGGTACATTCTCACGCACCTGAGCGCGGCGCCGGGTAGAAGGGACTTCGACGTTCATGGCCACAGTGACCTATGACGGTGCCACCTGCCTGTTCCCCGGCTCGGACAAGCCGGCCGTCGACACGCTCGACCTGAAGATCGAGGACGGCGAGTTCCTGGTCCTCGTCGGACCGTCCGGCTGCGGCAAGTCGACGTCGCTGCGGATGCTGGCCGGCCTGGAGGACGTCCACAGCGGGCGGATCCTCATCGGTGACCGCGACGTCACCACGCAGGAACCCAAGGAACGCGACATCGCGATGGTGTTCCAGAACTATGCGCTGTACCCGCACATGTCGGTGGCCGAGAACATGGGTTTCGCGCTCAAGCTCGCCGGTGCCGCTAAGGACGACATCCGCACACGGGTCGAGGAGACGGCGAAGCTCCTCGACCTCGAGGCGTACCTGGACCGCAAGCCGAAGGCCCTGTCCGGCGGTCAGCGGCAGCGCGTCGCGATGGGTCGCGCCATCGTCCGGCAGCCGCAGGTGTTCCTCATGGACGAGCCGTTGTCCAACCTCGACGCGAAGCTCCGGGTGCAGACGCGCACCCAGATCGCGCAGCTACAGCGTCGCCTCGAGACGACCATGGTGTACGTGACGCACGACCAGGTCGAGGCCATGACCATGGGCGACCGGGTGGCCGTGCTGAAGGACGGGGTGCTGCAGCAGTGCGCGTCGCCCCGCGACCTCTACAACCGTCCCGCGAACGTGTTCGTCGCCGGTTTCATGGGGTCGCCGTCGATGAATCTGTTCACGCTGCCGATCACCCCGGACGGGGTGCTGCTCGGCGACGCGACCATCCCGCTGCCCCGGCAGCTGCGCTCGGACAGCGACGAGCGTCAGGTGGTCGTCGGGATCCGCCCCGAGCACCTGGAACTGTCCACCACCGGCATCCCGATGGAGGTGGCGGTGGTGGAGGAACTCGGATCCGACGCCTACATCTACGGCCGCAGCACCGTCAACGGTGAGACGCAGCAGTTGGTGGCCCGCGCCGACTGGCGGAACCCGCCCCGCAAGGGTGACCTGGTGAAACTGCACGTCGACCCGACCCAGGTGCACCTGTTCTCGGCGTCCGAGGGGTACCGGCTCAGCTGATCGCGGCGGCTCCTGACCGATTCAGGTCGGGGCCAATGCCGGACTTCGGCGGTGTTCCATGCCACAGTATGTTCCGACGCCGCAGCGGTGCCTCGAGATCTCGTCGCACCGTGGCGGGGTTCATCCACATCTACCTACGGGGAGACTCCATGGTTCAGATTTCGAGAGCGGTCCGGCGCGCCGCGGTGTTTGCCACCGCTGCCTCGCTGGTCACGCTCACCGCTTGCTCGAGCGACAGCGGCAGCGACTCCACGTCGGAGAACCTCGACGGTCGCGGACCCATCACGTACGTCGAGGGCAAGGACACCACCGAGACCGGTGTCGTCCGCCAGATCATCGACGCGTGGAACGCCGAGCACCCGGACGAGCAGGTCACGTTCAAGGAGCAGTCGAACGACGCCGATCAGGCGCACGACGACCTGGTCCAGCACCTGCAGGCCAAGCAGTCCGACTACGACGTCGTCGCCCTCGACGTCCCCTGGACCGCGGAATTCGCGGCCAAGGGCTGGCTGCAGCCGCTGACCGGCGAGTTCGCGGTGGACAACACCGGAATCCTCCCCGCCACGGTCGACAGCGCCACCTACAACGGCACCCAGTACGCGGCGCCGAAGAACACCAACGGCGGCCTGCTGTACTACCGCAGCGACCTGTTGCCCGCCGCACCGAAGACATGGACTGAACTTGCCGCCGCGTGTGAGGTCGCGAAGACCAACAACATCGACTGCTACGCCGGTCAGTTCGCCCCGTACGAGGGCCTGACGGTGAACACCGCCGAGGTCATCAACGCGTACGGCGGCTCGTTCGTCGGCGAGGACGGCAAGACCCCCACCGTCGACAGCCCCGAGGCCCGCGCCGGCCTGCAGGTCCTGGTCGACAACTTCAAGAACGGCGACATCCCGGCCCAGGACACCACGTTCAAGGAGCCCGAGAGCCAGAAGGCGTTCGAGGACGGCAAGGCGCTGTTCCTGCGCAACTGGCCGTACGTGTACGGCACCGCCGACAAGGATTCGTCCGCGGTGAAGGGCAAGTTCGCGGTCGCCCCGCTGCCCGGCAAGGACGGCATCGGCGCCTCGACGCTCGGCGGCTACAACGCGGCCATCAGCGCATACTCCGAGAACAAGGCGACGGCCCGCGACTTCCTCACGTTCCTGCAGGGTGAGCAGGCGCAGCGGATCATCGCGATGGGCTCGCTGCCGCCGGTCCGCGCCGCACTGTACGACGACCCGGAGATCATCGCGGCGTACCCGTTCATGCCGACGCTGAAGGTGTCGATCGAGAACGCCGTTCCGCGTCCGGTCACGCCGTTCTACCCGGCGGTGTCGAAGGTAGTGCAGGACAACGCCTACGCTGCCATCAAGGGTGAGAAGTCGGTGGATCAGGCGATCACGGACATGCAGTCCGGCATCCAGTCCGCAGGCTCGTAGAGCATCAGGAGTGAACATGGCCGTTCCGACTGGGACCACCAGTGGAGCGCCGGCCCGTCCCGCGGCCGGGGGTTCCGACCCCGGCCGCGGTTCGCGTGAGAAGAGCGCGAACACGCGAAGCAGCGGGCTGAGCGGTCGTCGCGCGTGGCTGTTGGTGGTGCCGACCCTGGTCGTGCTGGCCGTCGTCATCGGCTACCCGGTGGTCCGGGCCGTGGTGATGTCGTTCCAGAAGGACGCGGGACTCGATCCGTCGACCGGCATGTTCGTCGAGGGCGGCTGGGCCGGACTCACCAATTACACGCACTGGATTCTTCAGCAGTGCACGTCCCCGAGCGGGGTGGCGGTCGCGTGCCCGCCCGGCACGCTCGGATCCCAGTTCTGGTCGGCGGTCGGGAACACCGCGTTCTTCACCGTCGTCACGGTGACCCTCGAGGTCGCGATCGGCCTGTGGATGGCGATCATCATGGGCAAGACGTTCAAGGGCCGCGCCCTGCTCCGCGCGGCGGTCCTGATCCCGTGGGCCATCCCGACCGCGGTCACCGCCAAGCTCTGGTACTTCATCTTCGCCTACGACGGCATCGCCAACCGCCTCCTCGGCACCGAGATCCTGTGGACGTCGGATGCCTGGCCGGCCCGATTCGCGGTGATCATCTCGGACGTCTGGAAGACCACCCCGTTCATGGCCCTGCTGATCCTCGCCGGCCTGCAGATGATCCCGCAGGACGTGTACGAGGCGGCGCGGGTCGACGGGGCCTCCGCCTGGCAGCGGTTCCGGCAGATCACGCTGCCGCTGGTGAAGCCGGCGCTGATGGTCGCGATCCTGTTCCGCACGATGGACGCCCTCCGCATGTACGACCTGCCCGCCATCCTGACCGGCGGCAACCCGGCCACCACGACGGTGTCGATCCTCGTGGTCGACCAGGTGCGGCAAGGGTTCAACAGCGCGTCCGCACTCTCGACCATCACGTTCCTCCTGATCTTCGCGGTCGCCTTCGTGCTGGTGAAATTCCTCGGCGCCAACGCCGTCGAAACTCAGGAAGCCCAGCGAAAGGGCCCGAAGCCGTGACCCACCGCGCCCCGGAGCTCGAACTCCCGAGCAAACCTCCCGCCCGCAACCGTCCGAAGCGGCTCGCGTTCAAGAACTCCCGCATCTACATCGGTGTCGCGATCATCCTGGTCTGGGGGCTCGCGCCGTTCTACTGGATGATGGTGACGGCGTTCCGCGACCCGGACTACACGTTCGACACCACCCCGTGGCCCACACACGTCACGCTCGAGAACTTCCAGAACGCACTGTCGACGAGCAGCGGCAACAACTTCACCCGGGCCGTCGTCAACAGCATGATCATCGGCGGCATCACCACCGTCATCGCGCTCGCCGTCGGCATCTTCACCGCCTACGCGCTGGCCCGCATCGAGTTCCGGTTCAAGTACGTGGTGGTCGGCATCGTGCTCGGGGCGTCGATGTTCCCCGTCGTCGCCCTGGTCACCCCGCTGTTCCAGCTGTTCACGAACATCGGCTGGATCGGCACGTACCAGGCGATGATCATCCCGAACATCTCGTTCGTCCTGCCGCTCACCATCTACACACTGACGTCGTTCTTCAAGGAACTTCCCTGGGAACTCGAGGAGGCGGCCCGTATCGACGGCGCCAGCCGCGGGCAGGCGTTCCGGCTGGTGATGCTGCCGCTCGCGGCGCCGGCCCTGTTCACGACGGCCATCCTCGCGTTCATCGCGACCGTCAACGAATACCTGCTGGCCAGCCAGCTCTCCAGCGACGCCACCGAACCCGTCACGGTCGCCATCGCCCGGTTCTCCGGCAACGACCCGCACGTCGTCCCGTACGCGGCGATCATGGCGGCCGGCACGATCGTCACCATTCCGCTGGTGATCATGGTGCTGCTGTTCCAGCGTCGCATCGTGTCGGGCCTGACGGCCGGCGGCGTGAAGAGTTAGGCGCGCTCCATGCATCCGGTGGCGAAGCGGCAGCGGCTCGAGGTTCTGATCGGGATTCTCGGGTTCTTCACGGTCATGGCGTTCGTCGCCGCGGTCGTCGAGGTCTTCCGCGGCGATCCCGGCGTCACGCCCGCGCTGGTGCTGCTCGGGTGCCTGGTGCTGTCGGGGCTGGCGATCACCGCCCGGAATCGGGTGCGCTGAAACAGTCCGGTCGGTACGGATAGTTGCTGAGCGATAGCGCGCCGCACATCACACTGACGGCCATTCACATAACATACGTACGGGTGGGTGCGACGATCCTCCGTGACCGGATAACTGACCGGGAGTGTGTAAGTGAGTTCTGGCAACGACGCGACGGACAATCGTGCCTCCGATCCGGGAGACACACCGCCCGCAGACGACGGTTCGGCCGCCACGAGCACCCCACCACCGGGCGGGACGAAGACGCCTAACCGGTGGCGCACGGTCCGCCGGGTGAGCCTGGTCGTGATCGCGTTGCTGCTGGTCATCCCGCTCGTCGTCTTCCTGGTCAGCTACATCCGGGCCGAGGTCCCGCGGCCGTCGGACATGAAGACCAACCAGGTGGCCACCGTCTTCGCCGCCGACGGCACCACCGAACTGACCAAGGTGATCCCGCCCGAGGGCAACCGCACCGAGATCGCGCTCGACGCCATTCCCCAGCACGTCCGTGACGCCGTCCTGTCGGCGGAGGACCGCAACTTCTACTCCAACCCCGGGTTCTCGGTCACCGGTTTCATGCGCGCCGCCCGCGACAACGTCCTCGGCAAGGAAAGCGCGGGTGGCGGGTCGACGATCACCCAGCAGTACGTCAAGAACGTGCTGGTCGGCGCGGACCGCAACGTGTACCGGAAGATGCGGGAACTCGTGATCTCCACCAAGATGGCCCGCGAGTGGTCGAAGGACGAGATTCTCGCCGCCTACCTCAACACCATCTACTTCGGTCGCGGCGCGTACGGCATCGAGGCGGCGTCGCGCGCGTACTTCGACAAACCGGTCGGCGACCTCACCGTGGCCGAGGGCGCGGTGCTCGCCTCGGTGATCCAGAGCCCGTCCTACCTCGACCCCGAAGCGAACCTCGACCAGCTGCAGGCGCGGTGGAACTACGTCCTCGACGGCATGGTCTCGATGGGTGTGCTCAGCCAGCAGGACCGCAGCGCCGCGGAGTTCCCGCTCACGGCGCCGTCCAACCGGCCCACCGACGCCAACTCCGCGCCCGGCCCCGACGGCCTGATCCGCAACCAGGTGCTGCGCGAGCTGTCGGATGCGGGGATCTCCGAGCAGACCCTCAACACCGAGGGCCTGCAGATCACCACCACGATCGATCCGAGGGCGCAGCAGTCCGCGATCGACGCCGTCCACGACAACCTCGAGGGTGAGGATCCCGCGCTGCGGACCGCGGTCGTGTCCATCGACCCGCGCACCGGCGGTGTGCGCGCGTACTACGGCGGCGAGGACGGCGCCGGCTTCGACTACGCGCAGGCGCCGTTGCAGACGGGGTCTTCATTCAAGGTCTTCGGACTGGCCGCCGCATTGGATCAGGGCATCCCGCTCTCGGCCCGGTTCAGCAGTGCCCCGCTGACCGTCGGCAGTGTGCAGATCGGCAACGTGGAGGGCGAGTCCTGCGGCACGTGCACCATCGCGGAAGCGACGAAGCGGTCGCTGAACACGAGCTTCTACCGGCTGATGATGTCGATGGACAACGGCCCGCAGGCCATCGCGGACGCCGCCCACAAGGCCGGGATTCCGGAATTCATCCCCGGAGTGCAGGGCAAGACGCTCAGCGAGAACGGCGGCGAACCGGAGGGCGGCATCGTCCTCGGCCAGTACCTGTCGCGGCCGATCGACATGGCGTCCGCTTATGCGACGCTCGCGGCGTCCGGCGTCTACCACCAGCCGTATTTCGTGCAGCGGGTCGTGACCGCCGACGGTGTCGTGCTCCTCGACCGGGCGCCCAGCCCCGGCGAGCAGCGACTCGACGCGGCCGTCGCCGACAACATCAGCCAGGCGCTGATGCCGATCGCCTCCTATTCGCGCGGCCACGCGCTGGCGGGGGGACGACCGTCCGCGGCGAAGACCGGCACGGCCCAACTCGGTGACACCGGTGAGAACAAGGACGCCTGGATGGTCGGGTACACACCGTCGCTGTCGACGGCGGTGTGGATCGGCAAGGCCGACGCGACCGCCATCAACAACTCCTGGGGTGGGCTGATCTACGGTTCGGGTCTGCCCTCCGACATCTGGAAAGACACGATGGACGGCGCGCTCGACGACACGGACTGGGAAGACTTCCCGTGGCCCGACCCGATCGGCGGCCAGGCCGGTGTGCCGGCGTGGAGCGGTCAAACCGCCGGCGACGGAACGGCTCCCGGCACCAGCGGGGTCGTCCCGCCGCCCGGTGCCCCCACGCCCGCACCCGTCGAGGTTCCGCCCCCGGCGGCCGTCCCGGTACCGCCCGTTCCGCCGGTGCCCGCACCCGTCCCGGCGCCCACCCAGATCGAAATCCTGCCGGGCGTCATCATCCCGCTGCCGGGTTAGCCGAGGTTCTGGAACCCGCCGCGCGGCGGAGTCCGGTGCGGCAGCACCACAACTCGCAGCGCGGCGCGGAGGCTTTCCTTCGTCTTGGCCCACGCCCTCGACTCGTCCTCGCACATGTCGGCCTCCTCGGGTTCCTCCTCGCGGGCGAGTTCGGCGTTGTGACGCCACTCGATTTCCTGCTCGGAACAGAGGCGGAGGAACTCGAGGATGGTGTCGCGGTCGCGTCCGCAGATTTCCGCGACGTCGTCGGGGTCGAGGCCGCTCTCTGAGTCGAGGTGGATCAGGGTCACGAGGGCGGCGGGGAACTCGTCCGCGCATTCGTGCTCGGCGGACGAGGTCGTGGCGTCGGGTGTGGAATTGAGTTTGCCGCCAAGCTTTTCGGCGAACGCGTCGTCGACGGTGTCCACGAAATGCTCGAACATCCGGAACACCGACACCAGGTGATCGGCGACGAACGGTGATCCGTCGACGCGCATGACGGCGACCACGTTGTCGACGATGAGCAGGAACTTGATGTCGGGCCACTGGCGGTTGAGGTCGGCGAGCGCCTCCGCTGCGCGCGTGCGGTCGCTGATCATGTGGACCACGCGGGCGAACACCTCGACGCGGGCGTCCTCCTCGATCACCCGCACATACGTGGGGAGGTCGCCGACCCAGACGAGGATGTCGCCGTCCGCGTCCTTACCCGGCGCCTGCTCGAGCATGGCCTCGACCGCGGCATCGACACGGTCGCGCAAGCCGGTGCCGTCGCGCAGCTGGGCGGGGACGTCGGCGGCGCCGAAGTCGGCGGTCTCGTCCCGGCCGCCGGTGATCGCCTTCAGGAACGAGGGATGCAGAAGGTCCCAGATCTCCCGGAACACGGTGACCGTCATCGACGCCAGCAGGGGGGCGTCCTCCCGGTCGGCGTCGAGGTAGTACGACGCGGAACCGTTGCCCTCGTCGACGTGCCCGCACAGGTCGGGGAGGTTCCAGCCGAGTTCGATCAGCCGCTCGTGCTCCTCCGCGGTGAGCGCCCGCGCCGGGTGCAGGAAGCGATTGGACGGCACCTCGCACCGCACCTTGTCGCCGGCCCAGGCGAAGAACCGCACACATGCGGCGGTCTCGACGAGGCCCTCGTCGACGCTGTCGTACTGCGACTGCAGCACCAGTTCGTCGTCGTCCTCCATCGCGTGCACGTAGCCGGTCAGACGGTCCTGGAGCTCGGTCCAGGCGTCGTCGATCTCGCGATCGAAAGTGTTGTCGGACATCACGCCTCCCTCGATGAATCCTGGGTGTCACCGTAGAGGGAGGGTCTGACAAGAAATCGAACACAAAGGCGAATGCACCTTTCGTCGCCGTGAAGACGTCGAAAGGTGCATTCGCCCTACTGCTGCTGCGCGGTGTTTACTCCGCGTCGATGATGAACGCCTCGAGCTCGGCGCGAGCCTTGTCGTCCGCCATCTGGACCGGCGGGGACTTCATCAGGTACGCGGACGCCGGGTAGACGGGTCCACCGATGCCGCGGTCCTTGGCGATCTTGGCCGCGCGGACGGCGTCGATGATGATGCCTGCCGAGTTCGGGGAGTCCCAGACCTCGAGCTTGTACTCCAGGTTCAGCGGAACGTCACCGAACGCGCGACCCTCGAGGCGGACGTACGCCCACTTGCGGTCGTCGAGCCAGCCGACGTGGTCCGACGGGCCGATGTGCACGTTGCCCGGACCGAGGTCGCGGGTCAGGTTCGACGTCACGGCCTGCGTCTTGGAGATCTTCTTCGACTCCAGGCGGTCGCGCTCGAGCATGTTCTTGAAGTCCATGTTGCCGCCGACGTTCAGCTGCATGGTGCGGTCGAGCTGCACGCCGCGGTCTTCGAAGAGCTTCGCCATCACGCGGTGGGTGATGGTGGCGCCGACCTGCGACTTGATGTCGTCACCGACGATCGGGACGCCGGCGTCCTTGAACTTCGCGGCCCACTCGGGGTCGGAGGCGATGAACACGGGCAGGGCGTTGACGAACGCGACACCCGCGTCGATGGCGCACTGGGCGTAGAACTTGTCGGCGTCCTCGGAGCCCACGGGCAGGTACGAGACCAGCACGTCGACCTTGGCGTCCTTCAGGGCCTTGACGACGTCGACGGGCTCGGCCTCGGAGATCTCGATGGTCTCGGCGTAGTACTTGCCGATGCCGTCGAGGGTGGGGCCGCGCAGCACCGGGACGTCGGCCGGCGGGACGTCGGCGATCTTGATGGTGTTGTTCTCGCTGGCGAAGATGGCCTCGGACAGGTCGAATCCGACCTTCTTGGCGTCGACGTCGAACGCGGCGACGAACTGCACGTCGCGCACGTGGTACTTGCCGAACTTGACGTGCATGAGGCCGGGAACGGTCGCCGTCTCGTCGGCGTCCTTGTAGTACTGCACGCCCTGAACCAAGGACGAGGCACAGTTCCCCACGCCCACAATGGCTACGCGCACCGCGGTGCTGTTCTCACCCATGGTCGGGTTCTCCTTCTTTCTTAGGTGTTGCTGTCGATTGCTCGGCGGCGATCAGCTCGTTGAGCCAGCGCACTTCGCGCTCACTGGATTCGAGGCCGAGCTGGTGGAGCTGCTTGGTGTAGCGATCCAGCGTGCCGCTCGCTCTGCCGATCGCGTCTCGAAGCCCCTCCCGGCGCTCCTCGACCTGGCGTCGTCTGCCTTCGAGAATCCGCATCCGCGCCTCGGCGGGGGTGCGGCTGAAGAAGGCGAGATGAACGCCGAATCCATCGTCGGTGTAGTTCTGCGGACCCGTGTCGGCGACCAGTTCCTTGAACCGCTCCTTGCCGATCGGCGTGAGCTGGTAGACGCGGCGGGCGCGACGCTTGACGGTCCCCGGAGGACCTGCGTCCTCGGCGATCAGTCCGTCTGCCTGCATGCGTCGGAGCGTCGGGTAGAGGGAACCGTAGGAGAAGGCGCGGAAAGCGCCCAGGAGTCCCGTCAACCGTTTGCGTAGCTCGTATCCGTGCATGGGTGACTCGTGGAGCAGCCCGAGAATTGCCAATTCGAGCATGTCCACCCCCTGAGTCGCCCGACCTAACCGTGTGATGCGATTCAAAACTATATCGCACCGATATATAGGACGATACGCCCGCTCGATACATGGGACAAGCCGTCGCAGGTTGTCGACCCTGGTCGGGTACCGGTGGGTGCGTCGCCGAATGTCGCACCGGTGCCGTCTGACTGAACGGATGTCACATTGGGCGACGGCGGGGGTGGTCGGGCGGTGGTCGGGTACCGGTGGCTGCGTCGCCGAATGTCACACCGGTGCCGTCTGACTGAACGGATGTCACATTGGGCGACGGCGAACCCCGGCGACGGCGAACCCCGGCGACGGCGAACGGCCGCCGGACTTTCAGTCCTCGTACGGGTAGATGTCGAACGGCTCGCCGTCGAATCCGACGACCATGTGCCCGCTGTTGCCGTCGGCGTTCTTCACGTGGATGGAGATGGTCGGCGATCCGTCGTCGGAGCCGGGTTCGTAGCGGAAGGACACGATCTCCACCGTCCCGTCGGGGACCCGCAGGGTTTCGGGTGCTCCGGCGAGGAGTCCGGCGATCGCGACCTGGTCGACGGTGCCGAGGTCGAAGGACCTCTCGTCGGCGGGGCGGCTGGAGGAGCTGCCCCAGTCGTCGAACTCGCCGTCGTAGAGGTAGGAGTCGGACTGTCTGGAGTTGCCGGAGGCCGGCCGGTCGACGACGGCGTGTTCCGGGTAGAGGCCGAGTTCGTCGGCGACGGTGTCGCCGTACTCGGCGCGGTACTCGGCGAGGAAGAAGTGCAGGCCGGCGCCGGTGGTCAGGTTCGGCACCGATTTCGACGGGCCGAGATCGCTGTTCGCGACGGCTCCGGCGATCCCGCCGACGGCGGCCGCGGCGACAACGAGGATCGCGGCGTACACCCATCGGCGGGGCGACCGGCGGCGGCGCGGCGACACGACGGGGCTGGCCGCGAGCCGGCTGGGGATCTGAAGGTCCCCGATCAGGCGTTCGAGTTCGCCGAACGTCTTCGCCCGCATCGCGGTGGAGGTGCGGGAGGCGTGTTCCGAGGCGGACAGCTGGCCGTCGGCCAGTGCGGCGTCGAGCAGCCCGCACGTGTCGGCGCGGTCGGAGTCGCGGGCGCGGATGCCGGCGAGTGGGGTCCTGGACATCTGCGTCCTATCGGCCGAAGGGGCGGACGCTGAGAGGTTCACCGGACGGGGTGAGTTCCATGTGTCCGCTCTCGCTGAACTCGTTGTTCACGTAGATCGACACGGTGGGGCCTCCGTTGTCGGTCTGGAACGAGATGTGACTGACTTTTCCGTCGGGGACATTCAGGCTCACCGGGGCGCCCGCGACCGTTCCGCCGATCCGGTCGAGGTTCAGCGTCGACAGGTCGAACACGGGGGTGTCGACCTTCCGGGTGGTCGGAGTTCCGGAGGGTGTGAACCCGCCGCGGTAGTCGTAGCTCACCATGCGGTTCGGCTCGAGTGGGAGCGCGCGTTCGAGGCTGGCGTGGCCGCCCTCGTGCAGGGTGAGGTCGTCGACGATCAGGTCGCCGAACTTGGCGCGGTACCGGTCGAGGAAGACTTTCATGCCCTCGGGGGATACGGGGTTCGGGGTCGCGACGACCACCGGTTCGACGGAATCGAAATCGACCTGCTGCGCGACGGGCGTCACGGAGGCCTCCGCGTCCTCGCCGTCGGCGAGGCCGAAGGCGCCGACCGCCGCCACGACCGCGACCGCGGCAACGGCGAGCGGGAACCAGGGCTTGGCGGTGTCGCGCGGGGGCCGTGCGTCCGGCGGTGCGTCGGCGGGCCGTTGCAGGTCGCTGACCAGAACGTCGAGGTCGGTCAGGGTGCGGGCCTCCGCGGCGAGTTCGGACATCGCGCGGTGTTCCGCCTCGTTGATCTGGCCGTCGCCGAACGCGGCATCGAGCAGTGCGGACGTGTTGGCTCGATCGACGTCTCGCGCGCGCGTGTTCGGTGGGTATCGGCTGGCCACCCGAGGATCTTAGAGCGCTGAGGGTGTGTCTCCCAATCCTCATTCGGCGCTCCTGGCGCCCAATCGCCGCCCTGCTGCGTTGTCGTCGGCGCCGATACAACCCGGTATCGGCTTCTCCTCCGCCTTGCCGGACGACGATTGTTTCGCCAGGTGCATCCGAGAGGGATTGGGAGACGCACCCTAGTTCGCGGGATTCACCTGCCACACGTCTCCGCCGAGTGTCGCCCGCAGATAGCCGCCGCCGGTCTGGGCCTTGTCGTAGACGTACACGTTGATGGTGGGTCCCTTGCCGCCGTCGGCGAGGAGGATGTGCCCGATGCTGCCGTCCGGGACGCCGATCAGCCGGGGTGCGTCGGCGATGAGCGCGACGAGTGCGGGGACGTCGACCTGCGCGAGGTCGACCTCGCCGGTTCCGGGGAGGCGCTGCGTGCGGGTGCCCGACGCCTTGAATCCGCCGCGGAAGTCGTACCGGTCGACCTTGTCGGGTGCGTCCGGGGCCGTCCGCGACAGGATCGCGTACTCGTCGTACAAGCCCAGTTCGTGGACGGTGAGGTCGCCGAACTTCTGCCGGTACTGCTCGAAGAGGGCGTAGATCCCGTCCTGGGTGAGGGGCTGCGCCGGGCCCACGATGATCGGCTCGACCGCCGGCACCGCGACCTCCGGCTGGGCCAGCGGCTTCTCGACCTGCACCGGGGCCGGTGTGACGACGGGGTCCGGGCCGTCCTGCTCGGTGACCGCGAGACCGATCGCGCCGACCGCGATCACCGCCCCGCATGCGACGGCGATCCGCAGCGCCCGGCGGGGTGTTCCCGGGGCCCGGACGGGTGCCTGTTCCGTGACGGCCGAGGGCAGCTGCAGGTCGCTGATCAGCAGATTCAGCTCGGCCAGGGTCTTCGCGGACATGGCCTGGGCGGACCGGTCGTGGTACTCGCCGGCACCGAGCTGGCCGTCGGCGTAGGCGGCGTCGAGTTGGCTGCATGCGTTGACCCGGTCGAGGTCACGTGCGCGAGTCTGCGGGGACGGTCCAGAGGCCACACCGGCATCGTAGTGCGGCAACCGTGTTTGACCAGCGTCACTCGACCGACCCCTTCTCTCCGAACGCGACGCACGTACTCTGGTCTCCGTGCGGATACAGCGGCAGGTGGTGGACTATGCGCTTCAGCGCCGGTCTCTCCTGGCCGAGGTCTACTCGGGCAGGACGGGTGTCACGGAGGTCTGTGACGCCAGCCCCTACCTGCTTCGTGCCGCAAAGTTCCACGGCAAGGGCAGTGACGTGGTGTGCCCGATCTGCCGTAAGGAGCAGTTGACTCTGGTTTCCTGGGTCTTCGGCGACAAGTTGGGCCCGGTGTCGGGTTCGGCTCGTACGGCCGAGGAGTTGGTGCGTCTTGCGTCCACTCAGGAGGAGTTCTCGGTTCACGTGGTCGAGGTGTGCCGGACGTGCAGCTGGAACCATTTGGTCCAGTCCTATGTTCTCGGTACCGTTCCCGCACCGAAACGGCCCAGGCGGTCGTCGCCACGGCCTCGGCCTCCGAGCCGTCGCACCGCGAGCGAGTAGACACACGCCCGAACACGGACGCGGGCCGAAGAATGCCCACCGACGTAACGCAGGACTGAAGCCGGTCCACAACCACTGGAGATTTGTACGTGAGTTCCCCCCGCAGCAACGCCCCGGGTGATCGACCGAACGGACCGAGACGACCGAGTGGCCCCCCGCCACAGGGGCGCCCCGGAGGTCCACCACCCCGCGGCGGACAGCCTGCGGGTGGACCTGCGCCGCGTCGGATGCCGCCCCCGCCCCCGCAGGGTGGTGGCCGTCCCCCCGGCCCGCCGCCGCGTCGTCCCGGTCCGCCGCCGCAGGGTGGTGGCCGTCCCCCGGGTCCCCCGCCGCGTCGTCCGGGTCCCCCGCCCGGACGTCCCGCCGGTGCGCCCCCGGTGGCGCGTAACCAGTCGGGCCCCGGCGGGCGCCCGCCGGGCCCGCCGCCGAACGGCCGCAAGACCGGTGGCGGCCGCGGTGGTGAACCGCCGAAGGGTGGAAAGAAGACGGCTGTGAAGAAGTCGCGGTGGAAGATCGTGCGACGGGCTGCGTACGCGTGTGTCGCGCTGGGTCTGATCATTCCGATCCTGCTGTTCATGGCCGCCTACGTCGTCCAGGACGTCCCGCGTCCCGGCGACCTCAAGACCAACCAGGTGGCCACGATCTACGCGTCCGACGGCACGTCGGTGCTGAGCAAGGTGGTGCCGCCGGAGGGCAACCGCACCGAGGTGACGCTCGACCAGATCCCGAAGCACACCCGGGACGCGGTGCTCGCTGCCGAGGACCGGGACTTCTACTCGAACCCCGGCTTCTCCATCGGTGGTTTCGCGCGTGCCGCCCGCGACAACGTCCTGGGCAAGGACAGCGCCGGTGGTGGCTCGACCATCACGCAGCAGTACGTGAAGAAGACGATGGTCGGTTCCGAGCGTTCGCTGACGCGAAAGATGAAGGAACTCGTCATCTCGTCGAAGATGGCCCGCGAGTGGACCAAGGACGACATCCTCGCCGCGTACCTGAACACCATCTACTTCGGGCGTGGTGCGTACGGCATCGCGGCCGCGTCGAAGGCGTACTTCAACAAGCCCGTCGACCAGTTGACGGTCGAGGAGAGCGCCGTGCTGGCGTCGTCGATCCAGCTGCCGTCGCTGCTCGACCCGGAGACCAACCCGGAGGGTGCGCAGGCGCGCTGGAACTACGTGCTGGACGGCATGGTGTCGGCGGGGACGCTTCAGCAGTCGGCCCGGTCGGTGATGCAGTATCCGCCGTACGTGCCGATCGCTCAGGTCGACAACGGCAACCAGGATTCCGGACCGGAGGGTCTGATCAAGAACCAGGTCCTGCGGGAGCTGGGTGAGGCGGGGATCAGCGAGCAGCTGCTCAACACCGAGGGCCTCGAGATCACCACCACGATCGACCCGGTCGCCCAGGCCGCGGCCGTGGATTCGGTCCGCTCGAACATGGAGGGTGAGCCGGAGAACCTGCGCACCGGTGTCGTGTCGGTCGACCCGAAGACCGGCGCGGTGCGGGCGTACTACGGCGGCGAGGACGGCGGCGGGTACGACTTCGCGAACGCCGGCCTGCAGACCGGTTCGTCGTTCAAGGTGTTCGGTCTCGCCGCGGCCCTCGACCAGGGCATCCCGCTGTCGCAGATGTACGACAGCTCGGAGCTCACGGTCAACGGCATCACCATCAGCAACGTCGAAGGCGAGGGCTGCGGCACCTGCACCATCGCCGAGGCCCTGAAGCGCTCGCTGAACACCAGCTTCTACCGTCAGGAACTCGAACTCGACGGCGGACCGCAGGCGATCGCCGACATGGCCCACAAGGCGGGCATCCCGAAGGAGATCCCGGGTGTCGGGCCGTCGCTGACGGAGCCGGACGGCAGTGGTCCGAACAACGGCATCGTGCTCGGCCAGTACCAGTCGCGGGTCCTCGACATGGCGTCGTCGTACGCCACGCTGGCCGCGTCGGGCACGTATCACGCCCCGCACTTCGTGCAGAAGGTCGTGAGCGCGGACGGAACCGTGCTGCTCGACCGCGGCGGCGACACCGGCGAGGAACGCATCGACAAGGACGTCGCCGACAACGTGACGTCGGCGATGGAGCCCATCGCCGGGTACTCCCGCAACCACAACCTGGCGGGCGGACGTCCGTCGGCCGCGAAGACGGGCACCGCGCAGCTCGGCGACACCGGGCAGAACAAGGACGCCTGGATGGTCGGGTACACCCCGTCGCTGTCCACGGCGGTCTGGGTGGGAACCACGGACGGTACGGCGCTGGAGAACAGCGGCGGCGCCATGATCTACGGTTCCGGTCTGCCATCCGACATCTGGAAGGACACGATGGACGGCGCCCTCGAGGGCACCGACGTCGAGAAGTTCCCGAAGCCGGGTGCCATCGGTGGCCAGTCGGGTGTCCCGGCCTATTCGGCGCCCGCACCGACCAAGACGTCGGCGCCGCCGTCGAGCACGTTCCAGTTGCCGACGGAACTCGTGCCGCCGGTGGTCGTGACGCCGTCGCCGGTGGAGATCCTGCCCGGCATCACCATCCCGATTCCGGGTCTGGCACCGCGGCAGACCACGCCGGCCCCCGCCGTGCCTGCGGAACCGGAGACGACGACACCGCCGAACGCCGGTAACGGCAACGGCCAGCAGCAGGTTCCGACCCGTTAACGGCGACCGGTAGCCTCGCGGAGTGGCCGACAACCGTGACGCGCACTCCGTCCCCGGCGCGGGCGAGACGAATTCCGTCTCGCCCGCGCCGCTGGCGAAGGATCGGCGTTCCGCGGACTGGCGGGACCTTCCCGGGCGCACCGACCCGCTGACCGCCGATCTGTCCGGCGTGATCGGTGGTCCGGTCGGGCGGCACGCCGTCGTCGGACGCAGCCGGTTCTTCACGCCGATGCGCGCCATCCTGTTGCTGGCGATCGTGTTTCTCGCGCTCGGCTGGTTCGCGAAGGCGCCGTGCATCCAGCAGGCTCCCGTCGGCGAGAACGGTGCGCTCGGGCTCGACTGGAGCGGCAGCAGGCAGTACGTCGCGATGTGCTACTCGGACACGGTGCCCCTGTACGGCGCGGAACGGTTGAACGAGGGCGCGTTCCCCTACAAGAAGTGGTGGGAGGAACAGGCCGGCAACGGCCAGATCCAGCGCCGCTACATGGAATACCCGGTGATCTCCGGCCTCTACCAGTACGGCGCGATGACGATCGCGAAGTCGTGGGACGCGGTGCGCTGGCTGCCCGGTGCCCTGCAGGTCGCGATCTACTTCAACGTCGTCGCGTTCGGTCTGGCACTGGCCTGGCTGGTCACCGTCTGGGCGAGTGCGCTGCTGGCCGGCCGCCGGATCTGGGACGCCGCGCTGATCGCCGCGTCCCCGCTCGTGATCGTGCACGCGTTCACGAACTTCGATCCGCTCGCAACGGCTTTCGCGGCGGGCGGGCTGCTGGCGTGGTCGCGGAAGCGGCCGGTGCTCGCCGGCATTCTGCTCGGGCTGGGCGGCGCCGCCAAGCTGTATCCGCTGCTCCTCCTCGGACCTCTGCTGGTGCTGTGCCTGCGCACCGGGAAGGTGCGGGACTGGTCGGTGACGGCGCTGACCGGGGTCGGCGCGTGGGTCGCGGTGAATCTGCCGATCGCCGTGCTGTTCCCGCGCGGCTGGGCCGAATTCTTCCGGCTCAATTCCGAACGCGGCGCCGACCCGGACTCCGTCTACAACGTCATCTCCTCGTTCACGGGCTGGACCGGATTCGACGGCGTCCTGTCCGCCGGTGAGGCGCCCACCGTGCTGAACGCGGTGTCGTTCCTGCTGTTCGCGCTCGTGTGCGCCGGGATCGGGTACGTCGCGCTGACGGCGCCCCGGCGGCCGCGGCTCACTCAACTGTGTTTCCTGCTGGTCGCGGGTTTCCTGCTCACCAACAAGGTGTGGAGCCCGCAGTATTCGTTGTGGCTCGTGCCGCTGGCCGTGCTCGCGTTCCCGCACCGGCGGATCCTGCTGGCCTGGATGACGATCGACGCACTCGTGTGGGTGCCGCGCATGTTCTACTACCTCGGCGTGTCGAACAAGGGGCTCCCCGAGCAGTGGTTCACCGCCGCGGTGGTGGTCCGCGACGTCGCGGTCGTGGTCATCTGTGCGCTCATCGTCCGCCAGATCTACCGGCCCGGCGAGGACCTCGTGCGGTACGGCTTCATCGACGATATGGCGGGCGGGGTGCTCGACCAGGCGCCCGATGCGCAGCCGCGGTGGCTGCCGGACTGGTTGCGTCCGCGGGTCCGGGTGGAAGCGACTCCCGCATCTGGCGTTTCGCCCTAGGGCGTCGAGAGCACCAGCGCGGCCCCGACCGCGAACACCGCGATCGAGACGCCGAGGGCGATCGCGCGGATCGACCACTGGCGGGCGTCGGCGGCGGCGCGCACCGAAAGGTCGTACTCGCCCCGCTCCCACCGCCGGTGGACGGTGAGCGACCGCAGAAGCGCGACGATGCCGAACGGCACGAACGCGATAATCGCGACGACGGCGAGCGGTAGACCGCTGGCGGGCGGCGGTGCGAGCGGCCCGCGGTAGTCCGCCCCGGTGTCCTGCTGCTGCGACGTCATGCGTTGCCTCCCCGTGGTCCTGCCCACGGCCGGTGGGCGACGACGTGGAGTATAGACCCCGTCCAGATGCCCGACTGTGCAGTGCCTTTCGGGCACCGGGTGGTTACGTCCCGGTTATCGGCCGCTGTCCGCGGCGGGGGGATGCGCCCGCGCCGCGACCCACGCCGCCACCTGGGTGCGGGACCCGACGGCCAGCTTGTCGAAGATGTGCTCGACGTGCCCGTCGACGGTGCGCCGCGAAATCACCAGGGCCTCGGCAATCTGCTTATTGCTGAGCCCCTGGGCGAGCAGTTCGGCGATCTCCTGTTCCCGCTTGGTGAGCGGCGACGGTTCGACGATGGTGGCCGGCGCGTCCTCGGTCCGGGTGCCGAGTGCGAGGTCGACGGCCTGGTCGATGGTGAGCCGGACCGCCGGCGCCGCGAGGTGGGCGAACTCGTCCGGCCCGACCTTGCCGGAGGCGACACGTTCCGACGTCAGCGAGTCGTCGGTGATCTGGGGGCCGAACGCCGCCACGGACGTGCCGAGCCGGTGCCACACACCTTTCGCGGCGCCGCACAGGGTCGCCGCCGCGCTCGCGTCGCCACTGGACGCCGCCACCCACGACAGCACCTCGATCGACAGGGCGGTGCAGATCTTGTCCTTGAAATCGCGTTGGATCCGCAGTGCCTGCCGGGCGGCGTCGACGGCGTCGTCGTGTCGGCCGAGATGGAAGTAGGCGACACTCGAAACCCACAGGGCGTAGGCCTTGTTCCACTTCTCACCGTGCGCGTCGGCCACCTCGATGACGTCGCGGCACGTCTCCAGTGCGTCGTCGAGGCGGCCGTCGTAGGTTTGCGCCATGCCCAATTCGAATGACGCGGTGAGCGCCGCCGCCGTGTCGCCGACGGCGCGTTGAACGGCGATTGAGCCGCGGAACAACGAGATGGCGTCGCCGGGACGGCCGGAGAACATCGCATGGCTGCCTGCCCAGTGGTCGGCGTTCGCGCGCAGCCGGTCGTCGCCGAGTGCCGTGGCGATCGCCGTGCATTCGTCGAGATGTTCGCGGGCGGCGTCGCGGTCACCCTGGATCAGCGCGGTCCAGGCGGTCACCCACAGCACGTCGCCCCGCTCCCGGGTGGGTTCGGTGAGCCGGTGGAGTATCCGCTCGAGCCGGTTCCGTCCGTCGGACAGATTGCCGCCGGCGATCCAGTGATACCGCAGCGCGACGGCCAGTTCCGCGGCCGCGGCCCGCTGCGAGTCGTCGCGCAGCGCCCAGTCGAGAGCGGCGACGAGGTTGGGGTGGTCGATCCGCAGTTCCGCGAGGATCTCGGATTGTCCTGGCCCGCACCAGTCGAGCGACGATCGGCGGGCGCGCGCCGAATAATGTTCGAGGTGCCGCCGGTACAATTCGTCGCGTTCGCCGTCGGCGTCGAGGAGTTCGTGCCCGTACTCCCGCACCGTCATCAGCTGGGAGTAGCGGAGTCGCTCGGTCGAACGATCCACGGTGACAAGGCTTTTTCCGACCAGCCGGTCGAGGACGTCGATGACCGGGGTGTCGGACAGCGCCCCGAATCCGCTGATCGCCTCGGCGGCCTCGAGATCGAAACTGCCGGGGAACACCGCGAGCCGCGACCACAACAGCCGCTCGGTGCCGGAGCACAGTTCGTAACTCCAGTCGATGAGGGCTCGCAGCGTCTGCTGCCGGGGCAGGGCGGCCCGATCGCCGCCGGTGAGGAGCGCGAAACGCTGATCGAGGCGTTCGACGAGTTGCGACGCGGACAACGACCGCAGCCTGACCGCGGCGAGTTCGATGGAGAGCGGGATTCCGTCGAGCTGATTGCACAGCTGCGCGACGGCGTGGGCGTTCGCGTCGGTGAGACGGAAGTCGGCGACCACGCTCTGCGCGCGTTCCACCAGCAGCGACACCGATTCGAACGGGGCGATGTCCGATGCGCGACAGTCTTCGATGTCACCCGGAGTGCTCAGCGGCGGAAGGACGTACGTGTGCTCCCCGGCGATCCCGAGCGGCTCGCGGCTCGTCGTGAGGATCCGTACCTCCGGCGCGGCGGCAAGGACGGTGCCGACGAATTCCCCTGCGGCGGCGAGCAGATGCTCACAGTTGTCGAGCACGATCAGCAGATGCCGCGACTGCAGGTGGTCGATCACCTTGTCCATGACCGCGCGGCTCGACTGGTCGGTGACGCCGAGGGCCGCGGCGGCCGCGGAGGGCAGCGCGTCGGGATCGCGAACGGATGCGAGGTCGATCCACCGGACCGAGTCGCGGAAGGCGCGCGCTGAGCGGACCGCGAGTTCCTCGGCCAGTCGCGTCTTGCCCACGCCGCCGACGCCGAGCAGCGACACGAGCCGGGACTGCTGCAGGCGGGCCCGGGCTTCCTCGATCTCGCGCCGCCTGCCGATGAAGCTGGTCATCGACCGCGTGAGTTCTCTCGAGCGAGTCAGTGGATCTCCCTCTTCCGAGCGGCCAGGTCGTGGCACGAACGTACCCCCATCGGAATGTGACGGCCAACACAGGTAACGAAGGGGGTGTTTTACCCCGTGTGGGGGTGATGTGACGTGGGTCATCGTGGTTGGCATGCCCCGGCTGGCCGCTCGAACGCAGCCGGAACCCATCGTTCACGAGGAGCTCAGCACCATGTCAAAGACCATTTCTTCCGCCGACGTCGATGTCGTCGTCGTGGGCGCCGGGTTCGCCGGCCTATACGCGCTGCGCAAGTTGCGCGACACGATGAAGCTGTCGACGCGGGTGTTCGAGGCCGGCTCGGACGTGGGCGGCACCTGGTTCTGGAATCGGTACCCGGGAGCCCGCTGCGACATCGAGAGCGTCCACTACTCGTACTCGTTCGACGAGGATCTGCAGCAGGAATGGCAGTGGAGTGAGAAGTTCGCCGGGCAACCGGAGATCCTGCGCTACCTCGAGCACGTCGCCGACCGCTTCGACCTGCGCAAGGACATCACGTTCGGCACCCGGGTGATCGGCGTGCACTGGGACGACGAGGACTCGGTGTGGACGGTGCGCACCGACGACGGCGCCGTCGTGCGGAGTCGCTTCTTCATCTCCGGGGCGGGCAACCTGTCCGTCCCCAAGACGCCGGAGTTCGGCGGCATCGACAACTTCCGCGGCGAGGTGCTGCTCACCGGCAACTGGCCGCGCGAGGGTGCCGACTTCACCGGCAAGCGGGTGGCCGTGATCGGCACCGGGGCCAGCGGAATCCAGGCGATCCCGTTCATCGCCGAGGACGCCGCCGAACTGGTGGTGTTCCAGCGCACCCCCAACTTCGCGACTCCCCTCGGCAATGGTCCGATCGACCCGCACGAGGTCGCCGAGATCAAGAGCAACTACGGCGAGGTCCGGGACGCGGCGCGCAACCACTTCCTCGGTGTCCCGTTCACTCAGGTGCAGCCGTCCGCGCTCGCCGTCGACGCCGAGGAGCGTCGCCGCACGTTCGACGAACGCTGGAACGCCGGCGGGTTCCGGCTGTTCATCGACTCCTACCAGGACATCCTGTTCGACAAGGCGGCCAACGACACGATCGCCGACTACATCCGGGAGCGCATCCACGAGCGCGTCCAGGACCCGGCGAAGGCGGCGACGCTGGCCCCGACGGGCTACGCGTACGGCACCAAGCGTCCCCCGCTCGAAACCAACTACTATGAGGCGTTCAACCGCGACTCTGTGAGCGTCGTCGACGTGAAGTCGACGCCGATCGACGAGATCACCGCGAGCGGAGTCCGGGTCGGCGACCGCGTCTACGAGGTCGACACCATCGTTCTCGCAACCGGATTCGACGCGATGACCGGTCCACTGATGGCCATGGACATCCGCGGCTGGGGCGGTCTGCCGCTGGCCGAGAAGTGGGAGCACGGACCCAAGACCTACCTCGGCATCATGGTCAACGAGTTCCCGAACCTGTTCCTCGTCACCGGGCCGCAGTCGCCGTCGGTGCTCTACAACATGCCCCTCGCCATCGAGGACCACGTCGACTTCGCCACCGACGCGATCGACCACCTGAACCGCAACGACCTCGGCGTCATCGAGCCCACCGCGCAGGCCGAAAGCGACTGGGGCGCACTGACCAACGAGATCGCGAGCCAGACCCTGCTGCCGGAGACGAACTCCTGGTACATGGGCGCCAACATCCCCGGCAAGCCCCGCGCCTGCATGGTCTATCTCGGCGGAGCCCCCACCTACCGGGCCACCTGCGAGGAGGTCGTCGCAGGCGGCTACTCCGGTTTCGCGCTCACCCCGGCGGAGGCTCGCGTCGCCTCCCCCGTGTCCTGACCCCGAACCCGACAGAGGAGACCGACATGGCACTCGATTCACGCGCAGCCGAACTGATCGCCGGACTACAGGCACAGGGGCTGAAGGCTTTCGAGCAGATGACCGTCGACGAGGCCCGTGCGGTGGTGGCGACGTTCACCGGGCTGCAGGCGCCGCCCGAACCCGTCGCCCGGGTGGAGGACGCGTCCCACGACAGCGGCGGAACGCAGATCCCGCTGCGGGTCTACGTGCCCGAAGGTCCCGCGCCGCACCCGGTGGTCCTGTACTTCCACGGCGGCGGATTCGTCGCAGGCGACCTCGACGTCGTCGACGAACCGGCCCGCGCGGTCGCGAACGGCACCGGCGCGATCGTCGTCGCCGCGACCTACCGCCGCGCACCGGAACACCGGTTTCCGGCCGCCGCCGACGACGCGTCGGCCGCCCTGCAGTGGGTGGCAGGCAATGTCGGGAACTATGGCGGTGACCCCGGCAACGTCGTCGTCATGGGTGACAGCGCCGGCGGCAACCTGGCCGCGGTCACCGCGCTGCGGGCCCGGGACGAGGGCGGGCCCGGGTTGCGGGGACAGGTACTGATCTATCCGGTGATCGATCCGCACGCGGAGTTCCCCTCCCGGCAGGAGTTCGCCGAGGGGTACCTGATCGGCGCGGGCGACCTCGACTGGTTCTGGGGCAACTACCTGTCCTCGCCAGAGGACGCGACCCATCCGTACGCCGTCCCGAGTCGCGCCGCGAGTCTCGAGGGACTGCCGCCCGCGCTCGTGCTCACCACCGAGAACGAGGTGGCCCGCGACGAGGCGGAGGCGTACGCCGGGTCGCTGCGGCAGGCGGGGGTCGACACGGACACGATCCGCTTCGACGGACTCCTCCACGGCGCGTTCTGGATGTCCGGGGCGGTTCCGCGCAGCAGCGAAATGCGCTCGGCCGTCGTCGAGTTCGTGAAGCGGGTGACGGCCACCGCCCCCGTCCGGTGACGTGACCCGGCCGCGTCAGCCCTCGACTCGCGCCTCGAGTCGGGGGCAGACCCGTGGCCACTCCTCGTCGATCATCGAGAACAGTGCGGTGTTGCGCCACGATCCGTCGCGGCGACGCCGGTGCTTGCGCAGGATGCCCTCGAACTCGGCCCCCAGCTTGGCGATGGCGCCGCGGGAATGGGCGTTGCGTTCGTCGGTGTGCCATTCGACGCGGACGGCGCCGAGGTCCTCGAACGCCCGCCGCAGCAACAGCAGTTTCGACTCCGGATTGATGAGCGTGCCCTGCGCGGAACGCGACAACCAGGTGTGCCCGATCGCGAGACTGCGATTCTTCGGGTCGATCAGATACAGCGACGTCGAACCGACGATCCGCTCGGCGGCGACGTCGATCTGCGCGTACGCCAACCGGGTCGGATCCTCGTCGGCGCTGCGGACGAACGCCGCGGCGTCGTCGCGGTCGGCGATGGCGACGGACGTCCAGTGGAAGATGCGGGGGTCGTCGACGGCGTCGAGCAGGCCGTCGACGTGCTTCTCGCCCAGCGGCTCGAGGCGTACGTGCCGTCCGGCGAGAGTGAGATGCGCGAACCAGGATTCGCTCATCGCACCGGCTCGGGAGATTTCAGCATCGGCTGCCTGCCGGACTCGGGGCCGGTACGCCCGCGGACGGGCGGTTGCCGCAGGGCGGCGCGCAGGAACACGAAGAACAGCACCACCAGCAGCCCCGCACGACCCCACACCCCGAACTTCACCAGCACCTCGAACGTCGACGCGTCCGCCTGGGCGGCGAGGGCGCCGAAGTATTTGAAGACGCCGATCCCCATCGACAGGTCCGCCACGAGGTACGCGGCGACGAGCCCCCACGGGACGCGCAGCAGCACGAAGAACGGGATGAGCCACAGCGTGTACTGCGGCGAGTGAACCTTGTGCAGCAGCAGGAAACCGCACAGCATGGCAGCGCTGACGGCGATCCACGGGTACACGCCGTCGCGGTGGAACCGCAGCCAGCCGAGCCGCAGGGCGATCGCGAACGCGACGCACACGAGCAGCGGCGACAGCAGGCTCACGGTCTGGTCGTACGCGGGCAGCGGGACGTCGTCGGCGACCGGACCGAACAGCGGACGCAGGCCCCAATACCAGATGGAGTTGGTGGTGAGGTCGGCCTGACGGTTCTCCTGGAAGGTGAACGAGGCCCGCCATCCGCTGTAGGAGATGAGGGCGAACGGCAGGTTCACCGCCACGACGGTGGTGATCGCGGCGACCGCGACCAGGACGGCGCCGCGCACGTCGTAGCGTCGTTCCGCGGTGCCGTTCCGCGTGAGGACGTATGCGATCAGCGGCAGCACGAACGCACCCGGATACAGCTTCAGGCAGAACCCGACGGCGAGGAGCACCGCCGCGAGCACCGCGCGGGTGCGCAGCGGTATGCGTTCGAGTGTCATGACGAAGATCGCGGCCACCGACGTCGCGACCACCGGCAGTTCCCAGTTGTGGAAGGCGTACAGCACCAGCGGCGGCGTCGCCGACCACAGCAGCGCCCACCAGCCGGCGAGCCGCCCCAGCATCCACGCCGTGAGCAGGCCGAACGGCGCGAGGATCAGCGCCGAGTGCAGCAGGAAGTCGGCGTCGGTGTGCGAACCGATGCCGCCGAGCCACATCAGCACGCCACTCAGCACCGGGTACTCCACGGTGCCGCCGGTGAGGACGCCGTCTGCGTTGATCCCGCCGGTGACGTACGGGAAGACGTGCAGGTTGACGTCGCGGCCGAGCCACAGGAACTGGATGTCGGAATAGCAGACCTGCGTGTCCTTGATGCGGTCGAAGATCAGGCTGCGCCCGACGCCGTCGAACGGCGCCCCGGCGCACCGCGCCTTCTGCAGGTAGCCGACGAGCATGGCGAGGCCCGCCAACCCGACGACGACCGCCGTGATCGGCGACCGCTGCCGAGCTCCGATGTGCATGAATCCACATTAGGGTGTGCGAGGGCCCGCGTGCGAAGCGGAAACGCTGCAGCGTGCGGCGGTCAGTCGTTCTTCCGGCGCAGAGCATCGGGTTTGTGGACGGCATCCCTTCCGCTCTTGTCGCTGACGACGCGGTACTGCGGGTCGTCCTCGGAGGCCCGCACGGTGCGGCCCGCCGCCTCGGTGTCCTCGGTGATCTTTTCCTCGACCTCGCCGGACGTCGTGGTGCCGTGCGTCTTCCACTCCACCTTGTCGCCCTGGCTCAACTTCTTGTCGGCTGCCATCGTGGACGCGTACCCACCCGCACCCCCGATCACACCGGCCGGCCTGATTTCGCTGGTCAGGGGCTCGTCGTGTACCCTGCAAAGGTTGCTGACGCAACGACCCTCCTGCCACGGACAGTCCGTGGCCGTTTTCACTAGTCCATAGGAGGTGATGAGGTCTTATGCGTCATTACGAATTGATGGTCATCCTTGACCCCAGCCTGGACGAGCGCACTGTTGCTCCTTCGCTGGATACGTTCCTCAATGTTGTTCGCCAGGACGGCGGCAAGATCGACAAGGTCGATGTCTGGGGTAAGCGTCGTCTCGCCTACGAGATCCTGAAGCACAGCGAAGGCATCTACGCGGTGATCGACATCAGCGCTACGCCCGCCACCGTCGCGGAGCTCGATCGTCAGCTCGGTCTGAACGAATCGGTGCTGCGTACGAAGGTTCTGCGCCACAACAAGTGATTTCTGTCGGTCACCAGCCCTAGGCTCGTGCCCAACCGAACTCCACATTCTGCAGGAGGAACCATATGGCAGGCGACACCGTCATCACCGTCATCGGAAACTTGACGGCTGATCCGGAGCTTCGATTCACCCCCGCGGGTGCCGCGGTCGCGAACTTCACTGTCGCGTCCACGCCCCGCACCTTCGACCGCCAGACCAATGAATGGAAAGACGGCGAAGCACTGTTTCTGCGTTGCAACATCTGGCGCGAGGCAGCCGAGAACGTCGCGGAGAGTTTGACCCGTGGCTCGCGAGTGATCGTGAGCGGCCGGCTCAAGCAGCGCTCCTACGAAACTCGTGAAGGTGAAAAGCGCACTGTCGTCGAGCTCGAGGTCGACGAGATCGGCCCCTCGCTGAGGTACGCCACGGCCAAGGTCAACAAGGCCAACCGTGGTGGCGGCGGCGGTGGAGGCTTCGGTTCCTCCGGCGGATCGGGCGGCGGACGTCCGCAATCCAATACCGGCGGAGATGATCCGTGGGGCAGCGCGCCGCAGGCGTCCGGCTCCTTCGGAGGCTCTGGTGGTGGGAGCGACGAACCCCCGTTCTGATCCGTACCTGATCGGAACATCCAGAAAAGAGCAAACAAATGCCGAAGCCGCCCTTGCGCGACAAGGTAATGAAGAAGAAGATCTGCATCTTCTGCAAAGAGAAGAACACGCAGATCAACTACAAGGACACGACGCTGCTGCGTAAGTACGTCAGCGACCGCGGCAAGATCCGCGCGCGCCGTGTCACCGGCAACTGCGTCCAGCACCAGCGCGACGTTGCCATTGCCGTCAAGAACTCACGTGAGGTGGCGTTGCTGCCTTACGCCACCGTGGCTCGCTAAGGAAAGGGAGGAAAGACATGAAGCTCATCCTCACCGCTGACGTGGACAACCTCGGTGCGCCTGGCGACACCGTCGAGGTCAAGGACGGCTACGGCCGCAACTACCTGCTGCCCCGCGGCCTGGCCATCGTCGCCACCCGTGGCGCCGAGAAGCAGGTCGAGGGCATCCGTCGTGCGCAGGAAGCCCGCGCCGTGCGCGGTCTCGACCACGCCAAGGAGCTCAAGGACGCCATCGAGGGCCTCGAGAGCATCTCGCTGACGGTCAAGACCGCCGGCGACTCGGGCAAGCTCTTCGGTTCGGTTACCGCCGCCGACGTCGCCGCTGCCATCAAGGCTGCCGGTGGACCCGTCGTCGACAAGCGCAGCCTGGAGCTGCCGAAGGCTCACATCAAGGCGACCGGCAAGCACGCCATCGTCGTGAACCTGCACCCCGACGTGGTTGCGAAGTTCCACCTGAACGTCGTCGGCGCCTAGTCGACAGTTCACACACAGGCCCCCCGGACGCCTCGGCGTGCGGGGGGCCTGTGCTTGTCGATCGCGGCTCACAGCCGCCTTTTCAGGCCTGGTTCTCGGGTGTTGAAGGCACGCAGTGGGACCGCTTCCAGCTGTGTCTGGAAGTTAGCCGCCCCGCCGACGATCTGTGAGGTGAATCATATTGCCACGCAGGGGCGACCAACTCAACACGCCCGAGTCGTCAACGCGAAAGACACGCCGAACGGGTTTTCATCCACAGTGGTGAGAAACCAAAAAACGCCTCTGAACTGGGTGTTTGGGATTGTGATATGCACTTATCCTCAGGTTATCCCCATGGGGTTAACACACGTACCCAGCGGTTTACACAATTTGTCCCCAGCTGTGTACACAGGCTGGTTTGAACACCGGGTAGCTAATCCCTAACGTCGTCCCGGCGTGTCTCGCGATCACGACGCCGGCTGCCACGACGTGGCTGGGAAGGTTGTCGGTGGGGGCGAGTACAAAGAGTTCGTAGCACCAACATCGGGAAGCTTTTCCCGGGGCGGCGCAACAGTGATGGGGAAGGTCGGTCGAGTGGCTGTAGTAGACGATCGGGGCCATTCCGAATACCCGGGCCCGCCCGACGCGGAGCCCGGTGAAGAGTTCGGTCGGCAGCCCCCTCAGGACATGGCGGCGGAGCAGTCGGTGCTCGGCGGCATGCTTCTCAGCAAGGACGCCATCGCAGACGTGCTCGAGGTCCTCCGTCCCGGCGACTTCTACCGTCCCGCGCATCAGTCGGTGTACGACGTGATCCTGGACCTCTACAGCCGCGGTGAGCCCGCCGACCCGGTGACGGTGTCCGCGGAACTGGATCGCCGCGGCGAACTCCGCCGCATCGGTGGTGCGCCCTATCTGGTGACGCTCACCCAGACGGTGCCCACCGCCGCCAACGCCGGCTACTACGCCGAGATCGTGGCGGAAAAGGCCATCCTGCGTCGCCTCGTCGACGCCGGCACCCGCATCGTCCAGTACGGCTACACCGGCGGCGAGGGCCAGGACGTCGCCGAGGTCGTCGACCGCGCGCAGGCCGAGATCTTCGAGGTCACCGAACGCCGCACCACCGAAGACTTCGTCCCCCTCGAGGAACTCCTGCAGCCCACGATGGACGAGATCGACTCCATCGCCAGCCGCGGTGGCATCTCCCTCGGCGTCCCCACCGGCTTCGTCGAACTCGACGAAATCACCAACGGCCTCCACCCCGGCCAGATGATCATCGTCGCGGCGCGTCCCGGTGTGGGTAAGGCGCTCGCCCTCGACACCCCCCTGGCTACGCCCACCGGCTGGACCACCATGGGCGACGTCCAGGTCGGCGACCACCTCATCGACGCCGACGGCAGGCCCACCCGCGTCGTCGCCGCCACCGACGTCATGGTCGGCCGGCCCTGCTACGAGGTGGAATTCTCCGACGGCACCGTCCTCGTCGCCGACGAGCAGCATCAGTGGCTGACGGACGTCGACGGCCGGGCCGCCGTCCGCACCACGGTTCAGATCGCCGGTTCGGTCGACCGCGGCCACCAGGTTGCGCACACGCGCGCACTGCAGCTGCCGACGTCCGCTGTGCGCGTCGATCCCTACGCCCTGGGAGCCTCGCTCCCCGTTCAGGCCGATGCCACGCGCATTCCGGCGGAACTGTTGCGCGGTTCGGTAGCCGAGCGCCGCGAGTTGCTCGCCGGGCTGCTCGATGTAGCGGGATCGGTCGCCGACGACGGCTCGGTGCTGTTCGAGACCGGCAACCTCCCGCTACCCGACGATGTCGCCGAACTCGTGGTCGGCCTGGGGTACGACTGCCGTCGTGTCGGCGGCGGTGTCACCTTCAGTGCCGACGATGAGGTGTTTCAACTTCATCGGAAAGCGATCCGGCACAAGGAGCTTCGCGGCGAGGTCGATGGCGCGCGCCGCATCGTCGCCGTCCGACCGATCGCGAGTGTCCCCGTGCGGTGCGTCGAGGTCGACAACGCCGACCACTTGTACCTCGCGGGCCGGTCGATGGTGCCCACCCACAACTCCACGCTCGGAATGGATTTCCTGCGCTCGTGCTCCGTTAAGCACGGCATGGCCAGCGTCATGTTCTCGCTGGAAATGAGCAAGACCGAGATCGTCATGCGTCTGCTGTCGGCGGAGGCGAAGATCAAACTCGGTGACATGCGCTCCGGCAAGATGACCGACGACGACTGGACGAAGCTCGCTCGCCGTATGAGCGAGATCAGTGAGGCGCCGCTGTTCATCGACGACTCGCCCAACCTCACGATGATGGAGATTCGCGCAAAAGCCAGGCGGCTCAAGCAGAAACATGACATCAAGCTGATCGTGATCGACTACCTGCAGCTGATGAGCTCCGGTAAGAAGGTCGAGTCACGTCAGCAGGAAGTCTCCGAGTTCTCCCGTAGTCTCAAGCTTCTGGCGAAGGAACTCGAAGTTCCCGTGGTCGCGATCTGCCAGCTGAACCGTGGTCCAGAACAGCGGCAGGATAAGCGCCCGCAGGTCGCTGACCTGCGCGAATCCGGCAGTCTCGAGCAGGATGCCGACATGGTGATCCTGCTTTACCGCCCCGACGCGACCGAACGCGACGACCCTCGCGGCGGTGAGGCGGACCTCATTCTCGGTAAGCACCGTAACGGTCCTACCGCGACAATCACTGTGGCGCACCAGCTTCACCTGTCCAAGTTCGTAGACATGGCGAGAGGTTAGGTAGCAGCAGCGAAAGCTAGTGCTCGCGCGGCGGTGTCACTCCTCATGGGGTGGCACCGCCGTTGTGGTTTGTGGCTGCTTGGTCCGGCGCTGTCATCGCCTAACGTTGCGCTATTTCCTTCTCCGGCTTGGGATGCCGTAATCGGCGACTCCCGCACCCTCCAGTATGTGCACAAGCTCGGAAAGGGGCTCGGCGGTGTCGCTGGTGCTGCACTTGGAGATTCCTTCCTTCGTGGCGGTGCAGAACCCTTCGTTATCGTGAGTCATTGATTGGCGAAATGTAATGCAGCCATTAGTAATTAACTGATTGGGAGTGTTGCGCGCGGGTGCTGTCCGCGACCATCTACCGTAAAAAATCTCAAAACCTGTTGCACCACTTAATTTTCGATACACTCACCCAAGTGGGTTAATCGAATCAGGGGGAGTGGTCATGGGTGGGGAATTGGGATCGATTGTAAGTGACCTATCGGAACTCGTATCGGAGGGATTGGGTACTTCGAGTCTAGCTTCAGGCATACCTTCATCTGCGCGTGTCTTGCGCGCCGACGCTGGTGGGCCCGTTGAATTAAGGGAGATCGCGTGTTCGATTGAGCCGCAATGTGTGTGGTCACTAAGTGAGGACCTGCGAATGGTCGCCAGACCTCTGGGCAAGGTTGTCCGTGCCGGAGTGGCCAATGTCCTCCGAGTGCATCTCGCGTCAGGTCGTCAGATCGAACTGTCGCGCGACCAGGAGTTCAGAACGGTGACCGGCTGGATTCCGGTGAGAAAACTGGAGATCGGTCAACGACTGGCCATACCGCGATACATACCCGAGCCGACTCGTGGGTCGCAACTCGCTGATGCTGAGATCATTCTGCTGGCGCACATGATCGGGGACGGATCATGTGTAAAGCGCCAGCCGATTCGCTATGCATCGATCGATGAACAGAATCTCGCAGCTGTGACTTCGGCGGCCACCCATTTCGGTGTCACCGCGATTCGTGACGAGTATCCAGCTGCGCGCTGTATCACGCTGCGATTGCCGGCGCCCTATAGGCTCGGGCACGGCAAGCGTAATCCCATTGCGGCCTGGCTTGATGAACTCGGACTCTTCGGGTTGCGTAGCTATGAGAAGTTCGTTCCCGAAGTGATATTCGGGCTTGGAAATGATCAAGTTGCGTTGTTCCTGAGACATCTGTGGGCGACGGATGGCTCGGTTCGGTGGGACGAGAAGGGAAATCAGGGCCGCGTGTATTATGCGTCGACGAGCCGTCGCCTGGTCGACGATGTCGCGATGCTACTGCTTCGGCTCGGCGTTCACGGACGGATCAAACGGGTCCGTAAGGCGGACTATCGCGATTGCTGGTTCTTGACGATTGACGGCGTCCAGAACCAGACACAGTTCCTCTCCGTGGCGGGCGTGCACGGCGCCAGGGGCGAAGCTGCGCGAAGGGTACTGGGTGAGCTTTTGTCGTTGGCTCCCAACACAAACGTCGATACCATACCGAAAGAGATCTGGGTGAGAGTTCGTGAGATCCTTGCCTCGCAAGGCGTCACCTATCGTGCATTCGCAGCAGCAATGAACACCAAATTCTGTGGATCGACCCTGTGGAAGCATTCCGTGAGTCGGTCCAGGCTCGCGAAGGTCGCCGAGGTGCTCGACGACGACGGCCTCAGGGTCCTCGCCACGAGCGACGTGTTCTGGGACAGAGTCGTCGACATCGTCAGCGCGGGTATTCGGGAGGTATTCACCTGCTCCGTCCTCGGCGCACACAACCTGGTCGTCGACGGCGTCGTGGTGCGGAAAATTGGGCAATAGGTCCACGCTGCGGTCGATCGCGGTTGTAAATCCCGCAGCTCGGTGTGTCACCTCTATGTTCATCCGACCTGCGTGACCGGCCGGTGACGGTAGAGCATGTTCGAGGCCGACCCGTCATTGCTGAGCTGCGAGACCGGTTGATCGATTTCTCACACGTGCGACAGCGCACGACACGCTAGTTTGGGGGCACCCCAACGTAGAGGAGAGCCCCGTGGGCAAGGTGGTCATGTACAGCTCGGTGTCGGTGGACGGCTTCGTCGCGGACGAGAATGACCAGCCCGGACCGCTGTTCGAATGGTTGTCCAGCGGTGACGTCCCGTTGGACGAGAGCGGCGAGTTAAAGGTGTCGCAGACGTCCTACGACTACACCCGGCCGTACTGGGACCAGATCGGGGTGACGATCGTGGGCCGTCACGTGTTCGACCTGACGGACGGCTGGGACGGGAAGCCTCCGGGCGGGATCGATCACGTGGTCGTCGTGACGCACCGGCCGGAGCCCGAGGGCTGGGATCCCGAGGCGCCGTTTCTCTTCGTCAACGGCGTCGAGGCAGCCGTGGCCAAAGCGCAGGAGCTTGCGGGGGACCGGGTGGTCGAGGTCGCCGCCGGCGACGTCGGTGGCCAGGTGCTTGCCGCGGGTCTGATCGACGAGGTCCGCATGGATGTCGTACCCGTCGTGTTCGGGTCCGGTAAGCGTTACTTCGGGTCGGTCCACGCGCAGCACTTGTTGGAGGGTCCGGACGTGGTGATTCAGGGCAACCGGGTGCTGCACCTGCGCTATCGGGTGCGCCGTTGACCGATACGAGCGGGTTCGCGAAGAAGTCCACTGCGAACAAGCGCGGCCAACGACCGCGGTGAGTCCCGTTGCACCGGAGGTCATCGAAGACACGGAAGTAGAGCGGTCAGGGCAGCGGATCTCGTGCAGGCGGGCGGTTGCAGCGCATGGTCCGGCGATCGGTTGTCGTGCTCAGGGTGGAGGTACCACACCGGCAGGTAGAGCCCAGTCGGGCGGGATGGTACCGGCGAGCTGGTCGAGGCGGGGATCGTTCATGGTGTTGTAGCGGTCGATCAGATCCCGGATGGGAACCTGCGTCGGCTGTGGTGACGGTGATGCCGGGTCCGGTGTGAAGGCGCCGAGAACGTCACTGGTGTGCTGGTCGGCGGTGCCGTAGGTGTTGGCCGATACCGAGAAATCGGGTCCGAAGGATGCGGAGGCGACGATGCTGGGCCCGTAGTCGGACCACCCCCACTTGGATCCGGTGACCGAAGGCAGCCTGCCGGTTCCCCAGTTCTGATGGGTGCCATCGGCAGCGATGGGAGCCGCGGTGGCCATCCAGTCCAGAATGCGGCTGTCCGGATCGGTGGTCTTTTTCGCTTCGAGGAAGGTCACGGTGTCCGCGGTGCTGGTGACCGCATTGCCCCAGAATTCGGCACCGTGGGTACTGGTGAGCCGGTACTCGGCGGCGATCGCGTCGATCGACTGCGGGTATTTGGCGTATGCCTGTGAGGCGGCGTTGTCGTCGCTGTCGCGGATCATTCGCTCGCCCAGCGCGAGGTCCTCGGGCGAGCCGTCACCGTGCCGGATCATGTAATCGGCGACATACAGTTTCACGATCGACAAACCCGGCCGAGCTTCCCCCTGATTCGCCGTCCCGACGCGGGTTCCGCTCGGAGTGTGCGCGAACGACAGCGCCGTCCGCCCGGGTACCTCCTCGATCCGGTCGGGCGTCGGTGCGGCGTGTGCCGTCATTCCGGACACGGAGGCGAGCAGCGCGGCCGCCAACAGTGTCAGCGCGGCGCGCCGCGGCCAGCGGCGGTGACACGCTGCATCAGGTGACGGCTCGATCCCGTGACGGCCCCGCCCCGGCGAGGCCGTCGATGCTGCGGTCTTCATCATTCCCGAGTACCCGGTTCGACGTCGATTCAGCCATCCGCCTCAATGTGCGGGCGGCCGTGCATTCGTGCCGAAGATGGCTCGTTGTTGCGGTGCGCATCGCACCAACGGTGGTTGCTCGGACTTGTCGACTCCGCGCGGTAGCATTTGCGCCCGACCCCAACGGACCGCGGACACCGCGTTTTCCGTGCGCGTGATCGCGGGTAGACGTCGATAATGGTCAACGAACACAGAACCGAGCCCGACCCGGACGATCCCCGTAAGCCGGAGTCGCCGGGAGATCTCACCAAGCCTTCGTGGTGGTATGTGATACGAAAGACCGCCCACGAGTTCACCCGCGACGAGTGCACCGATCTCGCTGCCGCATTGACGTACTACGCGGTGCTGTCGCTGTTTCCGGCCCTGCTCGCAATGGTGTCGCTGCTCGGTGTCTTCGGTCAGGGGCAGCGCACCACCGACACCGTTCTGCAGATCGTCGACGACCTCGGTCCGTCGTCGGCGGTCGATACTCTGCGTGACCCGATCACCCAGCTCGTCCAGACACCGTCGGCGGGTGCGGCTCTGATCCTGGGTCTTCTCGGTGCGGTGTGGTCGGCGTCCGGGTACATCGGGGCGTTCGGGCGCGCCATGAACCGCATCTACGAGGTGGAGGAAGGCCGGCCGGTCTGGAAGCTGCGGCCACTGCAGTTGCTCGTCACACTCGTCGGACTCGTCCTCGTTGCGCTCGCCGCACTGATGCTCGCGATCAGCGGACCCGTCGCGCGGTCGGTAGGCGACGCGATCGGCTTCGGCGATACCGCACTGACGGTATGGAACATCGCCCGGTGGCCGTTCATCCTCGGCGTCGTCATCGTCGCGGTTGCCATCCTCTATTACGTGACACCGAACGTGCAGCAGCCGAAGTTCCGCTGGGTGAGCGCCGGTGCCCTCGTCGGGATCGTGACGTGGATCCTGGTCTCGGTCCTGTTCGGGCTGTACGTGTCGAACTTCGGCAGCTACAACAAAACATACGGCTCGCTCGCCGGGGTCATTGTTTTTCTGCTCTGGTTGTGGATCACCAACTTGGCGTTGCTGTTCGGTGCCGAGCTGGACGCGGAACTCGAACGAGGGCGAGAGCTGCAGGCGGGACTGCCGGCGGAGAACACCATCCAACTTCCGCCCCGGGACACCAGGGTGTCGGACAAGAATACCGAGAAGTACGAGGAGTTCGTCGAGCAGGGGCGAGCGCTGCGGGCCAGCGACGGTGCGACCTCCGCTGTCGATACAGTCGACGTGGCCGACGACGTTCCCCGAACGGACAAAACCTAGCGCCGAGAGCGAGACGGCTCCCCCTCGAACGGCGCAGCGGTTCGGGTCCACCAGAGAGAGCGCCAGTCCGTAAGGGCGAACGCACGGGCCGCCTCTTCATCCCGGGGACCACAACGTTCCCGACGGGGCGCTACGGAGATGGCTGACTACCCGACCGGACGTGGACCCGGTTTTGAGGTCACCGTCGTTCGTCGGAGAAGTAAGTTTCTGGCGAATCCACTCGACACCGGGGTGTGGCTGCGCTAACGGGCACCCTCGGTGTCGTCGAAGAACGACCAGCCGTCGGTGTGTTGCACTTCCATCCGCCAGCCGAGTTCGCTGTTGTCGGCGCGGACGTCGACGAACCAGGCGTGTGCGTCTTCCGCGCTCTCGATGTCCTTGGTCTCGACGACAGTGCCGGTGGGATCGAGTACTCGATAGGTAGCCATGCCCGTTCGATTGCCCGCAAACGTGCAGTGTTAACCGTCGAGACGGGACGGCTCTGTGTCCGGTGACCGCTACGGTGGCGTGGATCCTGCCGGCGGCCGCGGGACTCGGGTGAATACCCTGCATCACTTGTTTCCGTCGTCGGGTGCGGCCGGTGCCAAAGGGTATGCGGACGGGGGCGAGCAAGCGCGAATGAAACGCGATACACGCGGACAGCCGGGCCGATTGCTGGTACATCGGATGCATGGATTCTCACCCGTGGATTGACACTCATGTCCATCTGGTCGACTTCCTGCAGCGGCCGGGGCGGATGCACTGCCGGTGAAGAAGAAATGGTCGACGGCCGAACCTGTGCGGCCGGACTACTACCTCGACGACAACGCACCGTGTCACTATCATTCGCTCACCGACGCGACGGTCCTCGATGTCCTTCCGGACCTCGAATCAAACGGCGTGCTCGAGGTCGCGCCGCTCGTCTGCGGGTTCGACCCGACCGATCTGCTGGCGATCGAGCACCTCGAGTTCGCTGGAGCCGGTCGGATCGGTGGGCCGGTGTCGGCGAGGTGATGTTCCGGCACGACGATCTCACGAACCTGACGTATGGGGATGAGGTGCCGTCACCGGATCACGTCGCGATGGACCCCGTTCTGGACTTCTGCGCGCAAAACGATGCGCCGATCTCGCTCCACCACGATTCGAGTTCCGTGAAAATGCCGGATCGGCACGAATACGCCGGAAGCCTCCAGCGTGCCCTCGAGCGTCATCCGTCGACCTCGGTGGTCTGGTGTCACGCCGGAGTGTCCCGGCAGGTCGTCCCATCCGGACAACTGGATCTGGTACGCGGGATGATCGAACGGCATCGCAATCTGACAGTCGAGTTGTCGTGGGTGCTGCTCGATCGTATCGCCGACGAGAGCAGCGCAGACAAGGACTGGGTGAGACTCGTTGCGCGACAACCGGAGCGGTTCGTGGTCGGTACCGACGCCGTGGCACGGGCCGACACGGTCGACACCCGGGGCCGGCAGATCCGAACCTTCCTCTCCGCGCTTCCGGCGAGTGCGGCGGAATGCGTGGGGTTTCGCAACGCCGAGGCCCTGTGGTTCGGATAGAGCGTTGGGATGGGCGCAGCATCGAAACCTGAGCTGGGTACACCGTCGACGCTGATAACGGGAAGGGGCATGCGTATCTGGTCTGACGGGTCGTCTCATCGGCGCGTTCAGCTGGCCGAATAGCGCACGCTGTCGTCCTCGGGTCGGAAACGGCGTGAGAAGTGCCATGTCGTCTGTCGGTGCCGCAAGCTAGCGTCGAGTGGTACCCGACAGCTGAGGAGCAGCAATGAGCGCGGTCACGATGAATCAACCACTCGGCACCCCCACCTGGATCGACCTGGGCATTCCCGACCTCGACCGGGCGATGACCTTCTACGGGTCGGTCTTCGGGTGGGCGTTCGACGTGGGTCCCGAGGAGTACGGGCGGTACACGATGTGTCTGCTCGGCGGCAAGAAGGTCGCCGCGCTGATGCCAAATGCCGACGAGAACGCCACCGAGTTCTGGTGGAACGTCTACCTGGCGACCGATGATCTCGATGCGACTCTCGCTCGCTCCGCAGATGCGGGTGGCACTCTGCTGGTGGAGCCGATGGATATCGCCGACCAGGGGCGGATGGCGATGGTGCGGGATCCGGCCGGTGCGCAGTTCGGCCTGTGGCAGGGGCGGGCGCACGTTGGCTGCGAACTGGTAAACGAGCCGAACACGTTGTTGCGCAACGACTTGGTGACACCGAATCCCGGCCCTGCGCGGGACTTCTACACGGCGGTGTTCGACTTCACGCTGGACGGGAACGACGACCTGCCCGGAGTGGACTTCACCTTTCTGCGCAGACCGGACGGGCACGAGATCGGTGGCATCGTGGGTGACCCGGCCGCCTCGGAATCCTCTTGGGGCACGCTCTTCCAGGTTGCCGATGCGGACGCGGCCGTTGCCGCAGCCCGGGCCAACGGGGGCACCGCGGAGGACCCGACGGACATGGCATACGGGCGGACCGCGGATGTCACCGATCCCTTCGGGGCAAAGTTCACGGTAGGTTCCCCGCTCCTGGGTGGGCAGGGGTAGAGGGGTCTCGGGGATGTAGCTATCCGGTTCGGAAAGTGCCGGCGCTGCTCGAAGCCTTGTGTCCGAGTGAGAAAGGACGTGCCGGTCTCTCGGTGATTCCCGAGGTGAATGGGCTCCGGGGATGCAGCAGTCGATGACAACCGTGATCTCACAGGTTATCCGCCGGGGCGTACGAGAATTCGATGAGCACGTCGCCTTGGCGCGAGAATGGCGCCGTGTCGACACGAATTCGTTCGAGACGGCATAAGTTTCGAAACTCCAAGGTGGTTCACTGCGAGTGTCGAAGTCGCTGTTCACGGCGGCCCGGCTCCCACCTGGTGAGTCGGGCTAGCGCGGATTTTATCGAGTGCGGTCGATCAGCCGATGCCGATACCGCCGCCGAACGTGACACTCAGCCAATTCAGGAACGCCTCGAAGGCGACCGCGAAGTCACCTCCTGCAGAACCCATTATCCCTTCACTCCTCTTTCCTATTGTTATTTACGGAATCACCGATCCCGCCTACTTGCATATCGCACGAAGGTGCGCCCGGCGTTTCACGAAACCGAGAACCAAATTTCTTTCGAAAGGGATGGAAAGCCAAGGACAACTGCTCAAAATCGGAATTGGACGACTGCTCAGAATTCTTCCGCACGGTGATCACCGCCGCCGACCAGGATAGGAGGTCTACCCTCAGCAAATGGGCAAGAACCTCCCCGCCGCCGAGCGCCGCGCCCAGTTGATCGAGGCGGCGTTGACGATCGCGGCCGAACATGGGGTCGCGGCGCTGACCACGCGCCCGATGGCCGCCGCGGCCGGGGTCTCCGTCGGGGTGGTGCACTACCACTTCACCGACAAGGACACGCTCCTGACCCACCTCGGCGAAACCCAGATTTTGCAGGTCAACGACGTAATGCGGGCGGCGTTCGGGCAGTACACCGGGTGGGCTGACCGGGCTCGCGGCCCTCTCGGATTTGCTGCGTGCGGGGATCCGCGGGCTGTGGCCGATCATCGAATCGACCCCCGATCGCCAATTGCTGACCTACGAGATCACCGCCCACGCATTGCGCCAACGCAGCGCCGGCAACCTGGCGGCCGGGGCGATCGCCGAGCGGCAGTACCGCACCATGGACGCCGAAACCGTCGCATTCCTCACCCTGTGCGCGAACCGATCCGGTGTCAGTGGACCACCCCGGTCGATCAGGTCGCCCGGTTCGCGCTGGCATGCATGAACGGGGTGGTGCTGCGCTGGCTGGTCGACCGGGACAGCGCCGCCGCCCTCACCGCCCTCGACGACCTCGTACAGATTCTCGCCACCGAGGCCGGTTGAGCGGACCTGGCCCACGCGATCCGATCGGTGGCCGAATGCGGGGCCACGAGGGGGCGAAAACCGGAGCGGAACTCGCTGCCGCGGTCCGTGTTGTGCCGCGGGGCAGCGTAGTTCGCGGGTACCCGAAACGGGGCGGGTTACGCCGGTTTCCTGCCAAGCCTGTGACCCTGCCGCGAGATTTCGCGCTCACACTCGCCGATGGACGGCGCGGGAGGAGCCGACAGGTTGGATCGATTCTCGGCGCGTGCCCGCACCGAATCATCCAGTCCCTTTCAGTTTCTTTGGCGGATTGAATTTCCGTCGTTTCGGGTAGTCCGCTAGCTGGAACGGAGTCCGCCCACGCGGAGTTCCGGCGACGGGCGGTAGAGAAGCGAGGAGCACCGCGATGACTACAGCAGGTGGCCCGAGCTCGAGCAGCTTGGCCGACGTCATCGACACCATTCTGGACAAAGGTCTGGTCATCGACGCCTATGTGCGGGTCTCGCTGGTCGGTATCGAACTGCTCACCATCGACGCCCGCGTGGTGGTCGCCAGCGTCGACACCTATCTTCGGTTCGCGGAGGCGGCGAACCGGCTCGCGATCGGCAGCGAACCGAAGGGTCTGACCGACCTCGTCTCCGACGTCAAGGGCAGCGGCAGCACGAAGTCCAAGACCAAGGGCATCCTCGAGGGGGTGGGAGAGACGCTCGGTGAGCTGCTCGGCGGATCGGATAGCGAACGTGAACCTGCACCCCGGCGCCGGCGAAAATGAACTCCGAGGACGACCACGGCGGCGACGGAACGGGCTGGGCGCGCCCTGTGGCCGATCGAGCGTCGCCGTCCCGGGGTGGTCGCGAGTGTCGTTACGCTGCCCGCGGCGCGCAGGTGGCGGTGCCTCGGCTGTGTCTTACTCGGCCATCTGAGGGACCGTGGCCGCGGGGTTGTGGACAGTGGTTCTGCGGGGTTGTGCCGCCAGAATAAGTGTCAGCGACAGGAGCAGCCCGGCGACGCTGACTGCGATCAGTGTCCCGTAGCCTCCGGTGTTTTCGATGAGGCGTCCGCCGATGAATGGGCCGAGTGCGAATCCGCCGCCGATGGCGATGTTCGCGAGGTTCACCAGCCGCCCGGACCGGTCCAGCCCGGAGAGGGTGGACATGATGTAGGGGAGGATGAAGGTCCAGGTGAACTTGAACAGCAGCGCGGCTACGGTGAATCGGAGGAGGCCGGGTAGTCCTGTCAGCAGGGCGACGGACAGGGTCATCGCCAGGTAGCCGACGAGGACGGTGATTCGGGTGTTCGGTCGCGATCCCAGGACGGTGGCGACGGCGGAGCCGGCGATGCCGAGGACGGTGGCGATCGACAAGATCACGCTCGAGGTTTCGGTGTCGATCATCGACGCGCCGGCGATACCGCCGATGAAGGTCCAGATTCCGCTGAGGCTGACGTAGAAGGCGAGCACCGCGATCAGGCCCAGGGCGGCTCGGAGGACGTAGTTCGGTGTGGGTCCGGTGTGTTCGTCACTGCTGTGCTCGGCGATCGTGTTGCGTTGCGGCAGGAAGCGGACGAGGGGGAGCACGGCGATCATGAGTGCGGCGAGAACCCAGTACACGATGCCGATCCCGAAGGTGCCGAAGAAGTTCGGGAGGACGGCCAGCCCGATCGCGCCGAAGGGGAGTTGCCCCATCACCCACAGTCCGTAGACGCGGTTGCGGTCCGTGGTCTGGGCGGCGAGGGACATGCACAGGACCATCAGTGATCCCCCCGCGAGGGAGGTGAGGAAGCGCACGGCGAGCAGTGTGCCACGGCGGGTGCCATGAGAAGGAGCGTGCCGACCACGGATGAGAAGAGGACGATGAGGGCCACTCGTCCGGTGGAGTTGGGGTCGGTGCTGTCGAATGGGACGCGTCGACCGTCCAGGGCCTGGGGCATCAGTTGTTCCTTTGTGAAAGGGAAGTCGGGTAGTTCCCCAGGACCCGGGATGTGGTGTGGGGAAAGGGAATCGAATGGGTTCCCGGCGTCAGCGGAGCCCGAGCTGGGTGAGGACGGTGAGTTGGTCCCAGTAGCGTCGGGTCGAGATGATTCGGCCGTTTTCGACTCGGTGGAGGTCGCAGAAGGGAACTGACAGAGTGAGTCCGGTGGGATCGATGGCGCCGTCGGGGGAGGGCATGGGGCCGGTGTGCGTGCCGACGGCGATGAATTCGGCGACGACGACGCCGTTCCCGCCGCCGAACGTCAGCTTCTCGCAACGTCCGTCGGGGAACGGGCCGTCCCAGTGTCGATAGTTGTCGGCCATGCCGAGGTGTCCGGCGTGGATCTCCCCGGTGGGCAGATTCGTCCAGGTTGCGTCCGGGGCGAAGGATGCGACCCACTCGTCGATGTCTCTGCGGTTCCAGGCGTTGTACAGGGCGTGGACGATGTCGATGTCAGAATTGGTCATGGTGGTCCTTCTCCGTTGTGCTGGCAGGGTTGTCGGATTCGAAAACGGTGCGTCCTTCGAAGATGGTGCGCAGCACCTGTGTGTCCCCGATCTGCTCGGTGGGGATCTCGAAGATGTTGCGGTCGAGCACGATCAGGTCCGCGGCCTTTCCGGTGGCGATCGTGCCCTGCATCCGGTCGCGGCCGACGACCCTCGCGCCGCCGACGGTCAGCAGCTGCACGGCGGTGGGCAGGTCGACGGACTCGTGCCCGTGTTGCAGCATGCCCTGAAGGGCCGGGAACAGATTGGGGTTCGGGGTGATGATCCAGTCGGAGCCGATCGTCATCGTGGCACCCGCATCGAGGATCCTTCGGAACTTGAAGGCCTCCCCGTGCCCGGGGAGATCGAGATGCCAGATTGCGGGCGACATCTCGGCCACGAGGTTGAGCTGGCCGAACCGCTTGTAGTCGTCGTCGTGGATGAACGGGCAGTGCGCAATTTCGTGCGCCGGGCCGTGCGGGCCGTTGGATCGGCGGACGGCCTCGAATGCGTCGAGTGCGGCGCGCACGGAACCTTCGTCGGCGCAGTGGATTTTCACCGACAGTCCGGCAGCGTCGAACCGGCTCAGGACCTCGATGAGCTGATCTTCGGCGACGAGGATGTTCGTGGCGTCGATGTTGCCGTGGGTGTCGAGGTCGGCCTGGGTCATGTGCGGCGGCAAGGGCGATCCGTCGAGCCAGATCTTGATGCGCCCGGTGTCGAGGTGCTCGCTGGCGAGGGACTCGCGCTCGGCGATGGTGCGGTCGAGTTCGGCGGTGGTGGCCATCCCGAAGCCCTCCTCCCGCCAGACCAGGTGGGCGGCGACATGCAGGTTCAGGGCGCCGGCCCGGTCGAGGTCCCGGTAGGCGGCCAAGGCCTGCGGGGACGCGGAGGCCTCCTGGACCGAGGTGATGCCGTACCGGTGGCACACCGAGGCGGCCCAGGCGACGGCGTCGCGGTAGACCTCGGCGCGGTAGTCGGGCATGGCGCGCATCACGGGCCAGCGTGCCGTCTCGACGAGTTCTCCGGTCAGCTCGTTCGTACCGGGCCGCCGGATCAACCGGCCGCCGGGCGGGTCGATCGAATCGTCGGACAGTCCGGCGATTTCGAGTGCCTTCGAGTTCACCAGGGCGTGATGAATGGTGTAGTCGTAGAGGAACACCGGCTGGTCGGGGAAGGCGTCGTCGAGGAAGGCGCGGTCCAATTCGCCTTCGGTGAATGCGGCGGGGAGGAATTCTCCGCCGACGATCCAGGGTTCGATACCGTCCTCGACCAGTTCGGCGCACCGGCAGTGGTGAAGGTCGTGCACGATCTCGGCCTGGGTGCCGCCCGATGGCAGGCGTGCCTCGTAGCGAAACTTCAGCCCACTGAACAGCAGGTGGGTGTGGGCATCGTGCAGCCCGGGCATCGCCATCCGGCCGCCGAGGTCGACGAACTCGGTCCCGTCCGGTGCGGCGGCGCGGACCTCGGCGTCGGTGCCGACGACCGTGAAGGTGCCGTTGTCGATCAGCACGGCCTCCGACCAGGGGATGGCCGGGTCGACGGTGTAGATGCGGCCATTGAGCAACGCGGTGGACATCGATTCTTCCTTCACTCGTGGAGTAGGGAGGTTGGATTGGCCTGCTCGAGGGCAGAATTGGAGCAAGGGATGAAGTCGAGGGTTCCCAACGTCCCCTGCCCTTCCCGCCGTAGATCCATAGGTATTCCTCGCCGGTGAATCGAGGGTGGTCAGGTCCGGTCCGCGGTGAGCGAGAACCGCGGATCGAAGGCGACGGTGCCCACATCGACCGCGCTGTGTCCGCCGTCGACCGGCAGTACCGCGGCGTTGACGTACGACGCCGCCGGGGAGAGCAGCCAGGCAACGGTGGCGGCCACTTCCGCGGATCGCGCCGGACGGGTCAGCGGGACGAAAGCCGAGGCGAGGGAGTACGCCTGCTCCGTGTCCAGGCCACGCTCGCCGCCGAGTTCGGCCATTTCCTCGTCGGCCATTTCCGTGCGGGTCCAGCCGGGGCACACCACGTTTGCCCGGACCCCTTGTGGTCCGTAGTCGATGGCGACGGACTGCAGCAGCATGGTCAGGCCCGCCTTGGTGGCGTTGTAGCCGCAGCTGCCGCCCGAGGCGCGCAGTGCACTGACCGAGGACACCCCGACCACCGCACCCCGGGATTCGATCAGGTGCGGAAGCGCCAGACGCAGCAGCCGGTAGGGCGCGGTGAGGTTCGTCTCGACCATGGCCGACCAGTCGGACTCGGACAACTCGGCCACCGGACCGGGCCGGACGATGCCGGCGTTGAGTACCACCCCGTCGAGGCGGCCGAAGCGGTCAACGGTGTCGTCGACCAAGGTCCGCACGGCGTCGGCGTCGGTGGTGTCGGCGATCATCGGATGGGCTCCGGAGATCTCGGCTACGCGCTCGAGGGCGTGCGCGCGGCGTCCGCAGATGACGACCGTCCACCCGGCGGCGGTCAGCGCCTGCGCGGTGGCCGCACCGATGCCACTGCCACCACCGGTGACGAGGGCGACGGCGCCACCCGTGTCGCGGGGACGGGACGCGCGATTGTCGGACATGGTGGGTGCCTTCCATGCAGTGGGAGCAGATGTGGAGTCGTCGGCGGAGTGATTCGCGATCGGGAACATCCGGTGCTGCCGTCCGGGACGGTGCCGGCGGGAGTACCGGCTCGTCGGCCGCTCCACCGAAATATCCAGTTGGATAGATGTGACCGGTGGCACAAATATGCCCGACCCTGTACAACTAGTCAAGTGGATAGATGTCGCGTGGCCGTGAGTGCAAACCGCCCAGTTGAGACCGAGGAGACATGACCGCTGTCGACCCCACCCCGACGGGAAGTTCGCCGAGGTATGGCGAGGGCCGTCGCGCGCTTCTGGCCGCCGCGGTCCACGTCGTTGCCGGCCAGGGCTTACGAAATCTGACGTACCGGGCCGTGGCCCGGGAGGCGAAGGTGACCCACGGTCTGGTCGCACACCATTTCGGCACCCGCGACGCCCTGCTCGAGGCCGCGCTGGAGTTCTCGGTGGAGAACAGTGTGGCCTCGATCAGCACCCGTCCGGGCACCGGTGACATCGACGCGATCTTTGCCGGCCTGATCCAGATGGTCGAGGAGAATCCGGACGACCAAGCGTTCCAGTACGAGCTGATCCTCGAATCACGGCGCCGCCCGGAATTGCGCCCGCACGTCGAAGCGCTCTACCGCACCTACCGAGGCGCCCTCCGCGAGGAACTGGCTTCCGGTGGAATCGACTGCGACGAGTCGATGGCACACGCGTTCATCGCGGCGGCGGACGGGCTGATCTTCCAGCAGCTCACCCTCGGCCAGTCCGACTTCAACCAGGCCGCCCTCGTGCACCTGCGCCGATTCCTGACAACACTGGCCGGGTCTGTGAGCTGATGATCAGAGGGGGCTGACCGCGCCGGCGGGCATGTGGGTGGCTTCGATGTCGAGGTTGTCGAGCAGTTCGACCATCGCCAGGAATTTCGGCAGGTTTGCCGCGTCGGCGTTGGCGGTCTTGGCAGCCTCCTCCGTTTCGTAGATCCACACGTCCACCCACCTACCGTCGGCGCGGCGCGAGCACATCGGCACCGACCACAACTTCGGGTGTGCCGCCTTGACCTCCTTGATCGCGTCCTGGCGGCGTGCGAGGAAGGTGTCGACGTCGGAGTCGGCGAGGGTGAAACGGACGATCTCTGCGCAGTAGGACATGGGTCAGTTCTCGCTTTCGAGTTCGGTGATGATCTGGCGGGCGGTCTGCATGCCGGATTCGATGGCGCCGTCGATGAAGCCGGCCCACCCGCGGGCGTAGTCGCTGCCGGCGAACCGGGTGCGCCGGGTGGTGTCGCGGGCCGCGTGGGCGACGGCGTCGAGCTGATTCGGGGCCAGCATCGGCCACGTCTCGCCGGAGAGGGGATCGGCGGTCCAGTCGTGGGAATCGACGGCGACGACCTCGAGATCGGGGCGCCACTTCCGCAGTTCGGCCTCCACGGCGCGGGGATCGTCGAGGTCGATCAGACCGGAGCGGGGGCCGAACGCGACGATCAGGCTGTCCCCGTCGAGCGGGTACTCGTACTGGACGAAGTTCAGCACCGCGTTGCTGTCGGCGAGGGCGGCGAACCTGCCGACGTCACCTTTGACCCGGATCCAGACCTTCACGCCGCTCGACGCCTGCCCCTCGGCGGCGAGCGCGGACAGACCGTGACCGAGGGCAGGGGTGACCGCGATGGTGCCCAGGATGTTCAACGGGACCGTGAGGATCACCCGTCGGCCGTGGAGGGACGTGCCGTCGCTGCAGGTGACGGTGACGCCGTCGGCGGTTTCGTCGATCCCGGTGACGGTGGTGTTCAACCGGATATCAGCGGTCGGGGCGTCGGCGGTGATGGCGTCGAGCAACGATTGGGTGCCGCCGGCGAGTTTGTAGGTGGCACACGCCTCGAACATCAGCTTCCAGTCGCCGCCGGAGAGCGCGCACCAGCGCAGTGCCTGGGTGTACGCGGCGCGGGTTGGGTCGCCGCTGAAGTTCACGGCCCACATGCCGTCGAGCAGTGCCCGCTGCTGTGGGTCGAGGTCCTGTTCGGTGATCTTCTCGGCCACGCTGATCTGATCGAGGGATTTGATCTCGTCGGACAGTGGGAAGTAGTCGTACGGTTGCGGCAGGACCCGCCGGGCGTCGGCAAGCACCGCGGTCATCGAGGCGTCGAGCAGGTCGATCATCGCGTCTGCGGTGCCGGTGTGGACTTCGTCGCCGGCCCGCCAGTAGGCGGTGTCGAGTTCGGGGCTCGCGACCAAATCCAGTCCGTAGCGGGTGATCTCGGCCCATACGTGTGGCTGGATCCAGTGCACCCAGGTGCCGCCCAGGTCCAGTTCGCGGCCGAGGGCGGTGTCGCGGGTCCAGGTGCGTCCGCCGAGCCGGTCGCGGGCCTCGAGGATGGTGGCGCCGATGCCGCGCCGGGTGAGTTCGCGGGCGGCGGTGATTCCGGCGAAGCCGCCGCCGACGATGATGACATCGGTGTCGTGGTGCATGTCGATCTCCTGAGAAGGCATGGACGTGATTGGAGAGCCGTCGGTGGCGCGGACGTCAGACCAATTGGGCTTGGAAGTTGATGCCGGGACGGATTGAAGCCCAGGTGAATCCGAGCGCTGCGCAGAGTGGGATCAGCAGCAGCAACCAGCGGGCCACTCCTCCCTGGCCGCCGAGGAGGACGTCGTAGTTGGCGACGGCGAGGTAGGCGACCACACCGAATCCCAGCAGGGCAAGTGCGGGTGCGATTCGGGTCGTCCAGATATTCGACTCGACGCGGGTCTTGGCGAAGAACACGATGATCGACGCCGAGGTGAGGGTGAGGATCGCGATCAGTGAGACGGTGCCGAGGGAGAGCAGCCAGCTGAAGGTGACCGTGATCGGGTCTGCCCCCGCCAGGGTGAAGCCGGCCAGGATGACCGCGAGGGCGAGGCCGACCGTCAGGGCCGCGGTGGCCGGGGTTCCGGTCTTCGGGTTCGCGGATCCGAGCCGGTGCGGGAGTACGTTCGCGCGTCCGAGCGCAAACAGGTAGCGGGCGAACATGTTCTGGAATCCGATGAGCATGGCGATGAAGCTGGTGACCACGAGGATTTCCATGGTCGTGGCCAGCCAGGTCCCCACCTCCTGTTCGGCGATGGTGAACACGAACCCGGCGGGGTCGGCGGTGGCCGCCTCCTGCACGGCGGCGGCGCCGACGGAGTTGCCGAGCGCCCAGGTGGTCAGGGCGTAGAAGAGTCCGATGAACGCGATCGAGTAGTACACCGCCCGCGGGATGGTGCGGTGCGGGTCCTTCGCCTCCTCGGAGAAGACGACGGTCGCCTCGAACCCGGTGAAACACGTGATGCAGAACAGGAACGCGATTCCCAGACCGGGGCCCACCAGCGCGGACGGGTCGAACGCGGCCGGCGAGTTCCCGGATATTCCACCCGAGACGATGATGACCACATCCAAGACGACGAATGCGGCGATCTCGAGGAACACCAGGAAGCCCAGGACCTTGAGGCTGAAGTCGACGCCGCGCACCGTGAGCGCGGTGACCAGGACCAGGCCTGCGAACATCCACAGCGGACTGGGGAGGTCGAGGCCGAGCTTGCCGGCGGCGAGGTCGTGGGCGAACACCGAGAACTGGGACCACAGCGCCGCCTGCAGGGCCGTGTAGGTCAGGATCGCCAACCCCGCGGCTGCGGTGGCGAGGCGGGCGCCGAACCCCTGCGCGATGTAGGCGACGAAGCCTCCGGCGTTGGTGATGTGACGACTCATCGCCACATACCCGACCGAGAACACCGCGAACAGCAGTGCGGCGAGGAGGTAGGTGGCCGGTGCTGCAACCCCGTTGGCGGAGAACACGATCGGGGAGGCGCCGACGAGGGCGGCCATCGGGGCGACAGTGGCGACGACGAAGAAGACGATGGCGCCCACGCCCAGCCGGCCCGCCCGCAGGCCGGACCGCGGCGAGCCGCCGGGGTGATCATCGGCGGGCTGTGGAGGGAGGTGGGATTGGGCCGGGTGGGGTGGGGTGGTCGACATGGGAATTCTCCACTTCGTGGTGATCGAGCGTGGCGGCGCAGTGATGCACCGGGTGGGTACCGACTACGCGGACACCTGTCCGTCGAGCAGGTCGGCGGCCGGGCCGGTCGGAGCCGGGCATGCGTCATCGACGGTGGGGGTGCGTTCGAATTCCTGGGCGTAGGAACCCATGGTGATGTTGACCAGATCGCCGGTGGGCTGGTCGATGCCGAACTGGATGCCGACGGTGCGGTAGGCGTTCAGATCGATCAGAACCATGCCCTCGACGCCGACGTTCTTCTCCAACCAGGAGAACAGGTAGGTGTTCGCGCGTAGCTTCCAGTAGGTGCAGCTGTCCGTGTCGCCGACGCCGAGTTCGGCGCCGCCGAGGCACAGCCAGGTGAACAGGTTTTCGTTGAGATAGACGTGGTCGTAGACGTCGTCGTGGCTGTAGGCGTACCGGATTCGGCGACCGATCAGCTCGTCGGTGACCGGGTGGGCCCCGGCCGCGGTGGCGTCGGTGCCGTCGATCTGGCCCTGAAACCACCGCTGCCGGGCCCGGTGCGGGGCGGGCTCGAGTCCGAGGGCGCCGAGTGCGCCGGTGACCTGGCCGCTGGTGAGATCGAGGGCGGCGCTGACCACCACCGGGTGGGTCTCGGCGTTGCGGCGGTAGTGCAGGTAGAACAGGCCGGGCTGCATCTCGAACAGTTCGTACGCTTCGGTCCCGGACCGGGTCCCGGCTGCGTCGTCGAGCGTCCAATGCAGCTCGTCGCCCTGGAAGGTCTGGGTGAGGGTGAACTGTTCGGCGGTGTCGACATAGTGGCCGACGGTGGTGAGGGCTCGGCCGTCGAGGGCGCGGCTGTAGGCGGGCCGGTATTCGTCGAAGCCGTCGGCCATTTCGCTCATGGATGCCCAGTCGTCCTTGTTCCAACTGAAGGCGGGTGCGGAAGTGGTCATGGTGTCGGTGTTCCTTGTAGATCGGGGAGCAGAGGTCATGGCGTAGGGGGAGTGTGTGGTTCAGGCGAGATTGACCCACACGCCCTTGGTTTCGGTGAATTCGTCGATGGCATCGGAGCTCATCTCACGGCCCCAGCCGCTGGCACCGAACCCGCCCCACGGGGCTGCCGGGTCGAGGAAGGGGAGCATGTTCACGAAGACCGAAGATCTCCTCCTTGGCGATGGCCATCTGGTCGGTGACCCCGGAGAAGACAGTGGGGGCGAAGAAGTTACCGGCGGCCAGCGCACCTCCGGGCCGGGATCCACCGGTGACCAGTTGTGCGCCTTCGGCTTTCCCCGCCTGTACGAGGCGTTCGACGTGCGCGACGTGCTCTGCGGAGGCGAGCGGACCGATGACCGTGTCGGGGGACAGGCCCGGACCGATCGGCAGCGCGGCGGCAGCAGCGGCGATCTTGTCGGCGAACTCGTAGACCCGCTTGGTGTCGACGAAGAACCGGGTGTAGGCGGCGCAGACCTGCCCGCTGTTGAGCAGTGCACCTTGCAGGTTGCCGGCGACGGCGGCATCGATGTCGGCGTCCCGGGCGATCACGCTCGGGGCCTTGCCTCCCAGTTCGAGGGTCACGCGTTTGAGGTTCGAGGACGCGGCCACGACGATCTTGCGGCCGACCTCGGTGGAGCCGGTGAACGAGATCTTGTTGATCTCCGGGTGTGCGCTCAGCGCGGCACCGGCCTCGGGGCCGCCGGTCAGGCAGTTCACCACCCCTGGTGGGATGCCGGCTTCGACGCACAGCCGGGCCAGCGCCACGGTGGTGAGCGGGGTCTGCTCCGCGGGCTTGAGGATGACGGTGTTCCCGCAGGCCAGCGCCGGGGCCAGCTTCCAGGCGGCGATCATCAGCGGGAAGTTCCACGGCGTGATCAGCGCACACACCCCGATCGGTTCGCGGCGGGTGTAGTGCATCGTGTTCGGGATCGAGACCGCGGAGGTGTGGCCCTCGATCTTGGTGCACCAGCCGGCGTAGTACCGGAACACCTCGGCGGCCATCGACAGGCTCACCGTCTTCGCGACCCCCAGCCGCTGACCCTGATCCCGGGTTTCCAGTTCGGCGAGTTCGTTGGCGTGCAGGTCGATCAGATCCGCGACCTTCCACAGCAGACGCGCCCGCGCCGGCGACCACGCCGAGCACCTCACCGGTCGCCGGATCGTGTGTCTTGAATTCGGCGCCGGATGCGGCGTCGATCCAGCGGCCGCCGATCAGCAGCCGTTCACGAAACTCCATCGAACATCTCCCTCGCACGGGTTGACCGCCTCCGAGTCCGTGACACCGACCCCACTGTTTGCGCAGATCGAAGCGGTATCGAGAGCCCGGAGGGATATCCCTCGTCCTGTGACTCGGATCGACCCGCGCGGCGATGCGCCCGAGTCGATCGCGACAACTATCCGGGTGGACAGTTGTGACTGACAGCACAAAGAATGCATGAAATGAGGAAACTGGTCAAGTGGTCAGCGAGAATCAACTGTGAGTGATCCAAGGCGCCCGGGTGGGTCACTCTGGGGACCCGGCGATCGACACGTGGAGTCGGAGTCCGCCGCAGCGAAGCCGGGCAGCGCAGAGGGGAATCATGCCGAAGACCACTTCCGGGACGGAGGGCGCCCGTTCGTCGCCCCGGTACGGCGAAGGACGCGCGGCCCTTCTGGCCGCGGCGGTGCACGTGGTGGCCGAGCAGGGGCTCCGGAACCTGACGTACCGGGCCGTGGCGCGCGAAGCAGGGGTGGCACACGGGTTGGTGGCTCACCATTTCGGCACCCGCGACGCGCTACTCGAAGCGGCACTCCAGTTCTCCCTGGACAACAGTGTCACGTCCATCAGCACCCGGCCCGGAAGCGGCGACCTCGACGCGATCTTCGACGGCCTGGTGGCGATGGTCGAGGCCAACCCGGACGATCAGGCCTTCCAGTTCGAACTGATCCTCGAATCCCGACGCCGTCCGGAATTGCGCCCGTACGTCGAATCGATCTACCAGGCCTACGTCGATGCCCTCCAGGCCGAACTCGACTGCGCAGGCATCGACCCCGATCCGGCTCTGAGCCACCTGATCTACACCGCCGCCGACGGCCTGGTATTCCACCAGATCACGATCGGCAGCCCCGAGCTGACCGAAAGATCACTCGCGTACTTGCGGACGCTTCTGCAGCAGCACAGATCCCAGCGCACGGCGGCCCCCTCGGTCACGCTTCCGGACTAGAGCCGATCGGGTAGGCCTCGCGGTCGGGCTGTGTGATGGAACCGCAGCGACGGTCGGCTCCGGGACCGCGAGAGGCTCAGGACGGCCCGGCTTCGGGGGCCGCGCGCGGCCGAGGAGGGCGGGCGAACACTCGGCCTCGGTCCGTGCGCGGCGGGGCGCTTCGCTGCGGCCAAGGGGTTCGAAGGCCGGAGCGGAACTCGCCGCCGCGGTCGGTGTTACGCCGCGGGCAGCGTAGTTTGCGGGTACCCGGATCAGGCCGGGTTACGCCGGTTTCTCGCCGAGCCCTTGACCCTGCTGTGAGGGTCGGCCCGGGTGACCCGGCGGCGAGGCGTAGGAATGTCGTCGGAGCGATGGCATCGCCACGTGGATCCGAGCAGGTGGCCCGATCTCGCACGGCCGGGCCGACGTCGTCGACACCATTCCGGGCAAGGGCTCGATTGAGCATCGCCGACCTGGGGTAGTCGGCGGAATGCGCCCGCACCGCGCAGGATCCGATCGCAGACCGCCGCCGGCGCCGAGGTGCACCACTTTCACTCGACAAAGGGGTTGGGCGATGACAAGCAAGGGTCAGATGGCGTTGGCCGTCGGTGCGGGATACATGCTGGGCCGCACGAAGAAGATGAAGTTGGCGTTGATGCTGGCCGCCGGCGGGGCGTCCAGACAATTTCCCTCCGGCGGGTCGTTGGGTCTTCTCAACGAGGGCCGCAAATTGCTCGCGGACTCCCCCGAGGTCGCCAAGCTCGGCAAGACGGTCCGCCACGAGCTGCTGAACGCGGCGAAGACCGCCGCGGTGACCGCGGCCAGTCAGCGCATCGACTCGCTCAACACCCGGCTGCAGTCGGACGGCGAAGACCCCGACGACAGCGAGACCGCAGGAGGAAAGAGATCCAAGCGGCATCGCGACGCGGAACCTGAAGACGACTACGAGGACGCCGAGGTCGAGTGGGAGGAATCGGACGAGGGCAAGGAACCGGACGAGGACACCGAGGAGAAGCCCCGGGCCAGGAAGCGCCCCGCCGCACGCCGCCGGTCCTCGAACAGCGGCACATCCCGGCCCCGCCGGTCCCGGTCAAACGCCAACGACGATGACGACGAACTCGCCCGGGCCCGCAGGACGCGCGCGGAGGCCAGCACCGATTCCACCCCCGTACGACGCACCGGGAAGTGATCAGCGATGACTGCGAATCTCGACAGCGCGGCGAAGAAGCTGCGCAAGAACGTATCCGGGGCATCCGGTAAGGCCGCGTCGGTCTCACCACTGCAGAAAGCGGCGCAGAGCCTGCTCGGCACCGTAACCGACAAGGCGGTCTCCACCGTCTCCGACAAGGTGCAGGGTGCCACCGGCCGTCTCAACGACTACGCCGAGGGCGGCGGCGGAAGCCTGCTGTCCGCGATCACCGGTAACGACGACGGGGACGGGAACGACGACGGCAAGTCGCCCCTCTCCGGGCTGACGGACACCGTGAAGGAGAAGGCGTCCGACCTGAAGGACAAGATCACCGGCGGCGGTGGCGGCAAGGGCAAGAAGCTCAAGCTCACCAACATCGTCGAAACGATCGATGTCGGGGTCCCGGTCCAACTGGCCTACAACCAATGGACCCAGTTCGCCGACTTCCCGTCGTTCATGAAGAAGGTCGAGCGGGTGGAGCAGGAGGCGGATGAGAAGCTCGAGTGGAAGGCTCAGATCTTCCTCTCGCACCGAACCTGGGAAGCGTCGATCATCGAGCAGGTTCCCGACGAGCGAATCGTGTGGCGATCGAAGGGCGCCAAGGGGTACATCGATGGTGCGGTGACGTTCCACGAGGTGACCCCCGATCTCACCCGCATCGTTCTGATCCTCGAGTACCACCCGAAGGGGTTGTTCGAGAGGACGGGAAACCTGTGGCGGGCGCAGGGGCGACGAGCGCGCCTGGAACTGAAGCACTTCGGACGCCACGTCATGACGCAGTCGGTCCTCCATCCCGACGAGATAGAGGGCTGGCGCGGAGAAATCCGGGACGGCAAGGTAGTCGAACCCGAGGAGTCCGAGGACTACGACGAGGAACCGGCCGAGGACGAGCCCAACGACTCCGCCGAAGACGACTCCGCCGAGTACGAGGACGAAGAGCCGGAGGGCGAGGACGAAGAGCCGGAGGGCGAGGGTGAGGAGCCGGAGGACGAGGGCGAGGAGCCCGTCGACGAAGCCGCCGAGGGCGAGAGCGGTGAGGAACCCGACGAGGCGGACCAGGAGCCCGAACGGCCGCGGCGCCGTCCCCGCAAGGCGGCCGCGAAGACGACCACGCGGTCCGCGGCGAAGAAGGCGCCTGCGCGCAGCAGGAGAGGGGCACGAGCATGACGACGGCAGGTGGGCCCAGTTCGAGCAGTCTGGCCGACGTCATCGACACCATCCTCGACAAGGGCCTCGTGATCGACGCGTACGTGCGGGTCTCGCTGGTCGGCATCGAACTGCTGACCATCGACGCCCGCGTGGTGGTCGCGAGTGTCGACACCTACCTCCGGTTCGCGGAGGCGGTGAACCGGCTCGAGATCGGTAGCGAGCCGAAGGGGCTGTCCGAAATCGTGTCGGGCGCCACCGAGGGCGGAGCCAAACACAAGACGAAGGGTGCGCTCGAGTCGGCGGGGGAGAAGCTCGGCGGCCTACTGGGCGGCGGGGAAGAAGAGGAAGAACCGGAGCGGGAACGGGTGTCGCGCAAGTCGACTCGAGGTGACAGGTGATGGCCGCATCGGAGAAGACCCCGAAATCGGAGAAGTCCGAGAAGGGGCGGACGACGGGTGTGTACGTCTACGGCATCGTCCCCGCGGACGTCGAACCCGCAGCGGACGCGACCGGTGTCGCGGACGGCACGGTGAGCGTGGTCGCGCAGGGGGAGGTCGCGGCACTGGTGAGTGAACTGTCGGTCGACCGCGCCCTCGGCAAGCCTGAGGACCTGCGGGCCCATGCGAACGTTCTGGACGGGACGGCCCGGGTGGCGCCGGTGCTGCCCCTGCGGTTCGGCGCAGTGCTCAGCGACGCCGACGCGGTGAAGGAGGAACTGTTGTCGGCGCATGCGGACGAGTTCGCGTCCGCACTCGAACAACTGGACGGGAAGGCCCAGTACGTCGTCAAGGGCCGGTACGTGGAGAAGGCGATTCTCCGGGAGATCGTCGACGAGAGCGACGAGGCGGCGAAACTGCGGGATGCGATCCGCGGCAAGTCGGAGGACGCAGGCCGCGACGCGCGGATGGCGCTGGGCGAACTGGTGAGCAATGCGATCGCCGCCAAACGCGACGAGGACACCCGCAAGACCGTGGAGGCGCTCGAGGATCTCGTCGAGTCCGTCAATGTGCGGGAACCCACGCACGAGGAGGAGGCCGTGCAGGTGGCGGTGCTCGCCGACGTCGAGCGGCAGGAAGAACTCGAAAAGGCCGTCGGACAACTCGCCGACGACTGGGACGGCCGGGTGGAGATGAAGCTGCTCGGACCTCTCGCCGCGTATGACTTCGTGGTGACGCAGAAGTCGGAGGGGTAGGGCTGACGATTCCGATATCCGCAGTCCGCGACTGGGCCCGCGCCCACGGCCTTGCCGTCTCCGATCACGGACGGCTGAGCGCCGAGGTCTGGGCGTCTTACCACGCCGCCAGCCACCCCGAGAGTTGACTCTGGGCGCTGCGCCGACCCGGCGAGCCTTCGTGTGTCGCCGAGAAAGATTCAGACGAATTCGCGGCTCCCAGCCGCAAATGTGGTGTCGTGCGGGCAACGCTGTGCCGCCACCGGCCATCTATCCCGGCCCCGAGTCCAGTTTCATTGCGACCGGGCCGCTGTCGTGCCTATGCATCATCATGTCGGCGACCGCTTTCGCGAGTTCCGCGTCGATCAAGCCTCCGGTACGGGCGATCGGAGTGGGTGCAACTGTCTCGGACTCGTTCCCGCAGCCACCTTCGATCTGGTCCGCGGGTCCGGGATCGGCACTCTCATCCGGTGCGTCGCGGCGCGGTCGTGACCGGGTCGGCCCCCAGGCCCCGCGGGCGGCGGGCGCCGCCGGACAGTGGTGGCCTCACCTGTCCGGTGTGGGCGGCAGTGAAGGCGTCCGCGAGGGTGTCGAAGGTGCGCACCTTGTCCATGCCGACCCGGGCGATGATTCGGCGCAGAGGAGCGGGTGCGGCGACGGCCAGGTGGCCCCGTTGCTCGTGGATCCGGGGGCCGGCGTCGGCGAGCGCGGTCAGGGCCGCGCATCCGACGAAAGTGGTGCCGAGCAGGTCGACGACGGCGCTGCGCCCGTGCAGCACGACCTCATCGAGGCACGCGGTGAGTATGGGTGCGGTAAGCGCGTCGACGTTACCGGTCAGGCGCAGCACGATTGGACCACCGGTGGGTTCGTCGATCTTGAGGGTGAACTGGCAGTTGTCGGTAGCGGTTCGATCCCACTCGGCGGTCTCGGACAGGCACAACCGCAGGCGTTGCGGGGTTTCGATAACGGATCGGAGGTAGGTCATGGTTACTCCCCGGGGATCGGCCGGTGAAGCGGCCAACCTCCCGCGGATAACGCGAGGAGTCGGTGCGCGCACAGCGGCCGAAGGCTGGACTGATGCGGCTGCTGGCTCAACCTGTGCCCACGACGGTAACCCCGCTGCGACTGAAACGAAACCCCGCACCGTGAGGTCGACGTTTGCTGCGGCTGTCGAGGACCGGGAGAGGTCGGCCGGCGTCCGGCCGAGGGCGGCAATCGATCGGGGTCATCATCAGATCCCGGTGTCGGGTGCGGGCGTTCAGGTCAACACCGCCGACAATTGGCTGCACTTCGTCCTCGGCCTCGGCGTGATCGCCGCCGGTATACTGTTCGGCCGCCGCACCGTCGCCAGCACGGCACCGGACGCGAGTCCGGGTATCGTCCGATAACCGTCGGCGTCGCCGCGCGGCGGTGAGCGAAGCCATGCCGGCCAGCGGGCGCCCGAGACTCACAGCCGGAAGGCATGTGTCTCGTCCTCTTCCCGACGATTCTCGGGTTACCCGCCGCTCTCTCCCTCCGAGTGGGTTCGGATGGTTCGTGGAGTTCTACTTCGTGGCGAATGTCGGGAACCGTTGAGCGGCATTACCATTCCATAGACCTTGGAGTAAAGACACCGGATCCCACCGACGTGGGGCGGATCCAGTTCCGGAGGCGCCTGTGCCACCCACGGCGGTGAGGCCGACGAGCACGAGGAGGGAGCGGTAAGAGCCGAGGACTGCGGCGGATGATGGTCGACGACGTCCGGGATGCTGTCGAGGTCGTGGTAGACCCCAGGGGTAGGTGGGTTCGTTCTTACGCGATCCGGGGCGGACGCCGTCCTCAGTGGCGCTCGCCGGTCGGGATTTCCTGGGTGCCCGGTGGTGGGGTCTCGGTGTGGGCGAGTTCGGCTACGCGGTCGGCCAGCTTACCGGTCAGCGTCGTGTCGGGTTCGGTGCTCGCGGCGTCCGCAAGCCAGGTGGTGACGGGGGTGGTCGCAGGGTCGGCGGTGTCGCTGGTCGGGGAGTGCCCCAGTTGATGTGAGGTCTCGATGTCTTCGAGGTGCTTGGCGAATGAGTCGGTGTCGAGTTGGTGGGCCGCCTTCTCGTTCAGCTCGGCGTTCTCCGCGGTAACGGTCCGAGGGGCGGACTCGGCGATGAAATCCGATGGGCGGGGGTCGTCAACGTCGCCTGCGGTGCCGGAGTCCGAGTTGCTGCGTGGTGGGGCGTCGGCGCCACGATGGGCCCGGTCCTGGTGGCCCAGAACCGTGCCGACGGCACAATCGAGCAGTTCGAGGCCGCCTCGGTACAGCCGTCGGCCCGGTGCTGTGGGCGCCAGATGTGCGATGACCTGTTCGTCGATCAGGTGCAGGGGGTATCGCACGATCGTGTACTGCACGCGCAGTACGGCCAGGGGGAGTGCGGTGATGGCGTTCATGAGGCCCCAATGTCAGGTGAAGGTCAGGACGGGCTGAGGGTCTACCGGTGCCGTGGAGCGGTCACTCCCTTCGTTCGCCGTGACGTCGAATCGGGTTGGGGCGGAGACTATCGGACATCACCCGTCGCCACCACAGGTCCAGCGGACTCGGATCCGGCCACCGGATCGGATCGTCTTCCGATCCGGCACCGGCAGCATTGCCGCTGGCGGGGTCTTCGATGCGAGGCACGATCTGCACACCCTCTCGGTCAGACGCATCCGATCGGTCGAATGCACATCTTCAATTCAGGTTCGACGTCGGCCCGCCGTTACCGTTCCTCGTCGTCGGCAATCGTTTACCCGGATCCGCGTCCGATTACCCATACCGTGATGCGAGGGCGGGCGCCGCTTGCCAGGCGCCTCGATGACGAAATCTGGCCGATAGGGTAATCGGGGCGGCACGGCGCCCGATAGTCGGAGACCCGCCGGGTCCGGCGCAGCGCATCGACGCCGAGTGCCTGCTGCAGCCGCGGCAGCGAGCATGTCCTCCTCGGCGCGGCCATCGTGGCGGAATAGGTCGGTTATCCGGGTGAAAAGTATTGGCCGGCGGGACCAGCACGCCTGGGTGTTAGCGAGTGGTGCGGGGTGGGTACTGCGTAAACGAGGTCCCCTCCCGGACTGTTCCATCCGATTCCCCTGTGTGAGGTAGTCATGTCGACTGATGCGATCGTGATTCTGAAGAATGACCACAAGGAGATCCGGAAATTGTTCCGGAATTTCCGCGGTGCGGGACCGGACGCCGAGGAAGAGAAGGGCCGCATCGTGAACAAGATCATCGAAGCGCTGACGGTGCATACCTACATCGAAAATGAGGGAATGTATCCGAAGGTGCGCGACCTCGTCCCGGATCTCGAGGACGACATCCTCGAATCCTACGAAGAACATCATGTCGCGGACATGTTGGTCGTCGAGCTGGCAGCGATGAATCCGGGGGACGAGCGGTTCGACGCGAAGACCGCCGTACTGATCGAGAACGTCGAACACCACATCGAAGAAGAGGAGCAGGAGTGGTTTCCCACGGTGCGAGAAGAGTTGGGACGGAAGAAACTCCAGGAGATCGGTGCACGGCTGCTCGAATTGAAGGAGAAGGCGCCCACCTCGCCCGCCCAACCGTCGGCGTTGAAGAAGACCGTCGACGCCGTCCTGAAGTAAGGGTGAGTGCGGACAGAAAGCAGCGGCTCATGCCTCTGGCGCAGCGGTCCCTCGATACCGCACGGACACTGGTTGTGGGGATGCCGTTTCAAGCGGCCGCCGCGTTGCGGGGCGGCTGCCGGGTTTTCCATCCGCGTGGCCTGGTGGTAACAGGGCACGTCTGCCTGGACTCGCCGCGGTAGACGCTCCACGAGAACACCGGTCGACGTGGTGGCCACACTGTCCGGGGGAGTGGGAACCCCGTCGGGAGTACCGGACGTGCTCGGCCTTGCCTTGAAGATCCCACTGGATTCACGTGAGACCGAGTGGCATCTGCTGCCGGGCAGCACCGGTACCTCGGCGGTGACCCGGATTCTCCCGTTCCCTGCACGAGGGTGGAGCAGCGCCCAGTGCAGCAGCCTGGATGCGCTGAGGCAGTCCCTCGTTGACGCGCCGCTGAGGTTCCGGCTCGACCGTGCCTACCGGCGGAGCGCCTCCTCGAGCAGGAACAGTGCATGGGCGGTGGTCGCCTCCACCACATCGCCCGGATCACCGTCGAAGTGCCGCAGTTCGGTGCGCGCCACGCCGCCGGCGACAACCCCGAACCATACTGTGCCCGGCGGTTGTCCGTCCTGAGGATCCGGTCCGCCGGCACCGGTGACCGCCACCGCCAGATCTGCGCCGAGCAGATCTGCCACCGAAGTCGCCATCGCGCGAGCACTGGGCTCGCTGACCACCGGGCCGTCGGGGACCTGCAGCAATCCATGTTTCACGGAGCTGGCATAGGCGACGATGCTGCCCCGGTACCACTCCGACGCGGACGGTGCGGCACCGAGAACGGCGGAGATCCTCCCACCGGTCAGCGATTCCGCGGTGGCGACAGTGAGTTGCCGATCGCGGGCTGTCGCCGAGATCCGTTCCGCACGCTCCTCACAGCTACTCATTCGCCGTGCCCCGGCCGATGCGGTGGAGCGTGACGGCACTCGCCGTACCGCCTGCGGGCATGATCACCAACAGCAGCACGTTGACCATCTGACCTCCACTTCATGCGGAGTGCTACCCGGCTCGCCCGGACTGTAATTCCCGTCGCGGGACACCGCTGATCTTTCATTGATCGCCGACTCCGGACGAGTGCGGCGACCTCTTCTGGGCGGCCCCGCCGGCTACGGGCTTAACCGGGGAGCCTGGCCGTCGCCGCGTCCGGACACGACGAGGGCGTGAGTATCGAAGTACCCTGCGGTGAGCGAGAGTAATCCTGTGGCGTAGCAATTGCTCCAACCTTGTGAGGGAGTCGGGTCATTACCGCCGGTTCGCCTGACTGATTGCACCGTCACCGCGTTCCGTTCCGTTCTGTTCGGCGGCGCCGGACGTCATGTCGACGAGTTCCTGTGCGAGCCGGGCGAGTTTGACGTTTCTGTGTTGTGAGCTGACGACAAGAAAATCGAAGGCGGCGTCCGCGGACACGCCCCCGGTGGCCATGACGATGCCCTTCGCTTGCTCGATGATGCTGCGAGACTCCATGGCTTTGATCAGGCCCGCGACTTCCTCACGCGCGTCCCGGCCCTCTCGTGCCAGGCGGATCGTCGACGCGATCAGGGTGGTGTACACGCCGAGCAGGGCAGCGTCGAGTTCCGAGAAGGACTGGCCGACACGACTGTAAAGATTCAGCGATCCTGTTCCGTCTCCCACCGGCAGCGGCGCACACAGAAAACTGCCCGTCTCGAACCCGGCTGTTTCCGCCGCGGAAGCGAAAGCCGGCCACCGCGCCACCACCCCGCCACCGAAATCACCGACCAGCACGGTGCCCGTGTCCGTCGCGGCAGGACCCGGCCCCTCACCGGTCCGTATCTGAGCATCCTCGAGCGTGGCGACACCAGGGTCCGTGCACGCCACCGACCCACTGCCGCCGGTGCCTGCCGGAAGAAACGCTGCGGCCACCTCCGCGCCGACGAAGGCCTCGACGGCCCATTCGGACAGGCGTTGCAGGAGAATCTGTCTGGGGACGTCTTCTTCGAGAAGCCGACGCAAGGCGTCGAGTGCCTTTTCGGCCGCCTCGATATCTGTGTCGACACTGCTGTACTCGGACACGATCTCCCCTTCCTTATTCGTTCGCCCGAATTTATATTCGTTCGCCCGAATTTATCTCTAGCAAACGCTGAAGATATTTTCGGCTCCGGCCACTCGAGTGCAAGGCTGTGTGGGCAATGCCCCGCCTGCAGTGCGCGCCCGGCTCGGCCGATCGGGGAGGCGCGAGGGCGGTTGGGTGTGCGACTGAACGTGAAGTGGCCCCGGCCTGTCCAGCGCGAGAGGGGCAGGCCGGGGCTATGGATGGACGAGGGTGAGGATCATGTGTCTGCGCGGCCCGTCCACCGGTTGTCGCCACGCGGTGGCGGGGCGTTCGGTGTGCCGATCGGCTGCCCGTTCGGGGAAAACGGAACAGGCGACACCAGAGTCGTGGGTAGCGCAGTAACTCCTCGGAGGTTGTCACGCGTGAGACATCACCTGCCTTCGATGGTTCTCCGCTGATCGTCCCTCTTCACGATGAGGTGGGGAGCGTTGAGTGGCACCCACTTCCGGGTTGGGACTCCTCCGTGGTGCGGCGGTCCCCGACTCGCGCAGCGGAGTCCTCGTGCTCCCGCCGGAGATGCGGGTTGCTGTCACGGTCGGTTCCCCGTCGATGCGGACGGGTGCGAGCGCGTCGGCGAAGATCAGGTCCACCTCGGCTGCCAGCAGTCGGTACTCGAGTGCATCCCAGAGGCATTCGCTCTGTGGCAGATCCGGTTCCACGATCAGTGTGCTGTCGTGTACGTCCACCATGGTGTTTCACCCCTCCCGTAAGTGGTGTGAGTCGGCACGGATCAGGCGTTGACAGCCTTCCGCTCCTCGGTACGGGCGATCTCGATTCTCCGGGCCTTGGCGCGTTCGGCCATCGGGATCGTCAGCCGGAGTACACCCGATTCGTAGGTCGCGGCGATCCGGTCGGTGTCGAGGTTGTCGCCGAGGAACAGCTGACGGCTGAACACTCCCCTCGGCCGCTCCGAGGCGACCATCTCCTGGCTGTCAGCGCGCCCGGGACGTTCGGCATGAACGGTCAGAACGTTGCGTTCGACATCCAACTCGACCGTGTCGGCGTCCACCCCGGGCAGGTCGAACTCGACCACGAACTGTTCGCCTTCGCGCCACGCGTCCATCGGCATTGCCGCCGGTCGTGCCGTGGTGCCGAGGATTTGCTGAGCCAGCCGGTCGAGGTCGCGGAACGGGTCAGTGCGCATCAACATTGTGTCCACCTCCAGAAACCTGAATCGTGATAGGTAACCTTCAGCAAATGCTGTAGATTCGTTATAGCAAACGCAGTAGTCCGCCGCAAGGGCTTGTGCGCACTCGATATGCAGGAAGGACGCGCGATGGTGGTCGACGACGAGTCGCGAGCACGACGGGGCGTCTACGGCATCACCGTAGCGTCCGAGCTCTCCGGATTCGGTACCCAGGCGCTGCGCTTCTACGAACAGCACGGCCTGATCACCCCGTCTCGTACCAGCGGCGGTACCCGCCGCTACAGCGACGACGATCTGGTCCGCTTGCGGCGCATTGCCGAGTTGATCACGGAGGGTGTCAACCTCACGGGTATCGCCCGGGTCCTGGACCTCGAGCACGCCAATTCCGCGCTCGCGGGCGATAACGAGCGACTCCTCGAGATCAACAACAGACTCGAGAGCGACAACGCGGAACTCAGAAAACACCGTCCGGCAGCAGTGACCGGCGATGTCAGGACGCAACGGGGAGGATGCCGGTAGAACCCGGCGACGGACGCGGGCACGGCGCCGGAGTGCAGGTCTGGGCTCCGTGAGCCGATGTCGGCGGCTCACGGAGCCCGGTTCAGCCCGACGTGCAGGGCGCGCTGAACATGTACAGATGTACCCTCAGTTGACGTGAAATACGCCGGGCAGCCTGACGGACCCACGTGATTTCACCGGGGCGGACGAGGGGAATCGGGTCTCACAGTTGCGGAGACAGAGCTCTGGGGTCATCGCAGATCTCGTTGCTGCAGTCCTTCCACACCACCGTCAGCAGGTCGGTGGTGCCGGCGGTGAACGCCGACCCGCGGGCGTGTACCCACAGCCAGTCCCCGCCGCGGTGTCGAAGCCGGAAGTAGGTGCTCCGAGAGCCTCTGCTGTGCAGGGTTTCTCGCACGAATCGGCGCCACCGTGGGGTGTCGGAGGGCAGCAGCAGCCAGTCGCACTCACCTGCGAGTTCGTCGAGGGGGTATCCGAGGAGTGCGGAGTAGGTGGGGTTGGTGAACAGCACCCGTCGCCGGTCGTCGTGGACGGTCAGCGGCAGGGGGAAGACGGTGAACAGGGCATCGAGCACCTCGGTGCGGGATGGGGCGCTCTCGACGCAGTGGAGTGGGGCCGGGGCGACGTCGTCCGCAAGTATTACTGCTGGGGGAGCGCCTGATTCGATCCCCTGAGGCGGGATGGGCGGTGTGGCATCGGCGGCACCATCTGGCTCGAGCCCGGTCAGGGTGGGGGTGGGGTGTTTGTCCACTGCGTGTGCTCCTTGTCGCCGACCGATGTTGCTCGAAGTTACGGTGTGCCCGCCGCCCGGGGTTGTCGTTGTGGTGCCGGGTTGCCATGACACGGCGGACTGGCGGGGATGGCGGATTCGCTGGTGTGCTCATCGTTGTCCGCCGCCCGGGAATGCGAGGGGAGGAGAATCTGGTGTTGTAGGGCTCTGGTGTGGCGTCTGCGGTCGTTTTCGGCAAGTCCGCCCCACGTTCCGTACGGTTCGGCGACATCCAGGGCGTACTCGCGGCATGGACCGATGACGGGGCAGTCGTGGCAGATGCGTTTGGCGTCGGCCTCGCGGCGGGCCCGGTCGTGGCCGCGTTCGCCCTCTGGGGAGAAGAAGAGCGACGCTGGGGCATTGCGGCACGCCGCCCGGATGCGCCAGTCTCCGGGGTTGTGGGCGCCGGTTGGGACGGCCCAGGGCGAATTCGCGCGGCGGGCGGCGGTGGTGCTTGCGGCACTGGCCGGTACGGGGCTCATCGGTGCGCTCATTTACTGTGTCGGGTGCTGCGGGTCCGGGTGGTGTGAGGTTCGCGGCCGCTGCGAGTGCGGACGAGGGCATGCCGCCGGCTACCCACCTGACCGCCAGCAGGTGCCCGCCGGAACCGTCACTGGACGGTGCCGGAGAGGGCCGTGAAAGAGCAGTTCAGCGGTTGTGAGTGGCCGAGGATCGGCGGATCCGCGTGAGAGGCGTCCGCGGAAGCCCGTGAACGTGCGGCGCGGAAGGCGTCGGCGAGGGTGTCGAAGCAGGGCATCGCCGCCGCGATGCCGATCCGACCCAGCATGGCGTGCACTTCCGGGGATGCGGCCATTGTCAGCCGCCGCCGTTGGGCGGTGTGGTGCACTGCTTCGATGCCGGCGCAGCCGAGGAACCGGACACCCAGCAGGTCGATGACCACATTGTGGCCAGTGTGTAGAGCCTGGTCGAGGCACGCCGTGAGCACCGGGGCGGTGACAGCGTCGAGGTCGCCGGACACGGCGACCACCACCGGACCGCCGGTGGGTTCGTCGATATCGATGCGAAATCCGCCCTCGACTTCGGCGGCGGCGTGGGGTGACTGCCAGGTATCTGACGGCGATATGTGCACGCGCTTGGGCGAGTCGACGAGGGAGCGAAAGGTGGCCATGGTGTTCCTCCGGGGTGTGACCGGCCGGAAAGCCAACCCTGGGTGGTCTCGAGTCGAAGCGAGTTGCGCCAGCCGGTGACGGACGAAGTGTCTGCCAGGCTGTGATCTCAACCTCTCCTGAGAAACATACGCCCATTCCGGCAGCGGGGCACCCGCCCGGACCAGTCGGACGTCGTGGGCGCCGCGCTTCGCTATTGCAACCCCGTCTGCGCCGACGTCACTGGCCTGCGTGTTTGCCGGAGTGTTCGCTCGGTGCGAACGCGGCCCGGTTGCTCTCTGCTGGCTGAGATCGGACGACGCCCTCGGGCAGGCTCGGTCCACGGACTGGGCACGGAGCGGGCCGCCGGGTCACAGATTGGGCAGTGCGGAGACGAGGAAGATCAGCCCGGCCGCGATGCCGCACACCCCGGCGAGCATGCCGAGCAGTGCTTCCAGGGAGGTCGACTCGTGGTCGGCGATGTCGGGATGCCGGAGGGCCAGTGCCCCGGCGACGAGGGCGGCCGCGCCGAGGGCGATGCCGAGTCCGAACATCCAGAAAGTAGCGATGGATAACGCCCCGAACATGATCGCCGCATCGGACAGGCGCGTCGCGGGGCGCGGGCGCGCAGGCGGCGGGGAAGTCCGGACGGGTTCGGCGGGAAACGAGCGGGCGGGGGTAGTCATGATCCTCCTTGATCGGACCGAAGGAATGGGGGAGCACCGACACCGCGATGACACGAAACGGCTGAAAACGCCCGGGGTCGACCCACCCTGGCGCTAATAGAGTTACTTTTCAGCCACCATGTGCTCGGCCGGATGCGGGATTGAGCCCCGAAGGTGGTTCGGGAACCTACTCTGCGCCAGAAATATTCGTGTCACTTACGCGTCGGTGTGGCAACTCTAGCACTCTCCAATTTGGAGTGCTAGCTTCGGCGCGATGGTGCAACATCTCGGCAAACTCTGGCACTGCCGGTGACCGAGTGCTAATTTCTTGTACTGCACAGTGACGGTGCTCGTCGGGGACGAGCGCAGGAGTCGAGGGAGGTGCATTGCTGTGCGCAACGACAATCGACATCAACACGAGTCCAGTGGTCCCACTACCGACGATCCGCTCGTGGTGGGCGAGCCGGTGCGCTGGCCGGATCCGAGCCCGCTGGCGAACTGGTGGCAGCAGATAGTCTTCGGCAACCGGAGGGCCGCGTGAAAACCGTGCGTGTACCGCGGGCCGTTTTCGCGTGTAGCCGCTGCGATCGGGGCTATCGATCCCGGGAGGGCGACCGACCGGGCCTGGTTGCTTCGGTGGCCCGGCTCAACGGCTGGGAGATCGGCGAGACCGTTCTGTGCCCCGGGTGCGCCTCGATCACCATCATGGCTTCCGGGGCAGCCGCGTCCGAGTCCGTGGGCGGTGTCCTGACCGGGTTTGCAGAAGTGGTGAGGTGACACCGACGGCAGCGGACGGTCGAGGCTACCGATGGCTGTGGGCGGCGCATCGGGGTCCGGACTCAGCTGTGCGAGGGGGCGGTGGGGAACAACGACGGTCCCTGTCGGTCCGGCACGTACCGTGACCACGCGTACGTGCTCTCACGAGTGTTGTTCTCGCGGTTCGGGTCCCAGTTCGATGATTTTCGCGGCGATAACGGCCACCGGGGTGTTCGACTCCTGCGACAGCGTCACCAGCATCGCGAAGGCCTGGTCTGCGCCGACGGCGAAGATCGCGATCGCGGCGTGCGCGGCCAGCACCTCGCCGATGGTGACGGACTCGGCGTCGAATGCGTGTGCCCGGATCCCGAGCACGTTCAACGCGCCGGCGACCTCGGAGTGGGTGTAGAGCCGGAACGAGACCATGCTGTGCACCCCCGCATTTACGGCGGCGCGTCAGAAACGCGGCCACCGCGGTTCGGCGGCGAGATCGTCGCTGCGGGTGACGAACCCGTCGACGGCCGCCGAGACGCACGGCCCCTCACCGAAACGGGCCTGCAGCGCATCGAGTTCGGCGGGCAGCGCCGAGGTGGACGCGTGCGAGTGATACCGGCCGTGGCCGGGGATTGTCAGGATGTCGGCGCTGTCCGCGCCCGAGATCAACTCCACGGCGGCGTCGGTGACCCCGCGCAGGGTCGACTCCGCGTCCGCCGGGGCGGTCCAGGAGCGGGCCAGCTCCGCCATCAGGGGCCCCAGGCCCTGATGATCGAACGCGTTCATCGCGGCAGGCCCTCCGTGTCGAGAGCAGTGTCGGTGCCCTCGAACGCGTCGACGACAACTCTCGTCGAGCGGGCCTGTGAAACAAGAAAACACCGAAGGCGGCATACGCCTCACCTCGAACCCTACGCCGCAATGACCGGGATGGGCGCCGACCGCGCGCCGACGCCGTCGCCGCCGCGCTCCATCACCTGAGCGGGCGCATCGACACCGAGTGATCGGCTTTGATATCGACCGGTACCGGTGTTCGAGGGACGTGCGTGCCGCGTCCTGGCAGCTGGCCGGGTTTGTCACGCTTTCGACGCGCGAGTGCCCGGTCGAGCGCCCCGGCAAGGGGAATGTCACCGACCTGGGTCAGCTGGGTGCGTGCCGACGGGTTTCGGTGTGACGGCGCGGGAAGTGGATGTCGACCGCGGGCTGCGCGAGGAGTTGTTGCCGGCGCCGCGCCGCGCGCCCCTTCGTGGCGGCGTAGCGGAGGCGATCTCGCCGTTGACCGACTGCTGCGGGTCGCCGGGCGCCGGTGGCGGCGTCGTGCCGCGGTGGCTGACCCGGGCGATCTCACGTGTGAGAAGTTCACGAAAGTAGTCGATGTTCGTGGGGGCGACCAGGCCGGGTAGGAGCAGGTCCCAGGTGGTCGTCAGCCGGACGGACAGATCGCCGAGGCGGTCGGTGGCCGCGGCCAGCACACGCGCCCCGGTGAGGGTTTCGACGAGAAGCAGGGCAATCGCGTCCGGGTCGGCATGGTGAAGGTCGCCTTCGGTGACGGCGCGGCGGGCGAGTTGTCGGTAGTCGGACAACCAGGTGGTGAGCAGCGGTGTGCCGGCACCTGGGCGGTCGGGAACTTCGGTAATCAGGCGGAACGTGGCCCCGAGGGTGGCGTCGTTGACCACAGGATCGAGCAGGGCGCACGAGATGCCGATCAGCGCTTCGAATGCGGGACTGCGGGTGCGAAACGGGCTGCACGCGATCTCGAACCGGGTGCTGCCGGCGTCGATGACCGCGCGCGCGAGTGCTTCCTTGGAATTGAAGTGCTCGTAGAGCGCGCCCTTGCTGACGTGAGCACCGGTGGTGATCGTGTTCAGCCGGGCATGGGCATAGCCGACCCGGGTGAAAACTACCGCCGCGGCCTGGAGCAGGGCAGCACGAGTGAGTTCCGCCCTCTTCTGCATCACTGATCACCCCGCTCGAGACCGCCGCACTACCTGAATCGGAATCCGGACCCGGCCCCCCGGCTCCCACCCGAGTGCAACAACGCGAGAACAGAGTCCGACTGGTCTGTTTGATTCTCCTCTCCTCAACTGCGGGTGTCAGCGTTGGTTCGCCGCGCTAAGCACTCATGGAACGAGCGCCTCTACGCCGACCGCATCACCATCGGATCACGCATCAACATCCAAGACTGATGCGTGCCCCACGCGGATCCTGGGCGCTCTGACCATCGGGGCGTTGCGGCCGGTGTCCTGGTCTCCGAAGGCTTCGTCGCCGAACCGAAGTCACTCGTCGCGGGCATGCCTCGCAAAGTTCGGCGCACCTGCACCCGGACGAACTCGAACAGATCCGGCGCAACGAGAGCGACGAGGCCGCGAAACTGCGGGACGCCCGAGAGTCCCCGGAGTTTCCTCCGGGGACTCTGTCGGTTGGGGCCGAAGCCCGAGGGCGTCAGCGCGTCGAGGGGGTGAACGTGATGGGTAGTTTCTCGCAACCCCGGACCTGGGACGAATGGAAGACGGCCGGACTGTCCGGTACGAGGGCGTAGTCGGGAATCCTCCGGTGGATTTCCTCCAGCGCCAGCCGCAGCTCGAGTCGTGCGAGGTGGGAGCCGAGGCAGCGGTGGGGGCCGGCGCCGAAGCCGATGTGGCGGTTGGGATGCCGTTCGATCTGCAGTTCGTCGGCACCGTCGAACTCGTCCTCGTCGCGGTTGGCAGCGGTCATCACCACCAGCAGCTGGTCGCCCGCCCTGATGGTGACATCGCCGATCTCGACGTCCCGGGTCGCGCGGCGGCCGCTGCTCGTCGCGGTCTCGATGCGCAGAATTTCCTCCACCGCCGACGGGATCAGCGTCGGGTCGTCGATGATCGCCGCGCGCTGCTCGGGATTGCGCGACAGGTGGATCAGTCCCCAGGCGAGAGCACCCTGGACGGTGTGCAGTCCCGCCACCAGGAGCAGGAAGAACATTCGGCACAGTTCCTCGTCGGTGAGTGGTCGGGGCTCTCCTCCGACGTCGAGCGAGGTGTTGATGATCTGCGCCGTGAGAGTCTCCGCACTGTCTTCGCCGGATCGCACCCGCGCCACGACCCGGCCGAAGTACTCGTAGATCTCGGCGGCGGCCTTCGCGCGGGCCTCCGCGGACTCCTCCTCGCTCGCCCCGGGGATGCCCTGGAGCGTGATGTCGGTCCACTCGGTGAATTGCGGAGCGTCGCTCAGGGGCCATCCCATGAGCGCGAGGAAGATGCGAGTGGGCAGTTCGTGCGCGAACTCGGAGATGAACTCGCATTCGCCGGCCGCTGCGAATCCGTCGATGAGATCGGTGATGATCCCCCGGATCTCCGGCTCGAGGGCCTTCATGCTCTTGGGGCTGAACAGCGGCTGCAGGGCCCGCCGGTAGTGGCTGTGCTCGGGCGGGTCGAGTTCGAGCGGGAGGAACCTACCCTGGGCCGCATTCAACAGGTTGTTGGGGAAGCTCGAGAACGTCTCCGGATCCTGGAGAACCTGGAGGGCTTCCTTGTACCGCGTGACCACCCAGTGACCGCCGTGCTGCGGCGACCAGAGGATCGGTCCCTGCGCGCGCAGTGCGGCGACACGCTCCTGGAACACATCCGTGGGCGATGCCAGGGACGGGTCGTACACATTGAAGTCGGTGATCAGGTGACCGGGAATTTCGATCTGTGTCGTGACCATCGGGGATCCTTCGCGAGGGGAGAAGTCCGGTACGTCGCCTCGGGCTGGAGGTGACGCTTCCGGAGGGTCGGATGAGCTCGCGCTGCCGTGAACCAAGGCGAGGGCTGAGGTGAGAAAGGCGACTGCCTTGCGACGAAGGTAGATCAGCGGCGTCGGCGCGGTCAACAGTGAATGTGTTCTAACCCCGTATGACGCATGGGATTCAGGAGCCGTTCCGTGCCACCTCTTGACCAATTAACCGATAGCATTTAGATTAACTCACGTGATCCGCGACACAGTGGTGAATGTGCAGGTGGTGCGGCGCACGGGCGTGTGCGGCAACCCCGGGCAGTAGCGGCGCGAAAGCGTTGCGGAACAGAGGATCTCACCAGGCCTGAACCATTCGAAACAGCCCCTCGGTCGCGTTTCTCTTGTTCTTCCCTCCCAGTAGCTTCTTCCGAAGGGGCAATCATGAGCTTTCGCCGCGTGATTGTTGCCGAACAGAACGGTTCGGCTGTGCTCGTTGACGACAGCAAGGTCGCAAGGCTGGACGCCGAGGGGATCGACCCCATCTGGCGTTCCGACTCCGTCCCCGAGGTGCCCAATCCCGGCCGTATTTCCGACACCGTCGGCTTTCCCGGTCCGGGTGGGGTCTGGGTGATCGGCTGGGTGCTCGAACCGGGACGGATCGGCGACAGCGACAACGGAATAGTGGTCATGGACGAGGAGATGCCGGGATTCCATCGCACCGATTCCGTGGATGTGCACGTGCTTCTCGAGGGCTCGCTCGTGCTCGAACTCGAGGACGGCACGGAGATCGGGCTCGGCGCCGGCGACACCGTGGTCGTCAACGGCACCAGGCATCGATGGCACAACCGAGGAGAGCAGACGGCTCGGGCCCTCGTCACCATCTGCGGCGCATCACGCACCAACCGACAGGAGATCTGACATGGAATCTACAGTTGTGAACAATGCGCCGGCCGGGCGGACTGCACCGCTCCGGTGCGGAGTGTTCCTACCGCCGTATCACAACCCCCGACGCGACCCCACGATGGCGATCGAACAGGACCTCCGGCACGTCGAAGATCTCGATCGGCTCGGATTCCACCAGGTGTGGTTCGGGGAACATCACAGCGGTGGATACGAGGTAGGGCCGTCACCGGAACTGATGATCGCGGCGGCGGCGCAGCGCACGTCCCGCATCGAACTCTGCAGCGGCGTCATCTCCCTTCCTTACCATCATCCGCTGATGGTTGCCGATTGAATCACATTCTTGGACCACATGACTCGTGGACGCATTCGGATCGGTGTCGGACCGGGTGCGCTCGTCGCCGACTCGCAGATGATGGGCATGGACTACAACCTGCTGCGGCCGCGGATGGAGGAATCCCTGGACGCCGTCCTCGAACTGCTCAATACTCCCGGGCCCGTCGACCGGAAGACGGAATGGTTCTCGCTCGAGGACGCCCGAGTCCAGCTGGGCCCCTACTCGTATCCCGGGGTGCCGATCACGGTCGCCGCCGCAATGTCGCCGTCGGGCCCGAAGCTGGCCGGAAAGTACGGGCTCGGTCTGCTGTCCATCGGCGGCACCAGCGCGAAGTCGGTCGAATTGCTCGCACAGACGTGGGACATCACCACCCGCGAGGCGAACTCCTACGGGCAGACGGTGGATCGCAACGACTGGGCCATCGTCGGCAACATCCACATCGCCGACACCTTCGAGCAAGCGGTCGAGGACACCCGTTACGGGCTGCGCGACTTCATGGACTACCGCCACGTCGTCACCCCGATGAAGATGATCGAACCCGGTGAGGACATCGCTCACGAGGAACTGGTCCGGCGGGTCAACGAGTCCGGCTACGGCTGCATCGGCGACGCGAACGACGCCATCGCCTACATCCAGAAGATCATCGACCGCACAGGAGGATTCGGCACCTTCCTGGCGACGGCCCACGACTGGGCCGACACCGAGGCCACGTCGCGCATGTACCGCATTCTCATGCGTGACGTCATGCCGCGCTTCACCGGAACCTGCGAGCCGCTGCTGAACTCCTACCACTGGACTCAGGCGCGCAAGGAAGGCTTCAGCGAACGCTTCGCGACCGGCATCAGTCAGGCGACCCAGGACTACGAACGCGCGAAAAGCGCACGGTAATTCCAACCCTTTCGAGTATCAGGAGTATCGATGACGTCACTCGACGGAAAAGTAGCAGTCATCACCGGCGGAGCGCGAGGGCAGGGGCGTTCGCACGCGCTCACCCTGGCCGCTGCCGGCGCCAAGATCGTCGTGTGCGACATAGCCGCACCGATCGAGGAGGTGCAGTACGCACTCGCGGCACCCGAGGATCTCGCGGAGACGATCCAGCTGGTCAAGGAGGCCGGCGGCGAGATCGCCGGCATGCAGGCGGATGTCCGGAGCAGTGCGGACATGCAGGCCGTCGCGGACCTGGCGGTGTCGCAGTTCGGACGGATCGACATCCTGCTGGCGAACGCCGGTATCCACGATCATTGCGAGTCGACGATCGAGATCGCGGACGATGCGTGGCAGACGATGCTCGACGTCAACCTCACCGGGGCGTGGAAGGCCTGCAAAGCTGTTGTCCCCGTGATGATCGACGGAGGCCGCGGCGGATCGATCGTGATCACCTCGTCCGTCGACGGACTGCGCGCTGCACCGTCGTGGGGGCACTACGGAGCGGCGAAGCACGGACTTCAGGGACTGAAGGACACGCTCGCATTCGAACTGGGCCAACACAACATTCGGGTCAACACCGTCAACCCCACGGGCGTCAATTCGCCCATGGCGGCCGGTCTGTCGCAGGTGCTGCCGCACGTGGTGCGGAAGTGGAAGGACAACGACCGCACGAACCTGCTGGACGTGATGATGCTCGAACCGCAGGACATCTCCGACGCCGTGTTGTGGCTCGTGTCCGACGCTGCGAAGTATGTGACCGGGATCGATGTGCCGATCGACGCGGGTTACCTCACCAAACACTGATGCCAACTCACGAGAGTGGAGATGTGATGACTCCGAGTGCGGAGCTGGCCCGCGAGTTCCCGGCGACGGCGCTGGTCGGTCCGTACGCGGACGGCCTGGACCTGCCCTACTGGGAGGGTCTGCGGGCGGGTGAGCTTCGCCTGCAGAGGTGCGGCGAGTGTGGGCTGTGGATCTGGGGACCACGCTGGATGTGCGGGCGGTGCCAGGTGTTCGACCCGGACTGGGTGGCTGTGGAAGCGGTCGGACGGGTCTTCTCGTGGTCTCGGACCTGGCACTCCTTCGTCCCGGAACTGGCGGGCGAACTGCCGTTCGTCACGGTTCTCGTCGAATTGCCGCACGCCGGGGGACGCCGGGTCCTCGGCCTGCTGACGGAGGACGGAGCCGCCGACATCGCCATCGGTGACGCGGTCAGGGGGATCATCCAGCAGCCCGCCGACTCGCCCTGGCCGCTGCTCCGCTGGCAACGCGCGAGCACCTCGTCCGAGACCGAGCGGGGCGAACACCGATGACCGATACATTTCTCCGCGGGGCGGCCGCCGTGGTGGGCGTCAGCGAGTTCCACTACAAGCGAGGAGAATCGCCCGACAGCGAACTCCGGATGACGCTGCGGGCGATCGTCGAGGCGGCAGCCGACGCCGGCGTGCCACCACGCGAGATCGACGGCTTCGTGTCGTACGGCGGCGGCGAGAACGACGGGACCGTCGTGGGAGCGTCGCTCATGTCGCACCGGATTCGATGGTCCAACATGATCTGGGGAGGCGGCGGCGGTGGCGCGGCCGCGGCGATCACGAACGCGGCGATCGCCATCGCTGCAGGGCAGGCGCGCTGTGTCGTCGTCTATCGCGCAATGGCGCAACAGGATTCCGGCCGCCTCGGTTATGCCAGGCACCACTTCGACGGCCACATGCTCCCGCACGGGGTCGGGTCACCGGCGCAAGCCTGCGCGCTGCGCACCCGGCGGATGCTCGAACACGACGGTGTCCCGGAATCCGCGATGAGGTCTCTGGTGCTCGCCGACTACTTCCATGCCCAGCGAAATCCGTCTGCCGCGGCATTCGGCCGTCCCCTCGACGAAGCCGGCTACGAGGCGTCCCGGATGATCGTCGAACCGTACCGGCTCTACGACTGCTCACGGGAGAACGACGGCGCGGTCGCCTTGATCCTGGTCTCCGCGGATCGCGCCGAGACGCTGGGACCGAATCCGGCGTACGTGCTGGCCGGTAGTCAGGGCGCGGTGGGCGGCTATGCCGTCGACACCGAGAACGATCTCGACTACACCTCGGCCGGATTCTCCGGCGCCGCCGGGGTCGCGGAGACTCTCTGGGCGGACGCCGACCTCGGTCCCGACCAGGTCGATGTCGTCCAGGTCTACGAGAACTTCAGCGGTTCGGGAGTGGCCGCGCTGATCGATCACTCGCTGTGCCCGCGGGGTGCCGAAGCCGGCAAGGTCATGACCGTTGACAACCTGACCGCGCCGCACGGGTTGCTCCCGGTGAACACCAGCGGTGGAAACCTGGCGGATTCCTTCGTCAACGGCATGGGTCTGGCCGTCGAAGCGGTTCGCCAGGTGCGGGGTACCTCCACCAACCAGGTTCCCGACGCGGCGGTATCTCTCTTCATCGGCGGGCCGATGGCCGCACTCTCGAGTTCGGTCCTTCTCTGTACGCGCGACGTGCTGTGAGCTGAAAGGAAGCAGGACATGGCAGTGACAGGAGAGAAACCGGCGATGAGCCCCCGGTCCGACATCCCGATCGCGGACCGAATCGTCGGGTCCTGGGAACTCGTCGAGTACTCGACGACGTCCGACACGGGCACCGTCGGCCATCCGCTCGGGCCGGACGCTCGCGGACTGATCATCTACTCGGCGGACGGGTTCATGTCGGCGCAGATCATGCGCCCCGGCCGGACCCTGTACCGGTCGGCGAATGTGCACCGCGGCGAGACGAGTGAACGCGGCGAGGCGGCCGGCGGCTACCTGGCGTATTCGGGCCCGTACCACGTCGACGAGACGAACTCCGCCGTATGGCACGAGATGGCGGTATCGCTGTATCCGAACTGGATCGGCGACAACCAGAAGCGTCATGTGCGCTTCGACGGCGACCGGATGACCCTCTCGTCGGATCCACTGGTGTTCCGCACGACCACCCTGCTGCCCGCGCTGGTCTGGCGGCGCACCGCGCCGATGCCGGCCGGCTCCCGCCCCCACCACGGAGAAACGGAGAACCATGCGCATCGTCGTCGATAACGTCCCCGGGGAGCCGCAGATCCGGCTCGAGGACGCCGGCGAGTTCGGCTCCCTGCACATCGAAACAGCCGACCCGTGGCACGTGGTCTCGCCCGAACACCTGTCAGCTCTCGGCCGACCGTCCGGCGCATACCAGGTGTTCGTCGATCCGGACACGATCCGTGCCCTCGCGGGCGAACGGGCGTCCGACGAGTCGTGGTCCGCGGGATTCGAGGCGATGATCGACTACGCCGACCGCCGCGGATGGCTCAGTCCCGCAGGCGAGATCAGGGTGCACATCGCACCGACCGTATGAGAGGACGAGACGTGTCGACGCAATTGGACGGTGTGAACACTCGGGCGCTCCGTGACGTCCTGGGGCATTTCTGTTCCGGCGTGACGGTGGTGACGGCAATGGACGGGGACGAACCGGCGGGGTTCACCTGTCAGTCGTTCTCGGCGCTGTCGCTGGATCCGCCCCGGGTATTGCTGTGCCCGAGCAAACGCTCGACGAGCTGGCCCACGATCCGCACCGCCGCGACGTTCTGCATCAACGTGCTCGCCGCGGGGCAACAGGGCCTCAGCGACCGCTTCGCGGTATCGGGAGGGCCGAAGTTCGACGGAGTGCCGTGGCACCCGGCCGAGCGCGGAGCGCCGATCCTGGAGGGTGCGGCGGCCTGGTTCGAGGTGGCACTCGATGTGGAGCACGACGGCGGCGATCACCTGATTGCCGTCGCCGCGATGCTCGACTTCGGGGCCGACCCGGCTACCGAACCTCTGCTCTTCCATCGGAGCCGATACAGGGGGATCGTGGATTCGAGCCGCTGATCGTGCCGAATCTGGGCACAGCCGCACGAACGGGCGTATCGACGGGGTTTTCGATCGAAAGTGGGAATGATGGCACGACCGGCAAGGCCGCTGATCAGTCGGGGTTCGACGATCGCGGCCAGCATCGAGATCATCGACACCGAAGGAATGGATGCGTTCAGTCTGCCGCGCGTCGCCAAGCATCTGAACGTGAGTACGTCGTCGCTGTATCACCATTTCGCCGATCGTCGTGAACTCATGACCGAGGTGGCGAAGGAGATCATGCTGGAAGCGGTCGTCCCCGACCATGTACCAGGCAAGGACTGGGTGGAGTGGTTCGTCGACCTCAGCCTCAATTACCGCGACGCGATTCTCCGCCATCCCAACGCCGCGCTCGTGCTGGTGCAGTTCCTTCCCCGGGACATTCTCACGAGCACATATGAGAAGTGCGCTCGAATTCTCGATGACTCGGGTGTACCGGCGTCTCTGCACGTGGTGATCTTGGATGGGCTGGAGAAACTTTCGCTCGCGACCACCCTCACCGACCTGATGCGCCACCCGTTCGAGAACAGGGAGATCTTCCCGAACGTCGATGCGCGCAGGCATCCCACGCTCACCCGCGCGCTGGCGACGAACCGGTGGTCGTCCCGTGAGCTCTTCGTCGTCACGATCCGCAGCTTCCTTGCCGGTGTGGTGAGTAGGGAGCCGGCGAGCGTGAGTGACGTGAGCGGACGGAATGTCGTCGGGTCCTGAGTATCGACACCGAAAAGCGTTGCAGACGAGATGGTTTGAAATGCAAGAATCGCAAACGTTCTTGACAGTTCGTTATCTATAATCATAAGGTAAAAGTACTTACTGATGATGCCGGGAGCGTAACTGCCGGGGCATCCTCTGCGAGCTGCCCGATCGATTTCGATCTACCCGATGATGCGGAGTGAGCCATCGTGAAATGTGATCTGTACGTGGACGGCACATGGACTGCCTCCGCGAGTGCCGAGCGTATCGACGTGGTCGATCCGACCACCGAGGAGCGGATCGGGGACGTGCCCGCCGGATCGTCGGAGGATGTCGATCTCGCGGTGGCCGCCGCGCGACGGGCGTTGCCGTCGTGGTCGCAGACCGAGCCGAACGTTCGGGCCGAGTTCGTCTCGCGGCTGGCCGACGAACTGGAACGACGGCAGGACCAGATCACGGACATCGTCGTCGCCGAGGTCGGCACCCCGCGCAGGGTTGCCCGCTGGGCGCAGGTCGGACTGGGCATCGTCGACCTGCGTGAGGCCGTGACCGCTGCCGAAAACTTCCCGTTCGAAGAAGCGCTCCGCAATTCTCTGATCGTGCGGGAGCCGGTCGGTGTGATCGGGTGCATCACGCCCTGGAACTACCCGTTGCACCAGATCACCGCCAAGCTCGGCGCGGCGCTCGTGACCGGGTGCACGGTGGTCGTCAAGGCCAGTGAGGTCGCGCCGTTCACCGCCCGGGCCCTCGCCGAAGCGGTCGACGCGGTAGGCATCCCCGCCGGCGTGTTCAACCTCGTCCACGGATACGGACCGATCGTCGGCGAGGCGATCGCCGTGCACCCGGACATCGACATGGTCAGCTTCACCGGATCGAATTCGGTCGGAAAACGAGTCCTCGAACTGGCCGCGGGAACCGTGAAGCGAGTGTCGGTCGAACTGGGCGGCAAGAGCGCGGCGGTGCTGCTCGACGACCTCGATGCCGACGACTTCGCGAAGGCGGTGCAGCACACCGTACGTGCCTGCTTCATGAACGGCGGACAGTCCTGCAATGCACAGACTCGGATGGTCGTACCGCGCTCTCGCCTCGCCGAGTCCGAGGAACTCGCCGCAGAGGCGGTCGCCGCCTATATTCCGGGCGACCCGACCGACGGCGACACGAAGCTCGGCCCCATGGTCACGGCGGCTCAGCGCGAGCGGGTTCTCGGCTATATCCGCACCGGAGTCAAGGAGGGCGCGAAACTCGTCGCCGGCTCCGTCGACGCGCCCACCGGCACCGGCTATTTCGTGGAGCCGACCGTGTTCTCCGAGGTGGACCCGGATGCCACCATCGCGCAGGAGGAGATCTTCGGTCCGGTGCTGTCGATCATCCCGTACGACACACCAGGACACGCGGTCGAGATCGCGAACGGCAGGATCTTCGGCATCGCCGGTGCTGTGTGGTCTTCCGACCCGGAGCGTGCGAAGTCGGTCGCGCGGAAGCTGCGTGCAACGCAGATCGAAGTCAACGGCGGAAAGTTCAACGGTGCAGCGCCGTTCGGCGGGTTCAAGCAGTCCGGCCACGGTCGCGAGGGCGGATCGTTCGGCCTCGAGGAATTCACCGAAATCAAGAGTCTCCAGCTGTAGCGACGGACGTGCGGGCTCTGACGGGTCCGCGAAGGAGTAGCACGATGGTTTATACCGATCTGCCGTACGACGAGGCGACGAAGACCGGGTTCGCCCGAGCCATGTTCGATCACCTCGATGGCGGCACCACCGACATGGCGCCGGAGATCCTCGAGGTCGATCCTCGCGTCTACACCGATCCGGAACTCGCGGCGCGGGAGCGCGCCGAACTGTTCGGATACGTTCCGATCATCGCCGCGCACAGTACCGAACTTCCCGGCAAGAACGACTTCCTGACCGTCCAGCTGCCCAACAATGAAGTTGTCCTGGTTCGGCAGGCCGACGGCGGCGTTCGCGGTTTCGTGAACACCTGCCGCCACCGTGGCGCCCGGCTCGTCCCCGACGACGCGGGCACGAGGCGGATATTCTCGTGCCGCTATCACGGGTGGGCGTACGGGAGCGACGGCAGCCTGCGCTCGATCGCGGACGAATCGACATTCGGATCGGTCGATCGCAGCTGCATGAGTCTGTTGGAGATTCCGGTCGAGGAGCGGCACGGGTTCATCTGGGCCGTCGACTCCGCGGCGGGTGATCGCAAGATCGACGTCGCGGAGTGGCTCGGCCTGGAGTTCGACGAGTCCCTCGCCGCCATGGAGATGGACAAGTACACCTGTTACGTAGCCCAGAACTTCGATGTGGACATCAACTGGAAGGTCCTGATGGACGCCTTCCTCGACGGCTACCACATCACCTCGACCCACGCCGGAACTGTCGCCCCCTACTTCTACAACAACGCGCAGTTCTGGGAGCCGATGGGCAGGCACGGGCGGATGGTGACAGCGCGCAAGAGCATCGACACGGTTCGAGGTGAGGCGCCCGACGCCGCGTCGATCGATCGGCACATCACCGTTGCGCACTTCCTGATGCCGAACATGACCGTCCTGCGCCAACCGGATCACCTGGAGGTTCTCAACTTCGTCCCCGCGCCGGGTGCGGCCGTCGGAACCCGGATGCAGATGCGGCTCCTCACGCGGGAACCCGCGGTGACGGACGAGCAGAAGGCGCGGTGGGACAAGAACTGGAGCATTCTCCTGGCCGTGCTTCGCGACGAGGACCTCGTCGTCAACGAAGGCCTGCAGAGGGCCGTCGCGAATACCGACATCGGACCGCTCTATTTCGGACGCAACGAGATTGCCAACCAGCACTTTCACGAATGGATGGCGCGCGCGTTCGAAGATCCGCGCAGGTGGGGCTGAGCTCCCGCGCGCCCCATCGAGTCCCCACATACCCAACCCGAAGGAATCGCATGTCGCACAACTCCGGTCCGGTGAAAGACAGTACCGCCTCGGGTGCCCGATCCGTGGTCCTGACCTGCCTGGCCATCACGATCCTCGACGGTGTCGACCTCATCATGTTCGGAGCCGTCCTGCCGACGTTGCTGGAGACCGATCAGTGGGGAATCACCACCGCAACAGCGGGATTGATCGGCAGCCTGTCGCTGTTCGGTATGATGGCCGGCGCCATGCTGGCCGGCTACATCACCGATCTCATCGGCCGGCGACCCGTCGTACTCGCCTGCATCGTGAGCTTCAGCGTGTTCACCGGGCTGTGCGCCCTGGCCCCGAATCTGGAGGCATTCGGACTGTTCCGGCTGATAGCCGGCCTGGGCTTCGGCGGTGCACTCCCCACCCTGATCGCGCTCACACAGGAATACGTCAAGATCGATCGACGGCAGTTCTACAACGGCGTCATCCAGACCGGCTTCCCCATCGGAGGTGTCCTCGTCTCCATTGCTGCCATCTTCATGATCCCCGCCTTCGGATGGAAATCGATGTTCGCGGCGGGTGGGATCCTCGGCGTCGTCCTGTTCGTCATTGCATTCCGGTATTTGCCGGAATCGATCGCCTTCCTGACGAGCAAGGGTCGGCACGACGAGGCCCGTACGCTGGCGCAGCGCTACTCGGCCGATGCGGACGCCGAGTCGGGAATGGCTCTCGAACAGTCGGGAGGCGCTGATACCGAGCGGAAGTCGGGACTGAAGCTTCTCTTCGCGCCGGGCTACCGGATCGCGACGATCATGTTCCCACTCATCACCTTCTTCGGACTCCTCGTCTCCTACGGCATGAATACGTGGATTCCGCAGATGCTGCGAGCGTCCGGCTACGACCTCGGGTCCGCTCTGACCTTCCTGCTCGCATTCAACCTCGGCAGCGGGTTCGGCATGGTGGTCATCACGGGTCTGGCGGATCGGCTGGGATCGCGCCCGGTGATCTCGGTGAGCTTCATCGGTGGTGCGCTCGCAGTCTCCGCGCTGACCCTGCAGCCGGCACAGGCGCTCGTGTTCGCGCTGGTTCTACTGATCGGTTTCTGTGCTTCGTCCACGACGGGTGTCTACGGATTCGTCGGGGTCTACTACCCGGCTGCCGCGCGTGGCACGGCGCTCGGGTTGGCGGTCGGCCTCGGACGGCTGGGTGGCGTGTGCGGCCCCATCCTCACCGGCCTGATCATGAGTTCGGCCCTGGGAGCGAACTGGGCCTACTACGCGTTCGCATTCGCCGGAGTGGCTGCCGCAGTGCTGGTGTCGCTGGTTCCCCGATCCACTCGAGCCGCGGTCACAGCGCCCGCCACCGTCGAGAAGGCTGCGGAACTCGCATGAGTCCGACTCATACCTCCCGCAGAAATCCTCGACTCGAACCGAGGTACGTGGTGACACAGAAAGGTCGTCCGAAATGAAGATGAAGACAAGATTGACGTGCCCGTGTGGAGTGGCGATCACCGGCACGGACGAAGACGACCTGGTTGCGCGGACGCAGGCGCACCTGACCGAGTCGCATCCGGGAATGGAGTACTCGCGAGACGAGATCCTCTTCATCGCGTACTAGATCTGACACATGGTCGAACAGAGGAGTATTCATGAAGCTCGAAGGTAAAGTCGCGCTGATCACCGGTGCCGGATCCGGTCTGGGCCGTGAGGCGTCGCAGTTGTTCGCATCGGAGGGCGCGAAGGTCGCGGTGGTCGATATCGATCCCGAGCGGGCGAAGGGCACGGTCGCGCTGGTGGAAAAGCACGGCGGCACAGCTGTCGCGATTACCGCCGACGTCCGGATCGAGCAGCAGGTGATCGACGCCGTCGCGGCGACGCTGGCGGCGTTCGGCAAGCTCGACATCGCCTGGGCCAACGCGGGAATCATCTCACGTGGTGGAGTTCCGTCGGTCGCCGGAGGCGAGCAGGTCGAGTTCCAGGATCTGACCGACGCGGACTGGCAGGACGTGATCGGTGTCAACCTGTCGGGTGTGTTCTACACCGCGAAGGCTGCGGTGCCTGCCCTGCGGGCCAACGGCGGGGGTGTCATCCTGGCGACGTCGTCGGCGGCGTCGTTCGTGGCCTACCACAGCATCGCTGCGTACTCGGCGACGAAAGCCGGTGTGAACGGGATGGTTCGGGGTTTGAGTCTGGATCTGGGAAAGTACGGAATCCGAGTCAACGCCATCGCGCCGACGCACGGTATGTCCCCGAACTTCCTGGCTCCGGCAGGCGCGCCGGTGGTCGGTCGGTCCTATGAGCAGGTAGCGGGACCCTGGAATCCCGAGGTGTCGCCGATTCCGCTGAAGCTCAACCGCCCGCCGTCGTTGGCGGACAACGCGCGGGCCGCGCTGTTCCTGGTCTCCGACGAGTCGGCCTACATCTCGGGTGTGACCCTGCCGACCACCGACGGCGGCACATTGTCCCGCGTGGCGATGATGTTCCCGGAGGACGGCAACAACCCTCCGCCCATGGTCACCGGCGACGAGTGAACATCATCCTGTAGTCGGGATCGGGCTCGTGGTGCTCCTTGCCGGCATCTTCACCATCCTCGACAGCGCCGGGTGCGGCGAACCAGCAATGGAAACATGTTGAGGTCGTTGTTCGCCGATGTGTAGTCCGGTCATCTTTCGTGAACCGACTCGCCGTGCGCTCTGGCCGTTCGGTTATCACGGTCCGGGGGGAGTTGGAGCTTCGGCGGAATCGGTGCGGGGCCGGACAAGCAGGACGCCGGCCAGGATCAGCGCCATGCCGGCTGCCGTGAGGACGGTCAGGTGCTCGCCGAGGACGAGTACTGCCAGTACGCCGGCGACCACGGGTTCGACGGCCGTCGATACCCCTGCTGTGGTGGGGTGGACACCCCGGTGCAGTCCGGTGTAGTAGGCGATAAACCCGAGAAGGGTCGACACGAACGTCAGCAACGCCAGTGCCGTCCAGGCCGTCGGCGTCATTGTGTCGAAGGCGACGCCGCTGGCGGCTGCCCACGGCATGCAGAGGATGCCGGCGATGGTGAATGACACCCCGACGAGGACCTGTGACCTCAGGCCCGGGACCGGTCGGCTGTGGACCAGAGTCTGGGCTCCGAAAGCGAGGCCCGACAGCGTCGACAAGGTGATTCCGATAACGAAGTCGCGCCCCTCCGCCGGCGAACACGACCGAGCACCCAGCGGTGAGCAGGATGGTGCGCCAGGTCCGCCAGTTGTGGTGCAAACGGCGGAGCTCACCGGTGACGCCAGCGAGGGCGAGCATCGCCAGCCCGCCCACCGCCATCCGCAGGGCCACGATTGCAGCCCAGGACATCTCGCTGTGGGACGCGGTCAGGGCGCCGGTGACACCGTTGCTCCCCCACAGCATGGCCCCGATGAGGACGAGGGTGAAGCCGCTGCGGCCGTGGGCGGGGGGATGGACCGCCGCTCTCGACGGTCGTCGCTTCTCTCGGAGCACAGGTTTCCTCAGTGATGGAGTGGAGTGCATCGCAAGTCGGTGCGACGCCGAGCCGGTCCTGAGACCTACTGGTTCGCAGCACAACCCGATATCAGGCGCTGACCACCCGTACCGCTTCATTGTCGGCGGTCGTGCTCATGACACACGTGAGGGCGAACTTCTCCGGCGGCGTCGGTGGTGCCGTCTCCTCGAGCGGTCCGACCGAGTGCGCGCTCGCGGCGTCCTTCGTCTCGATGAACGGGTCACCCTGTCCACCCCGGCCACGGTCGACGCCGTACGCCGCAGGCAGTCCGGGGCTCGGTGCAGGTATGTGCGAGTTCGAGTGCCGGCTCGCGTGGGACGAATCACAGGACTCGGGGGAGTCCGACGATCGGACGCCACTCGTGCACCGTGGTGCTGAAGGCATCGCCGATGCGTGATTCGTGACGATGCCGGCATGGCGGGGCTGCCGAGAGGGGCTGCTCGTTCCCACCCGCCGGGATCCACGCGACCGTGCGAGGGAACGGGCCGCTGTGAAGGGGGAGGGCCCGCGCGCGACGCCGATCAGCAGCGCGTGTGCGCCGACGAGCGCCCATACGAAACTCGCTGCAGCGCTAGGCCATGCGCCGTACAGGACCGAGGCCGTGCCGCTGAGCACGCCACCGACGGCATTGGCCATGGCATAGCGGCGAGAGTTGATCGACAACCGGCCGCGATTCGCCAACAGGTACGCCATCATTGTGCCGATCGTTCCCACCCACCCGAGCACCGCCGCGATCACGGCCTCCTCCTCTCACGTTCTCTCACGATGTCACCGGAAGTATGTGGGGAGCCGGGTATTCAGTACAAGTGAAATTCTCTGTATCCAGGGTTTAGGATTTGTGAATGGAGATCGATCCGCGACGGTTGCGTTACCTGCTGGCGGTGGCGCGGGCAGGTGGGATTCTGGCGGCCGCCGACGAGCTGCACATGACCCCTTCGGCGGTGTCGCAGCAGATAGCGCGGCTCGAACGTGAGACCGGTCAGGTGCTGATGACGCGAACCCCGCAGGGCTCGGTGCTGACGGAGGAGGGGACGCTGCTCGCGGAGGCGGCCCAAGATATCGAGCGAACACTGGCCGGGGTGCGGTCACGGCTGCAGCGGGGCGACGCGGAGCTCCACGGCCGGATGCGCATCGCGTGCTTCCAGAGCTTCTTGTCGGTCGTGATCGCCCCCGCCCTACCGCAGTGGCGCAGCAAACTGCCGGGGGTCGCGTTCGACCTCGTCGAGACCGAACTGGAACCTCATCTGCGGTCTCTCAAGGACGGCGAATTCGACGCCGCCATAGTCGAACTCGATGCAGAAGCGTCCGCGACCGCTCCGCCCGCCGGCGTCGCCGAGGTTCCTCTATTCGACGAGCCCTGGAAATTGGTGGTTCCGGCTGGAACGCTGATCACCGACATCACCGACCTCGAACGCACACCCCTGCCGTGGCTGGGTGAGCCCAAGGCTGCGACCGCCTTCCCCGCGCGAAGACTGCGGCATGTAGCGGGCGGCACCAAGTACATCGTGCACCGCTACTTCGGAAGCCAGACCGCACTGGCGCTGGTTGCCGCGGGGGAGGGGATGACCGTGCTGCCGGCACTCGCGTTGCAGGGGATGCTGCTCGAGGGCGTCGATGTCATCGACGTGCCCGGACTCGGCACCCGTCGGGTCGTGCTCCGCAGCTACCCCCGAGGAAAGACCGCCGACAACCTGGTGGCCGCGGTCACCACCTTGCTTCGGGAGGCCACGTCAACTCTGGACTCCGGCAGCCGAATTGATTTCACAGGGTGATGGTCGTCGGCCGAGCGTCCTGGCGGATCTGGGCAGTTCCGTCAGATGATGCCGGTCGACGGTCGTCAGGCCTTGGTGTCCCGCGCGGGGAACTTCCGCGGGGTCCGCTCGCGGGTCAGCCGATCCTGGCGCCGTACACGTGGTGCACCGTCATCGTCATGAGCACCCTGCGGTCGGACACCATCACGGACCGGTACTCGTCCCAGTCCGGGTGCTCACCGGCGGCGGCGCGGTAGTAGCGCACCAGGGCCTCGACCTCGGGGCCTCGGGGGTCGGTCCCAGGTCCGGTGAGCAGGGCAGTGCCGTCGGCAGTAGCCCAGGACCGGCCGTCGGGGGCGGTGACCTCGAGCGTGGAGCGCGGGTCCCGGCGCAGGTTCGCCGTCTTGGCCCGTCCCTCGGTCATCGAGACGTAGAGGACGTCGGCCTCCCGGTCGTAGAAGGGCGTGACGGGGGAGAGCTGGGGGCGGCCGTCCGACTTGATCGTCGCAAGGACGCCGAGTCGGCTTTCCGCGAGAAGCGTGCGCGGGTCGAACGGTGGAATGGTCATGTTGGGTCCAAGTTGTAGGTAGGTGCAGGGTATTCCCGTGATACGGAGCGACCCGTCGACCAGCAACTGGCCTCGATCGTTACCGATGCAGCGACGGCTCGGCCCCGGATCAGGGACTGACCGGGGCGGGTGCCCGGTGCGCGCAAAAGTAGGTAGTCGTGGCGTGTAGCGGCGATCTATGCATCTCTCATGGTCACTGCCGACGTCAGGTCGCGACTGCCCCACCCTGGTAGGGGGCAATCGATCAGCACTTGGTGGCGAAGCAGATCCAGAGGCGCAAGGGTGTATCGCAGGTCACTCGGAGGTTGTTCGCCCCTGCGCTCGGCGTCGGAGCTCAGATCGGCGGCTCTGCCGCGTGTCGCGGCGAAGTTAAGTATCTTGAGACACCTCAGTATGTTTAACCGAAGGGACACCATGACCCGCACCATCGCAGTGGTCAACCATAAGGGCGGCTCGACCAAAACCACGAGCACGGTCAACCTCGCCCAGGCCCTTGTCGAAGCCGGCTACACCGTCCGCGTCGTCGACCTCGACCCACAGTGCAATGCCACCACCTGGCTCGGCGCCACGCCCGAAGCAGTCGACAACGATGTCCTGTCGGTGCTCATGATGGTGGCGAGCATCGAGGACGCCACCACGATCACCGCGTCCGGGATCCACCTCGTTCCCGCCACCAAGGAACTCGATTCCGTCGGGCCCTACTTCCTCAAGAAACCCGGTGCGCACGGCGTCCTGCGCAAAGCCCTCGCCGGCGCACCCGACGTCGACTTCAACCTCCTCGACTGCCCCGGCGACTTCGACCACCTGACCATCAGCGCACTCGTCGCCTGCAGCGAAGTGCTTGCCGCCGTCATGACGGGAGCGATGGAACTCGAGGCGCTCATGCGCATCGAGAACTACATCACCGAGCAGGTCGAGTTGCTCAACCCCACTGCCCGGCTCAATCACATTCTGTGCGGCCGCGTCGAACTCGGTCAGGTCATCGACCAGCAGGTTCTCGCCGCGCTCCGCGAGACCTACCCCGACCAGACGATGCGCACCATCATCCCGAAGTCCGTTCGTGTCAGCGAAAGCTACAGCGCCGAAGAACCCGTCGTCCGGTGGGCACCGTCCTCCTCCGCTTCACGCGCCTACCGCGACGCCGCCCGAGAACTCGTCGAAAGGATGCCCCGATGACCGCGACACGTAAGCCCGGGCTCGCCAACAACCCCCTCGAGCGCCGCCAGTCCCGCGCCGGGGCCCACTCGGACGGGACGTTCGCGAGAACTCGTCGCAGGGAACTGCTGGTCGGCGTGACACGTGAACCCGGGCCCGCCGGCAACCCCCTCGAACGCCGCAAGCCGCGACTGCCGAACCTGGTCGAGCAGTGCGTGGACGTCGCACAGGTCGCACAGGGTGCAGCCCTCGGCGAGGAGAAGAAGCCTGCAAAAAGGGCCCCCGCAGGCAAGAAGCAGGAATCCGTCTACATCGAGCCCGCCAAGGTCGAACACGGCAAGGATGCCGTCGCCGCCATCAGTCACATCGCCGGCGCCCCCCACACGTGGCCCGATCTCGTCGACGAAGCCCTCGCCCACTACCTCGCCGTTCTCGAACGCAGGTACAACAATTGCGAACCCTTCCCGCCGCGCGACGCCGAACTCGTCCGGAGACCACGCGTCAAGTAGGCCGCTGGGAGCAGCCACCACGACGACACCGGAAACCACGCCGGCGTGCCATCCCACCGGTAGCAGCGAGTGCGCACCTGGGACAGTGACGCCGCAACAGCCGTGTGCCCATGCCCGACGGAACGGCGTCGGAAAAATTCTTCGAAGAAATCCGGGAGGCGGTGTCCGATCCGGGCGGTCGCGTTCGTTGAGGGGGTGAGGCCGCCCACCGGGGGCGGCGCCAAGGTATAGGAACCGCGACCATGAAGCTCACAACCATGACTCAGGTCACCGTCGACGGAGTGGTGCAGGGAAACGGCGGCGCGTCGGACGAGGACCGCCGAAACGGATTCGAGCGCGGCGGATGGGCCCTGGGTAGGGGTGACGACGCGACCCACGCGTTCATCAAGCAGACCTACCAGCGCGCCGACGCGTTCCTGCTCGGCCGGCGCACCTACGAGCTGTTCGCCGGCTCGTGGGGATCTGCGACGGAGCAGGATGTCCCCGGATGGGAGCCCGTCATGCGGGCGCTGAACACCCAGCCCAAGTACGTGGCATCGACCACGCTCACCGATCCCGAATGGTCGGGCACCACCGTCCTGTCCGACGACCTCGCGGCCGCCATCGCGGACCTGAAGGCCGAACCGGGGGGTGAGCTGCAGGTGCACGGCAGCGGCACCCTGACCCGGTGGTTGCTGGAGAACGATTTGATCGACGAGATGACTCACATCGTCGTTCCCGTCGTACTCGGCCAGGGCGCGCGGTTGTTTCCGGAGGCCGGCCCGGACCTTCAGCTCGACCTGATCGAGTCGCGGGTCGACTCGAAGGGCGTCACGATCCAGGTCTACCGGCCGGCGGGCCGCCCGCAGTACGCGGCGGCGTGAACTCCCCCGACCGGTACACCACCAGAGGAGAGGATCTTGACATGCAGTATCTGGTTTCCGTGATCGACGACAAGAACAATCCGGGCAGCACGGACCGGCAGCCTGCCATCAGCGAGTTCAACGAGCGACTGATCGCCGACGGCTACTGGGTGTTCGCGGGCGGACTCGCCGACACCACCACAGCCACCGTCATCGACAACCGCGGCGAGCAGGCGGTGTTCAGCGACGGGCCGTTCGTGGAGTCGAAGGAGTACCTTGCCGGCGTCTGGGTGTGGGAGGCCCCCGATCTGGATGTGGCGCTCGCGCTCGCCGCCGAGGCGTCGAAGATCTGCGATCGGAAGATCGAGGTGCGGCCATTCCAGTGAGCGGCGCCGCCGAAGCGGTCACCCGGGCGCACCGCGAGGAGTGGGCTCGGGTGGTCGCCGCCCTGACCGGGCGTTTCGGCAGCCTCGACGTCGCGGAGGAGGCGACGGCCGAGGCGTTCGCGACCGCCGTCGAGCGGTGGCCTGCCGACGGTGTGCCTCCCAACCCCGGCGCCTGGCTGACCGCGACCGCCAACCACAAGGCCATCGACCGGATCCGCCGCGAGAGCAAACGCGAGGACAAGCACAAGGAGGCGCAGGTGGTGTACGACGACCCGCCCGAGCCTCCCGGCGCCATCGACGACGACCGGCTCCGGCTGATCTTCACCTGCGCTCACCCGGCCCTGGCGATGGAATCCCGCGCGGCGCTGACGTTACGTATGGTCGGCGGGCTGACCGTGCCCGAGATCGCCCGCGCGTTCCTGGCGACCGAAAGTGCCGTCGGGCGTCGGATCACCCGCGCGAAGGACAAGATCAAGGCGGCGCGGATCCCCTATCGAGTGCCGACCGCCGACGATCTCCCGGCGCGGGTGTCCGGCGTCCTCGCTGTCCTGTTCCTCGTGTTCAACGAGGGTTACCTGGCGACCGGCCCCGACACCGATCCGGTACGTCACGACCTGACCGCCGAGGCGATCCGGCTCACCCGGCTGATCCGAGACCTGCTGCCCGACGACGGGGAGGTGGCCGGGTTGCTGGCGCTCATGCTGCTCACCGAGGCCCGCCGCACCGCCCGGGTCTCGGCCGGCGGCGAACTGGTCTCTCTCGCCGAGCAGGACCGTGGGGCCTGGGACGCAGCGCTGATCGCCGAGGGCCACCGGCTGGTGCGCGAACGCCTGGCCGCTGCCGCCGCCGGGGTGGCTCCGGGGCGCTACCAGATCCTCGCCGCGATCAACGCCGTCCACACCTCCGCCCGCGACACGCGCGACACCGACTGGTCGCAGGTCCTCGCCCTCTACGACCAGCTCGTCCGCATCGACCCCTCGCCGATCACTGCCCTCAACCGGGCCGTCGCGGTCGCCGAACTCGACGGCCCGGAGGTGGCACTGGCGGCTGTCGACCGTCTCGAGCACACGTTGGCCGGCTATCACGCCTATCACGCGACCCGCGCCGACCTGCTACGCCGGATGGGCCGCAGTGAGCAGTCACGCGCCGCCTATGACGAAGCCATCGACCTGGCGGGCAACACCGCCGAGACCGCCTATCTGACCCGTCGCCGCGACCAACTGCGGTAGGACTGCGGCCCAACAGTTTTGCCACCGAGGTCGGATGCACCGGCCTCCGCGAGACCCGCACCGCGGTGGAGGTCGCGAGTCTTGACACGGCGTCGTTCCCGGCGATTGACTGGTCATAGCTCGTGGCATCTCGCCGGATCGTGTTCTGGGAGGTTGACTTATGCGCAGCACAGGTTCGGCGGGTCACGGACCTCGACGCGGAGCAATCCGCCACCGCAGGACGTTCTCGGCACTGGCACTGATGGGAGTGTGCCTGCTCACCCTGGCAACTGCCCGGACCGCCGGCGGCGAACCGGCCGTCGACACCGGGTTCTCGATCCCGTTCTCCGGGGCACCCGGCTACGAGCGCCTGGCCCCGACGCAGCTGACGAGTCCGGGTCAGCTCAACGCGCCGCTCGGTCAGCAAACGGCAGACGAGATCGCCGGTCAGATAGGGCTCGACAGGGCCGACGTGCTATCCGAGCAGCAGTATCAGGACCTCGTCACCGGCGGTGGAGTCGGAGGTAACAGCGACGCCGCCGAGGTGATTGTGGCGTGCGCCCGGATCCTCACCAATACGAACGACCGTCCCCTCTATTCCGACGTCGACGGCCGGAACACACCGTCCGTCCTGGCCAGTTACGGGCTCTACGTGAACCCCGACGGACTGCTGGAGAGCCCGGCCAACGCGGACGCGCCGACGAGACAGGTGAACTCGTTGCTCGCTCCCGGCGGCTTCGTGGGAACCTGGTTGCGGAACAACGGTGCGACGCACACCCTGGTAGCGCTGTACGAGTCGGCGTACACGGTGCAAGCAGCATATGGCTTTGCAGCGCAACAGATTTCGGGTGCGGCTCAACTGGTGACCAACACCGAGGGCGGCGTGAGTGCGGAGGTCGGCATGTCGATGGCGCCGCCGCTGTGGATCGTGAACTTCGCACTGCTCTACATACTGCAGCCGTCCCTGGCGGCCGCGATGCCTGCCTACTGGGCTCCCATTCCTCCGGCGGTTGCCGACGCCGTACGGTCGAGCCCCACGGGCCAGGTTCCCTTCCGTGACTATGCGTCCTACTTTCAGTGATCCATCGCCGGATTCGGCAGCCGAGCCCGGTCGCGGGGGTTGGTCGCGTCGCTGCGAAACCGGATGCTGGGGAGGTACCTTGGTCGGAGGCGCGCGTGAGATGAAAGTGACGGCTCCATGTCTCCCGGTGACAGGACGAACGGGGGAAATCTTCCCCATGAGCTGACGAGTTTCGTCGGTCGTCGCCGTGAACTCGGCGAGGTTCGCCGTCTGCTGTCGGTGTCGCGGCTCGTGACGTTGACCGGCATCGGGGGCGTCGGAAAGACCCGGCTCGCGCTGCGGGTCGCCGCCGATTCTTCCCGCGCGTTCGAGGACGGTGTGTGGTTGGTCGAGTTGGGGGAGGTGTACGAGCCGGGCGCGGTCGTGGACGCGGCGCTGTCGGCGTTGGGTCTGCGCGAGGGCGCGGGCGCCGCACCCGAGGCACTGCTCGCCGATTTTCTCGAGCCGCGGAAGCTGCTGCTCGTGCTGGACAACTGCGAGCATCTCGTCGAACCGGCCGCCGACCTGGCCCGTCTCCTCCTGCGCGCGTGCCCGGAGCTCCGGGTGCTCGCGACCAGCCGGGAACCCCTCGGAATCGGGGGCGAGGCGGTGTTCCGGGTGCCACCCCTGACCATGCCGGACCCCCACCGCGAGAGCCGGGCCGGCTGCGTACTCGACCACTACGAGTCGATGAGCCTGTTCGCCGAACGCGCGGCGATGGCGGTCCCGGGCTTCGCCATCACCGAGACCAATCAGGACGTGGTGGCCAGGATCTGCCGTCGACTGGACGGTCTGCCGCTCGCGATCGAGCTGGCGGCGGTGCGGCTGCGGGCGATGTCGGAGGATCAGATTCTGCGACGGCTCACGGACCGGTACGGCCTGCTGACCACGGGCAGCCGCGGCGCGCCGGTCCGGCAGCAGACCCTGGCCTGGTGCATCGACTGGAGCCACGAGTTGTGCTCGCCCGCCGAGCGGGAGCTGTGGGGCCGGCTGGCGGTCTTCTTCGGCAGCTTCGCGCTCGACGCGGTCGAAGGCATCTGCGCCCACGCCTCGGCGGCGGACCAGGTGGTCGACGTGGTGGGGTCGTTGATCGACAAATCGATTCTGATCCGGGAAGAGGCCGGGGGAGTGGTGCGGTACCGGCTGCTCGAGACGTTGCGTGACTACGGTACGGAACGGTTGCAGGAGACCGGGGAGTTCGCCTCGCTGTTGCGACGGCACCGGGACTGGTACGAACAACTGGTGCTGCGGGCGGAGGCCGAATGGATCAGCTCGCGGCAGGTGGCCTGGCTGGCGCGGCTGGACACCGAACTACCCAATGTCCGTGCGGCGCTGCAGTTCTGCCTGACCGGTCCGACCGAGGCGGGTGCGGGACTGCGGATTGCGGCGGCGCTGTACCCGTACTGGCGCGTGCGGGGCCGGCTGCGGGAGGGCATGCGGTGGCTCGCGCAGCTACTGGCGATCGAGGGCGGCACGGCAGGTGTGGAGCGGATCAAGGCGCTGTACGTGCTCAGTGCGCTGTCCGGGCTCAACGGCGACCCGGATGCGTCGGCGCTGTACGCCGAGCGCGGCGCCGCGATGGCTGCGGAGGTCGGCGATCGGGTGGGCGAGGCGCTGATGGCCGACGCCGCCGGTTGGCATGCTCACTTCACCGGCGAGTCCGCGGCAGCCTGCGAGTATTTCGAATCCTCGCTCCCGGTGTTCCGGGCGGACGGCAACCCGCTGTATCTGATGTGGTCGCTGCTCGGGCTCGCGCTGGCCGGTGACGCGGCCGGAGACCGTGCCCGCAGTGAGGAGTGTCAGCGGGAGATTCTGGCGGTCACGGAGTCGCGGGGCGAATCCGTGTACCGGGGATGGTCGCTGTGGGGCGCGGCGATGGGAGCGTGGCGGCGGGGCGAGGCTTCCCGCGCGAAGGAGTTGGTGACGAGCGGGTTGCAGCTCGCGCGGTTGGTGGACGACCGCATCAGTGCGATGGGGTGTTTGGAGCTGCTGTCGTGGATTGCGGTGGACGACGGGGAGCCTCGGCGCGCGGCCCGGTTGATGGGAGCCACGGAGGCCCTTGCCCGCACGGTGGGGAGTCAGAGCACCATCTTCCCGAACGCGCACCTTCAGCACGCCCGGTTCGAGGGGGAGGCCCGGCAGGCGATCGGTGACCGCGGGTTCGAGTCGGAGTTCCGGCAGGGCCTCGGAACGCGGTTCGACGAGGCCGCGGCGTACGCCCTCGAGGAGACGGGTCCCTCCGACGGCCCGGCCGAGCCGGGGTCCACGAGCCTCACCCGGCGCGAACAACAGGTCGCCGAACTCGTCGCCGAGGGCCTGACGAACAAGGCAATCGCGGCCAGGCTGGTCATCTCGCAACGCACCGCGCAGGGGCACGTGGAACACATCCTGTCCAAACTGGGCTTCAACTCCCGTGCGCAGATCGCGGCCTGGAGCATCGAGCAGAGGCGCGGCGAGTAACGCTGTGATGAGGGGGTTGTCGGCACCGCCTACGATTCTCCGGGTGACCGATTACGACGATCTCGACATGTTCGGTGGCCTCGACGCCTCCACCCTGCCCTCGCGCCAGCAGCGGATTCTGGCAACGATCCGCGACTGGGCCGCCACTCACGGCTGCTCGCCGAGCACCCGGCAGATCGGGGACGCCGTGGGCCTGCGGTCGACGTCGTCGGTGTCCAAGCACCTGAAGAGTCTCGAGGAAAAGGGCTTTCTCCAGCGGGGCTCGGCGATGGCCCGGCAGTTGGACGTGCGCCCGTTCCTCTCCGAGACGAAGCAGGGGCGTTCGTCCGACAACAACGTGACGGTACCGGTGGTCGGCGACATCGCGGCCGGCGCACCGATTCTCGCGGAGGAGCACGCAGACGAGATGCTGACGCTCCCTCGCGAACTCGTCGGCTCCGGCACCGTGTTCGGGCTTCGGGTGCGCGGCGAGTCGATGATCGACGCCGCGATCTGCGACGGCGACGTCGTCGTCGTGCGCCGCCAGGACGAGGCCCATTCCGGTGAGATCGTCGCCGCGATGATCGACGGCGAGGCCACGGTGAAGGTGCTCCGGCGCCGCGACGGCCACGTCTTCCTCGAGCCCCGGAACCCCGCCTACACCGTCATCGACGCCGACGACGCGGTCATTCTGGGCAAGGTGGTATCCGTGATGCGGCGGATCTGAGCCGTCGACAACGCTATCGCGTTGCCCCTGTTCATCGACCGCCGCGAACTCCTTGCGCCCGAACCGGATCGGGCACGGTTGGCAGCGGGGCCCCGCGACAGACGTCAGATGCCGCCGCGCGACACCAGCTGCGAGACGATGACGTTGCGCTGGATCTCGTTGGTGCCCTCGCCGACGATCATCAGCGGCGCGTCCCGGAAGTACCGCTCCACGTCGTACTCGGTGGAATAGCCGTAACCACCGTGGATCCGAACGGCGTTGAGGGCGATGTCCATCGCCACCTCGGACGCGTACAGCTTCGCCATGCCCGCCTCCATGTCGCACCGGTCACCGCTGTCGTACTGCTCCGCCGCATGCCAGGTCAGCTGCCGGGCCGCGGTCAGCTTCGTCGCCATGTCGGCGAGGTAGTTGCCGATCGACTGATGCTTCCAGATCGGCTGACCGAAACTCTCCCGCTGCTGCGCGTACGCCAGGGAATCCTCGAGCGCCGCCGTCGCCACCCCCAGCGCCCGGCAGGCCACCTGGATGCGGCCGGTCTCGAGGCCCTTCATCATCTGACCGAACCCCTTGCCCGGGGTGCCGCCCAGAATCGCCGACGCCGCAATGCGGTAGTTGTCGAACGACAGCTCACACGTCTCCACCCCCTTGTAGCCGAGCTTGGGCAGATCCCGCGACACCGTCAGACCCGGACCGTGCTCGACCAGCACGATCGAGATCCCCCGATGCTTCGGGGACGCCTGCGGGTCGGTCTTGCACAGCAACGCGATCAACCCGGACCGGCGCGCGTTGGAGATCCACGTCTTCGACCCCGAGATCACCAGATCGTCACCGTCCGCCTTCGCGGTCGTCGACATCGCCTGCAGGTCCGAACCGCCCCCGGGCTCGGTCAACGCCATCGTCGCCCGGATCTCACCGGTCGCCATCTTCGGCAGGTACTGCTGCTTCTGCTCCTGCGTGCCGTACAGCGACAGCAGCTTCGCGACGACGGTGTGCCCACCCATCGCCCCGGCCAGGCTCATCCACCCGCGGGCCAGCTCCTGCGTCACCTGCGCGTAGCAGGGCATCGACACCGGCGATCCGCCGAACTCCTCCGGGACCGCCAGACCGTAGATCCCGATCTGCTTCATCTGCTCGATCCACTTCTCGGGGTACTCGTTCGCGTGCTCCACCGCCTGCACCGTCGGCTTCACGTCGCGGTCGACGAACTCCCGGATCGTCTTGACCAGGAAGGTTTCTTCTTCGTTCAGCTTGCTCATGACGTATCTCTCTGTTGTCGCTGGATCGGTAAGCGGCGTGAACTACCGCAGAATTTGTACGGCCAATGTGTTCTACACGGTGGTGGTCGCGCGCAGGCCGTCGATGTCGGCGTCGGTGTAGCCGAGTTCGTGCAGCACCGACGTGGTGTGGGCGCCGCACGTGGGCACCGGGTCGAATCGTGGTTCGACCCCGGCGAGATTCGCGGGCGGCAACAGCGCCCGCACCCGTCCGCCGGGGGTGTCGACCTCGCGCCAGCGATCCCGGCCGGCCAGGGAGGGATGCGCGAGGAAATCGGACACCGAGCCGAGCCTGCTGTTGGCGATCCCGATCTTCTCGAGCAATGCGAGTGCTTCGTCGGTGCTCATCTGGCGGGTCCGAGCGGCGATCAGAGCGTTGCATTCTTCGCGGTGGGCAACTCGCATCGAGTTGCGGCAGAAACGCGGATCGGACTCGACTGCCGGATCGCCGATCACCTCCGCGCAGAACGCCGACCATTCCCGGTCGTTCTGCACCGACAACAGCACCGTGCCATCGGAAGTCGGGAAGGCGCCGTATGGGGCTATGGTGGCGTGTTCGGCACCGACCCGGCGTGGTTGCGTGCCGCCGTACTCGGTGTAGTAGGCGGGGGAGCCCATCCACTCGCCCAGCGCTTCGAACAACGCCACCTCGACCGCCCGCGCGGTTCCCGTGGTCGCCCGCGTGAACAAGGCGGTCAGGATGCCGCTGTAGGCGTACATTCCGGCGGCGATATCGGCAATGGAGATGCCGACGCGGGAGGGGCACGCTTCCGGACCGGTCAGTGCCATGACGCCGGATTCACCCTGCACCAGCATGTCGTAGGCCTTGCGGTCCGACCACGGGCCGGTGTTGCCGTACCCCGACACATCGCAGGGGATGAGGGACGGATGGCGCTCCTGCAGTGACTGCGCGTCGAGGCTCATTCGCGCGGCGGCGCCGGGCGCGAGGTTTTGCACGAAGACATCGGCGGTTGCCAGCAGCTTCTCCAGGATCTCGCGTCCCGCCGCGGATTTGAGGTCGAGGGTCACCGACTCCTTGGAACGGTTGAGCCACACGAAGTAGCTCGACTCGCCGTTGACGGTTTCGTCGTAACGACGTGCGAAGTCGCCGGCCCCGGGTCGCTCGATCTTGATCACCCGTGCGCCCAGGTCGGCGAGTTGGCGAGTGGCGAACGGCGCCGCGACGGCTTGCTCGATGCTCACCACCGTGATGCCCGTGAGCGGCAGAGTGGACTGGGACGTCATGTCGGCCCTTTCTACGAAATGTACGGCCATTTTGCCCACGCGGCCCGGTGGGAGTCAATCGGTTCCCGGCGAAGCTTTACAGTCCGTTGAGGTTGGGCACCCGGGCCGAACGGATCGGTCGGCGCTCACATACGGGACGCACCGGCCGGCACCTCAACCGTGATGACGCCGATACGCCTCGACCGCGCCCGGGTGGCGAGGGATGCCCGCGGTCTGGATCAACGACCGGACGTCGAGGAACTGGGCGCCGACGGTGTCGGGGGGAATGAGGTCCTGTGCCCGGTCGATCAAGATGTCGACGAGAGCGCCGGCGACGGCGTCGGGGAGATCGGGTGAGGCGACGAGCAGGCTGGGAACGCCTACCGTCGGGGTCTCCGCGGTATCCCCGTATGCACGCGCGGGGACGGATACCGGTTCGTACATCGGTCCGTACCGTGCACGCATCTGCACGTATTCGGCGGACAGGTCGAGGAGCCGGATCCCGCCGTCGGGGCCGTGACCCGGTCGCGGGATGGCGGCGGGGGTCGGCACACCGCCCGCCCACAGCGCGGCGGCGACCGTGCCGTCCCGCAGGGAGTCGAGGACGGTGGTCAGTGACACCGGTCGGATGGTCACGTCGTCGACGGTCAGCCCGCTCGCCTCGAGGACCCGGCGACCGGTCTGGGCGGTCCCCGATCCGGCTGCGCCGAGGCTGATCGCCTGCCCTCGGAGATCGTTCATCGAACGGAAGGGCGACTGCATGGGAACTGCGCACTGGAAATAGTTCTCGTAGACCCGGCCGATGGCGAGGAGGGGTGTGGTCGCCTCGGCGGCGGAGTCGGCGAGCGTCAGCCCGACGAGTACCTCTCCCGACGCCAGCAACGACAGGTTCTCCAGGGAACCCGTGGTGTAGCGCACCGCCAACCGCAGATCCCCGCCGGCGTCTGTCGCCGCATCGGCGAGCAACTCCGCGAAGGTGGCCTGGAAGCCGTCGCGCTCGCCGGACGCGATCTCGTAGGCTCCCGCGGGCTGGGGCCGAGCGCAAGCGGCCAGGGTCGCGGTCGCAGCCACCCCGCCGAGGAACTGTCGCCGGCTAATCATCGTCCACGTTCTCCCGGTGGTGCTCGAGCCACAAGCGTACGCGCAGGCCGCCGCCGGGAGCCTCGTCGAGGGCGAGCCGGCCGCCGTAGGCCGCGGCGACGACCTCGACGATGGAGAGCCCGAGTCCGGTCCCGGTCTGATCGCTGGCACGGAAGAAGCGTTCGGTGAGTCGCCCGCGGACATCCTCCGGTACCCCCGGGCCGTCGTCTGCCACCCACACACAGATCTCGGGACGCTCCGCGGCCGGTTCGATCGCAACGCCGATCTCGATGCGCGGATGCGGTCCCGCATACCGCGACGCGTTGTCGATCAGCACGTCCAGCACCTGTGAGAGGTCGTTCTCGCCCATCCCGACTTGAAGGTGGTCGATGCCGGCAGGGACGACCGTCTCGAGGTGGGCGCCACGCTCACCCGCGGTGACCGACCAGAAGTCGACGCGGTCGGCGATCACCGACAGCGCATCGCAGACCGCGTCGGAGCGGCCGCCTCCGAAACGCGGTGTCTCCGCCGACGCGAGGGAAAGGAGCGAGTCGAGGATCGACTGGAGTCGTCGGGCCTCCTCGGTGACACTGTGATAGTCCTCGCGCGCGCTGTCCGGTATTCCGTCGTCAAGGAGGTCGAGGCGAAACTGCAAGGCCGCGAGTGGGTTCCGCAACTGGTGGGCGGTATCGGCGATGAGGCGTTGTTGCACGTCCGCGGCTCGGAGGACGGCCGAGGACATCACGTCGAACGAATGCGCGAGCCGGCGCACCTCGGGTGGGCCGCCCGCCGCGGTGGCCGGCAGGACGGATTGTGGCGGCCCCGAAGCCGGCGGCACCTTCGCGTCGGGCATGCGGCGGATGAGTTGCACGATTCCCTTGGACAAGTTTGCAAGCGGTCCGAGTACCCACCGGCTCAGGGCGATCGCGAGGGCGCCGAACGCGACCAATGCCACCAGGGCGCCGGCCGCGATCACGGCCCATTGCCGGAGGATGTCGGACCGGGCCTCCGCGGTCGAGGCGCGCAGCACGATGGTGCCGTTCACCTGCGCACCCGACCCCACGGGTTTGACGAACAGGGCCTCGTCGTCGCTCCACGGGAACAGCCGCTCGACGGTGGAGACCCGTTCGTTGCGCAGTCCGCTGCGAATCGCGGCCTCGATTCCGGGGTCGTTGCTGTCGAGCCCGACACCGAGGGTGGGCACTCCACGCGTGGAGACGACCAGCACGCCCTCGCCGTACACGTCGTCGTACGCCTCGACCTCGCCTGCGATTCGGGCCGGATCGCCGGTCCGGACGTACTCCTCCGCGAGAACGGCGAATCGCTGGATGTCTCCCTCACGGCCGAGGGTGAACTCCTGGGTCCGCGAGTCCGCGGTCGCGATCGCGAGGGGAATGGCGAAACTCGCGACCGCACAGGATCCGAGTATGGCGAGGATGAGGAGTAGTCGTCGGCGCATGTCTGGTTCAGCACACCCATCGGTAGCCGAAACCGCGGATGGTGCTGACGAGCCCGGGACGGTTCAGTTTGGCTCGGAGGGTGCCGATATGGACGTCGAGGGTACGGGAGACGGCAACGAACGCGTCGCCCCAGACGCGGTCCATCAACTGTTGCCTGCTGACGGCAGCCCCGGGATTCTCGAGCAGAATCTCGAGGAGAGCGAACTCCTTCGATGTCAGATCGACATCCGTGCCTGCGACCGTGACGGTGTGAGATTCGAGATCGACCCGGACGTCTCCGGTGACGACGGTGCGCGGTGCGCCTCCTCGGGCGGCGAGGTTGCGGCGCCGCACAACTTCGATGCGGGCGAACAGTTCGGCCATGCGCGCGGGTTTGACCAGATAGTCGTCGGCGCCGCCGCGCAGGCCGCGGACCACCGAGCGCTCGTCGTCGCGGGCGGTGAGGATGATGACCGGGATGTCGCTGACCTGGCGGAGCTGACGCAGAACCTCGAGGCCGTCCTTGTCGGGCAGGCCGAGGTCGAGCAGGACGAGTTCGACCTCGCCGTGGTGGAGCAGCAGTTCGGACCCGAACTTCATCCGGACGGGCTGATGAGCCTGGCGGGTGAGCCCGGCGACGAGGGCGTTGCCGACGCCGTCGTCGTCTTCGACCACTGCAATGCGCATAACCGGCATTGTCCCCCCGGGCCGGTGGGCCGGGGGGACAATGCCGGACGAGGTGGGATCAGACACGCTCGAGTTCGAGGTCGTCGCGATCCTCCTCGCGTCCGTCGCGTGCCTGGGTTGCAGGTGCGGCGTCGAGGGCGGTCGCGCCCTTGCCCTTGGGCATGAACAGTGCTGCGACCAGGGTCAGCGCGGAGCAGCCGACCACGTAGTAGAAAAATGCCGATTCGTGCCCGGCCTGCTTGAGGGCGAGCGCGAGCGGCTCGGCCGTGCCGCTGAACAGGGCGGCGGTGATCGCGTGCGGCAGGCCGACACCGAGTGCGCGAACCTTCGTCGGGAACAGCTCCGCCTTGACGATCGCGCTCAGCGCGCTGTAGGCGGTCACGATGACCAGTCCGGTCATCATCAGGCCGAACGCGACGAATGCGTTGGTGGTGTTGCCGAGCACGGTCAGGATCGGCACGGTCAGCACGGTGGAGCTGATGCCGAAGAAGAGCATGACCTTGCGGCGGCCGATGCGGTCGGAGATCAGTCCGGCGACGGGCTGGAGCAGCATGTAGATGAACAGCGCGGCGAAGTTGATCCAGGCCACCGTTTCCGGGGCGATCCCCGAGGTGTTGATCATGTACTTCTGCAGGTAGGTGGTGTACGTGTAGAACGCGACCGTGCCGCCGATGGCGAGGCCGAAGACCATCGCGAGTTGCTTCGGGTACTGCAGCAGCAGGCGGAGAGTGCCGCGCTTGGCCGACGGCTTCGCGCCGGCCGCCTTCTCGGCCGCGATCTCGGCCGCTTCCTCCTTGTACTGGTCCGACTCGTCCATTCCACGCCGGAAGAGCATCACCGTCACCGCAGCGACCGCACCGATGACGAACGGAATGCGCCACCCCCAGGCCTGCATCTGATCCATGGTGAGAAGCTGCAGCAGGATGATCTGGACACCGAGCGCGGCGAGCTGACCCAGAATGATCGACACGTACTGGAAACTCGAGTAGAAGCCGCGGCGGCCGGGTGTCGCGACCTCGGAGAGATACGTCGCACTGGAGGCGAATTCACCTCCCACGGACAGTCCCTGAATCAGCCGCGCCGTCACCAGCAGCGCCGGGGCGAGCATCCCGATCGCCTCGAAACTCGGTGTCGCGGCGATGATCAGCGATCCCGCCGCCATCATGAGCACCGACAATGTCAGCGCGTTCTTCCGCCCGTAGCGATCCGCGTATCGGCCCAGGATGTAGCCGCCGATCGGGCGCATGAGGAACCCGACGGCGAAAACCAGTGCCGTGGAGAGTAACTGGGCGGTCGTGCTGCTCTGCGGGAAGAACGATGCCGCGAAGAACACGCTGAACGCTGCATAGACGAACCAGTCGTACCACTCCACGAGGTTGCCGATGCAGCCGCGAACCACGTTCGCGACGACTCGCCTCTCGCCGGTCGACGACGCTGGGTTCGAAGTCGTGTGTCGCATGATGTTCCTTCCTCGACTGCTGTGATCGTGCATAGGCACTGAAACCAATGTGGCTGTCCTCACAGCGGTAGGGAAGGGAAGGGGATCGTTCCTTACATTCGCTTTAGACGACTCTCCGTTGCGTCCGGGCATCCCCGAACGCACATTCCGAACCGGCATCGAGATATCACGAACCGGCATTGGCCAGGCCCACCCATGGTTGGCGGTAGGGCGGTATTCGAACCTTGCAGTATTCGTAGCCTGAGCTACTTCTCAGACGTGGTCGGGGCAGAGAAGATCGGGCGTGATGGTCCATCCAGCGTCGGCGAGCCAGTGTCGAACCGGGCCGGCCAGCTCATTCTCCTCGGCCAGCTCAGCGATACGTATGGCATCACACGCCACGCGAGGGGCCTTTCTGGAACGGTCCGGTGTCAGCGAGGAGATTGACCGAGAGTAAGTCGGAACGACGGCCCGTTTCGCGAAGAGATGCGTAGACCGAACGCCTACCGGAGCACCGGTTGACGATCGATGACCGGGGCCGAGTGTGCCCTACATTGTGAGAGCTCCCGCTCTATACCGAAGGGTTAGCTGAAGATCGAATGCCCGACCAGGTCCAAGGCGACCACGCGGTGCCCGGTCGCCGCCAAGGCCGGCGACGTGGTAGGCAGACCTTTCAATCCTGCTCTATCGCGAGCTGAGCGCGGGCCTCCGGCGTGTCGACGTACACGCGCCACTCGGCAACCTCGTCGTGCCTGACCACCGCAGTCCACAGCGTCGGCCCAGCCAATGCCGGCTCCGAACAAACCGAATGCCCGACGGCCGTGGCGACATCACCCCGCGCGGTGACCGACGTGAAGATGTTGCGGTAGTCCGAGAACGATGCGAAGAACACCCGCCACGCGTCGAGGCAGGGCTTCTTACCCGAGATGATGCCACCCTCGGTATCGACGAAGGTGTGGTCATCGGACATCAACTCAGACAGTGCGTCGGGGTCTCGCCGATTAATGCATTCATTGAACCGAACAGCCACGAACACCGGATCCGGCGCAGGCCCGTCTGTCACGGGCTTGATCCTAGCGAGGGGGCGTTCCAATGTTCTCAGATCTCTACGTAGGGCGTCCGAATCCGGGAACCTCGAGCCATCGGCAGACGGCCTGCTCGTAGAGGTCAGGGGCCTCGACGGGAAGCAGGTGGCCGACGTCATCGATGGGTCGGGGTGTCCAGCCCGGCCGTTGGGCGTGCTGGGTGAGCGAGGTGGGGTCGACAAGGTGATCGTCCCTGCCCCACAGCACAAGTACGGGCACCGGCACGGAATCGAGTGCCTCGTTCGTCGGCCGCTGTGTGATGAACATGGCCTTGACGATCGACGCGAACGCCGTCGCCGTGCCCGCGAGCCGTTCCGGGTGCTCGCGGGCCGCCTCGAGGCCATCGAGCCACAGGTCGACCTGCGCTCGTGAGACACGGGCCGGGTCTCCACCGATGAAGTCGGTCCGGCCACCCGAGATGGAGCCCGCGTCGTCGATCGCGATTCGCTTGGCGTCCAGTATGCGCCGACCCGCCAGCCGCAGCACCATGCGTGTCGTCGGCGGGCCGACTGCGACGGCGAGGCGTCCCAGCGTCTGCCACCCGAGCGCCTCGGCTGGTGACGTCCGGCGCCAGGGCAGCGCCGGGGCCACCAAGACGACTCCCCGAGTCTTCTCGGGCATCCTCGTGGCGGCCAGCGCGGCCACCAGGGCACCCGTCGACCAGCCGTGCAGCACCACCTGGCTCTCGAGGCGGAGCTGCCCGGCGAAGGCCGACACGAAGCGCGCGTCCAGGTCCGCGCGTGGCCCATGCCGATATGGATCACCGGTGTGGCCGGCGACCGTCCCCGGGAGGTCGACGGAAATCACCGGCCCGAGCTGGCGCAAGTGCGGGACGAGATCGATCCACATGCTCGCGCTACCGGTCATCGGGGGCACCAGCAGGTGAACTGGTGCGTCGGGCGGCGCGCTCGACGCGGGCTCCGCTCGGACATAGTGCACGGGCACGCCGCACACGCTCGTCGACACGCTGCGCAGCCCCGCCCACTGCTGCGACCGGACGCCCCAGTCGTCGTATCGCACAATGATCCCTTCCTCCTTCCCATGGTATTCGGAAGCCGGAGGGGGCGACGATGGTCATAGCGGTCCATCACGAGAGCCGCGGATTCCACAATCGCGTCGCCATCGCGCCTCGTCGACACCACTTCTTATCCGGGGCGGACCCCTGTGCGCCCGGTTACCGGTAATTACGGGTTCGTGAATCGGGAACCCGCACCGGGAGGAGTCGGCACCAGGGCATGCCGCCGGCCGCCGGCGGCTCGTCCCGAAAGTGGATCGGCTAGCGGAATCCCCCTATCCGCCGGCGCGCTGTCAGCCAAACTGTCTCGCTGGTGGTTTTTCGAACTCCCGGAACTCGCGAGGCGTGGCCCTCCCCGTGCGCCCATTGGTTTGTACAGAGCTTTGCCGGTGATCTCCCGTCAGGGCTGCACCGGCCGCTGCTGATCGAGGCGCAGTCGGAGCCGTAATCTCTTGGTTGACCAGCATGTTGAGCGAGACACCCTGCTCTTCAGCTTCGATTGCCAGGGTCCGGTGCACCTGCCTTCGACAAGTATGCACGCTTACGGTTCATCCCAGACCCGGCCTATCCGGCACAAACGGAAGGCGATGCCCAACGCGATCCGACGGGGGCTGTCCGACAACGAACAGCTCGGGGTCGTCCTGGCCGAGCTCGCCCACTACACCGGCACACCTGATGACTGCTACTTCTACATCTGGGACGGGTGGCCGAGCTTCACCGCCGACGATCCGACGCCGAAGATCTCGATCCCGAACCGCGACTACTTCCTGTTCCACGGAACACTTGCCGACGTCGCCGACTGGGACGCCACCCACATCTTGGAATTTCGCATCGGGATTCTGGCCGGCAAGTGAATCCCGAGCCATATCGTCGATTGTTTGAGGCGGACGACCACCAATGATGGGTTCTTTGGGATCGGTCTCGTTCCAGTCCTCTTCGGGTGCGCTCGAGTTGTCGGTCATGGAACTGCGGTCCTTGTCGGATGGAAGTGAGGGCGCTGCGGCGTTGTTGATGAGCCTGCCAACCACAACGCCGGTGACGACGACTGCTCCGGGGGCAACCAACAGAGGCTTTCGTACGGCGACTCCTTAGGCTTCGATTGCCTACAGATCAACGTTATCCGTCGACCAGCACCCACTGGCAGAGTTCAGCGACCGCACACTGCCCAAGGATGAGGTCGACGCCCAACGCAGGCTGGCAACAGTAGGTGCTTTTTTTGCGGAACCTTCACCGGGGCGAGACAGGCGCCCAGCGCATTGCGGGCAGCAGCCGGCGCCCGTCCCGGAGCACGCTGGTCAGGAAGCAACCGTGGTTACGTCGAGGACCAGTTTCCCTCGGACGTGTCCTGCCCGGCCCTCTTCCTGGGCAGCCTGCGCCTCGGCGAGGGGATACACCGAGCTGACCGTGGGCCGCACTCTGCCGTCATCGACGAGCCTGGAGATCTTGGTCAGCGTGTCAGCGTTCGGCTCGACACTGAAGTATCGCGTCCGTATACCGCGTCGCTCGGCGTCGGCCTTGACCTCGTCCGGGACCTCTGTTGGCAGGGCGACGAGAACCCCGTCTCGCTTCAGCACGTCGAGGGATCGCTGTTGGACTTTGCCGCCGACCGTGTCGATCACGGCGTGCACCGGAGCCACCGACGTCTCGAACCGCTGCTCGCGGTAGTCGACGAACTCGTCAGCGCCGAGCGAGTTCACGTACTCCCGGTTGGAGCCGGACGCGGTTGCGACCACGTGCGCTCCCAGGGCCTTCGCAAATTGCACGGCCAGATGGCCGACACCGCCCGAGGCGGCATGGATCAACACGCGCTGCCCTGGTTGGAGACCGGCCTCGTCGACGAGTGCCCGCCACGCCGTCAATCCGGTCATCGGCACCGCCGCCGCTTGTATGTGGTCCAGGATGGGCGGCTTGGCGACGACCTGACTGGCGGGGACTGCCGTGTACTCGGCGTAGGCGTTGCCGGGTTCGGGCAGCCGAACCATTCCGTAGACGCTGTCGCCCTGCTGGAATCCGCTGACGCCGTTACCGACCACTTCCACTACTCCCGAGATGTCCCACCCCGGAATCCACGGCAGCGGAACATCGGGAAAGTGTTCGAACCCGCCCGCGCCCAGCAACCAGTCCAACACGTTGACCCCCGCAGCATGCACCCGCACCACGAGTTCGTCCTCGGCAGGCTCCGGACGGGGGGCATCCTCGTAGACGAGATTCTCCGGTCCGCCATAGGCGTGGAGCCGCACCGCTTTCATTTCTTCCATGTTCCTCTTCCTCTCCGGCCTTTGTCACGCCGGTGACGGCAGAAGAGATGTCAGGAATTTGAGACAGACATGCGGTGGCCAAACCGTGAGACAAACCAGAAACACCCTCGTCGCAGCTTCTCGAAGAAGCCACCCGCAGACCCTACAAGCGGGAACAAGTCCGGCCGTCAGTACGGCGGCGGACCAAGACGCTGGCGTCGACGGGCATTCCGAGATCCGGCGGGGGTCGGGGACGTTCGTGCGGGCACGCACCGACATCGGCGGGCTGCTGGGGCGGTAGGTCGCGGTCGCCGAAATGCTGAACGTCTTCGGTTCTGCCGGAGAAGATCGAGCATCAAGAGCGGGAGCGTGAAGCACACACGGCCGCGGAAGATTCCACTCGCACACAGTCCTGAGCGCGCCGTCTTTGGCGCGGTCGATGAACGTACTGGCCGGTCGCAGCGGTATGAATCCGCGAAAAGGGGCCGATCTGAAGTGGAACCTCAGGGTGCCTACCTGCGCAAAGGCTGGATGGGTGGGTCGACGAAGAAGAATCCTCGGCACATCGCGGCACCCGATCTGCTGGACCGGGACTACCGCCGCGACCGCACCGAACCGTATGTGGGTGGCGGAGTAGGTCTGCGGGCGATGTCGAAAACGATGTGTTCTGCTCCGTCCGGCAGTGCCCGCGCTGCCGATCGTCGGGGTGAGGCTCCGTGCTGTGATTCTGTTGTGTAGCAACGTATCCGTCTGCAGATCGAAGGGGTTCGAGCAGGCGTGGCGACCGCGGATCGTCCCGAAGCGTCCTCAAGACTGCGGAATTCTCGACGTGATGCAGCGCGGTGGCGGGTGCGGGTGTCCGCGGGCCGCAGTGCCGGTTGGTGGATCTGGTGCCGTCTCGGGGATACGGCGGTGGGGGAGCTGACCTGGCTCGCTCGGGATGTCGGCGAGGTCGCCGAGCAGTACCGCGACGACGACCACCGGTGACGGCTCTCCGCTGATTTGACGGGCTCTGGACCTGATGTGAGGACACTGGACTGAGCCTGGCGTCGGCATGGCCTGATGGGTGTTCTGCGGCCCCTGTGCCCTGTGCCCTGTGCCCTCTGCCCGGTACCAGGCGTGCTCGCCGAGGCCGGTGCTATGGGGAAGCCCACATCGTCGGTACCCAGGAATCGGCGAGGGTCGCGGACTGCGGCGAGCGATGCCGCGGCGGTCGGCAACATGACGAGTTGCACTTTGTTTTCGAAGGGGTACACGTAATCCGCCAACGCGAAGGGCTGCGTGCCATGCTCCATCAGCATGGTCGCAGAGAGGTTGTTACCCCGGGCGGCTGGCTGGCGCCGGTCATGGTATCTGGCGAGGTGCTTGCGGTTCAGTTGACTGCTGCGAATGAGCTTCGAGAAGGTGTTCGGCTTCTGCTCGTGCGGCCCGGCGAACTGCGGTGAGTGCTGCCGACGGAGAGTTGGGTGCGTAGACGAGTACAAGAGGGAGCCCCAGTCCCAGTTTCCTGTCGAGGGGGAGGAATACGATGTCGTCCCGAGTGTGATCGACGAACAGTAGTGGCAGGACGGCGACCCCGGCGCCTGCGCCGACCATCGCGAGTTGAGCCCACATATCGTCAGCTTCGACGATTCGTCTCGGGGAGCACTGATTGTCGGTGACAAGGCGCAGGAGTTCGTCGTAGAAGACCGGGTTCCGATCGCGCGGAGCCATGATGAAGTCCTCGTCGTTGAGTTCCGCAATTGAGGCCAGGCCGCGAGTTGCCAGTGGGTGCGAGCTGGCGACGGCCGCGTAGAGCGGCTCGTCCATGAGGGTGTCGACCGCGAGACCCGTTGGGGTGCTGCGGCTGCGGAGGATCCCGGCTTCGAGTTGTCCGTCGATCAGCTGACGGAGTTGAGCGTGACTGTTCATGGGGTGCAATGTCATTCGCACGTCGGGAACCTCGGCGCGAACAGACGACAGGATTCGGGGCATGAGCAGCCTCATCGCTGGGTTCACCGCACCGATTCGTAGCGCTGCGGTGCGCCCGGCGGCCGCGTCTCGGGTGACCTGCTCGAGGCGGAGCAGATCTGCCAGTAGCTGCCGGGATCCTTCGACCAGGGTCTCGCCGGCTGGCGTGAGTCGGCTCCGCCGCGTCGTCCGTTCCACAAGCGGCCCACCGATGTGCCGTTCGAGCTTCCTGACGGTCTGGCTGAGGGTGGGTTGCGAGATATTCAACCGGTCGGCGGCGCGGCTGAAGCTCAGTTCGTCGGCCAGCACTGTGAGGTACTGCAGGTCGCGGATGTTCATCATGCATCGATTGTGTCTGAGTCGCCGGACCGGGCATATAGATATTGATAATAAATGCATGCCTAAATCTGGCATTGTTTTATGAATTCCCGGCTCTTACGCTCACATTGTCTGGTTGAAGTGATCTAGCCAACTGGGCGAGCCAACCGCTGAAGGGACAAATATCTCAATGACTACGACGGAATCTCTCGCGAGCGAGTACGACGAATACCTTGCAGAAGGCCGCATCTGGGGTCTCGTCGATCGTGAGCGGATCAAGAAGATCAAGTTCCCGCGCGTGCCGAAGGAGGTTGTCGATCGTTACCTCGCAATCGAGGACCTGACGACGTCGGTGTCGGACGTGCTCGACTCACTCGGCATCATCGGTGCGGTTCCCGCCTCGTTCCTCAAGCCACTGGCTCCCGGGCAGCGGATCGTGGGCCCCGCGGTGACCATCCGCAATCTCGTCGAGCGCAAGACGCCGACCCAGGGGTATGTGGACAAGGACTTCATTCGTATGTCCACGCGCGACATCTACTACCTGGCCGAGGCAGGCGACGTCCTGGTGACCGACACCGCCGGAGACCTTTCGGTGTCCAACATGGGCGCGCAGTCCTGCACCGTTGCGAAATCGCGCGGTCTCGCCGGCAGCATCGTGTACGGCGCAATCCGCGACGCCGGATCGATCCGCGACATGGGGTACCCGGTGTGGAGCAGCGGCGTGACCCCGATTACCGGAAAGTTCCGGATCGAGGCCATCGAAATGAATGGGCCGGTCACGTTGCACGACGTTCGGGTGGAACCGGGCGACCTGATCGTCGCCGACGACTCCGGCGTATGCGTGGTGCCGTTCGAACATGCAGAGTACGTGATCAGGGAGGTGGAGAGAATTGCGGAAGCCGAGCAGACGATGGCCAAGATGATCATCGAGGGTGCCCCCATCGATCAGTTGCGTCCCCTCTTCCGTAAGCGCTACAGCTGAGCTTACGGTTCAATCTGACGAACAACGGAGTTCGCATGCTCGGAATACACCAAAGACCGCGCGCATCTCACGCGGTCCTGTCGTGGGCGACGCTCGCCACGGTCGCAGCCGTGTCGACGGCGTGTTCTGTCGGCCCGGGTGGGGCCTCCGGCTCCGGTCCGGTCGACGCGGGGAAGTATCCTTCGGACACGATCGAGGTCGTCGTTCCCTACGAGGCCGGCGGTGCGACGGACCAGATGGTCCGCTCGCTGTCGCAGCCGGTCGCCGAAGGTCTCGGTGACGAACCACTCGTGGTGCTCAACCAACCGGGTGGTGCCGGAACGATCGGCACCACCCGAGTCGTCGCTGCGAGCCCGGACGGGTACACCCTCGGGTTCATTGCGGGTGGGCCGCTGACGGTGCAGCCGCACTACGGTCGCACGGTCTACTCCTTTGAGGATGTGACGCCGGTCGCCCGTGTGGCGGTGGCACCGATCGTGCTGGCTGTGCCGTCAGACTCGCCCTGGCAGACGGTGGGCGACATGATCGCGAGTGTGCGAGAAGATCCGGGCTCGTTCCGATACGCCTCGACCGGCGCTGGGAATCCAGCGAACCTGGCCATGGAGAAGCTGGATGCAGCAGCAGACATCGAAACAACCCAGGTTCCGTTCGAAAGCAGCGCCGAGGCGGTGACCGCCCTGCTCGGCGGAAACGTCGAAGGGGCAGCCGGCTCCCCGTCCGGTTTCGCCGCCTCGGTTCGCTCCGGCGACCTCCGGATTCTCGCCAACCTCGGAAGCGTGAAGGGTGCCGAGTACGCCTCCGTGCCCACCTTGAAAGAATCCGGATACGACGTCGCGACGGACATCACGTCAGGGTTCATCGCTCCGAAAGATCTTCCCGACCCCTACTTACGCGAGATCTCCAACTCGATCCGGGATGCACTCGAAGACCCGGAGATCCGCAAACAGATCGAATTGACCGGCGCCGTACCCTATTTCGGGAGCCCGGAGGAGTACCGCGCGGACATCGCCCGCGAATACTCCGAGACAGGAGAGGTGCTCCATGAAGCTGGACTCATCTGATCGGATCGAAGAAGCCGAACGGCGCGAACACAACGATGTCGTTCGGACCCTCGATGAGCCGAGCGAGGTCGAGGTGACGAAGGATCTGTTCGGTCTGAAAGCATCCCTGTTCGTCCATTCCGGGGTGACCCTGCTGGGGGTGATCGCGATTTGGCTTGCGATCGACCTCGGAGTGGGGACGCTCGGCACCCCGGGGCCTGGGTTGTGGCCACTGGCCGCGGGTGCGTTGATGACGGCGGCCGGCGTGGCCACCATCGTCCAGACGGCACTGGGGGAGCGTGTCGAATCATTGCGGGGATCGGCTCGGCCCGCGTTCGGTGTCGCGCTGGCAATCCTGTTCGTGCTGCTGTTCAGCTTCGTCAGCGTCATCGTTGCGCTGATCGCGGTGTTCGCGCTCTGGACTCGACTGCTCGGCAAACTCCCCTGGCGCTCCGTGGTGATCTGGACAGTGCTCGGCACCGCAGCGCTCTATCTGCTTTTCGGAGTCCTCATCTCGACGCCGTTTCCGGCGCCGCTGACGGCGATTCCGTGACCGAAGGACAGACTCATGGATGCGATCCTGCACGGGTTCAGCGTTGCTACCGAACCCATCAATCTTCTCGCCGTGCTTCTTGGCTGCATTCTCGGCATCGTCGTCGGGGTACTTCCCGGGCTGGGCCCGATCACCACCATCTCCATTCTCATCCCCTTCACCTACGCCATGTCGCCGGCAACGGCGATCATCCTCCTCGCCGGCGTCTATGCAGGCGTCATGTACGGCGGCACCGTGACTTCCGTGTTGTTGCGGTTGCCCGGTGAGGCTGCTTCGGTGGTTACCGCGATAGACGGGTACGAGATGGCCCGCCGCGGACGCGCTGGGCCGGCTCTCGGAATCTCGGCGATCGGGTCCTTCGTCGGTGCGACCGTCGCCCTGGTCGGGCTCACCTTTTTCGCCCCCGCCCTCGCCGACCTGGCACTGCACCTGGGCCCACCGGAGTATGCGACCCTCGCGATCTTCGGGCTGATGCTGATCGCCTACCTGGGCGGAGGGTCGTTCCCCAAGGCAATGGTCGCCGCCGGTGCGGGACTGTTCCTGGCGACTGTCGGTCTGGACCCGATTTCCGGCGCCGTGCGGTTCAGTGGTGATTCCCTGCAACTGGTCGACGGATTCGAGGTCGTCGCCATTGTGCTCGGACTTTTCGGTATCGGCGAGGTGCTCTACAACCTGCGCCCGGGATCCAAGGACGACGGTGACGCTGTCACCACCAAGATCGGCAAGGTCTTTCCCTCCCGGGCGGATCTGCGTCGCAGCCGCGGTGCGATCGGGCGCGGGTCGGTGCTCGGCACCCTGGTCGGGCTGGTCCCCGGCGGTGGCGGTCTCGTGTCCTCGCTGGTGAGCTACGGCGTCGAACGTCGGGTCGCCAAGCATCCCGAGGAGTTCGGGAAGGGAGCGATCGAGGGGGTGGCCGGACCGGAGACCGCCAACAATGCCTCCTCGACCTCGGCGTTCGTGCCACTGCTGAGCCTGGGGATCCCGTTCAACGTCACAGTGTCCCTGCTGTTCAGTGTCCTGCTCGTCCACGGAATCACACCCGGACCTCAGCTGGTCGACGAGCACCCGGACGTGTTCTGGGGCGTCATCGCGTCGATGTACATCGGCAACATCGTCCTGCTGATCCTGAGCCTGCCGCTGATCGGTGTCTTCGTGCAGATCCTGCGCCTGAAGTTCAGCGTGCTCGCCCCACTGATCGTGACGGTCAGCCTCATCGGCCTCTACACGATCGACAACAACACCTGGAGCATGTGGGTCGCCATCACCTTCGGTGTCGTGGGGTACCTGATGCGGTTGTGGGGATTCCCGCTCGGACCTATGGTCCTCGCATTCATCCTCGGGGAAATCCTCGAATCTGCGTTGCGTCAGTCGCTCATCCTCTCCGGAGGCAGCTTCGACATCTTCGTGACCAGACCAGGTTCGCTCACGATCCTGCTGCTCGTCGCCGCGATCATCTTCTACTCCGTGGCCAGCTTGCTCCGGGCGCGAGCCAAGCGCGAAAGGGGTGGCGCCGTCTCATCCGAGTCGTCGAGGGCTCCGGAGAACGGGCCGTCCGCTCCGGACGGCAGCGCACTCTCCGCCGGGCAGCACCGTCTCGTCGAGAAGAAATAGCGGCCGCAGGTCCTCCACCACCCAGTTCTCCAAGACCGTTCCGATCCCTCCAGGTACTGGGCACGAGCCAGAAGGACTGCCCGGTACCTGGAGAGCGCAGAGAGGAAGGAGTGGTCAATGGAGTTGCGGCAGTTGCGATATTTCATAGCGGTGGCCGAGGACGAGCAATTCAGTAAGGCGGCCGCACGGCTGGGTGTCGCCCAGTCCACGATCAGTGAACAGGTCCGCCTGCTCGAGAAGCATCTCGATGCCGAACTGTTCCTTCGATCGAGCCGCAGCGTGCGCCTCACCTCCGCAGGGGAAGCGCTGCTGGCGGGAGCCCGAACCACGATCGCCGAATTGAGCCGACTCGAAGACGTCGTCCGCAAGCACTCGATGGGACAATCGGGGGAGTTGCGAGTCGGAGCGGTCGGGCCGGCGTTGCACCGGGCCGTCCCCCTGATCCTGCGGCGACTGATTCGAGCGTCCCCCGATCTCGCCGTGAGCATACACACCCTCTCGACCGAGGTGCAGGTACGCAAGCTCGTCGCCGGTGAGCTCGACGTCGGGTTCGTGCGCGGCCTAGTCAGGCGCCGCGGCTTGCGGGTCGAAACGCTGATGGAAGAGGCGCTGTGGGCCGTCCTGCCCTCGGATCATCGCCTCGCGCAAGCCGACACGCTGTCCCTTTCCGACCTCAACGGTGAACCCTTCGTGTTCTGGCCCCGGGGTCGTAACCCCAGTTTTTACGACCAGCTCATCTCAACGTGCCACCAGCACGACTGTGTGCCCAGCCAGATGATCGAGGGCTCCGACATGCAAACCCAGATGGCTTTCATCGGTGCGGGTTTGGGGGTGTCGGTTCAACCCGAGTCGTTCCGGGACAGATCCCGCGACGACGTCGTCTTCGTCCCCTTGTCCGGGGCGGTGCGCAAGGTCGCGCTGCAACTCGCGTGGAGCCCGACCTTCGAGACACCGGCGGTGCGCACCTTGCTGCACAACGCACGGCTGGGTCGTGCCGAACTCCGCCGCCGCGCCAGCTGACAAACTATCGGAATTTCCGATGCAGCTATCGCCCAATGCCGGTTGTACCGAAGGGAACTCGAAAATAGTGTGAGGTGCAGCACCAGTAAGACGCAGCTGGGCTTCACATCACAGGAGATCTCGTGGAATTTCACACCATTGCAACCGATGTCGGGTTCACCGAAGGGCCAGTTTTCACTCAGGCCGGCGACATCGTCTTCACCTCCATCGACCGAGGCCGCGTGTACCTCGTCCGAGACGGCGAGACCTCGAGCCTCGGCCTCACCGGAGCGGGCCCGAACGGTGCCACCGAGGGTGCCGACGGCAGCATCTACGTCGCCCAGAACGGTGGCCAGTTCCCGGCCCACCGCTGGCCGGGGGTCACCGGCGGCGTGCAGGCCATCAGTCCGGACGGCCTCGTGCGGACCATCTCGACCGACCCGTGCTTCCCGAATGATCTCTGCTTCGGACCCGACGGATTCCTGTATGTCACCGACCCGAGCCGCGGCCCGCGACGGGACGACGGACGGCTGTGGCGGATCGATGTCACCACAGGCGAATCCGAGCTCCTGACCTCGACTGCGTGGTACCCGAACGGAATCGGATTCGGCCGCGAGGACGACGCCATGTACGTCGCCCAGGGCGCCGAGGGTCGCATCCTGCGATTCCCGTTTGCTCCCGGAGGCAAGCTCGGGACCCCCGAACTTTTCGTCCAACTCGCTCACGGCCGCCCGGATGGATTCGCCTGGGATGTCGACGGCAACATGGTGATCGGTGCCATCACCGGTACCGCGCCGGGTGACCTGCAGGTCTACGGCCCCGACGGCAAGCTTCTCGACATCATCGCACCAGGCGAAGGTACGAAGTACACCAACGTCGCGATCTCGCCCGACAAGCAGCTCATCGTGACCGACTCCGACAAGGGCCAGGTTCTGAGCGCCGAATGGCCCAGCGCCGGTCTGCTGCTGCACCCGTTCCGCAACAAGGCCTGATTCTCATGCCAACCCTGCAGCACCGACACGATCGAGACGGCCACGTCACCGCGGTCACCCTCGACTTCCCCACGCCCGGAACCGCAGAGTTTCTCGCGCACAACGGGTTCACCGCGATCGCGATCGATTTCGAGCACAGCAACCCCGATTGGGCCACCGTCGAAGACATCGTGCGGGCATGTGAGCTCACCGAGGCCACTGTCATCGCCCGAGTCCCGCACTCACCCGAACTGGTTGCGAACTGCCTCGACCTCGGAATAGCGCACTTCCAACTCGCCCACGTCGATACCGCGCAGCAAGTAGAGAAGATCCTCGACTGCGCCCGGTTCGCCCCCCGCGGCACCCGCGGCATCGGACGGTCCAGGGCAAACCGTTTCGGACACTACCCGGGTGGCTACCAGCAGTTCCAGCACGTCGCGGAGACGGTGTCCCTGATCGTCCACATCGAATCCCTGGACGGGATCGCCTCGCTGCCCGAACTGGTCGCGATCGACGAGGTCGACATCGTCCTCGTCGGCGCCCAGGATCTCGCCGCCTCGATGGGTCACATCGGTCGCAGCGATCATCTGGAGGTCCAGTCGGCGATGGACCGCATCATCGACACCGTTCGTACCAGTGGGAAGGCAATCGGAATGTCAGCCAGTTCCCCAACCGACGCCGCCGCGGCGGCCGAACGCGGCGCAACCTTCCTCTTGGCGTCACAGGCGCGGCTGATGTCGGGTGCGGCGTCGGTACTGCACTCCGCGCTCGACCGCACCCCGGCTGTTCAGCCGGTAACCGGAGGCACCCGATGATCCCTCCCGTTACCCGTCAGATCGCCGAGTTCGTCGCGGCCGCACCGACGCATCCACTCCATGCCGACGCCGCCCGGATGGCCGTTCGGGCCTTCGTCGACACCGTGGGCGTCGCGGTCGCCGGCGCACACGAGCCGGTGGTGTCTGCGGCGCAGAGTGTGATGGTTCCCGAGGGCGGATCGTCGCACCGCGCAGCCACCCTGTTGACCAACGGGGAGCGTGTCTCCGCCGCGCACGCCGCACTGATCAACGGCACGGCGGGTCATGCACTGGACTTCGACGACCACCTGTCCGATGTCAACGGGCACCCGAGCGTGGTGCTGGTGCCGGCGATCCTCGCCAGTGGTGAGGAGAACGGGCTGTCCGGCAGTGCCATGCTCGAGGCCTACGTCGTCGGCCATCAGGTGATGTGCGCAGTGTCCGAAGCGCTGCCGGTTCGGCCGCACTGGGCTCACGGATGGCACGCGACCGAAACTGTCGGAGTGCTCGGTGTCGCTGCCGCAGTGGCACGGCTCGAGGGTCTGACCATCCGGGAGATCCAGTCTGCGCTGGGAATCGCCGCCTCCATGGCGGCGGGAAGCCGGCAGAACTGCGGGTTCAGCGTCAAGCCGGTCCATGCGGGAATGGCGGCTATGAACGGCCTGCTCGCCGCCCGCTTCGCGGCGGCAGGTATCGACGCCGATCCGGATCAGCTCGAAGCCCCGATCGGGTTCTTCCACCTGTTCGGTGACGACTCGGACCTGTCGAAGGTCGAGTCTGTGCTCGGAGAACGGTGGACCGTCACTACCCGTGGCCTCAACGTCAAGCGGTACCCGGCGTGCTATGCCGTCCACCCCGCGGGCGATGCCGCAGTCGATCTCGCCAAGGCGGGACTGAACACCCGAGATGTCGCGGCGATCAAGGTCACCGTGCAGCCCACTGGCTTGACCGGGCCGATCCATCATCGCCCGACCACCGGAAACCAGGCGAAGTTCAGCATGGAATATACGGTGGCGGCAGCACTGGTCGACGGCCGGCTCGGGCTCGATACCTTCACCGACACCCATGTGATCGACGAGAAGATCCAACACCTCGTCCCGCTGGTCGACACCTGTGAATCCACGACCCCTCCCGTCGGGCCCGGTGAGTACGAAAAATGGTACGCAACAGTACAAATCACTACCAAGAACGGCGAGAAGATGCAGGCACGTGGAGACATGCCCCACGGCTACACCCTCGACCCGCTCACCGACCGTGAGCTCGACGACAAGTTCGGCGAATGCATGACCGTCCCCGGAGTCGTGTGGGACGGCACCGAACTGCTCGCCCGGCTGCGCAACCTCGAGCACTGCACGAACGTCCGCGAGGTGCTGGCCGAATCTATACGCACACATTACTTCCCGAGTTCGCCGACCGAACTCGAATCCGCAAGCACCGCACTCTGAAGGAGACCCGAAAATGCCTAACATCACCGTCGAAATCTTCCGAGGCCGCACCCTCGACCAGCGTCGTCAGTTCGTCCAGGGAATCACCCAGGCTGCCGTCGACGCCTTCGATATCTCCCCCGAAGGGGTCCGGATCACCTTCTTCGAGATCGACCGGCACGACCTAGCCCGCGGCGGACGTCTGTTCGGCGACCCCGCACCGGCCGCCGTCGACGCCGCCGCCTCCCAGCCCGCGGATCCGTCAGCGGTGGGACAGCGATGAAGCGACGCGCGCTGCTCGCGGGTACCTGTGCCGGAGTGCTCGCCCTCGTCGTCGGCTGTGCCAACAGCACGGAGTTGTCCGCGGCGAACGGGCGCACGACCATCACGCTGGCGTCGTCGATCACCGGTAGCTCGTTCCTCGCCGTGACCGCCGGTATCGAGCGGGGGATCTTCGACAAGAACGGCATCGACGTCGAGGTCATCAAGGTCAAGAGCACCGCTGAGGGAGCCGCGGCGGTGGCGAGTGGGCAGGCCAACGTCGCGGCCATGCTCACCGAAGGCGTGATCTCCTCCCGGGCATCGGGTTCGGACCTGAAGATCATCGCCAATCTCCTCACCGAGGATCAGCACATCCTGTACAGCAAGCCGGACATCGACTCCATCGAACAGTTCGCCGGCCGGAGCTTGGCCATCGTCGGACCAGGCAGCGGCACCGAGATCCTCGCCAAGGGACTCTTCGAACGATCAGGGGTGGATCCGGCGAGCGTGCAATACATTCCGTCCGGTGCGGCGTCGACCCAGATGGCTGCACTGGTCGCCGGGCAGGTCGACGGCGCCGGCCTCGTCCCGCCCTATGACCTGACCGCGGCAGAATCGGGGTCGAAGGAGATCGTGGAGTACCGGGACATCCTCCCGAAGCTCACCCCGCAGGTGTTCGCCGCCAGTGAGCGCGTCCTCGCACCCAACCCGGACGAATTCCGCGCCTTCCTGTCGGCGTACAAGGAAAGCGCTCGATGGGTTGTCGATCACCCCGACGAAGCCATCTCGATCCTGATGGACGACAGCCAGATCAGTTACGACGCCGCCAAGGACGCCTACGAGTTCGCGAAGCCGGACTACTCGACCGACGGGCTCGTAGACAAGCAAGGCCTGCAGACCTGGCTCGACCTTACCGACAAATACGGGACGGTCCACGACGAATTGCCCACCGTCGACGACCTTTACGACCCAACCTACACGCAAGTAGCGCCGTAAGCCCGTTTCCCGGCGATGACACCTCCGCACACTCCCAGAGTATCCGCGAAGTCCTCAGATCTGCGGGACTGAAAGGTCCGATCTGACCATCCTGCCGAGCCGATCGGCATGGAGACCAACTTGGAGAACCAATGACTGCACCGACGAGAATCCCCGCAGCGGCATCAACGCGCGTGGCCACGACCGACCGCAGTGGCCCGCCGATCCTGGAAGTCGATTCCGTGGTCTTCGGCTATGGGGCCGAGACGATCATCGACAACGTCAGCTTCGACGGCCGAGCCGGCGACTTCATCTCGATCATCGGGCCCAGCGGTTGCGGGAAGAGCACCCTTTTGACGTTGCTCGATGGAATGGCGCAACCACTCGCAGGAAGCGTGCGGGTCAATGGGCAAAGGCCACTACCAGGCGAGCCCTCGCGCTCGATGGTGTTCCAGAACTTCGCGCTGATGCCGTGGAAAACCGTGCTCGACAACGTCGAGCTCGGGTTGCGCTATCGCCGCAGAGATCTGGCGAAGAAGGATCGGTATGACATCGCGCACGAGTACCTGAAGAAGGTCGGCCTGGATCGATCGTCGAAGTTGTACCCTCGGCACCTCTCGGGAGGCATGCAGCAACGAGTCGGACTCGCCCGCGCCTTTGCCGTGCAACCGCAAATTCTTCTGATGGACGAACCTTTTGGCGCGCTCGACGCGCAGAACGCCGAGATTTTGAGGGAAGATGTTCGCGCCCTTGTCCAAGAGGAGCAGCGGACGGTCGTCTTCGTCACCCACAACCTCGACGAAGCGCTGCAGCTGTCCAACCGAATCCTGCTGATGACCGCCGGCCCCGGCCGGATCCGCGAGGCCGTCACCGTCGACCTCCCCGACGAAGACAGTGACGACTACCCGGCCCGCTATGAGGCCTACCGCAAGCAACTCTGGATGCACCTGCGGCAAGAGGTCAACGAGACCCGCGCACGTGAAGAAGAAGGACCGACCCGATGAACACGACAGCAACCCGATCCGAGCGGTCGCAGAAGGATCCGACACCCACCCGGCAGCCCAGCATTTGGCGGCGCTACGAACGCTACTGGTTGCCGATCGGCACCGTCGTCATCATCCTCGTGGTCTGGGAAATTCTGGGCAAGATGGGCCTGTGGAACCCGCTGTTCTTCAGCTCACCGAGCGAGATCTGGGGTGGGTTCACGTCCTTGACCGAAGGTCCGCTCTGGTCCGATCTGCGGGTGAGCGGCACCGAGTTTGCGATCGGCATGGCGATCGCCCTGGGACTCGGCGTCCCGATCGGACTGCTCCTCGGCTCGAATCGCCGCCTCAACCACGCTTTCGATCCGATCATCAACGCCCTGTACTCGACCCCGATCCTCGTCCTCACCCCGCTGCTGGTGATCTGGTTCGGTCTCGGCATGGGATCGAAGATCGCCAACGTCGCGATCCTCGCAATCTTCCCGGTCATCATCAACATGATCGAAGGCGTGCGAACCGTCGATCCTGTGCTGCTGCGCGCGGCCCGTTCCTTCGGCGCCAGCGGACTGTCGATCTACAAAGACGTCACGTTTCCCTCCGTGATTCCGTTCTTCATCACCGGTGTTCGACTCGCGATCGGCAAGGGAATGATCGCGGTGGTCGTCGGCGAGTACATCGCAGCAACCGAAGGCATCGGCTACCGCATCCGCGCCGACGCCGAGGTCTTCAACACCTCTCGATACCTTGCCGCAGTCATGATCATGGTCGTCATCTCGGTCGTGATGATGGGGCTTCTCAAGGTCGTCGAGAAGAAGCTCGCACCCTGGCGAGACACCACAATCGCGTGATCGACCTCGCGCCCTACCGTCGCATTCCGCCACCGATGCGCTGATCGGCGGTTCGTCCGGCACGTGTCCAGCGCTGCCCAACTGCCAACAGCGCGCATGTATGAGGAGTCCCAATGCACATGAGCACAGCACTAGAGCAGATTCGGCAAGCTCACCACACCGTCAGATGCATGAGAGGTACAGGCCGGCGTCAACAGCACGTGCCCACGCGCTCGGCGCGGCGAGCGCGCCTGCTGCGGCAACTGCACGCGACCTCGGCAGGACAGCGATGAAACGACGCGCGCTGCTCGCGGGTACCTGTGCCGGAGTGCTGGCCCTCGTCGTCGGCTGTGCCAACAGTACGGAGTTGTCCGCGGCGAACGGGCGCACGACCATCATGCTGGCGTCGTCGATCACCGGTAGCTCGTTCCTCGCCGTGACCGCCGGTATCGAGCAGGGGATCTTCGACAAGAACGGCATCGACGTCGAGGTCATCAAGGTCAAGAGCACCGCAGAGGCAACCGCGGCGGTGGCGAGTGGGCAGGCCACCGTCGCGGCCATGCTCACCGAAGGCGTGATCTCCTCCCGGGCATCGGGTTCGGACCTGAAGATCATCGCCAATCTCCTCACCGAGCAGCAGTCATCCCTGCACGACTGGTTCGCCAGGCGCGGGATTCCCGATCCGTGGGCTCGGTACCTCGGAGAAGCGGCATCCGAGCGCACTCCGGTTCGCGGGCGCCGCGGCAATCGAGCCAACGAGGGCGACGCAGAATCGTCGTCTGCCACCCGTCCCGGCATAGCTACCCCCCGGCACCGGAATCCACGGATCCCGGGCCTAACAGGTGAACCCAACACGGCCTAATGGGTTAACACCCAGAGGAACTCGGCACGGTGAAGGTGCCGGTACAGATCGTGTGGGGCGCGACGACGAATGGCTGAACCGTTCGTTCGCCGACGATCTCGCGAGCCGCATCCCCGGGGCGAACAACGTTCGTTCCCGGCGCCGGGCACTTTCTCACCGAGGACGAGCCCGACCTCGTGGCGCAGGCTCTCGCCGACTTCCTCACGCAGTGAGCGCCGGTGTCACTGTCGGTCGGGAGTGTGCAGCGGGTCGGTAATGGTGATCTCCGCCGTCGGCGTCAGGACGTTTCGGTGGGGCGGCAGGTACGGCCCGTCGCTCGAGGGGTGCCTCGGGTGAGGTGTTCCGAGGCCGCCCTTCCGTCGAGGCGCTCGGGTAGTGAGGGCGCACGCCGGGCCGAGACCGGGCAAGGAAGCTTCGGGGCGCGCGACGTCGATACGCCTTCGATCCGGGTTGCAGCGACCTGGGGGTCGCACTGCTGAGAAACGCGAGAATTCCAGAACCGTGGGACTAGCGAACGTACGTACGCCTAACGTAGTGTTGAAGGCCACAGCAACACTTGTACGGCTAAGGAGAACGATGTTTACTCTCGTCGACGCTATTCGTCGCAACGAGCGGCTGGTGCCTGGGCGCGAAGCGATCTTCGACGGTACGCGCCGGCTCACCCATGGAGAACTCGCGGACAGGGCGTGGCGGATCGCCGCCGGCCTGCGGGCGCGGGGTGTCGAGCCCGGTGACACCGTCGGCGTGCTGGCGGGCAACACTGCCTTCAGCATCGAAACCTTCCTGGGAATCGTCGCCGCCGGCGCCGCCTTTGTCCCATACAACTGGCGATGGGCGACGGAGGAGCTGGCCCATGGAATCAACGAGACCGGCGCCCGTGTCGTACTCGTCGGCGATGGCTTCGACGCCGCCATCGCGGAGGTCCTGGCCGGTGACGGCCTCGAAGCGCCGGTCACCGTGGTGCACGAGGGAGACGAGTTCGATCACCTCCTGCGGTCGGAACCGATCAAGGATGTGCCGGTTCAAGCATCGGATGCTGCCTGCATCCTGTTCACCGGCGGCACCACCGGTTTCTCCAAGGGGGTCGTGCTCTCGCACTCGGCGATCCTGACCAACGCAGTCAACGAAATCGCCGACTGCCGGATCGGTGGCCGCCCGAACGATCGCGGCCTCGTCGTCACCCCGCTCTTCCACTCTGCCGCACTGTTGTGCTGGTTCCTGCCCCATTACGTCACGGGGAACAGTTCGGTCCTCGTCCACAAATTCGTGGAAGAGGAGATCGCGGACCTCGTCGCCCGCGAGTCGATCACCAACATGTTTCTCGTGCCCAACATGATCCGGCGCATGCTCAAGTCGGGCACGTTCGACACCGACGGGTTCCGCAACAATTTCAAGGCCCTCCACACCGGTGCCGGGTTGCTGCGCATGCCGGACAAGCTGGCAGTGTCGGCACTGATCCCGGATGTCGACCTGTTTTTCCGCTACGGCCTCACTGAAGCAGGGCCGATGGTCACCCGTTTGCTCCCACAGGACATGCTCCGGCCGGAGATAGACGGCTCGATCGGCACCGAATACCTCCTCACCGAGGTCGAGTTGCGTGATCTTTACGACGGTGCCCCGACCGCGGTGGGGGAGATCGGAGAGATCTGCGTCCGCGGCCCCAATCTGATGACCGGATACTTCGGTCGACCGGAGGCCACCAAGGAGGTACTCGACAACGGCTGGCTGCGTACCGGTGACCTGGCGGTTCGCGACGAAAATGGCTACCTGTACTTCCGCGACCGGGCCAAGGACATGATCAAGACCGGTGGCGAGAACGTGTACAGCTCGGAGATCGAGCAGTTGCTCCACACGCACCCGGCTGTCATGGAAGCCGCCGTCCTCGGCGTGCCGAGTGAAGAGTGGGACGAGGAGGTGCGCGCTGTGATCGCCGTTCGGCCGGGTCAGACCGTCACGGAGACGGAGATCGCCACGTTCCTGCGCAAGCACTTGGCCGGATACAAGGTTCCGAAGATGATCGCGCTTGTGGGCCCGAACGCCTTGCCGATGAATCCCAGCGGCAAGATCGTCAAGACCAACATCCGGGCGACGATGGGCTGGTGACAACGGTGCCGACAATCAGCGAGAATAGCGATCGACTAACGTACGATTGTTCCTGAGACCGCTTGCCGGCCCCTTCGGGGACCGTCCAATTTACCTCGGAGGGGGCACAGTGACGCGAGCAACTCGGGTGACACGCGGCGGCGCGCGCACCAACGTCGCTATACGGGAGGCCGCGGCCAGCCTGTTCTACGAGCACGGCTACGAAGCCACGTCGCTGCGCACCGTTGCGAGCGAGGTCGGCATCCAGGTCGGCAGCCTCTACAACCACATCAGCGGCAAAGAAGAGTTGCTGACCGACATCATGGTGTCGGTCATGGACGAACTCCTCGAAGCCGTGAACAATGCGCTCGTCAGCGTCGATGGGAGTGCGCTGGACCGGTTCAAGGCGGCGGTCGACTGCCACATCCGTTATCACGCGGAGCATGCGCGAGAGACGTTCATCGGCAATACCGAGCTCCGGGCCCTGAGCAACGGAGACTTGGAGTTGGTCCTCGCCAAGCGTGCCGAGTACGAGCGCCTGCTGCAGAAACTCATCAAGGATGTGGCCAAGGAAACCGGCGCGGACATCCTCGATGCCAAATTGCAGACGTACTCGATACTGGCTCAGGGTGCGCACGTGTCGTCCTGGTACAAACCCGGCGGCCCGAAGTCCCTCGACAAGGTCGTCAACACCTACATCAAGATGGCGCTGCGCCAGCTCGGCGTCGAGAACGCCGGCTGACCCGACCGTATATCCGTTCAGCCCGCGCCCGGGGCACCAGCCCGGGGTGCAGGCTGTCAACTTTGGTGACACACACGCAACGAATGCCCCGGAGCGGTGCGTAGCGAGGATGTCGCTGCATGCGCGGCAGCGCGGTGCGTGGTTGCGGGCGTCTCCGATCGATGACTACGGCCGCGTACTCACGTGGGATCGCTGCGCTGTCAGTCCCGTTGTCTCGGTATTGCTTTCGTGGGGAATGCTTCCCGGACTGTGTTGATCTCTTGGTGGCGCTCGTCTGCCGCAATGGCACATGCAGCGGCCCCTCGTCCTCGCTCTGCGCACATGGTTGACATTTGCTGTCGCTCACATCACACTCTAATTAAACAAACGCACGTACGTTTGTTGGTTGCTCCGCCGGCATCGGCAGGGTCGTACATCGAGAGATTGGAAACTCAATGAGCCGCTTGGAGGGCAAGGTCGCCCTGATTACCGGGGCCGCACGCGGCCAGGGCCGTTCGCACGCACTGGGGCTGGCCAAAGAGGGCGCTGACATCATCGCCATCGACATCGCCGACCAGATCGGCAGTGTGCCGTACCCGATGGCGTCGCTCGACGACCTGAAGGAAACGGCGCGACTGGTCGAGGAGCTGGGCCGCCGGGTGGTCATCGCGCAGGCCGACGTGCGCAACCTGAAGCAGATGGAGGCTGCGGTCGCCGACGGCCTCGCCGAGTTCGGCCGTATCGACATCGTCTGCGCCAACGCAGGCATCATCTCGGCCAATAAGGTCCTCGACCTGACCGAAGAGCAGTGGAATGACATGATCGACACCAACCTGACCGGTGTCTTCCACACCGTCAAGGCCGCGGTGCCGAACATGGTCGAGCGGGGCGAAGGTGGCTCGGTCATCTTTACCGGATCGACGTCGAGCTTGAACGGCTACCCGAACGTCGGCCACTACGTCACCGCCAAGCACGGCATTGTCGGACTGATGCACACCCTCGCGAACGAGCTGGGCCCCAAGGGGATCCGTGTCAATGCGGTCCATCCGACGAACGTCAACACCAAGCTCTTGCAGAACGAGACCTTCTACGGACTCTTCCGTCCGGACCTTGCACACCCGACGCTCGAGGACTCCCGCGACGCGTTCGCCACGATGCACTCGCTCCCGAACATCCCGTGGGTCGAACCCATCGACATCACCAACGCCGTGCTCTTCCTGGCCTCGGACGAGTCGCGGTACATCACCGGAATCAACCTGCCCATCGACGCCGGCGCAAGTCAGAAGGTCGGCGGCTAGAAGCCGTCGGATTCCGTGGCCGGTTCAGTTCCGGCCGCGGGACCATCCCCGCTACCCCTTCACCCGAGACGTTTCCGTCGCGGGTGAAGGGGCAGCGGGCTTTGCGCTGCGTGTTTTCTCGCCTGTGCTCAGTGAGGGCGGCTCATACGCGCACCACGGCCGGGCCTGACGCTGACAAAGTGCGCAGTGGAACAGAATGCAACTGGTGCAGGTGATTCGTCGGACTGTGTCGGAATCACGCATGTCCTCGACGGGTGACTGCGCTTCTTCCCTGCTGGCCGCCACCTGTTCGAGGGACGTTCCTGCGGACTCGCCGGATTCGACGACTCTCGGTGCGTCGTAGTGGGTGGCCGTGATTGTTCTACCTCATGACGTGCTCGGGTCCGGCCGGGTACGAGGGGCCGGTGGCGCGATGCACTCCCGGGGGCCGGGACGCGAGGCGGGTACGTCTGGTCTGACGGACGCGCTTGGTGCGAATGATCAGGCACTGCGGGATAGGTCGCTTTCGGAGTCGAACGTCGACTTGATCCGACGGGAGGCACCCGGATCCCGGGCCCTCGTCGTGAGGGCCCGGGATCCGGGTGCTGAAAGCGAATGGCGAGGATGCGCGGCGTCAGAGCGCCATTCCACCATCCACCGGAAGAACGACGCCGGTCGTCCAGTCGTCTTCGAGTGCGAACCGTGCGATCCACCGGGCGGTGTCGACGGGATCGCCGACCCGGCGTAGTGGAATTGCCTCAGCCCGCTCGCGGAGTAGCGTCGACTCTTGCTCCGCGCTCATCCCGGCGGTCCGGTAGATCGCGGTCGGCGTCGGTCCGGGAGCGACGGAATTGACCCGAACCCCCTCAGGCCCCAACTCGAGGGCCCAGCATCGGGTCAGGTGCGCGACCGCCGCCTTCGACGCCGCGTAGTGAGCGTTACTGGCGGTCGGTTTGAGGGCAACCGAGCTGGCCACGTTCACGATGGACCCCCGGGTGCTCTTGAGCGCCGGGAGCAACGCCTGCGTGACCACCGTCGTCCCGAGTACGTTCACCTCGAACAGCGCACGCACCGACGCGGCACTGACGTCGGCTAGCGGACCGACCAAAAACGCGCCTGCGCAGTTGATCACGAAGTCAATGCGGCCCCAGTGCTTCAACGCCGCCGACGCTGCGGATGCGACCACCGCCGCGTCGGTGACATCGACGGTACGGGTAGCGACATCCTCCCGCCCGGCAAGATCTGCCAGCGCCTCGTCGCTCCGATCCCACGCGTCGACGCGGGCGCCGTGGTCGACCAGCACATCGAGACAGGCCCGACCGATCCCGGTGCCCGCACCGGTGACGACACCGGTGAGACCTTCTCGCCGCGGTGCGAGCACCGGCGCGCTCATACCGGGGTGACGCCGTTGCGACGGGCGGGCGCGGTGCGGTCCCGCTTGCGGTAGAGCGCCAGACGCTGGGTGAGCTCGTTCCGCAGCTCGTTCGCAGGCACGACCGCTTCGACGGCGTTCTCGTTCGCGATCTTGAACACGTCGATCCCGGCGGCGTACTCGGCCTGCTTCTCGGCGATGAACGCGGCCCGCTCCTCCGGATCCTCGATGGCCTGGATGCGGTTGTAGTGGATGCCGTTCACGGCAGCGTCCGGGCCCATCAGGGCGGGCTTGGCCGTCGGCAGCGCGATCAGGGCGTCCGGCTGCATCGGGGCACCGGACATTGCGAGATACCCGCCGCCGTATGCCTTGCGCAGCAGCACGGTGATGCGGGGGACGCGGGCCTCGGAGACGGCGAAGATCATCTTCGCGCCGTGCCGGATGATGCCCTGGCGTTCGACCTCGGAGCCGATCATGTAGCCGGCGATGTCGACCAGGAACAGGATCGGGATGTTGTAGGCGTTGCAGATCCAGATGAACCGGGCGGCCTTGTCGGAGGAGTCGGGGAAGATCACCCCGCCCTTGACGGTGGGCTGGTTGGCGACGATGCCGACGCTTTGGCCGTTCAGGCGCGCGAACCCGGTGACCAGTTCCGGGGCGAACAAATCCTTGTACGGGAAGAAGCTGGCGTCGTCGACGAGGGAGTCGATCAGCTCGTGGATGTCGAAGATCTCGGATTCGACCTCGGGGACGATCTCCTTGATGGTCCGGGCACCGGACGGGTCCGCCGGTGCGGTGACCGGGGGTTCCTGCTCCCAGTTGGACGGAAGGAACGACAGCCACACCCGCACGGCGGCAATGGCTTCGGCGTCGTCCTCGACGAGGACGTCGGACAGGCCGGAGACGGTCGAGTGCATCTCCGCCCCACCCATCTCCTCGAGGGTGACGTCTTCGCCGGTGACCATCTGTGCCAGCCTCGGGGAGCCCAGGTAGGCGGTGGCGTGGCCGCGGACCATGATGGTCAGGTCGCACAGGGCGGGCACATAGGCGGAGCCGGCGGGGGAGGGCCCGAACAGGGCGCAGACCTGCGGGACGCGGCCGGAGATCTGGACCTGGTTGTAGAAGATGTTGCCCCAGGCACGGCGGCCGACGAAGCTTTCGAACTGTTCGTCGATGCGGGCGCCGGCGGAGTCGAACAGGTACACGATCGGGGTGCCGGTGGAGTCGGCGAGTTCCTGGGCGCGCACGATCTTCTCGAAGGTGCGCTTGCCCCAGGTGCCGGCCTTGACGGTGTAGTCGTTGGCGATGACGACGACGTCGCGGCCGTCGACCTTGCCGACCGCGGTGACGACGGCATCGCCGGGCAGGCCCTCGTCGAAGCGGGCGAGCAGGCCGTCCTCGAAGGACCAGCTGTTGTCGAAGAGAAGCTCGAGGCGATCGCGCACGAGCATCTTGCCGGCGTCGATCTGCTTCTGGCGCTGCTTCTCCGAGCCGCCGAGTCGGGCGGCGGTCAGGCGCGCTTCCAACTCATCGTGCGGGCTGTGGGTGGGCGCCGTCTGGGTGTCGTCCAGGATGTCAGTCATCGGAACTCCAAATAAATTCGGTGCGAGAAGGATTCGGGTTGCTAGTTGTAGCTGAACAGCAGGGAGGCGCCGCCGTCGATCACGGTGGTCGTCCCGTTGACCCCGCGGGAGGCGCGGCCGGCGAGGAATCCGATGACCGCGGCGACGTCGTCGGGGTCGAGGATGCGTCCGGTCGGTGTCTTGGCCGCCATCCGCTCTGCCGCGGGGCGGTCGAGCATCGGGGTGACCATCGCGCCGGGGGCGACGGCGTTCACGGTGACCGCGGTGCCCCAGAAGTCGAACATCAGGGAGCTGGTCAGGTTGATCAGTGCGGCCTTGGAGGCGGCGTAGGCGGGGTATTCGTAGCCGCGGGTGCCGGCGAAGGAGGCGCAGTTGATCACTCGTCCGTATTCGGCGGCCTTCAGATCGTCCGCGAAGGCCTGGGTGAGCAGGAACGGGGCGGTGACGTTGACGTCCATGACCTGCCGCCAGGAGTCGGCGGTGGTGTCGGCGAGATGGGTGCGGCGCAGGATGCCGGCGATGTTGACCAGATGGGACACGGGGCCGAGGTCCGCGTGCACCGCGTCGACCAGCGAACCGGCCGCCGATTCGGAGGTGATGTCCACGCCGTAGGCGGCGCTGGTGACCCCATTGTTGCCCAGTTCGGTGGCGGTGCGCTTGGCCGCGGCTTCGTCGATGTCGACGCAGGCCACCGCCAGGCCGAGTTCGCCGAGCACCGTGGCGGTGACGGTTCCGAGTCCGCCTCCGGCGCCGGTGACGACCGCGACCGGCGGCCCTGCGGGTGTGGTCATCTCACTCACCTGCCGCCACGACGGTGGCCAGGGATGCTCCGGCCGCGACGACCTGCCCGACCTCGACGTGCAAGGACTCGACGACACCGTTAACGGCGGCGCGGATCGGGTTTTGCATCTTCATCGCCTCGAGGACCATCAGCACCTGCCCTGCCTCGACCTGGGCGCCGACCTCTACGTCGATCTGCGCGACTGTGCCCTGCATCGGGCTCTTGGCCTCACCGCTCGCCGCGGCGCCGCCGCCCCGCTTCTTCCGTGGTCCGCCGGTCGCGGCGCGGCGCGCCTGCGGCTCGGCGACGGGTGCGGCGGCGGCCGGACCGGCGGGAGTGAAGAACGGGATCACGTAGCGGCGATCGCCCACCCACACCTCGTTGCGGGGCAGCATCTCCTCGGTGTCCTCGGCATCGGTGTCGGACAGGTCCTCGACCGGCGGCAGCAGGGAGGCGAAGTCGATATCGCGCTCGAGCCAGTTGGTGTGCATTGCGACGTTGCGGAAGTCCTTGTGCGCAATGATCTGTCGTGCGGCAGGGACGGTGGTCGGGACGCCGTCGATGATCAGCTCGTCGAGGGCGAGGGTCAGCCGGTCCAGGGCGCGGTCCCGGGTCGGTGCCCACACGATGAGCTTGCCTACCAGGCTGTCGTAGTACGGCTGCACCTCGTCGCCGGATTCGTAACCGCCGTCCCAGCGGACGCCGGCGCGCGTCGGTGCCTGCACGGTGGCAATCGGGCCGGGGCTGGGCATGAACAGGGCGCCGCGGGTGTCCTCGGCGTTGACGCGGACCTCGATCGCGTGCCCTCGCGGGGCGGCGCCGGACTCGGTGATCGACAGCGGCTCGCCGGCAGCCACGGCGAGTTGCTCGGCGACCAGATCCAGGCCCAGGGTCATCTCGGTGACCGGGTGCTCGACCTGGATGCGGGTGTTCATCTCCAGGAAGTAGAAGGCCTCCCGGTCGGCCTCGACGAGGAACTCGACGGTGCCGGCGCCGACGTAGCCGACCTGCTTGGCCAGGCGGACCGACGCCTCGCCCATGGCGCGGCGCAGCTCGTCCGACAGGCCGGGAGCGGGTGCTTCCTCGATCAGCTTCTGGTGCCGGCGCTGCACCGAGCAGTCGCGGTCGCCGATCCACACCGCGTTGCCGTGGGTGTCGGCGAAGACCTGGACCTCGACGTGGCGAGCGCTGGAGAGGTACCGCTCGAGGTAGACGTCGTCGCGACCGAACGCGGCAGCGGATTCCTGCTTGGCCGAGGCGAACGCGGATTCGGCCTCCGCGGCCGAGGCGACCGTCCGCATGCCGCGGCCGCCACCGCCGTAGGTGGCCTTGATCGCCACCGGGTAGCCGTACTCGTCACCGAACGCAATCACGTCCGCCGCGGAGGCGATGGTGCCCTGCGAGCCGGGGACCTGCGGGACGTCGGCCTTCGCGGCGAGATCGCGGGCGGCGATCTTCGAACCCATCACCTCGATCGCCGAGGAGGGGGGCCCGATGAAGATCAATCCCGCGTCTTCCACGGCCTTGGCGAACGCGGCGTTCTCGGCCAGGAAGCCGTATCCGGGGTGCACGGCCTGCGCGCCGGTGCTCTTGGCGGCCTCGATGATCTTGTCGATCGCCAGGTACGACTCCGACGCGGAGGCCGCGCCGAGCAGGACCGCCTCGTCGGCCAGCCGCACATGCAGTGCCTTCTCGTCCGCCTCCGAGTACACGGCGACGCTGGCTACACCGGCCTCTGCGCAGGTGCGAATGATGCGGACCGCGATTTCGCCGCGGTTGGCGACGAGGACCTTGGACAACATGCCCGGACTCCTTGGGGTTTCGAAATACCTGTGCGATGGACGCCCCGGTGTGGGGTCGCCTTCGTAAGACCATGTCGCTTAGACAAACAATCGTACGTTCGCTTACGGTACCGTCAGATGTGGTAACGGTCAACGATGGTCCCCCGCCGCATCCGTGCGGTGGGGTCGACGACAGAGAGGGCGCGGACAGTGATTGCCTCTGCCGAACAACTCGAGTCCCTGGTCGACGCTCTGCGAGTGACCCCCGCGGGGGTGAACCGGTTCGATGGACCGACCTCGGTGCGCAAACTTCCCCGGCTCTTCGGCGGACAGGTTCTCGCCCAGGCCGTGATGGCGGCCGGTGCGACCGTGCCCGCCGACCGGTATCCGCATTCGCTGCATACTCTGTTCCTGCGGGGTGGGGACCCTGGTGCGCCCGTCGCCTATCAGGTGGCGATCCTGCGAGACGGCCGCTCCTTCAGCGCTCGCGCCGTCACCGCCACCCAGGGCGATGATGTGCTGGCGACACTGCAGCTCTCGTTCGCGACCGAGCAGGACGGCCCCGAGCACGAATGGTCCCCGCCGCTGACCGAGACGCCGCCGGACGAACTGTTGCCGCTGCACGAGCAACTTGCCGGCGAGAGTGCGGTGCTGCCGGAGTGGTGGTCGAGGCCCCACCCCTTCGATTTCCGCTTTCTCGAACATCCCGAGGCGCTGGCTGCGGCCGGCACCCGGAATCCCGAGCAGAGGTTCTGGGTGCGCGCGGCCACCCGGGTCCCGGACGAGCCGTTGCTGCACACTGCCCTGATGGCGTATGTCAGCGACCTGACCCTGCTCGATCCGGCGCTGATGCCGCACGGGCGCTCCTGGTACGGCAACCGGGTGATCGCCGGTGCCAGCATCGACCACGCGATGTGGTTTCACCGCCGGTTCTCGATGAACGACTGGATGCTGTGTCGGCAGGTCAGCCCGATCGCCACCGGTGGCCGGTGCCTGTGCACCTGCGACTTCACCACCGAGGCGGGTGCGCGCATCGCGTCGGCCTCCCAGGAAGGCATCCTGCGCGAACCCTGATCTCGACGCCGCCGTTCAGACCGGCACGATCTCCGACTCGGAGGCGAGAAACCAGGTGATGTCCCCGATGAACTCTTCCTCGTGCTCGCGGACGGCGTCCGCCTCCGGCGAGGCGAACGCCTGGGCCACCGCGGCGACGGACGGGAACCACAGCTCCGCCATCCCGTCGTACGCCCATTCCGTGCGATGCTCGATCGCCGGATTCTGCACGTAGCGCTCGAGCTCCGGGAGCTTCCATACGTACTCGGGGTGCTCGACGTTCCAGTACCGAAGGAACTCATCGCGAGAGAGCTCGGACTTCGACGTGATCAGCGCAACGATCTTGACGGACATACATTTCTCCTTCAGTCGGGGTCGGCGACGGTAGAAATTCGGCGACAAATAGGGAATGCACGGCGGCGTTCGGCCGGAGATGACAGCTTCCGGTCGAACGCCGCCGCGAGGGGATCAGTGCGCGAGGGTCTTCGTCTTGTCCAGACCAGCCCCGGTCAGGGCTCGCACTTGAAGTTCGTCGAAGGCGGCGTCGTCTGCGGGCTCGCGACTGAGGTAGCTGCCCACGATGCACCCGAGGAATCCGGCGGGCACCGACAGCAGAATTGGGAAGGCCAGCGGGAAGGGCGCTGTGGTCGACAATGAATCCGACAGCAGCGGAGCCAGACTCGGCCACACCAGCGGACCTGTCAGAATCAGCGCCAACGCCGTCAGCAGACCCGACAGCGCCCCGACTACGGCCCCGAGGGTACGCATCCGCCGCCAGAGCAACGTCATGATCAGGACGGGGAAGTTCGCGCTGGCCGCGGTGGAGGTCGCCAGCGTGGCCAGGAAGGTCACGTTCTGGGTGCCGCCGATGGCCAGGGTGACACCGACGGTGACGATCACCAACGCCACCGCCGCGATCCGGCCGACCGTCATCTCCTCGGTTTCGGGACGATGGAACGTCTTGGCCCACAGGTCGTGGGCGATCGTGCTCGACGCGCTGAGCACCAGGCCGGCCGACACCGCCAGCAGCGTGGCGATCGAGACCGCGACCACCAGCGCCAGCAGCAGGTCGGACGCGAAGCCGTCTCCACCGCCGAGCCAGACGGTCAAGGCGGGTAGGGCGAGATTGCCGCCCTTGCCGGCGATTTCCTCCCCGCCGGCGCCGAGGGCGGCGCGTGCCGAGATGCCGAGGAACGCGATGAGGACGTTGAATCCGCCGATCAGACTGATCGCCCAGATCGCGGACTTGCGTGCCTCGATGGCGTCGGGGACGGTGAAGAACCGCATCAGCACGTGGGGCAGGCCGACCGCGGACAACGTCACGGCCACTGCCATGGAGATGATGTTCCAGGGCCCCTTGAAGGAGTTGCCGGTGGCCAGGTAGTGATCGCCGAATTTACTCTGCGAGACCGCCTGCTCGATGATGTTGAGCGGGTTGGGATCGATCCGGATGAGAACCAGGATCACCAGCAGCGCGACGACGCTCATCAGGGCCACGGCCTTGATGATCTGCAGCCACGTCGTGGCGAGCATTCCGCCGAAGAGCACATAGGTCAGCATCAGGACCGCGGCGATCACCACGCCCCAGGAAAAGTCGATCCCGGCGAGTGCCTCCATCAGCACGCCGCCGGCAACCATCTGGGCGAGCAGATAGAAGACGCAGATGAACAGCGTCGAGATCGCCGAGACGATGCGGACCGGACCGGACCGCAATCGGGTGGCGAGCGCGTCGGCGAACGTGAAACGCCCCAGATTACGCAGCTTTTCGGCGATCAGGAACATCACCATCAGGAAGATCCCGCACGCGAAGATCGCGTAGACGATGCCGTCCATGCCGTAGAGGTAGGCCAGCCCGGCATAACCCAGCAGCGAGGCCGAGGACAGGAAGTCGCCGGCGATGGCGGTGCCGTTCTTGCGTCCGGTCATACCGCCGCCGGCCGTCCAGAACTCCGCCGACGTCTTCGTGCGGCGCGAGGCGAAGTAGGTCGCCACGAAGGTCGTGGCCAGCAGCAGGATCGTGACGACGACGGCGGTGGTGTTGAATCCGTCAGACATTGCCCGCGACCTCTCGCTCGGGAGCGGCGGCGGGCACGCTCAGCACGGCCGCGGCCAGGATGTCCCAGTGGCGTGCGCGCCGCACGTACCAGGCGCCGAGGCTCATCACCGTCGCGACGTAGGCCAGGGACAGGATCAGCCCGACGCTCAGACCCGGGACGGGACGTGTCGCGATGATCTCCGGGGCGAAGGCGGCGAAGCCGACGAGCGCGCAGAACGCCACCGCGAAAACGCTCCAGGCAACGGTGAAGAAGCTGCGGCGGTCACGTCGCAGGCGGAGCATCGCCGGATCCGACCAGAGCCGACTCCAGTCGACAGCGGTCTCGGTGGGAGGCATGGTCACCCTTTCTCGTGATGGTCGGTGCCGTCTTTCGCGGGTGAAAAGCGAGTTCACGACGAGTGATGGCGGGGCCGGTTGCGTTGTGGGACCGTGCGGCCTGCACGCCCTCTGTAATGGGCATCACACACGCTATACGAACGTGTGTTTGTTTGTCTAGGCGGAAGGAAATGGCTGCCTGAGCCCTTGGAAAAACGTGCGTTCGTTTGTATCGTGGGATGGGTGACCAGGTCACAGCGCGACGGCCGCACCTTTGCGCCCGAAGGCCGCGGTCACCCCGAGTCGGAGGAGTCTCATGATCGGAAGCGGCACCTTGCCGGACACCACGGAGCAAGCGGATCTGCGCGAGATGGTGCGCGAGATCATCGAACGATTTGCACCCCCGCAGCGGGTCAGCGAACTCGACGACGCCAACGCGTTCGACCTCGAGCTGTACCGGGCGCTCGGGGAAGCCGGGCTGATCGGACTCGACGCCCAGGCCGACGGCACGACCGGCGCCGACCCCCGACATCAGATCATCGTCCTCGAAGAGCTCGCCGCCGGCCCGACTTCGATGGCGGTGTGCCTGGTCGTGCAGTATATGGGCGTCGGACTGCTCACCGAGTACGGCAGCGACCAGCAGCGCAGCAGCGTCCTGGCCCCGCTCCTCGACGGCAGCGAGCGGGTGGCCTTCGCACTGACCGAACCCGACGGCGGCACCGACGTCGCCCGCGTCATGCGTACCCGGGCGAAGCAGTCCGACGGCGGCCGGTGGGTACTCAACGGCGCCAAAACCTGGATCTCGGGTCCGCAGCACGCGAGGAATCTCATCGTCCTGGCTCGGACCTCGACGCCCGAGTCCTCTCCGATCGACGGCATCACCATGTTCGTGGTCCCGACCGACGCTCCCGGCATCACCGTGCGGGAACTCGATACCTTCGCCATCCACAGCCTGGACACCTGCGAGGTCACCTTCGACAACGTCGAAATCGATGCTTCCGCCGTACTCGGGCACGTCGACCAGGGGTTCCGGCAGGTGCTGGGCACCCTCAACGGGGAACGGCTCAACGCCGCCGCCGCCGCACTGGGGATCGCGCGGGGTGCGTTGGAAGCGGCCGTCGACTACGGCCGCCAGCGTCAGGTGTTCGGGCGTCCGGTCGGCAGCTTCCAGGCCGGCCAGCACCGGCTCGTCGACGGCGCCATCGCGATCGAGTCGGCCCGGGCCCTGATGCTGCAGGCCGCCGAGGCCACCGCCACCGGGCAACGCGCCGACATTCTCAGCGCCATGGCCAAGGTCGCCGCCTCCGATGCGGCGGTCGCCGTCACCGACGCCGGCATGCGTCTGATGGGCGGATCCGGGTTCAGCAAGGAGTACCCGATGGAACGGTTGTTCCGCGACGCCCGCCTCTACACCTTCGCCCCACTGACCAACGAGATGCTCCGCAACCACATCGGTGAGAAGTATCTGGGATTGCCGCGGTCGTTCTGACTCGCGTACCCGCACAACACAACACAGAAAGAAACACCATCATGCCCGCGATCACCCCCTTCGCCGATGAACTCAACGCACTTCCGCCGCTGGCCTCGCGCTACGTCGACGTCGACGCCCTGCCCTGGCGCCCCTCCGGGTACGAGGGCATCGATATCAAGGTGCTGCTCAAGGATGAGGAGAGCGGTCTGCTCACCGCCCTGTTCCGCTGGCAGCCCGGATCGGTCCTGCCGCTGCACGAGCACGTCCGGATCGAGCAGACCTGGGTGCTCGAAGGCAGCATCGTCGACGAGGAAGGCGAGACCACCGTCGGGAACTTCTCGTGGCGACCGCAGGGCAACCAGCACCGCGCCTCGGCGCCGAACGGGGCCCTGGTGCTGTGTTTCTTCCTGACACCCAACAAGTTCCTCGAGGGGCCGAACGCCGGCGCCACGCTGGAATAGCTGCACCACCCGAGCTGAGGAGTTCGTGTTGTCTCAACCCACCATTCATCGCACGCGGCTGTTCTCGCCGCTGACCCTGCGCGGTGTGACTTTCCGTAACCGCCTCTGGGTGGCGCCGATGTGCCAGTTCTCGGCCGACGACGGCATACCCGACGACTGGCATCTGGTGCACCTCGGCTCGTTCGCCAAGGGGAAGGCCGGCCTGGTGCTCACCGAGGCGACCGGGGTCAGCCCGGAGGGGCGGATCAGCTCCAAGTGCACCGGGCTGTGGAACGACACGCAGCTCGACGCGTTCGCCCGCATCAACCGGTTCGTCACCGAGCACGGATCGGTCCCCGGAATTCAACTCGCGCACGCCGGCCGCAAGGCGTCCGCGCAGGTTCCCTGGGAGGGCGACGGCACCGTCCCGATCAGCGAGGGCGGCTGGGAGACGGTCGGTCCGTCGGCGACGGCCTGGGGGGATCAGGCCGTGCCGCGCGAGATGACCGTCGCCGACATCGCGAAGGTGGTCGCCGACTTCGCCGACGCCGCCGCCCGTGCCCTGGCCGCAGGATTCCGGGTCGTCGAGATCCATGCCGCACACGGCTACCTGCTCCACCAGTTCCTGTCGCCGATCACCAACCGGCGCACCGACGGCTACGGCGGAGACCCCGACCGCCGCGCCCGGCTGCTGCGGGAGATCATTGCCGCGGTCCGTGCGGTCTGGCCGGAGGAGCTGCCGCTGTTGCTGCGGATCTCCGCCACCGACTGGGCCGAGGACGGCTGGGACGTCGACGACAGCGTCGCACTGATCCGCTCGCTCGAGGGCTCCGGGATCGACCTCGTCGACGTCTCCAGCGGCGGCCTGACCCCGGAGCAGAAGATCGCCGTCGGACCGGGATACCAGGTGCCGTTCGCTCGCCGGATCCGCAACGAAACATCCCTGCCGGTCGCGGCCGTCGGGCTGATCACCGACTCCTCTCAGGCCGAGCAAGTCCTCGTCGACGGAGCCGCCGATGCTGTTTTCGTCGGACGGAACCTGCTGCGCGAGCCGATGTGGCCGCTCAAGGCGGCAAAGGAACTCGGAGTCGAGGACACGCTCGACTGGCCGACCCCGTACCGGTCGGCCCGCTACCGCGGCAACATCCCCTGATCTCCTGGTGGGCGCCGATCGTTGACATGGATGGGTGCCCACCCGGTACCGTAAGAAAACAATCGTTCGTATGTGGTAAGCGTGCCGGGTCCCGCGGACTTCCGCGCGCGCCGGGCGGCACCCACGGCCGCATCATCGCCGCCGGCGTTCGTGTGTTCGCCGAACAGCTCTACCTGAAGGAGAAAAGATGTCCGAGACCAGCCCCAGCCGTCATCAACTGCTGATCGACGGTAAGTGGGTGGATCCGGTCGAAGGCGGCACTGTCGACGTCTTCAACCCGTCGACCGGAGAAAAGCTCGCCGAGATCGCCGCAGGCGGCCCGCGCGACGTCGAACTGGCGGTGCAGGCTGCCCGCCGCGCATTCGACGACGGCCCGTGGCGGCGGATGCCGGCCGAGGCCCGCGCCCGGATCCTGCACCGCTTCGCGGACCTCATCGAGGCCAACGCGGACGAGATCGCCCTCGTCGACACCCAGGACTGCGGAAAGCCCTACGCGTTCATCCGCGACATCGACCTGCCGAACATGGCCGACCTGCTGCGCTACATGGCCGGGTGGACCACCAAGCTCGAGGGACGCACCATCCCGCTGTCGCGGCAGAACCCCGGCGACTTCTTCTCCTACACCCGGCGGCAGCCGGTCGGCGTCGTCGCGCAGATCATCCCCTGGAACGGCGCCGCACTCGCCGCGATCTGGAAGCTCGCCCCGGCGCTCGCCGCCGGATGCACCGTGGTGCTCAAACCCGCCGAACTCGCCTCCCTGGCGCCGCTGCGCCTGGCGGAGTTGGCTGTCGAAGCCGGTGTGCCCGACGGAGTGGTCAACGTGATCACCGGAACGGGCGCGGACGCCGGTGCTCCGTTGGCCGGTCACCCGCAGGTCGACAAGGTTGCGTTCACCGGCTCGGTCGAGACCGGCAAGAGGATCGTCGTCGCGGCCGCATCGAACCTGAGCAAGCTGACCCTCGAACTCGGCGGCAAATCCCCCAATGTCATCTACGACGACGCCGATCTCGACATCGCCGTCGACGGAGTGCTCGGTGCCGTCCTCTACGCCCAGGGTGAGGCCTGCACGGCCGGGTCGCGGCTGTATGTGCAGCGCAACGTCTACGACGAGGTCCAGACCCGTATCGCCGCCAAGGTGCCGCAGATCAAGATCGGCCCCAGCGCCGAGCGCGGTGTGCTGGTCGGCCCGATGATCTCCGACCAGCACCGCTCCAAGGTCAAGACCTTCGTCGAGGGCGCGCTCGGTGACGGAGCCGAAATTATTGCCGGTGGTGCCCAGACCCGTGAGCCTGGCTACTACCTCGAACCGACCGTGCTCGGTGGGGTCGATGACGGCATGACCATCGCCCGGGAGGAGATCTTCGGCCCGGTGGTGTCGCTGATGCCGTTCGACGACGAAGCGGAGGTGTTGCGCCGCGCGAACGACACCACCTACGGTCTGGCGGCCGGAGTGTGGACGAGCAACGTCGGTCGCGCCCACCGCTTCGCCGAGGCGGTCAACGCCGGTGCGGTCTGGGTCAACTGCTACAACGTATTCGACGCCGCGCTGCCGTTCGGCGGCTTCAAGCAGTCCGGTTGGGGTAAGGAGATGGGCGGCGAAGCCCTCGACGGCTACCTGCAGAGCAAGGCGGTCACCGTCTCGCTCGTCTGATACCGCTCGAAGCCCTCGCATACGCCCGGCTGGTGCACCAGCCGGGCGTATGCGTGTTCTGTGGCCGAAGCCTGTTCGACCTCACTACTTGGACACTGCGGGGTTGTTCGGCACGCACGCCTCGTTGTGATCGTTGACACGACAACCGAGACCGAACTAACATACGTACGTTCGTTTCTCGGGTTGTGGCCCCACCTTGCGTCACCGCCTGCATCGGTTCCGACTGCAATTGACGGTCGAATCCGCCGCGTGCCGTGTGCACTTCGGTTCACCGCGCCCACCGAAGACGCCTCCTGCCTTGTCGGCGGAGAATCCAGATACCAGGAGTCACGTCATGACAACATCGACGCTCACCGGCGCGCGTGTGACCTACACGCGTGCGCCCCTCTACAGTTGGTGGGTCCTGCTGGTCAGCCTGCTGTGCTTCATGTGCTGCTTCATCGGCCTGAACACCGTCGCCGTGTTCGGCACGGTCATTCAGGACGACTGGGGAATCAACGCCACCCAACTGTCGTTGCTCACCACCGCATCGATGCTCACGTTCTGCGTGGTTCCGGTCTTCGCCGGCAAGTGGGCCGCCCGTATCGGGGTGAAGAAGATCGTCGTCATCGGCCTACTCTGCAACGCCGTTTCGGCGCTCTTGATCCCGGTGGTCGGTGAGTCCTACACCGGCATGCTCCTCCTGCGTCTGCTCCTGGGTTGCTGCGGCGGCGTGATGAATGCCTCGCTCGCCACCCATGCATCCTTGTGGTTCCCCAAGAACCGGCGCGGTTTCGCGACCGGCCTCCTGATGGGCTTCCTCGGCGTCGGCTTCTCGATCACCTCGTTCGCCGGACCGCTGCTGACCGACAGCGGCATGTCGTGGGAGATCGCCTCGATGTGGCTGACCGTGGTCCCGAGCATCGCCTGCGGTACGTTGTTCGTGCTCACTGTCAAGGACTTCCGCAAGACCCACCCCGGTGTGCCCTCGATGGACGCCCTCGTTGCCGAACCCGTCGGACTCCGGCGCCCGCACTCGACCCGATTCGACGCGCTCCCCAAACCGGGATCACTCGCCGAGGCGCTGCGCAGCTCCCGCGTCTGGTGGTCCTCGCTCTACGGTGCAGGCACGGCGATCACCCTCTACGGGCTTTCCTACGCCCTGCCTTTGTTCCTCGAACAAGACCGCGGCATGACGCTGCTCGAAGCCTCGGCGATCATCGGCGTCACCTTCATGTTCAAACTCGTCGCCGCCCCCATCGGGGGGCTGATGTCGGACAGGCTCTTCCGCGGCGAGCGATTCCAGACGAACATGATCGGTGCCGGTCTCGCCGGTGTCATGGTTGTCGCATTGCCTGGGATTCCCGCGAGCACTCTGGGGATCTACCTGTGCATGATGTTCCTGGCAGCATCGCTCTACGGTGGCACCTACTGGGCGTGGGCGGCGGAACTGTCTCAGCCGCAGGCGAATTACCAGACGAGTGGACTCATCGTGACCGTCAGCAATGTCGGCGCCGTGCTGGCCGCCCCGATGCTGGGGATGATCATCGACGCCACCGGCAGCGCGACCTACGCCATGGTCACCGTCGGAGTCCTCGGCCTGCTGAGCGTGGAGTGCGCCCGCCGCTCCCGGCTGTAGACCCGCACTCCAACCCCCTGATCGCCGACCCGCGAGGCCCGCTATCCCAGCCTCTGCGCTCTCGCGGGTCGGCCTCCAAACGCTCTCCGGTTCCGGGCGGTTCACACAATATCGGCGCGCGAGCCCGGATCCGGAGAGCTTCAGCTGTGCACATCCCGCGCAGTACTGCACCGTCCGCAGCGCGTCACAACCGTGACGCCGAGTGGACGGACGTCGAACGGCTCGGACCGGGAACCGGTCCGAGCCGTTCGGCTACGCGGGCACATCTCAGCGGATGGTCCAGCCGCCGTCCGCGACGTAGACCGCGCCGTGCACGAAGCTCGCTTCGTCGCTGACCAGGAACAGCGCGACGTTCGCCAACTCCTCGGGCTGCGCGTGCCGGCCCGCCGGTGCACTACGCAGCGCCTCGACGACCGGCAGATCCTCGTTGTACAAGATGTCCTTGGACATCCCGGTTTCCACCGCACCTGGCGCGATCGCGTTCACCCGCACATTCTGGTGCGCGTAGTCGAAGGACATCTGCCGGGTAAACCCGACGACACCGTGCTTGGAACTGGTGTATGCAGTACCGCCCCCACCGGCGATGAATGCGGCGACCGAGGCGGTGTTGACGATCGACCCGCCGCCGGCGGCGATCATCGCCGGCAACACCGCGCGGGTCACCAGGAACATGCCCTTGAGGTTGACGCCGACGATGCGGTCCCACAGCGCCTCGTCGGTGTCGAGGATCGGGGCATAATCGTCGAGAACACCCGCGTTGTTCATCAGCACCGTCACCTCACCCGCCACAGCTGCAGTCTCAGCGGCCGCCGCTGCCACCGCCGACGCGTCGGAGATGTCGACCGCCACCCCGTGAGCCCGTCCGCCCTCCTGGCGGATCTCGGTGACCACGGCATCGATCCCGACCGGATCGAGGTCCCACACGACGACCTCGGCACCCTCGGAGGCGAACCGTAGAGCGCTCGCGCGGCCGATACCCGACGCGCCGCCGGTGATCACTGCCGTCCGATCGGCAAGTCGAGTTCCCGTAGCGCTAGCCGTTTCGATCATTACTTCCTCCCCTGAATATGAAATGGCGGAACAGAATTGAATTCCTTGCTACCCTGCCCACCCGCGATGGTGTACGTGGCTCAGTCGCGGAACGGCTGCTTGACCCAACCCTGATCCCAGTTGGACACCTGGTGTGTGCGTCCGCGCAGTTCCTGGAAGTACCAGGTGCCGTCGCGCTTGACGAACTGATCGGTGTAGTTGATGGTCAGGATGACCGGGTCCTTCTTGGTGGCGTCCTGACTGTTCTCGATGGTGCACAGGCACAGCAGATAGAAGTATCCGACTGCGCTCTGGCCGTCGTCGGCGAGTTCCACACGTGGGGCGATCATGTAGTGCAGAGCCCAGGTGATCTTGTCCGACAACGTCCGGAAGTGCGCCTTGATCTCCTCGTGGCCGGTCATGGATCCACCCTCGCCGTCCACGACCCACCGACCGTCTTCGACGAAGAGACTGGCGATGCCTTGCGGGTCGTAGCCGTTGTCGCAGAAGCCTGCGTAGCGATACTTGAGCTGTTCGATTGCGCGGACGTCCTCGAGTCGTGTCAGTCGCTCGGCGAGCTCGGTGACGCTCACATCCGCGGTAGCAGCGTTCATGATAACGGGTCCTCCTGTGAGGGTTGATTTCTGGGAATTTTGGTTAGGAGATCTGTGCGAGAACCTTGGAAACAGTCTCGAGGTTGCGCATGCCCTCGCCCGGGTCGTCTGCCGGGTCGACCCACAGCACCGCCCGTTCGATCCCCAATTCTCGATAGCTCTCGAGCAGTGCGGGATCCGGTGGCGCCGAGGCCACCGCAATGCCGACCGACTCAGGGTCGCGGCCGGACTCCTCGACGACTCTGCGGAATTCGGGCACCGTCTTCGACAGACTCGGATCTTCTGCGGAGGGCACGACGTACCAAGCGTCGGCCCACTCGGCGGCATGCCGCATCGTGGTGGGACCGGCGCCGCCGAGGTAGGTGCGCGGGCCGTTCGGCTGCGCGGGCTTCGGCCAGGCCCACGAGGGGGCGAGCGACGCACGGGGGCCGTCGAAGCTCGCCACCTCCTCGGTCCACAGTGCCTGCATGACTTTGAGTTTGTCCCGCACGGTGGAGTAGCGCTGCTTCCACACGACGCCGTGCGCTTCCGCTTCCTCGACGTTCCACCCCATTCCGACACCGCAGATGACGCGTCCGCCGGATAGGTGGTCGAGGGTGGCGATCTGCTTGGCCTTCGCGATCGGATCGTGTTGGGCCAGCAGGCAGATACCGGTGCCGAGCATGATCGTCTGCGTGTGTGCAGCGATCATCGACATCGTGACGATCTGGTCGTAGGTGCGTAGGTAGAACTCGGGTAGTTCGGGTCCCCCGTAGGGGATCGGGTAGTCGGTTTTCCGGGATACCGGAAAATGCGTGTGCTCGGGCACGAACAGGGACTCGAATCCGTACCCTTCCGCGGCCTGCCCGAACTCCACGGGGTCCGGACCCTGATCGGTGAAGAAATAAACTACGCCCACATCCATGACGGGATCCTTAACTCATTGTCATTCTTTGAGGTGACGCCGAGGGGTTCAGGCGTCGTCGACCACGACATGGTCCTCGAGGACCACTACGTAGTGCTTGCCGATGAAGTTCTCGACGTCCGCGAGGGCTGCCTGGCCGGCCTCGGACGCCCAACCGGCCTCCATCGCCTCGGCGCTCTCGTAATCGAGGACGGCGAGACCGTCGATTCCGAATCCGTTGTCGGGTTCGGTGGCACCTTCTTGCGGAACGACGTGCCGCTGCACGTAGCGGATCACACCGGGCACCTGCGCGGCGAGCGGGGCGTGCTTCTCACGCCAGTACTCGTCGAACTGGGCGAACGACATACCCGGCTTGCGTCCGATCAGTGCGATCGTGCGGACCGGTCCACCATTGAGTGTCATTGAGTTTCCTTCTCTGTTGGGGTCGGTTGAAGGGGAGTAGGGGTTGTCAGCCGGGGTACTTCGCGAGCATTCCGGCATCGACGGGCAGCGCGGTGCCGGTCACATACCGCGACTCGTCGCTGGCCAGCCACAGGACGGCCTCGGAGATGTCGGCGGAGTCCACCCATGGCACCGGCAGCAGGTTGATCCGCCCGAGAACGTCGATCCCGTCGTCGAGGGTCGGGTTCTCGAGGTCGGGCCGGAAGATCTTCGCCGCCGTCGGATTGTCGATCATGTCCGTGCGGACATTGGTCGGATGCACGGTATTCACCCGGATGCTGTGCGGAGCAACCTCGTTCGCGACCGAGCCGACCAGTCCGACCAGCGCGTGCTTGGCGGCGCTGTAGTGCGCCACGTGCGGCACTCCGCGAATGCCCGCGATGGAACTGATCGCGATGATCGACCCGCCTCGGCCGCCGGCGATGATGTGCGGCAGCGCCGCCTTCATCGTCTGCCAGACGCCGGTGAGGTTGATGTCGATCAGGGTGTCCCATTCGGCACGGGTGAGCTCCCAGGAGGGCTTGGCTGCTCCGAGTACGCCCGCGTTGGCGACGACGATGTCGAGTCGACCGAGTTCGGCGGCGGCCTCGGCGACCGCGGCGATCATCGACTCGTCACGGACGTCGGCTTCGATCATCACCACCCTGCGGCCCCGTTCCTCCACCAGGCGTGCGGTTTCCTTCAGGTCCGCGTGGTCAGGCATTGCGTAGCTCACCTGGTCGATCGGGCGTACCGAGTCGAGCAGGATGAGATCCGCGCCTTCGTCCGCGAGGGTGAGAGCGTGCGATCGACCTTGGCCGCGGGCGGCGCCGGTCACGAAGGCCACCTTCTCGTGCAGTCGCTGACCGATGTTCGTCATGCAGATTCCTTTCGGGGAGTCAGACGTTGGATGACGTGACGCAGGTCCAGTTGCTGTGCTCCCACCGCGACGGCGATGACCACTGCCTGGACGAGGAACTGAGTGGAAGAGGGTGCTCCGAGGGAGAGCACGAGCTGGGTCAGCTGGCTCAGAAACAGGGCCCCAACCGCCGTGCCGATGATGTTGCCGCGACCACCGGTCAGCGCGGTGCCGCCGACGACCACAGCTGCGATGGCCGGCAGGAGGTAGCTGGTGCCGGCATTGGTGTTCGGTGTGCTCACGTACCCGGCCAGCAGGACACCGGCGCCGCTGTAACACAGTGCCGCGGCGACGTATCCGCTGATCTTGATTCGGGAGGTGCGCACACCCGCGGCGCGGGCGGTCCGCTCGTTGGACCCGACGGCGACTACCCGGCGCCCCCAGGCGGTGCGCCCTGTCGCGAATACCGTCACGATCATCAGCAGCACCGCGAGCCATACCGTGTTGGAAACACCGACCGTTTTTTCCAGCGCGAAGTCGGACACACTTTGCGGTGCGCGGGTCGGGGTTCCTCCGGAGTACGCGAGGGCGGCGCCCATCAGGACGGCGTTGACTGCCAAAGTGGCCACCAGCGGGGTCACTGAGAATGCCGAGACGACGATGCCGTTGACCAGTCCGACGACGACGGCGATGGCGGCGACGACCAGCAGAGCGGCGAGGATACTGCCGTGATCCTGGGCGTACTGGCTGCTGACCAGCGCGGCGAGGGTCATCATGCCGGGCAGCGACAGGTCGATGCCCTTGAGCATGACCACGATGGTCTGACCGATCGCCGCGATCGCCAGGATTCCGGCGAAGGGCAGTAGCGAGTCGATAGCGCTGCCCGAGATGCTGCCGGGGGCGATCAGCCAGCTGAACAGGAACAGTGCCACAGTGATCGCGATGACCGAGCTGGTGCCGTTCCAGGTCGGGGTCCAACGGCGACCGCCGGTGGACTCGTTCCCGGACTTCTGGGGGAGTCGTTGTTCTTGTGTCGCGCTCACCGGTCAGCTCCGCTCTGCGAGGGTTCGGGACTTCGAGTAGAAGGCGGCCGCGGCGATGGTCAGACCGCCGAGAAGCCACTGCTGCCAATACAGCGGCAGCCCGATGAACTGGACGACCGTGTTGATCTGGATCACCAGCACTGCGCCGAGGCAGGCTCCGATGAACGAGCCGCGCCCGCCGAAGATCGAGGCGCCGCCGAGGACCGCGGCACCGATGCTGGCGAGGGTGTAGCTGTCACCGATACTGGCGTTGCCGGTACCGGCCTGAGCCATGAGCAGCACGGCTGCCGGGACGATCAGCACCGAGCAGCTCACGTAGGCGGCGAGAGTGATCCACTTGGTGCGGACTCCGATACGGTCAGCTGTGGCGTGCTGGGATCCGGTGGCTCGCAGTCGGACACCGAACATGGTGCGGTACATGGCGACTTCGAGAAGCACCGCCACGATGATTGCCACAACCAGCATGATCGGTACGAATCCGAGCTTGGTCGATGCGTACGAGGTGAAGACTGGATCGATCTTGCCCGCGGGCAGCGGACGCAGGAGGTAGGCGATGCCCTGGATCGCGGTGTAGGTAACGAGCGTTGCGATCAACGGGTTGATCTTGACGACCACCGCCAGCGTCCAGTTCACCAGGCCGACAACCGCGGCGACGATCGCGAGGACGACCAGGCCGATGATCATGCCGATGGGTGTCTTGTACGCCGACAGCACGAATGAGCCGACAACGACGAGCAGACCGGCGAGTGGGCCCACCGACAGGTCGATGCCCCCGATCATCATTACCACCTGCTGTGCCATCGCGAAGAACGCGAGGGTGGCCAGCAGCGGCAGGATCAGACCAAAGTTGCGTGACGTGAGGTAGAACTCGCTCTGGCTGATCGCGACGATCGCCAGCAGCACAGTGGCGAGCGCGAGAATCGCGGCGGGCGTCAGGTCGCTGCGGGAGATCTTCCGGCCGAGCGTGACCTTCCGCAGTGCCGTACCGACCCGGCTACGACTACCGGTCGCGCTGAGCGCGGCCTGGGCGATGCCGTGCTCGGTCAGTTCGTCGCCGACGAGCTCCTTCGCGGCCTTCCCCCGGGAGAAGACGATGACCCGGTCACAGAGCTGCTCGAGTTCCGCGGCCGACGAGGAGAGCACGATGACCGCCGCCCCGCGCGCCGCCGCCTCTCGGAGGATGGTGTAGATCTCCTCCCGCGCGCCGATGTCGACACCCTGGGTGGGCTCATCGGCGAGAATCACCGTGGACTCGGTCATGAGCACCCGGCTGAGCACGACCTTCTGCTGGTTTCCGCCCGACAGAGTCGTGATGTCGACCTCGGGGGAGGGAGCCTTGACCCGCATCGACGCGAACGTCTCGGAAGTGGCCTTGCGCTCGCGCAGGCGTGAGAGGGCAACGAAGCGCGTGAACCGCCCCAGCGAGGCCAGCGAGGCGTTCTCCCGAAGACTCAGTCCCGGCAGGATGCCCTCGTTGTGCCGGTCGTGGGGGAGATAGGCGATCCCACCGGCCAGTGCGGTGGTCGGGCTCGACGTCCTGACCGGACGGCCGTCGATCTCGACGGTGCCGTGGTTACCGACCAGACCGCCGAGCGCGCGGAGCACCTCACGCTGGCCTTGTCCCTCGACACCGGCGAACCCGACGATTTCGCCGGCCCGTACCTGCAGGTGAAGGTCGTCGAAACCCTCGCCGGAGAAGTCGGTGACCTGTAGCAAGGTGTCACCGAGCTGGCTCGAGCGGGTGTCGGCCCGCGTGTGACCGCGCGTGAGCTCCCGACCGACGACGAGGTTGACCACGTCCTGCTCGGTGACGTCGGCGCCGGTGAACGTGCCGACCAGCGCACCGTCGCGCAGCACCGATACGGCGTGGGCGATCTGCTTGACCTCGTTGAGGCGGTGCGAGATGTAGACAACGGCACCGCCGGCCGCGATCAGCTCCGACACCAGCCGGAACAACTCCGCGACTGCGGGCGGTAGGAGGTGCTCGGTGGGCTCGTCGAGCACGATGACCTTCGGCTCCTCGGCCAGAGCCTTGGCGATTTCGACGACAAACCGAGCGTCCGGCTGCAACTCGCGCACCGGAGTGCGTGGATCGATCGACGCCACGTTGCTCCACCGCGCGAGGATGCCTTCTGCCCAGCCGACCTGGTCCCCGACGGATGGACGTAGTTCCTCGGGCATGCTCAGGCGCATGTTCTCGGCGACCGTCAGGTCCGGAAGGAGCGCTGGCTCCTGGTAGACGATGGCCAAACCCTGTTCGCGGCACCACGCCGGGGACGGGTCGGCGGCGGCGACGCCACCGATCTCCACCGTCCCCGAATCGGCGGTGATCGAACCGGCCGCAATGCCGACGAGCGTGGACTTGCCTGCGCCGTTCTGGCCGACCAGCGCATGAACCTCGCCGCGCCGGACCGTCAGCGAGACGTTCTTGATTGCGTGCACGCCCGGGTACTTCTTGTCCACCGCTTCGAGCCGGAGAACGACGTCCTGATCGGGCACTTCGTGGACGGGACTTTCCTGAACCTGTACGTCACTCACGTACATCACATCCTCGACAATGTCTTGCTGAGTCATAGTTGACCACTCCTTATCCCTGGCGCCCAGCCGCTACTGGAAGACGGCCGAGAGCTGCTCGGGCGAGAGCGCCGAGGACAGGTCGGCGTCCGGCGGCAGATCCTCGCGGCAGGTCGGGAGCTTGCCGCCCAGGGTGTCGACGAACGTGGGCAGTTCGAAGTTCTCCGGCTCGTTGTCGGGCTGGTCGTTGAGCGCAGCGAGCGCCTTGCGGGCTGCGATGCGTACGACCGTCGTGGTGCCGTCGAGGGTCAACAACTGGAAGCCGGGGTTGGCCTCGTGGTGCTGCAGCCACATGCACCCGAGTTCGTTGTCGGTAGCGGAGGTGGCCAGCGGCGGGATCGGCCGACCGGCGTTGATGAAGGCGCGCAGTCCACCCTTCGATGCGACACCGTAATCCGATGCCAGGGCGTCGATCTCGGGGTACTTGGTCAACGCGCCGGCCATGGCGCGCTGTTCGTATGCCGCGTCCCAGCTCGAGGGCTGCGGCTCGTTGGTCAGGGGGGTGAAGGCACCGCCGAGTTCCTTCGAGGTCTCGTTGATTCCGTCCCACAGGGCGACCGTCGAGGGGCTTCCGCCCGGTAGTCCACCGCTGAAGAGCAGTGTGCTGCCCGGCTGGACCTGGCCGCCCAGCCACTTGGCCATCGTGTCGCCCTCGACATCGAAGTTGTACTGGACGTAGCCGTCGTAGTCGACACCGACCTCACCGCCGGGATCGGCGATGTAGGGGACGACGACCACGCCGGCGTCATGGGCGTTCTTCAGGGCGCTGAGGGCCTGGCTGCCGAAGTCGTCGTACGTGACGATCGCATCGAAACCCTGTGCGGTGTACGAATTGATTGCGGTGATGTACTTCTGCAGATCGTTGTCGGCCTGGGTGTACTCGAGGGTCACGTTGGGGCAGGCGGAAAGCTCGTCGGTGAGTTCGGCCTGCGTGATCTTGCGCCACGAGTTGGCGCCGAATCCGGCGACGTGCGCGATCTTGAGTGGCTGGTCACCGCAGAGCTGCCCGACCGGCAGGGCCTGGCCGCCGTCGCTCGTCGAACCTGCTGAGCTGCCACCCGATTCTGCCGGGGCACTGGCCGTGCATGCCGCGACGCTGAGGACTGCGCTGAGGGCAACTCCGGCAAGGGTTGCGCGACGACAAAACAGAGCGTTCATGGATTTTCCTTCTTCTGCCAGACACAGACGAACGTTTGCTCGTTTGTTTGTATTGTGGCGTAGAGCACAGCATCCGTCAACGGGTGATCTGCGGCATGCCACTACCTGGACGATTGGGTATTTCGTGGCCGTCACGCCGACAGGGCTGTGTCGCAGGTGACGCGCCTTCACCATCGACGCACCAACCCTGTTGCGTCGGTAGGTAACCGCTCGTGCGGTCGCTGCCGTGGGGTCGGTGTCGCGCGAACACCGGGGCGGGAACCGATGTGCGCGATCTGAGGCAGCGGGGCTCGAAGGACGCTCGCGAAGCAACGGCCACTAGCCCTCCCGGTCCGTGACGGACTGGAAGGGCTGGGCCGTGCCGTATTCGATTGCGGAGCGCGGAGGGTCAGCCGACCGGGACCGGGGCGGCAACGCACACGGCATTGCGCAGCGTGCCCAGGCCGGTGATCTCCGTGGTGAGTGTCTGGCCGTCAGACAGATGTGTTCCGGTCGGGTGGCCGACTCCGCCGGGAGTTCCGGTCAAGATCACGTCCCCGGCCTGCAGGGTGACGATGTGGGAGATGTACTCGATCAACCGGGCCGGTGTGAACACCAGGTCGCCGGTCGAGTCCGACTGTACGGTGGCACCGTCGACGAGAGTGTTCAGGGTGGCACCGAGCCTGAACTCGTCCGGGGTCACGAGCGTCGGACCGAGCGGGCACGTTCCCTCGAAGGTCTTGCCCTGCAGCCACTGTTGAGTCCGATATTGGTAGTCGCGCATGGTGACATCGTTGGCGACCGCGAAGCCGGCGATGTACTCCCCGGCGTGGGCGGCCTGCACCGATCGCGCCTTCTTGCCGATGACGACGGCGAGCTCCCCTTCCCAGTCGACCTGCTGATCGGCGTAGGCCGGGACGTGGATGTCGTCGTAGGCCCCGATGAGCGCTTCGGGGAACTTGGCAAACAAGGTGGGGTAGCGGGGGAGTTCGCGTCCCATTTCCGCGATGTGATTCGCATAGTTCAGGCCCACGCACACAATCTTCGTCGGGTGCGTGACCACGGGGGCGTACTCCACGGCACCGAGGTCGACAACCTGCCCGGAGGCCTCGGTGGCGATGCGGTGCCAGTGCGGGTCGCGTAGCAGATCCGAGAGGCTGGGATAGGGCTCGATCAGCACCGCGTTTCCGCCGTCGATCCGCGCGGCGGCGGTCGATCCCTCCACACGCAGCGTGGCCAGTTTCATGAGACGGCGACCTCGGCGGGCTTCTTGAGCATCAGACCGGATCGCTGGACGCGGCAGACCAGTTTGTCGTTCTGGTTGAAACCGCGGTGCTCGAAGCGCACGATGCCGGTATCCGGGCGGGACTTCGACTCGCGGCGCGACAGAATCTCGGTTTCCACGCGCAGGGTGTCGCCGATCAGTACCGGCGCGGGGAAGGCGATCTCCTCGAACCCGAGGTTGCCCAGCGTCGTTCCGAGGGTCGTTTCCTGCACCGGAATGCCGACGACGACGCCGAGGGTGAAGACGCTATTGACGATGCGCTCGCCGTACATGCTGTCCTTCGCGAACTCGGCATCGAGGTGCAGCGGCTGCACGTTCATCGTGAGCGTCGTGAACAGCAGGTTGTCCGTTTCGGTCACTGTACGGGTCACCGCGTGCTTGATGGTGAGCTCCGGCTCGAGTTCTTCGAAATACAATCCACTCATTTTGGGGTCCTCAAGGGTTCGGTCGGTCGGGTGATGGGGTCAGTGCGACTGGATGGTTTCGGCGAGGGCAACCACGCCGCGAGCGGTTTTGATGTGGGCGATGTCGACGTGTTCGCCCTCGAACAGTGCCGCCGCCTGCCCGTTCGCCTGGGCCTGCTCGAAGGCCTCGATCATGCGGCGGAAGCGGTCGACGATTTTCGGGTCCGGCGCATAGACGTCGTTGATCGTCTCGATGTGCGAGGGATGGATGAGCACCTGCCCGGTAAAGCCCAGTCGCCGGTTGCCTTCGGCGAACCGGCGCAGGCCGTCCAGGTCGGAGATCTCCTGCCACAGTCCCACGATCGGATGGGCCAACCCTGCGGCTCGGCAGGCGAGCACGGCCTTGCTGCGGTAATGCAGGGTTTCCAGGCCCTCGGCGGTCCACTCGAAACCGACCTCACGCGAGACATCGGCATCGCGAGCCGCCGCGACCATCAGCGATGCGACCCGGGGATGGGCCGCCGCGATCGACTCGCAGTTCACCAGCGACTTCGCGGTTTCGAGAGTGGGGATCACCTCGATGCTGCCACGGACCAGGGCGGCCTCGATCTCGAAGTGCTCGAGCAGCGCGGCGAAGTCGAGAACCTCTCGGGCTCCGTACACCTTCGGCAACAGTAACCCGTCGAGTCCCGCGCGCACCACGGCCGCGAGATCTCGGCCGAAGTGGTCCGTGTCGAGTGGGTTCGGGCGCACCAGCACCGTCACATCCGGATGGTCACTGCGCAGGGCGTCGATCGTCTCGGCTGCCATTGCGCGGGCATCTGCCTTGCTCGGCTCGGGAACCGAGTCCTCGAGATCGAGGATAACGGCGTCGGCGCCGGCACGCACAGCTTTCTGCGCCCAGCCCTCACGATGAGCCGGCACGAACTGGAGGGAACGTAGGGGTCGCATTACTTCCTCACTCGATTGGGCACCGCCGGTGCGGCGACGACACAGGCTCCCCGCAAATTCCCGGGGGAGATTGACGGTCGCCGCCTCGGCCACTCGGCCGTATGCGAACCCGCCGTGGACGCGGCGCGATATTTCGTGGTGTGCGGCATTTCGTCACATCCAGACTTCGTGGTGCAGGCTTTGACCAAATGATTGACCAGCGGGTTGGTGGTCCGTACTGTTAAACGAACAATCGCTCGTACGTTAACACGGCCGGCGGCGCCGGCGCTATGAGGAGTTTCGATGACAATCAACGACGTCAGCACTGCCGCCCGAGTGATCGGGCAGCCTGATCGCTGGTGGGAGGACCTCGACCTCGGGGACGTGCTCCGCGGGCCCGGCATGACCGTCACCGACGCACACCTGGTGCACTGGGCAGGGCTGACCTGCGACATCGTCTCGCTGCACCTCGACGAGGAGTATGCCGCCGGCACCCAGTTCGGACAGCGGATCGCACACGGGCCGTTCACGCTCTCGCTCGCCCTGGGGTTGACGACGCAGACCGGATACTTCAACAATGTCGTCGCCTGGCTCGGCCTCGACGAGGTGCGCGCTGTGCGTCCGGTGCTCATCGGCGACACCCTGCATCCCGAAGCCGAACTCATTGCCACCCGCCCCACCAAGAAGCCCGACCAGGGTATCTGGTCTTTCGCCTACAGCGCGCTCAATCAGCGGGGTGAAGCCGTGATGACCTTCCGGAGCAGCTTCATGATCCGCCGACGTCCCGAGGCGCTTTGCTGACGACATGCAGGTGACGGATTGCGACCCTCGCGCACTCTTGTGCGATCACGGTCGCACTCGTACGCTGCGCTGCAAGCGAACGTTTGTTCTTGAAAGGAATTGAGCATGGCCGAACATGACAAGCCGGTAGTCACTCGTAAAGGAGAGGAAGCGCAGAATACGGGCCAATCGGGTGGCGCGGTGCGTGTGTCCGGGGTCAGTGTCCAGCACACGCCGGCGACGAAGATTTGGTTCGGGAAGGTCTTCAACGAGCCGGGATATCGGTCCCTGCCGCATCATCACGGTGAGGCCGAGACCGGCGGGTACGTCTTCACCGGCAAGGCGCGAATCTACTTCGGCGAGAACTTCAGCGAGTACATCGACATGTCCGAAGGGGACTTCGTCTTCGTCCCGCCCTTCATGCCGCACGTCGAAGCCAACATGAGCACCACCGAGGAACTCATCTGGCTCACCACCCGCACGCCCGAGAACATCGTCGTCAACCTGCCCGAGGTCGAGGACAGCACCCTCACCGGATACGTCCGTGTCGGCACTCACGTCGAGGCGCACTGACGTTCCCGTCATCGCCTCATCCGCAGACAATCTTTCGCTGCGGCTCAATATTTTCCACCCACGGAAGTCCTCCGGTCGAATCACGGCTGGAGGGCTTCGGTGTGCCGAGACGGGCGCCTGGCGGAAGTGTCAGCGCGCGCCGGTGCCGGTTGTCATCTTCGCGACCGCTGCAGTGCGATTGTTCACCGACATCTTGCGCAGAATGTTGCTGACGTGAAACCGGACCGTGTTCCTCGAAATGAACAGGTCACGACCGATTTCGGCATTCGACGCACCATCGGCGATCATGCCCAGTATCTCGTGCTCGCGACCGGTCAGCGGGTCGTCGTGATCCGAAGGGCATGCGGTCTCCGCGCGGGCCGCGAGACCGGCGTGAACACACGAATTGGCGTGGGCGCCGGAGAGGAGGACCCTCTCCAGCGCCGATGCGGCACGAAGGCGTGCTGCCCGGTCATCCACGTGCTGTGAGTGAAGCAAGTCGAGGATTCGGCTCAGCTCGGCGTCCATCGTCATTGATTCCGCAGCCTCCGCGTCCAATCCGGCCTTGGGCGTTCCGAAGAGGAGTTCGACACCTGTTGACGCTCAGTCTGAATTGGTTGCTCGACAAAGGGGTTCTTGCGATCTGCCGGGAAGAGTCGTAGGCCAAAACAAACAAACACACGTTAGATTAACCGGGTGTCGGGTACCGAAGCAACTCCACGAAAGAAGCGGTTCCATGTCGATCGCCATCGGAGATCGAGCAGCACATCTCCCGCTCGAGTTGACCACCTTTGTCGGGAGGCGCACCGAACTTGCGGAGGCCGGACGACTGTTGGGGACTGACCGGTTGGTCGCCGTGACCGGCCAGGGGAGTGGGGAAGACACGTCCGGCGTTGCGCGTGGCGGCACAGCAGATCTTCGGACACCCCGACGATCTTTGCTGTTTCCTCACCCTCGGCGGCCCGGGGAGCGCCCGCACACCAGCAGAGCCTGCGCGCGAGCCTGGGCTGGAGTTGCGACCTGTGCTCCGCGGCTGAGCGGTGTCTGTGGGAGGTGCTGTCGACATTCGCAGGCGGGTTCGAGCTCGACGCCGCCGAAGCACTATGCGCCGATTTCGCCACCTCAGATGAGCTACTCGCCGAGACACGGAATCGGGCCGGGCCGGAGGAACTCCGGCCCGGCCCGCCCAAGGTTGTCAGCCGACAGCGCTGTCCGACCACTCCGGGTAGTCGATGTAGCCCTTGTCGCCGCCCGAGTAGAAGGTGTCGAGATCGGGCATGGTCAGTTCGAGGCCATCGCGCAGGCGACGCACCAAGTCCGGATTGGAGATGAAGTACCGGCCGAATGCGATCAGGTCGCCGCCGCGCGCCAACCACCGATCGGCATTTGACTTGTTGACGAAGTCTGCACTTCCGACAATTGCCGGGTTCACGATCAGCGGGCCGGTCCAGATTTCCCGGATCCGGTCGTTGATGTCGTCCGATGCAGTCTCGAGGATGTGAAGGTACGCCAATCCCAGCGGATTCAGGGCGTTGAGGAGCGTTGTGTACAGGCCTTCGGGATCGTTTTCGTTCATGTCGTGGAACTTTCCGCCGGGAGAGAACCTGATCCCCACCCGGTCAGCGCCGATGGCGGCGCTGACGGCGGTAGCGACCTCGACCGCGAAGCGTGCCCGGTTTTCGTGCGACCCGCCGTACTGGTCGGTGCGCTGATTGCTGTTGTCGGACAGGAACTGCTGGAGCAGGTAGCCGTTGGCACCGTGGATCTCGACGCCGTCGAAGCCGGCAGCGATCGCGCGCTCGGCCGCTGCGACAAACACATTGATCTGCTCTTGAATCTGCTCGACGGTCATCTCGACGGGAGTGACGAAGGCGAGCCGGCCTCCGGAGTTGAAGATCGTGCCCTGGGCAGCGATGGGCGAGGCTCCGAGCGGCTGCATTCCGTTGATCTCAGGGTGTCCCACGCGGCCGCCGTGCATGAGCTGGGCGAAGATCCGGCCGCCGGCATCGTGAACAGACTGGGTGATCGGGCGCCAGGCTGCCTCCTGCTCGTCGTTGTAGAGACCGGGAATATTCGGCTCGGACTGTCCTTGCTTCGACGGCGAGATACCTTCGCTCACAATGAGACCCGCGCTGGCCCGTTGCGCGTAGTAGAGAGCGGCACTCTCGGAAGGCAGTCCCGTCTCGGAGGCGCGAACCCGCGTCATGGGTGCCATGACTACTCGATTCGACAGCTCGAGTGAACCCAATTTGTATGTCTCGAACAACATGACCTGAGATCTCCTTACTGTGGGGTGTTTGTCCGCCCGGTCATAGCCTGGCTCGCATCGGCACCAGTAGTGCCCTTTGCATGGCTAGGTGTCGACCGCGTTATCGGTGTTTGTCTGGTGCGCGTGAATTTCGGTGGGGTAATCGTCGGTCGACCCCCGGGAGCTCAGTCTCATCGACGCAGTATGACGAATCGACAGATCTCGATAATGCTCAGGTGAGGTTGATGTCTCGATTGAACTCGTCTGTTGACACCGCGTGCGATCGATCTCTGATCGAAGTCCCTCTCCGAGTAACAAACGTACGGACGTTCGTAAGTATTAGCGGGAGAGTTCGATGTGTCAACCCTCACAGGGGGCGTACCGCCGGGTGCGTGTCACGGATCGTGTCGATGCGGCGCGATCGGCGCGGACGGGTGCGCATTCGGTGTCCTCAGCTGCTTGCGTCCACGTGAAATATGATCTACGTTATATCCAGCGAACGAGCGTTTGTAGGCATCGTCAAGTTCGTCGCCTCTACTTTGTCGTTCCTGACGCGCCGTTCGAATCGTCGGCCGCCCTTCTGGCTGCGCGGTGTATCCGTAGCCACCACGGACGGCTCGCAGCAGATCCACCCAAGCGCTCCCATCGGACCGGATAGGTATCCCTAGGCGAGGAGGATCCGTAATCGTTTCAGAGTCAACAACTGCGGACACGCGAGAAGGAAGGAGTCACTATGTCGTCAGCGGCGGCGAAGCGACGGCGCGGGTCATCGCGGGTGCGGTCTCCGAGGTCATCTCGGTTCATCAAGGACACGGCCCGCAAACTGAGTTGATCAGCCCGCATCGCGCTGTGGGGCGGTGGTCGATGTACGACCGTCGGAGTATTGCGACGAGGTCATGCACGGCTATGGGCACTACCACGAGAAGTATGAGCGCGTGGGCGGGGCATGGAAGTTCTCTACGCTTACCCTGACCCGGCTTCGCGTGGTCTGGTCCGACAAATAGGCATGTGCTTCGGCCCCGGCCGATCGGTGACGAGGATCGTCAGGCGGGCAATCGAGACTGCCCGCTACCCCCGTGGACACAGCTCGGCGGGACCGCCGACCACATCCCATCGGCAGTGACCCAGGCAAGCGCGAGGCTGAAATTCATCAGATCCTGTGCGGTGCCTCGGCAGTCACCACGTCCGCGAGAAAAGCGGCCGGGACCGGTGCCCAGTCCTTGCGCCACCGCCCCGCGACCTGGTCCCCCCGCAATGCCGCGATGAGCGAGACGATGTGTGGTCCGCCATCCGGAAGGTGACGCATCATTCCCAGCGCGGCGCATTGAGCTGCGATCGAGGTGAGCAGTTCCTTGGCTTCGTCGATGCGGCCCGAGGCGGACAAACACGCCACGAGCAGCCTTCTGCCCTGCATCAACAGCCGGTGCGCGCCGCGACCTCGGAGTAAGTCCACCCACTCCTGTGCCCACGTGCAGGCGAGCTCGTCCTGGTCCGGTGCATGCTTGTCGAGCAGCAGTCTGATGGCTGTTGCCTCTTCGATCTGCGCCGTCAGTGCCTCGATGCCGTCGACCGGTCGTCGACGAGAGGAATATTCTGCGGGCGGCGAGACCGGGATGTCGGAGCTCAAGGGAAGCCCCAGCCTGATCCGTTCGTTCTCGACATTGGCGCGCAACCGCGGAAGGGACAGTGTCACAGCGATCCTCGCCCCCTCATCCAGTCGCTGCGCTGCCGCTATTCGATCGCCCCGCAGGGCCTTGATACGCGCCCCGAGGACATACCGAGGGATCTTGAATTCCACGAGACCGCCCTCGCCCCCAAGCTCATAGCCTTCGTCGAGCAACTGTTCGGCTTCGTCGATCTCGCCCCGTTCGTACAACATCGCGCCGAGGAGAGAATCGGCCAGGCGCGCGGCCTCCGAGTGTTTACCGCCCATCTTCCTTGCCACACGCACCCCCGTCCGGAAGCTGCTTTCTGCTGCGGCGACATCGAGTTGTTCGTAGGCGGCAAGGCCGGCGAAACAGTGCCCGTGCATCACCAGGTACGGACCGTTGGTTCGCGCATGAAATGTGGAGGCCCATTCCTGCAGTCGGCGCGCTTCGTCGAAATCGAACTGGTACGTCGCGCGATAGGTTGCCATGTTCGCGGCACTCGACACAACCCACGGCCGCAACGTGTCCATCCGCGGCAGGCATGCCTGGACCAACTCGTCCGCGCCGTCGATTCGGTCCGCGCGGAACCGAATAACGCCCCGCATCACGGCGGCCTCTACTCTCAGATCGGCGACCTCGTCGGTGGAGGGAACACGATCGAGCGTTGATTCGACGAGGTCGAGTGCTCTCTGTGCAGGTTCGGCACGGTGCAGCATGATATTGGCCCAGGCTACGGCGAGTTGCAACCACGGACGCGACTCCGTCAGCGCGGGAGGGAGTTTCGCAACCATACCGAGGAGGGTCGTCATGTGCGAGTACTCGATCAGGTGCATCCCATCGCGCTCGACGAGCTCGACCGCCCGGACCTGATCCCCAGCCATGAGCGCGTGATCGACGGCCTCGCCGAGTAGCTCGTGATCGGCGAACCATGTCGATGCCGTGCGGTGAAGTTCGTCGATCCGCTCGGGCTGATCACGCTCGAGTCGTCGTTGCAGGAACTCGGCGAACACGTGGTTGTACCGGAACCACACTCCGTCCTCGTCCACCCGTCGCAGGAACAGATCCCGCTCCTCGACTACTTCGAGTAGCGCCTGCCCGCGCGACACGTGCGCCAGCGCGCCCGCGAGGCTGCCGCTGATCCGTTCGGTAACCGACGTCGCCAGCAGAAAATCGAGGATCTCCGGTTCCAACGTGTCGAGCACGTTCTCGGCGAGGAACTCGCCGATGGCGTGATGCCGACCCGACATGTGCCCGATCAGCTCGGTGGGGTCGTCGCGTCCGCGCAGTGACAGGTACGCCAATTGCAACGCCGCCACCCACCCGTCGGTCGAGTCCCGCAGGTCCGCGACATCCTCCTGCTCCAGCTCCAGTCCGCCCAGGTCGACCAGGAAGGATCGTGCCTCATTGTCATCGAAACGTAATGCTGTGTAGTCGATTTCGACAAGCTCATCACGCACGCGCATTCTACTCATCGGAAGGCCGGCCCGGGTGCGGCTTGCCACGACGACCTGGATGTGGTGGCAGCCGTTGTCGAGCAGGAATCCCATGGCTCCGCGTGTCCCGGCGTCGGTGACCCGGTGCCAGTCGTCGATCACGATCGCCACCCGCTCACCGCGGGCGTGGATCTCGTTGATCAGCGAAGACAGGACGTACTGCTCGGCCTCGTCGCCGTGCTCGTCGAGCGCCTGCCCCAGGTCGCGCGCCAGGGTCGGGCGGACCCGTCTGATCGCCTCGACCAGATGCGAGAGAAACCACACCACGTTGTTGTCATCGTGATCGACCGTCAGCCACGCGACCGCCACACCCTCCTCGGTCAGCACTTCACCCCATTGGGCGGCGAGGGTGCTCTTGCCGAATCCGGCAGGCGCGTGAATGACCGTCAACCTGCGCCGCTCTCCGGCGCGTAAGGAGTCGATGAGTTGTCTACGCTCGACCAGTTGCCGGGTCGGCGTCGGCGGGCGGAATCGGGTGGAGGGGGCCGGCGGTGTCCCTGGCGTCACTGCATCGTTCCGGCCGGCCGTCGTCATCGGGCCGGACCTGCCCGACGCAGTCCTTACGGTACTCGGGAGTTGTTGTGCCCAAATAACCTTCGGTTGCCGATTTACGGCGGCATCGCGGGGATCACGCAGACTCTCTTCGCTGCTCGCGGGCGCTAATCGTATTAGGGTCGCTTGCAACGTGATTCGGTTGATTTGCATTCATCGAATGGCCCGAATGGGGTACCAGATGTAATCGGCACCCGGGAACTGCGCGCCGGGCAGCCCAGGCCGCAGTCCTTGCGCTGTCGGGCTACCGTGCCGTCGCGGGGTCCCAGAGGCTGGCGATGAGCTCGTACGAGCGCATACGTGCTGCTTGGTCGTAGGTCTCCGACATGAAGACGAGCTCGCGGGCGCCCGTCCGAGCCACGAGCGCTTCGAGTCGAGGACGGACGGTCTCAGGAGTGCCGGTGTAGGACTGGTTCAGCTGCTCCGCCACTGCCGCGGCTTCGCCCCGGGTCCACAGCCGGTGTATGTCGTCCACCGGTGGATCCAGCGGCTGCATCCGGCCGCGCACCGTTGCGAGGAACCGCTGTTGGACGGAGGTGAACAGCCGGGCCGCCTCTAGGTCGTCATCCGCGAGGACTGCGTTCACGGCGACCATCGCATACGGCTCTGACAGCGTCTGCGAAGGGCGGAATGTGGAGTGGTAGAGATCCGTTGCTTCCTGCAGCCGAGACGGGGCGAAGTGTGCGGCAAAGATGAACGGCAGCCCGAGACGCGCGGCCAAGGCCGCGCTGTAGACACCGGAACCCAGCAGGTGGATGGGTATGTCGGCGCCCTCTCCCGGGATGGCCCGAACCTGTGGTCGTGTGCCGTGGAGGTAGGAGAGGAGTTCGGCGAACTGCGCAGTGAACTCCTGATCCGGTCGCCCGCGACGGATCTCAGCCGCTGTCCACGGGTCCGTTCCCGGTGCGCGTCCCAGCCCGAGATCGAAGCGGCCGGGGTGCAGGGCTGTCAGAGTGCCGACCTGCTCGGCCACGACGAGCGGCGCGTAGTTGGACAGATTGAGACTGCCGGTGCCGACCCGGATGGTCCGGGTCCCGGCGGCGACCGCGCCGGCCAGGATGATGTTGGCCGAGCTCGCCATCGGCGCCATGTTGTGGTGCTCGGCAAGCCAGTAGCGGTGGAAGCCCAGGCGCTCGGCATAGGCGGCGAGTTCGACGGTGCGGTGCAATGCGTCACCGACGGTGTGGCCGTGCCGGATCGGTGCGAGATCGAGAAGCGAGAGTGCCGGACGATCCGGAGGAGTGGAAAGGGTATCCATCGCGTGCCGTTTCTTGTCTGGGGGTGGTCAGGGGTGCGTTCGGCGGGGAAAGACACCTGGGAGGCGGCACGGCGGCCGCGACTCGGCGGGCGGTCTACCGTTCCGTCGCGGTGATCCAGCCGGGTATGTATTCGAAACGCGAGATCTTCCAGGTGTCGTCTTCGCGGCGGAGATCCAACTGGTAGTGGGCCCCGTAGAGGTCCTGCCCACTCGGTGTAGCCGGCCGCTGAGGGATGATCCGGCCGATGACAAGGTGAGCGGTGTTGCGAGCTTCGTCGACCGTGATCTGCAGCGGGCGGCCGAAATGTTGCATCCACGGCCACAGGCGACGGAAGGACTTCATCTGTCCAATGACTTCATGGCGTCCCTGGAGGTCGCCCATTGGGGGGAACGCCCCGAAGACATCCTCGGTGAAGCAGCCACGCAGGAGCGTGATGTCCCCTTGGTCGATGGCCCACGAATAGCGCGAGTAGAAGTCGGCGACCTGCCGCACGGCATCGTGGGGGTCGAGATCGGGGATACCGCGGGCCCAGGGCGAGTCCAACTCGCTCACGATGCTGGGCGTCGCGTCGCCGATCTTCCATCCTTCGGGGGACGGGATGCTCCATTTCGCGAACCGAGCCTCGTCCCCGTCGATCCATGGGATGGACAGCCGCAGGACCTCGAATTGCCAACCGGACTCGGTCCGGACGAGGTCGGCCACGAGTGTCGCGCCGAACGTCGAAGGCGCCGGTTCCGTTTGCGGCGTGAGACCGTACAGGTAGGAGGTAAGTACTGTCCGCTCGTCGTCACCGCCGACGAAGTGGTTCGTGGTGACTATGTCGAGGGGCATGGTGGGATCGAAATCGGCGCTGAACAGAGCCGTGATTGCCCTGGCTCCGCGGGCCTGACCATGCGCACTGGAGTACAGGACGCTCGCGTCGGCGAAGACGGTAGTCAGGGCGTCCTGGTCACTGTCGGCCCAACCTGCCACGAAGATGTCCAACGCCGCGAGTACCCCCTCGGCCGTCGGGGACATCGACCTTTGTCCTGATTCTGGGTCGAGGCGGCCTCGCTCCGATGTGATCGATCCATTGTTGTTGCGGGTCATGTCGACGACGCTAAACAATGACATTGATGTCAAGGTCAAGCGATAGCGGAGTGAAGCACGTCACCACCCGTGCACGGTGCTATGCGCAGAACGGAATTCGACCGAACTCGGAAACCTGAGATCCACACCCTGTCGGCGGGCGCCCTTCTCTCTCTCGCCTCTCAGGCGGCCGGGCTGGCGACCGTCAGGTAGGCGCGGATGGCGTCCCGATTGCGCGTCAGGGTGTCGATGCGCCGCTCGATCTCGCCTAACTCGCGGGCGAGATTCGCGGCCAACTCCGCGTCGACCATCGGGCGCAAGGCGGCGCCGGCGCCGAGGAAGCAGGGCACGATCTCGCGAATGACCCCGGTGCTCAGGCCCGCCTGGAGCAGATCGCGAATCTGTTGGACGCGCTGCACTGCGCTCTCGGGGTAGTCCCGGTAGCCGTTGGCCAGGCGGTCGGGGTGCAGCAAGTCCTGCTGTTCGTAGTAGCGCAGGAGTCGGGTGGCGACTCCGGTGCGATGGGAAAGTTCACCGATCTTCATGGTGATGTGCTTCACTCCGTTTCGGCTTGACCTTGACATCAATGTACAAGTTTAGCGTCAGTGGCGTGACCGACGTAATGAACGACTCCTCCAGATCGAAAAGGGGCGGCCTCGCCGTCCTGTTCGTGGCCGCCTTCATGGCCATCACCACCGAGACCCTGCCCATGGGTCTGCTGCCGCAGATGGGCCAAGGCCTGGGGGCATCAGAGTCGCAGGTCGGACTGTTGGTCGCGATCTACGCCTTCGTTGTCATGCTCGTGACCTTGCCCGTCACCGCATGGACCGCCAACTGGCCACGGCGTCGACTCTTTCTGGTGATCATGGCAGCTTTCGCCGTGAGCAACCTCTTGATGGCCCTCGCCCCCACCTTTCCCGTCCTGGCCGGGGTTGCGGTCCTCGTGATGGCCGGGGCTCCTGCCCTGTTGCCTCAGGTTCCTGGCACGCGCTCCGCCGACTCGTCGGCCGCCAAGGCGTTCAGGATCCCTGGAGTGCTGGCCATCGCCGTCACGACCACCGTGGTCATGCTGGGTCACTTCACGCTCTATACCTATGTCGCCCCCTATCTGCAGGATGCCGGTATCTCCGAGAAGGCGGTCAGCCCTGTCCTTTTCGCCTTCGGTGTCGCGGGCATCGCCGGGGTGTGGTGCGCCGGAATGCTGGTGGACCGGCGCCCGCGGGGTGCCCTGCTGAGCGCCGCTGGCCTCGTGGTTCTGGCCCTTGCCGGATTGGGGGCAGTCGGCTGGTTCACTCCTGCGACGATCGCTCTGATTGTGCTGTGGGGACTGGCCCACGCGGCACTACCGACCTTCCTGCAGTCGGCCGCGCTCAAAGCAGCGCCAGCCGCACAGGCTGCCGCCTCCGCGCTGTTCATAATCGGCTTCAACCTCGGCATCGGCGGCGGTTCGCTGGTCGGCGGCCGGGTCCTCGATCACATCGGCGTGGCCGCCGTGCCCGGTGCGGCCGCTGCACTCACCGCGGTCGCCTTGCTCATCGTCGTGTTCGCGCGCACGTCCGCCCTCCCCCGGCGCACGACGTCGGCCGTCATCGCCCGACCCGGCAACAAGGACGAGGCCAGCCTCACTCACGAACTCGCCGAGCTCGGTCAGCACCGCTGACCTGCACCACCCTCATCCGCACATATCCAGGCGTGATCACACATCCGCCGCAGCAAGCGAAAGGCAATCTCGCACAGTCATGAACAACCTCCGCGATATCCCGCTCTCCCTTCTCAACCTCGCCCCCATCCGGCACGGCGGCACAGCCACCGAGGCGCTGCACGAGACCATCGAACTCGCACGCAAGGCAGAGGAGTTCGGCTACCACCGCTACTGGATCGCCGAGCACCACAACATGGCCGCCGTGGCCTCGGCGGCGACCTCCGTCCTGATCGGGCAGGTGGCCGCTGCCACCGAGAGGATCAAGGTCGGCTCCGGCGGCATCATGCTCCCCAACCACGCCCCGTACGTGGTCGCCGAGCAGTTCGGCACCCTCGCCTCCCTCTACCCCGGACGCATCGACCTCGGGTTGGGTCGCGCACCGGGTACCGACCCGTGGACCGCCCAGGCACTGCGGCGCGGTGAAGCCACCGCCGAGGACTTTCCGGCCCAGGTGGCGGAGGTTCGCCGCTACCTCGCGCCGGACGGACCCACCCGCCGGGTCCGCGCCATCCCCGGCGAGGGCACCAACGTCCCGCTGTACATCCTCGGTTCCTCCACCTTCGGCGCGGCCCTGGCCGCGAAGGAAGGCCTGCCCTTCGTCTTCGCCTCGCACTTCGCTCCCAACCAGCTGTCCGCTGCCCTGGACATCTACCGTGCGAACTTCCGCCCCTCCGAGAACCTGGACAAGCCACACTCCGTTGTCGGCGTGAACGTGATCGCCGCCGACACCGACCGAGACGCCCAGCACATTTTCACGACCCTCCAGCGCAAGTTCCTCACCCTGATCCGCGGCGAACTGCAGAACCTGCCTCCCGTCGACGACATCGACCAGCTGTGGTCCCCGCAAGAAGCGTCGGCCGTCGGTGCCATGCTCCGCGCGTCCTGCGTCGGCTCGCCTGACACCGTCCGCGACGGCCTCAACCAGTTGGTCGAGCAGACGCAGGCCGACGAACTCATCGTGCTCACCGAGACCTGGGAGTTCAAGGACCGGATCCGCAGCTACGAACTCCTCGCCGAACTGAAGACAGCATGACACCCGACTCTCACCGTTCCCCCCGCGTGCCCCGCCGCGTACAGAGGGGACCCGACACCCTGAACACCACGTTGTTCGACAGCGCAACAGTGGACGCCCTTACCGTGCCTAATCGCATCGTGATGGCTCCCATGACCCGATCCCGTGCCGCCTCGGATGGCACGCCCAGCGCGTTGATGAGCACCTACTACGCACAGCGCGCCAGCGCCGGACTTATCATCGCCGAGGGCACCCACCCCACCGCGGCCGGACGACTCGGACCCGGCGTGCCAGGCCTGCACAATGACGCCCATCGGCACGGCTGGTCTCGTGTGGCTGATGCGGTGCACGATGCCGGGGGCCGGATTTTCGTGCAGCTGATGCATGCGGGACGCCTCGCTCACCCATCTTTCCTGCCCGATGGGTTGTATCCCGTGGCGCCCTCAGCCATCGGAGCCCGGGCGGCGGTGTACACCGCAGACGGCAGGAGACCGGCTGTCCGCCCGCAGCCGCTCACCTGCGCTCAGACCCTTGCCATCGTCGATGACTTCGCTCGCTCAGCCGAGCGGGCGATGGCAGCGGGACTGGAGGGTGTCGAGATTCACGGTGCCAACGCCACCGCGCGATCGTCACCGGCCGCGAATGTCTCGATGCCGAGCTGCTCGACACCGTCAGCAACGACGAGGACGCCGAGACCGCGCGGCGAGAACTCGCCGCCGCCCTCGAAGCGCGGCGCATCACCACCCGGCCGACACGTCGCCACCGATGACACCGGTGCGGACCCTGCCGATCCGGGTGCCCCCGCTGCCCGGTGAGGCAATCGATTCCTGGCTCGAGGCCATCGCGCACCGCACCGACACAACGTTCGTCGACCTGGACACGGCCCTGCACCACGAGGAGCCGGTCGATCCGGCATGGCTTCACCACCAGTACGTCAACCAGCGGCGAACCCTGCGGGAACTCGGACACGAGATGGGGCGCAGCGTGTCGCGGATGAGCCGAATCGCAAAGGACTACGGCATCGCGATTCGGCCGCCAACCGACGCCGGCAACCCACAGTCCGTAGCGATGCGGCGGCCGGCGCACTGATCGGTCTCGGCCTTCGTGCGGTGCACGCCCGAGTCGTGCACGGTGCAGGGCCGGGCAAAACGTTGCCCGGAGAACAAGACCGCGGGTGACTGCGGCGCTGGTCCCGACGCTCGATCGCGTTTAACGTTGCGCGTTATTAACGCAGTGCGTTATAGTGGTGGTGTGATCGAATCGTTCGCCGACAAGGAGACCGAGCGAGTCTTTCGCCGGCAGTTCTCGAAGAAGGTCCCGCAGGACATTCAGCGGATCGCGCGCCGGCGTCTCCTGTTGATCGAGGCGGCCACCGACGTCAACGACCTGCGGGTGCCCCCAGGCAACCGCCTGGAGAAGCTCTCCGGGGACCGGGTGGGCCAGTACAGCGTCCGGATCAACGATCAGTACCGCATCTGTTTCATCTGGCGCGCCACCGCCGCATACGACGTGGAGATCACCGACTACCACTGACCACCCGGAACCGACACCTCCGACCAAGGAAAGGAACACCGACAATGACTACAGACCTGAGCCCCATTCACCCCGGCGAGATCCTCCGCGAGGACTTCCTCGAGCCTTTCGGTATCACGCAGAACCGCCTGGCCACGATCATCGGTGTGCCGCCCCGGCGGATCAACGAGATCGTGCTCGGCAAGCGGTCGATCACCGCAGACACCGCGCTGCGGCTGGCCCAGGCGTTCGGCAACAGCGCCCAGTTCTGGCTCAACATCCAGGACCGCTACGAGCTCGACCTTGCGGCCGACAAGCTCGGCGACACCCTCGCCAAGATCACGCGCCTCTCGGCATAGATCGGCAGACATCGGACTCGGCACCAGGCGGACGATCCGGCGCACTCGCCGAGCTGCGGTTGCCCCAGCGCTTCCCCGTTAGGTGCCACCGCTGGTGAGCATCAACGTTTGCGGGGTTGGATATCGAGTCGCTGTCGCGTGTTGTGGTTGCCGCAGACGAGTTCTGGAGTAGTGGTCCATTCGTGACGTTCGAGCCACGCCAGGACCGGCGGGGGTAGGTCGTCCCTGGAGGAGCCGGTGAGCAGCGGGCCGTCACCGCACCTCGAGCAGCTGATCACCACGACGTGGCCGTGCGGTTGGCAGCGGGCGCAGTGCCGCGCCTCGTGCAGGTGCTCGCGCTCGTCGAGGTCCGCGCCGCCGCCGGATCCGGTGACGGCGAGGGCTTCTCCTCGCCCGTGGCGGCGTCGTCGGCGGTGAGCGTCTCGGCCTGTCGGGTCGGCAGATGCCGGTAGAGGGTCGAGCGGGTGAGCCCGGTCTTCGCGGTGATCTCGGCGATGGTGGCCCCGCCGTCCCGGAGCTGGGTGGCGTAGGCGAGCTGGGCGTCGGTGACCACGCTGGGTCGGCCGGTCCGGCGGCCCGTCTTCTCTGCCACCGTGCGGGCGTGCGCGGTCCGCTCGACCGCGTAGGTGCGTTCCATCTGCCCGAATAGTGCCAGCAGCACCACCGCCAGCTGGCCCATCGGGTCGTCCGGGTTCGTCGAGTCGATGCGGATCGGGTCGGCCAGATTGCGGAAGCCGATGTCGCGTTGGTGCAGGTCGTGGATCAGGTTCAGGGTGTCGCGGCCGGTGCGGCCGAGACGGTCGAGGGTGTGCACCACGATCACGTCACCGCAGCGGGCGTATTCGAGCAGCGCCTGTAGTCCGGGCAGTTCGGTAGTGGTCCCGGACTTCTTGTCCACGTAGATGTTCGCCGGGTCGATCCCCGCCTCGGTGTGCGCGTCGATCTGCCGGGCGAGGTCCTGCTTGCTCGTCGATACCCGTGCATACCCCAGCTCCTGCACCGAGCGTACCGAAAGTCAGGTCTGTACGAATATTGTGACATGCAATTGTGGGACTAACTTTTGAAACGCAGTGACCTAGGTGTTGGCGGCATCCGGAAGCGGTCCTGGTGGCGTCTCATTTCCAAGGATGTGAGACGCGGGTCGGAGTCGGAGTCGGAGTGAGATCGGGGGATTCGGTTCGACGTTCGCAAATCAACGCGAAGGGGGAAGCGGGGATGGGGTGTCGGTCGTCGCCTCTATGCTCCGGATTTCGGTACGCGAGATTCCGGGCCCGTCTCTTGCGACCTCGGCAGACAGGACACGGAGATGCCTGACACGGACTCCAGCTATGTGCACCCGAAGAGTTACGCGAACACGAGAGGCGGCTGTTCGACCACTATCTCGGGCGAGCACTACATATCTCACGCGCTGATCCGCCTCTACACATTCGACGATCCCGACGTCCGGATCCAACCGACACCGAATTACCGGATCCCCGTCGGCATCCAGCCAAGGAGATTCGTCGCTAATGTGCTCTGCACGGCGCACAACAATGGACTCAGCGATGCGGACAGCGCAGCGCTCGCCTTCGCGACCTTCCTGCGCAGCATCGCTCTCCGGTACATGAACGGAGCCGGCACCTGGGGTGAGCCGGAAGAGGTCGAGGTGTCAGGAGAGGACTTCCAGCGATGGGTGCTCAAACTACTGATCACCCATGCCGCGGCGGACGTGTTCACCGGGAACAACGGCGAGCGCGTAACGACCGTCTCCGATGAGGCGATCGACCTGTTGCTCGATCGTGCGGGCTGGCCCAGCACGTGGGGACTCGGTGTGACTGGCGATCTCTCAAACACGCATCTGTCGTTCGATCCGTTCACCCGAATCGAGACGGTCACGAGCGACTGGTGTTCGGCTGCAACACTTATCAAGCACGATCCGAAATTGCTGTTCGGCGGAGTCGTCGAGCTTGCGGGTGTCAGCTTCACGCTCTGTCTGTTCAACCAGTCCGAAGCACTGCTGCACGATGACGAGATCAATCCACTTCGCCGGGTCACTCGAACGCAGTCCCACCACGATTCCTGGAGCCCGGGCGAGGACTCGCGGGCCGTGGGCAAGCGCACCCATCTCCATCGCGTCGGGAGGCACGACACGTTGCGGCCAGGTCATCATTTGAGCGTGACACATGCCGTTGGTGTCGAACGGTCGAATCCGGCGCGTGCTTTCGCGCCGACTCTCTGCCGCTCAGGGCGACCATCGTCGTCCGGTTGTGGTTGACCGCGATCGTGTCCGCAAGCGGAACGCTGACCGGCACGTTCCGATAGCCATCCCCTGACCGGAACTCGCTGACCTGCGACGTCCCGTAGAGATCGTCCGTTGACCATTTCCGCAATGGGGGGGGCGGTAAGTGGGACATCGTCATGTGTGACTTGTCCCGCCCGCTCGCGATATCGATGTAAAGCTCCTGGTCGCCGTTCCCGCCTACTTGGCGGTTCTCCCCTGCAGTTCGTCGAATGATACGCAACTGGATCTCGCTGGTCGAAAAGCATCTAGGGTCCTTGTCACGGGTGTCGGCGAATGCTTCGTGCAGGTCGGGCAGGATCCCGGCGAGGTGGTTCATCGGTCATGCCGGTCGACCCGGCGGCAGGAACAACCCGAACAAGCGCAGGCCGATCTTCTCCTCCGAGAAGAGCCGCCATCCCCGACAAGCTCATCGATCACCCCCATTCCCCACGGTCTGCCACCCCACCTCTCGCAGAGCCTCGACTGTAACGCCGACCTCCGACAAGAACCGCTCGATCCACGCCACCGGCGAATCGGGGCAATCGATCCCGCCACACCCCACCACCGTGGACCGGCCCACAGGCCGCGTCGTCGAGCATCCGCCCGCGCCCCGCCCGCTGCTCCCTCGAGACACGAACCGCGATCCTCGCAGATCCGAGATCCCGCACCAATAGCATTCTCCCCCACCATCGTGCTGATCGGCCGGCGAACCCTCCCATCCTACCGAACCCGGCACCCGGCACCCCAATGAATACCTCCTCCCTCGCGGGAGTCGCTCCCGCACAACCCGATACAGCCCTTCCCAGGTAGGCGCCCCGGGTCCGCGCGACCACAGAATTGAGGACCCGGCCCCACGCGCCGAGACGGAAACCAGGACTCCGTCGGCGCCCTTGCGCACCCGACGACCGACAACCCACGAACTCCGCAGACGCCAATTCCCGGTGACAGACAGGGCCAGAAGCTGACAGAGAGTATTAGATACATTGGCAACAGATGAGAGCCTTGACATCAGTGGATCGCATCCATCATCTCGTGCTGCACCATCGGATGAATTCGATTGCGGCAGGGGATGCCTGCTGTCTGAATTCATCGAAGTAGGCGTGCCGGGCGCCGGGCAGGATTACCACTTGCGTGTCCGGGATTCGTTCCTCGAGGAGATGGGCGTTGTCCACAGGAGAGAGCAGGTCCTCGTCGCCGTGCAGGATCAAGGTGGGAGTAGCGATCTGCGCCAACTCGTTCCAGGCGTCGTGGCTATTGCTGGCAACCAGATGTGCGTTTCGCGCAAACGGGGACATCTCGGGATCACCGAGCACGTGGTACGGGCCGGCGTGGTCGTGTTGCCACGCCGGGGTGTACATGAGGTCGATCAGCGCCGTCCTCACGGCGTCCTGATCCGCGGAGGCCAGGGTGTGACGGATGTCGGCAGCTCGTTCGTGAGCGTGCGGACCGCCGGGGGAGGTGCAGCCGAGGATCAGGGACCGCACACGCTCCTGGTGGTCGATCGCGATCCACTGTGCGACACGACCTCCCATCGAGGTTCCGTACACATGCGCGGTGTCGATCCCCGCCGCATCGAGCACCCCGACGACGTCGCGAGCGAACTGCCTCGTGGAATAGCCGGTGCGGGGACTGTCGCTGCTCCCGGTGCCGCGGTAGTCGACGGTGATCACCTGCAGGTGCGGCTCGAAGTCGGAACGGACTCCGTCCCACCAATGATGGTTGTTCGCTTGGCCGGCGAGCAGCACCAGGGGCTCGCCGCCACCGGAAACCTGATAGGCGATGCGGGTACCGTCCACGGTTGTGGCGATCGGCATGCGATTGGTCCTTCGTTTGTACTGAGGGTCGATTGGGTCTATTTCGGTGTGCCGTCGGCGGTCACGGCGCGGTCCACAGCCCCTGGTCGACCATCGCGGTCACGGCATCGAGCAGGGCGTTGTGCACCACCGCTTCGGCCGCCGACATCCGTCCACGTGGGCGGACCAGTGTCAGCGTCCGGGTCAGGGAGGGGGTGGTGGGTACCGCGATCACCTCGTCGCCGTGCGCGCCGGCCGTTGCCATACTCGCCGGCAGCATCGACCACCCGAGTTTGTCGGCGACGAGGGCGCGTTGGAGGGTGGCGTCGTTGGTTTCGAGGGTAACCGACGGCGTGATGCCGAGCCGGGCCGCGGCGACGTCGATCAGTGTCCGCAGTCCGTGGGGTGGGTTCGGAATGATCATCGGTTGCGAGAGAACATGTTCGAGAGGGATCGGCGCCCCGGTGTCCTCGAGTGAGCCGGGGGGAGCGATGGCCCACAAGTCCTCGATTGCGACCGGGTCCATCGAGAAGGCCGAGGACATCGGCTGGTCGAAAAGTATGGCGAAGTCGACGGCCCCGCCCTCGAGCCATTTCGCCAGGTGACCGGCGTAGCCGACCGTCAACTGGAGTTGTAGGCCGGGATGCTGGGAGACGATCGCGTCGGACAGCCGTGGTCCGATGACCCGCGCGACGCTGGGCAGCAGTCCCACCGACACGTGCCCGGAGACCGAATGGTCGGACGTCGAGGCAACTTCCTTCGCACGCTCGATCTCCCGTAGCGCCCTGCGGGCACGTTCGAGCACCTGCTCGCCGACCTCGGTGAGCAGCATTCCCGCCCGTGAGCGTTCGAACAGCTGGGTTCCCAGTTCGTCCTCGAGGGTGGCGATGTGGCGAGTCACCGCCGGCTGCACCAGATGCAACACCTGGGCCGCCCTCGTGACGCTGCCGGTGTCCGCCACGGCTACCAGGGCTTTGAGCTGCCGAATCTCCATGAACCCGCCTCTTCCTCAGCGTGACTAGAACGGTGATACAAGCATCACGAAACATTATTACCACTCTCGCAGCATGTTGCATCATGATCCATGGAGCCCATCGTAATGAATCGGAGCACCAATGAATCCCACAGTCAGCGCCCCCGGCTGGCAGAAGTCCGTGTTCGACGTTCTGCGTGAAGGAGATGTCCAGCAGATCGTCTACGTCCCGGACGCCGGCCACTCGTACGCGATCCAAGCCGCGATCGCCGATCCCAGCATCGAAGACGTCGTTCTGACCACCGAGGAAGAGGGCGTCGGAGTCGTCAGCGGAGCCTGGCTCGGCGGACAACGTGCGGTCCTGCTCATGCAGAGCAGCGGAGTCGGCAACTGCGTCAACATGTTCTCTCTTCTGGAGATGTGCAAGTTCCCGTTCCTCACGCTCGTGACGATGCGCGGTGAGTACGCCGAGTTCAACCCGTGGCAGATCCCGATGGGCTCGACGACGCAGCAGGCCCTCGAACTCATGGGCATCACAGTTTTCCGGGTCGACGACCCCGATCAGGTCGGCGAGGTTGTCTCTGCCGCCTTCGACCAAGCTTTTCTCGCTGGTGAGCGCGTCGCCGTGCTCCTGGGTCAGCGGCTCATCGGACGTAAGAAGTGGGAGCGCAAGTGAACGCACACAATTCGACCATCGGAACCCTCGCCGGAGACCGCATCGACCGGCGCGAGTTCGTCGCCGCACTGCTCGACCGGGCACCGGAGGCACTGGTCGTCACCGGGCTCGGCTCCCCGTCCTACGACGTCTTCGCCGCCGGCGAGCGCGACCGGAACTTCTACCTCTGGGGGGCCATGGGCGCGGCCGTGCCCACCGGTCTCGGCCTCGCGCTCGCCCGACCGGACGAATCCGTTGTCGTCATCACCGGTGACGGCGAGCAGCTCATGGGCATCGGCGCGCTCGGATCGGTCGCGGTGAAGGCCCCGAAGAACCTCACCATCGTCGTCCTCGACAACGGGCACTTCGGCGAGACCGGGATGCAGCGCAGCCATTCCAGTCTTGGCGCCGACTTGGCAAGCGTTGCTTCGTCGTTCGGAATCGCGCGGACCGAACGCGTCCGTGACATCGGCGAGGTCGACCGCGTGGCGGAGTTCGTCACGGCCCGCGAAGGCACCACCTTCGTGCAGGTCTTCATCGAGCAGACCGAGCCGCCGCGCGCCCTTCCGCCCCGTGACGGCACCGCCGTGAAGAACAAGTTCCGCGCCGCGCTCGGCCTCGACACGTTCTGATCGCCGACCCCGACCCCGACGCCGACGCCGAATCGAGAGAGGCACCGCCATGCAGACTTACCTGCTCCACATCGACGGGCAACGGCGCCCGTCCGCCGACGACACGTACTTCGAGACGGACAACCCCTACACCGGCCGGCCCTGGGCACAGATCGCGCGCGGGCAGGCTCAGGATGTCGAGGACGCCGTCCAGGCCGCGCACCGTGCCATGACCACCGGGCCGTGGGCGGGCATGAGTCCCAGCGCTCGTGGGCTCGTCCTCCAACGCATCGCGGATGCCCTCGAGGACAACGCCGAACTGCTTGCCCGCACCGAGGTCCGCGACAACGGCAAGCTCTACAGTGAGATGCTCGGCCAGTGCCGGTATCTCGCGCAGTGGTACCGCTACTACGGCGGACTTGCCGACAAGATCGAAGGCCGCGTCGTTCCCGTCGACAAGCCGGGATACTTCACCTACACCCGGCGCGAGCCGATCGGGGTTGTCGGGATCATCACCCCGTGGAATTCGCCGCTGCTGCTGCTCACCTGGAAACTGGCGCCGGCGCTGGCGGCCGGGTGCTCGGTGGTGGTCAAACCGTCCGAGTACACCTCCGCCTCCACTCTCGAATTCGTGCGTATTCTCGAGCAGGCGGGTCTGCCGGCCGGTGTGGTCAACGTGGTCACCGGTTTCGGCCCCGACGTGGGCAGTCCCCTGGTCGACCACCCACTGGTCCGCAAGGTCGGCTTCACTGGGTCGGACGCCACCGGACGGCACATCGGAGCCGCGGCCGCGCGCGGACTCAAGCGGGTGTCCCTCGAACTCGGCGGCAAGTCACCGAACATCGTCTTCGCCGACGCCGATCTCGATGCCGCGGTCAACGGCGCGGTGTCCGGCATCTTCGCCGCAACCGGTCAGACCTGCATCGCCGGAAGCCGCCTTCTGGTACAGCGATCCGTGCACGAGGAGGTTGTTGCCAAGCTGGTCGCGCTCGCCTCGACCGCCCGGATCGGAGACCCGATGGACCCCGACACCCAGGTGGGGCCGATCACCACTCGGGACCAGTACAAGAAGGTTCTCGAGTACATCGACATCGCCGCCGCCGAAGGCGCACACCTCGCGCTCGGCGGGGCGGCGGCCACCGACACCGGAACCGACGGGTGGTTCGTACAGCCGACCGTGTTCACCGGGGTGCGCAATCAGTCGCGGCTCGCGCAAGAGGAGGTCTTCGGACCGGTGCTCGCGGTGATCCCGTTCGACACCGAAGACGAGGCGGTCGCCATCGCCAACGATTCGAAATACGGTCTCGGCGCCGGTGTCTGGACCACCGACCTGCCTCGGGCGTTTCGCATGGCGGAGGCGATCGAATCGGGAACGGTCTGGGTGAACACCTACCGGGCAGTGAGCTTCATGCTGCCGTTCGGAGGTGTGAAGGACTCCGGTATCGGCCGGGAAAACGGCACCGAGGCAATCGACGAGTACCTCGAAACCAAGAGCGTGTGGATCAACACCGGGGCGCCGACCGGAAACCCGTTCGTCCTGCGCTGACCCACCGGTGGCGACGAGCGTGCTCCGCGCATGTTTGTCGCCACCGCTGAGGGGCTACCGGCCAGTGGCGCTCCGCCGCAGACATCACCCGCATTCTCCAGTTCCATCGCGACTACCGATGCCATCGCACAGCAGAACCGCACCGTCGCCGACGACTTGATGTTCGCGCACATCGGTGTCGGACACGTCGCCTTCGCCCGAGGCTTCGGCGACGAACCCGAAGCTTCGGCGTAGCTCCGTCTTTTACGTCAGGACCCCGTGAACGTCGGAGTCCGCCGTTCACGGAAGGCGGTTACGGCCTCGGCGGAGTCTCGGGTGGACTGGACGACGGCTTGTTCCGCGGCGACCATCGACAGGGATGTCATGAAGTCGACGCGTTCGCCGTTGCGCACGAGACGTTTGATCGCACTGATCGCGACCGGGGGGCCGGCCGCGAGGCGGCGGCAGAGATCGTTGGCAGCGTCCGCAAGTTGCTCGGGGGTGTGCAGGGATAGAACGATGCCGAGGTCGAGGGCTTCCTGCGCTTCGACGAACCGTCCGGTCCACAGCAGTTCTAGGGCGCGGGCCTGGCCGACGATGCGGGGAAGCAGATGTGCGCCGCCATCGCCGGGGATGAGGCCGACGCGCACGTAGGCTTCGGAGAATCGGGCCCGGGTGGAGGCGAGGCGGATGTCGCATGCCAGTGCCATGTCCATCCCGGCGCCTACGGCGACGCCGTCGATGGCGGCGATGAGCGGTTTGTCGAGTTCGGCTGTGGCGGCGGCAACGCGGTGGACGCGGTGGTGGAGGACGTGCTGGCGGTCGAGGGTGGAGGTGATCTGGGCGAAGTCGTCAAGATCGACTCCGGCGCAGAACGAACCGTCGGCTCCGGTGACGAGTACGACCCGCACGTCCGGATCGGTTCTCGCCGAGCGGAGGGCGTCGGCCCACTGGTCGAGCATGTCGAGGGTGAAGGCGTTCTTGCGGTGCGGGCGGTTCAGCACGATGGTGCCGATACCGTCGGCGATGGAGTATTCGAGGTCCGCCATGGGTGTGTTTCCCTGTCTAGGTGTGGGAGTCGACCCGCGTCGCTGCGGTCGCGGTGGTGGCTGTTGGGCCGACGAGGTCGACATCGCGTGTTTCGCGCATGAACAGGTACGTGAGAAGTGAGATGGCGGCGCAGACGGAGACGTACACGAAGAAGTAGTTTTCGTGGCCGGCATCGCGCAGGGCGAGCGCGATGTAGGAGGCCGTTCCACCGAAGACGGCTTGGGCGATGTTGTAGGGAATGGCCACACCGACGGTGCGGACTTCGGTGGGAAACAGCTCGGCCTTGACGACGGCGTTGACCGCCGAGTATCCGGCGACGAACGTCAGGCCGATCAGTGTGAAGGCGAGGCACCATAGCCAGGTGGGGGAATCCTGCATGCCTTGCAGGATCGGATAGGTGAATACGGTGGTGCCGAGGCCGAAGAAGATCAGCACGGGTCGCCGCCCGATCTTGTCGGAGATGTAACCGCCGAGGGGGAGGAGGAACAGGAAACCCACCAGCGCAACGAAGTTCACACGTGCGGCATCTTCCTTGGACAGACCAACACTGTTGACAAGGTAGCTGGTCAGATAGGTCGTGTATGTGTAGTAGGCGACCGATCCACCGAGGGTGAGGGTAAAGACGAGGAATGCGGCCTTGCGGTGCTTCCATACTTCGCTCAGTGTGCCGCGGCGCTCGTGCATGTCCTTCTTCTCGAGTGCGGAGTAGGCATCGGTTTCGTGCATGCCACGACGCAGGCAGAACACGGCAACGGCGGCGATGGTGCCGATGACGAACGGGATGCGCCATCCCCATGACGTGAGCTGTTCCTCGCTGAGCAGGAATTGAAGGATGATCAGCAGCAAAACGCCGGCGATCTGGCCGAGGGTGACAGAAATGTACTGGAAGCTCGCGCCCAGCCCTCGCCAGCCCTTCTTTGACACCTCGGTGAGATACGCGGCGGAGGTCGCGTACTCCCCACCCACGGAGAGTCCCTGAAGGATACGGGCGGCGACGAGCATTCCGGCGCCGACGTATCCGGCAGTGGCGTAATTAGGCGCCAGGGCGATGAGCAGCGCGCTGAAGGACATCAACGAGACGGTGATGGTCAGGCCGGCCTTGCGGCCCTTGCGATCCGACAGCCGGCCGAGTAGCCATCCACCCACAGGGCGGGCGAGGAAGCCGACGGCGAAGATTGCGGCGGTGTTCAGCAACTGTGCGGTGGTGTCGCCCTTGGGGAAGAACTGGCCCGCGAAATAGATCGCGAAGGTGGTGTAGACGAACCAGTCGAACCATTCGATCATGTTGCCGATAGAGCCGGCGATAACGGATCTGATGTAGTAGCCGCGCGAGTGCGGGTGTTCCTGCGATATTGCGGGGACGGGGGGTCCGGGTGGGGTGGAGGCCATGGTGTTTCCTCGAAGGTCCGGGCTTCTGCGGATGCAGAAGCGTGGGGTGGAGCCGGGGTTCAAACCGTGATGCGGTGCCAGAGATCGCGACCTGCGTCGAGTGCGGCGTGGGTCACGGTGTCGTCCCAGTAGTGGACGGAGCCGAACTCCGAGCGCCAGGCGAGGGCGGGTGTGGTGAATTCGTGGAGTCGGTGCTCGTGGGTGGTGCCGATCGCGCCGTGCACCTGGTGGGCGTTGCGGACGACCACGGATGCGGCGTGTCCGGCGCAGGACCGTGCCACGGCAATGAGGAATTCGAGGTTCGATCCGGTCCAGTCGGTGCGCACGGCCTCGGCCAGGGCGGCTTCGGCGGCGGCTCGTGCGAGAGCGGCTTCGGAAGCGATGTCGGCGACCAGGTGTTGGACGGACTGGAACTTGGCGAGGGGCCGTCCGAATTGGGCACGTTCGGTGGTGTGGGTGATCGACATGTCCAGGATCCGGTCGAGCGCGGCGCACACCTGCAGACCGCGGACAAGGGCGCCGCGCAGCAACAACTGGTCGATGACCGCGTTCGCGATCGGCGATCCCGACAGGGCGGCATGGTCGGCGGTGACGGTGTCGCGCGGTGGGCACCGGAGGTCCAGACCTTGGCGCCGGTGATCGACCAGCCACCATCGACTGGGGTGGCCCTCGTTCGCACGCTGGCGGGTTGAGCCAGTTCATCGTCGACCTGCGCGATCCAGGCATCACCATCCGGCCGATCCTCTCGATGAACGGGAGCCACCATTTCAACGAGGTCGTCCTCGACGACGTCTTCGTTCCCGACGACTTGGTCTTCGGCACCATCGGACATGGCTTGCGGATCGTCGGCGACCGGCGCGACCAGTCGGAGAGTAGTCATGGGGATGTTTCCTTCGGTTCAGGCCGACACGGGTTCGGTGTTCGGGGTTGCGACGACCGAGGCGCCCGCCAGGGTCTCGATGCGGCCCGCGGAATAGCCGAGTTCGGTCAGGACGTCGACGGTGTCTGCCCCGATCCGCGGAGCGTGGCGGCGGAAGGCGACCGGGGTCCGTGACAGAGCGAACGGTGTGCGGGTGGTGTAGTACGTGCCCTCGGTGGGGTGCTCACGTTCGGTGATCAGTTCCTGGCCGCGGACGTAGGCGTCTTCGTGTGCGTGGGCGAGGTCGAGTAGGTCAGAGGCGGGGATCCCGTGTGCCTCGCAAACGGATACCAGTCACCGGTGGTGCGCTGGGGTGCGACGTCACGGATAGCGGAGAGTAGTTCTCCCATGTGCCGGTGGCGGTCGTCGACCGTCGCGTACCGGCGGTTGGCCACCATGTCCTTCCGGCCGGCGAGGGTGAAGAAGTCGTCCCAGTTCTTGGACGAGTACGGCATTATGCAGATCCAGCCGTCGGCGGTTGGATGCGGAACCCGTTCGGGAGTCAGTACGCGGGCCCAGCCGAAGTCTCCCTCCGCCGGTGAGAACGTGTGCCCGCCGAAGTGCTCGACAAGGTTGAATCCGATCATCGAGTCGACCATGGGGACGTCGACCGCTTGGCCCAGTCCCGTGAGGTTCTTCTCCATCGCTGCGGCGAGCACGGCGATGACGATGTACAGGCCGACGACCTTGTCGGCGATGACGTACGGGGCGTATCGCGGTGCACCGTCCACGAGTTCGGTGAGTCTTGCGGCACCGGACGCGGCTTGGACGATGTCGTCGTAGGCGGGGTAGTCCCGGTACGCGGTTTCGGATCCGTACGCCTGTGCGGTGCAGAGGATCAGACCGGGATTGATCTGCGCGAGCGCACGGTGGATCGCGTCGCTGCGATTCTCGAATCCGCGGCCCGATCCCGCGGTGGGATCACCCTCAGTGAGATCTCGAAAGATGCTGGCTCGCCAGTCAGTTCGGTGCGGGGTTTGGTCAACGGGCTGGTATCGACCGGCTACCTCGACGAACACGATCGACGTTATTCCTTGGGGAGTGCGCCGTATCTGCTCAACCGCCTCGCGGGGCGGCAACCGGTCTCGACGGTGACCCGCGCCGACCTCGAGGACATTCACCAACGGACCGGCTTGACGACCGTGCTATCCATCGCAGTCGGACCGAATATCTTCTACGTCGACTACTGCTCGTCCGATCCGCGGTTCGCCTACCTTGCCGAGAACTATGTGCGCCGATCCTTGATCCGCACATCCGGTGGCTGGGTACTCCTTGCCGGGATGGAGAAGCGGGATCTGTGGGCGAATCTTCGGAACGTCGCTGCCGACGAACACCCCCTCGTCGACAAGTTCCTCACCGCCCTGCCCGAGATCGAACAGACCGGTGTTTGCATCTCTCCCCATGCATCCGAGCAGGGTGACGGCGTTTCCATCGCAGTGCGGGAGTCCGGCAAGACCGTCGCTGCCGTCGGCGTCATTGCCTCGCACTCGGTCATCGTCGGTGCGAAGGACGGGATTGTCGACGTTCTGCGCGACCGAACGCGAAGCTGGGCGGCACGGAACGTCGAGTAGTCCGGCAACCTCCTGCAGAGGAAAGGCCTGTCCCACACGTGTCTTGTGGGACAGGCCTTACGAGAAGTCGGATGCGGTGACGCTATGACGTCGTCACACGCGGTTGGGACTGGTTCGGCGCGGTCTCGGTCACGAGATCGGTGTCCTTGGTCTCGCGCATGAACACATAGGTGACGAGGGAGATGGCCGCGCAGATCGAGACGTAGACGAAGAACCAGCTCTCCCGGCCCGCGTCGCGGAACGCGAGCGCGATGTAGGGCGCGGTGCCACCGAAGACCGCGGTCGCGAGACTGTAGGGGATGGCGACGCCGACGGTCCGCACACTCGTGGGGAAGAGTTCGGCCTTGACCACCGCATTGACCGACGAGTACCCCACGACGAACACCAGGCCGAGGATGGTGAGAACCAGGCACGTCAGCCACGTCGGATTGTTCTGCATGCCTTGCAGAATGGGGTATGTGCCGATCGTGGTGCCGACGCCGAAGAAGATGAGAACCGGCCGCCGGCCGATACGGTCGGAGACGTAGCCGCCGAGCGGTAGCAGAACGAGGAACACGAGCAGACCGATGAAGCTGATCGTCGATGCCTGTGCCTTCGCGAGCCCGACACTGTTGACGAAGTAACTCGTCAGATAGGTGGTGTACGTGTAGTACGCCACCGTGCCGCCGAGCGTCAGGGCGAAGACCACCATTGCTGCGCGCCGGTTCCGCCAGACCTCGGCGAGCGTGCCACGCCGGTCCTTCGCATCGGCGGTTTCGGCGACAGCATAGGCGTCGGTCTCGTGCATGCCGCGCCGCAGATAGAAGACCGCGACGGCACCGAGCGCGCCCATCGCGAACGGCACCCGCCAACCCCATCCGGTCAGCTGTTCCTCGGTGAGGAAGAACTGCAGGACGATCAGGACCAGAAGGCCGGCGAGCTGGCCCAGGGTGACGGAGATGTACTGGAAGCTGGCGCCGAGGCCGCGCCACCCCTTCTTTGACACCTCGGTGAGATACGTGGCCGACGCCGCATATTCGCCGCCGACGGAGAGTCCCTGCAGGATCCGCGCCGCGACCAGCATTCCTGCTCCGACATAACCGGCCGTCGCAAAGTTCGGGGCGAGAGCGATCATCAATGCGCTCGCCGACATCATCGCCACGGAGACCGTCAAACCGGCCTTGCGGCCGGTGCGGTCGGACAGGCGGCCGAGTAGCCAGCCGCCGAGCGGCCGCGCCAGGAATCCGACAGCGAAGATGGCTGCAGTGTTGAGCAATTGAGCCGTGGGGTCGCCGCTGGGAAAGAACTGTCCGGCGAAATAGATGGCGAACGTGGAGTACACGAACCAGTCGAACCACTCGATCATGTTGCCGACCGAGCCGACCAGGATCGACTTCACGTAGTGGCCGCGAGTGCGAGGTTTCCCAGTCGGCTGATCGTCGCACCGGGGCGCTGGTGGCGGTGTCGATGGGCTCATGAAAACTCCTCGATGTTCCTGGGTGTGGGCAGAATCGAATGCGGCTGGATGGCCGCATGTGTGACCTCTCCAATTTCACGGTTCTCAGGTGACCTGCATCTCAGAGAAGCGTCTGGAAGCGATTCTGCACCCTGATGGATACGAGGTGTTAATGCCGTTTCATGATGGTTGTATGCGGCCCCGGTATGCCGGAGGGGAGTCGGTGAGTTCTCTTGCGGCGGGCGATTTTCCTGCGATACGGTGACGGCCGTTCCCGAGGCGGTGCAATGGCGAACTACCCTCTGCTACTGCACAACTGCCGTGTTGACCGCCTCGGTACCTGATGTCACTGCGCCACTACCCGAACGAGGCCAGAATGTGTGCAGCATGTGTGACGAGACCCGGTATCGTGCGAAGGCCGGCATCGCAATCCCATTGGCGGGTACGTGAACCGAGGGGTGGTGTCATTCCGCACGGCGGTGTCGTCAGCGACTTGTAATGCGGACGGTCTCAGGTTGTTTCGACTCGAACTTCCCGCTCGAGCGCTTCGGCGACGTCGGTGGGCAGTGGGCGCGACCGCGCCGACGCGAGATCGACGTTGACGTAGGTGTTCTCGATGGTCGCGACGACGCCCCCGCTTCGCCGCAGAGTGATGCGTAGCCGGAAGCTCGACGTTCCGACGCGGGTCGGAACCGTCTCGGCGTCGAGAACGTCATCGAAACGGCAGGGACTGACAAAGGCGATCTCGCTCTTGACGACGGACGGATCCGTTCCCGTCGCGATGAGTGCGTCGTACTGCCATCCGAGCGAGCGGAAGAATTCGGTCATCGCGACATCCGCGATCTCCAGGTATCGGCTGTTGAAGAGATATCCCTGCTGGTCGACCTCGTGATACCGAATCCGGTGGGAGTACACGACCGCGATCGTACCGGGCCGAACCAAGCCGTTGACGAGTATGTACTTCCCATCCCGCCGACGGGAAAGATCAATATCCGTGAAGAACACAACTACCGATCGGGGTCCGGGCTCGGAGGCGAGTAAACGTCGCTTCATGATCAGGTTGGTCACTGTCCTGGTCGGAGGAATGTTCCTGGACGGCTACATCCTCGGCATCATCGGTCCGGTCTCGGCCACGATGGCCGACGACCTGCAGATCTCGGAGCTGTGGGAGGGCATGATCGTCGCGGCGGCCCTGATCGGTGTGCTGCTCGGCTCGCCCATCGGCGGGTGGGCTGCCGACAGATGGGGCCGCAAACCGCTGTTCACCTTCGACATCGCCCTGTTCACCGTCGCCTCGGGCATGCAGGTGTTCATCGATTCACCGATGTGGCTGTTGGTGGTGCGGGTGCTGATGGGTATCGCGATCGGCATCGAATACTCGGTCGGCTGGCCGCTGATGAGTGAATTCTCGCCCACCCACTTGCGAGGGCGACTGCTCGGCGCGATGCAGATCGCCTGGTACGGCGGCTTCATGACGGCGTACCTGATCGGCTATCTGCTCAACGAGTACACCAGCCTGAGTTGGCACCTGATCCTGTCGACCAGCACGGTCATCGCCGTGGTCCTGTTCCTCGGCCGGCTCGGACTTCCGGAGTCCCCGCGCTGGCTGTGGAGCAGGGGCCGAAAGGACGAAGCCCGCGCCCTCGCCCGAAAATACGTTGCGGGTGACGTGCTCGCCGACGTCGAGCACGAAGACATAGCCAAGGGCACCTTCGGGATGCTGTTCAACGAGCACCACTGGCGATCCACGCTGTTCATCTCAGGGTTCTGGTTCTGCGCCGTCACTCCGTATTTCGCGATCGCCACGTTCGCCGACAGCGTCCTGCATGAGTACGGGCTCGGTGGTGGCCTCGCCGGTGGCGTCGGACTCTCCGCGGTCGCTCTCGCCGGAGTCGTGCTCACGTTCTTCCTGATCGACAGGGTCGGTCGCCGCGTCCTGACCGTTCCCCCGCAGTGGCTGTGCGCCGCCGTCCTCGCCGTCATCGGGCTGTGGGCAGGTGCGCCGGCGGCCGTCGTGCTGGCCCTGTTTTTGGTCTTCTCGTTCTTCAACGCGATGTACAACGCTCTGACCGGCGTCTACCCACCCGAAGTTCTTCCGACCGAGATCCGGGGCATCGGAACGGGTTTCGCGACTGCGGTCAGCCGAGTGGGCGCGGGCATCGGCACCTTCCTGATGCCGGTGTCGATGAGCAGTCTCGGCGCCGGCCCGACCATGCTGATCGCCGCCGCCGTGGCCGTCGCGGGTGCCGCGCTGTCGCAGTGGTTGGCGCCGGAGACGAAGGGAATGAGCCTCACCGAGGCAGCGGCCAAGCTCACCCACTGACCAGGCACTTTCAGTCGCGGAGCGCGCGTCCTCCGTCCCGGCCGGCGCTGCCGTGCCGGACCGGGACGGAGGAGGCACGACTACTGTGCTGCTGTTTCCCGTGTGCGGAGGTCTTTGCGGAGGATTTTGCCTGCGGCGGACTTGGGGACGAGGTCGATGAACTCGACCTTGCGGACCTTCTTGTGCGGGGAGACCCGGTCGGCGACGAACGCGATCACCGCGGCCTCATCCAGATCTTCGGCACCTGGTTGGGGGACGACGAACGCCTTCGGGACCTCCTCACCCTCGTCGTCGAGGACGCCGATGACGGCGGCGTCGGCGATCTGCGGGTGCGTGAGCAGCAGCGCCTCCAGTTCGGCGGGCGGCACCTGGTAGCCCTTGTACTTGATCAGCTCCTTCATCCGGTCCACGATCGTCACCACCCCTTCCGCGTCGACGGTCGCGATGTCCCCGGTGTGCAGGTACCCGTCCGCGTCCAGGGTCTCGGCGGTGGCCTGCTCGTTGCCGAGGTACCCGGCCATGATGTTCGGTCCCTTGCACCACAACTCCCCCGGCGCGCTGACCCCCTCGGTGGGGTAGTCGACCTCCTCGCCGGTGGCGGGGTCGACGAGTTTGCATTCCATGTTCGCGATCGTCGGGCCGACCGAATCGAGGGCGATGTCGTCGCGGTCGAACGGGATCGCATGGGAGACCGGGCTCATCTCCGACATCCCGTAGCCCTGCCGGACCCGGCAGCCGAGCCGGTTCGCGACCGCCTTGCCCAGTTCCTGATCCAGCGGGGCGGCACCGGAGAACACCGAATGCACACTCGACAGGTCGTAGTCGTCGACCAACGGGTGCTTGGCCAACGCGACCGCGACCGGTGGGGCGATGAACACATACGTGCACTTCTGCCCGGAGACGATGGACAGGAACTCGACGAGGTCGAACTTCGGCATCGTCACCAGCGACGCCCGGTTGAACAGGGCCGCGTTGAGCAGCACCGTCATCCCGTAGATGTGGAAGAACGGCAGCACCGCCAGCAGTCTGTCGTCGGCGCCGATGCCCATCCGCGGGTTGATCTGGCAGACGTTGGCAACCAGGTTGCGGTGGGTGAGCATCACCCCCTTCGGGCGGCCGGTGGTCCCCGACGAGTACGGCAGCACCGCCAGCTGGGTGGCCGGGTCGAACGACACCTGCGGCGCCGGGTGGGCCTCGGCCAGCAGATCACGCAGCGACGGGTGCCCGTCCGCGCCGTCGAGGACGATCACGTTCTGATCCGCGATACCGACCTTCGCCGCCGCGGCCCGGGCTTGCGGGAGCAGTGGGGAGACGGTGAACAGGAACTTCGCGTGCGAGTCGGTGAGCTGTTTGGCGATGTCCTCGGCGGTGTAGAGGGCGTTGATCGTGGTCGCGACACCCCCGGCGCGCAGGATGCCGTGGAACACCGCGGCGAACGCGGGCACGTTCGGTGAATGCAGGGCCACCACCTCCCCGACCGCCAGGCCGCGGGCGGCCAGCGCCCCCGCCACGGCGTCGATCTGCGCCACCAGGGTGTGGTAGCTGGTCACCGCACCCGAGGCGCCGTCGACCAGTGCGGGCCGGTCCGCATCCGCCGGCGCGAGGTCACCGAACAGGAAATCGTAGACACTCAGGTTCGGGATCTCGACATCCGGAAACGGGCTCTTAAAGCTCACGTGGGTCACTCCCTCGAAGATTGCGGCGGGCTCCCACGCGCGAACGGCGGCGAGCCTCGTGGGTCGTCCGAGCAACCATAGGCCGTGACAGCCGTCACTTCATCGTGGTGCGGCACCGAACATGTTTGTGGTCGGCCCACAGTTCACTGGTGGGAATGTGCCGTAGGTCCGAATTCGAGCTGTAGCCTGGCCACAGCGTGTGGACAGTATCGGAGGTCGGGGAGATGACCACAGCACCCGGAGCCCTGCGGCCGTTCGACGACGCGGCGATCGGTCTCGCGAGGTGGGTGCACGACCGGCGTCCGGAAATCGCGCGAGCCGCCAGCGACGCGATCTGGGCAGAACTGCCGTCCTACCGCGCCACGGGCCTGTATGACGACGTGGTCGCCCACGTGACCGCCGTGTTCGCGGTGTTCACGACCAGCGTCATCGAACAACGGGATCCGCGCCTCGACGATTTCGCATTCACCTCCCACCATGCCTCGGAGCGCGTGGCGCACGGCATCTCCCTGATCGACTTCCTTCACGCGTTTCGCATCGGGCAGATCGTCCTCTGGTCGTATGTTCTCGAATTCGTCCGATCGACGGAGGGGCAGCAGGAGACGGCGCTGGGCCTCGTCGAGCACCTCATGCGCACGATCGAGGCGGGCTGTTCTGCCGCCGCGACCACTTACCTTCAGGCACAGCAATATCTCGTGGCCGACCAGGAGCGCATCGCACTCGACTGTCTCGAGGATCTGCTCGCGGGGAACGTGCCCGCCGTGCCGGTCCGCCTGGAGGCGATGCGCCGGGCCGGTCTCGCGGACGGTGCCGGGTTCGTCGTCCTCGTGTGCCGGGCGAGTTCGGAGGCGGACGGCGCGGATCCGATCCTCGACGCACGCCGGGTGCTCTCCCGGCACCTGTCTGGGATGCTGGTGCCGTGGCGGCAGGAACTCGTCGGACTTGTCCCGCTCGAAAGATTCAGCCCTAGCACCCTGTCTCAGAAGGTCGCTCGTGCAGCCACGGAGCTCGGGACGACTCGTACCGCGGCGTCGATCGGGATCAGCTCGGCGCACCTCGGGTTCGAGCAGACCGCCGAAGCGTTGCTGGAGGCCCAGGTCGCCTGTGACCACCTGGGAGGTCGGCGCGAGGTCCAGATCTTCGACGACCTTTCGCCTCTGGACTATCTGGTGCGTCGCGCGGACCCGACCGCGCGACGACTCGTCGACCCCCAGCTGCGTGCGTTCATCGCCGAAGATCTGTCGGCGGGCGCGATCTACATCGAGACCCTGACGGCGTATGTCGCCCACGACATGAACGCCAAGTCGGCCGCCTCGGCGCTACAGATTCACGTGAACACGATGTACTACCGGCTGGGCCGGATCGCCGAGCGCACCGGCAAGGACCTTCGGCGCGTGGAAGACGTCGTCAATCTCCTTCTCGCGGTACGGATCGCGTCGACGGAGCCGCCGCGCTGAGTCAGGGGACGCGCAGAATCAGGGCGTCGCCCTGTCCGCCTCCGCCGCAAAGGGCGACGGCGCCGGTGCCGCCGCCGCGGCGCTGCAGTTCGAGCGCGAGGTGCAGCGTGATCCGGGCACCGGACATGCCGATGGGGTGGCCGAGCGCGATGGCGCCGCCGTTGACGTTGACGCGTTCGGGGTCGACGCCGAGTTCGCGGGTGGAGGCGATCCCGACCGCGGCGAACGCCTCGTTGATCTCGATCAGATCCAGCTCGGCGGTCGAGATTCCGGCTGCGTCACAGGCTTTCGCGATGGCGCCGGACGGCTGGAACTGCAGACCGGAATCCGGTCCGGCGACCATCCCGTGCTCACCGATCTCGGCCAGCCAGGTCAGCCCCTCCGACTCGGCACGCTCCTTGCTCATCACCACCACGGCGCAGGCGCCGTCGTTGATGGTCGACGCGTTCCCGGCGGTCACGGTGCCGTCCTTGCGGAACGCGCCCCGCAACCGGGCCAGGGTCTCCACCGTGGTGTCGGGGCGGATGCCCTCGTCGCGGCGCAGCCAGGTGCTCTCACCCCTGCGGGAGGGGATCTCGACGGGGACGACCTCGTCGTCGAAGATTCCGCTGTCCCACGCCTTCGCGGCGAGCTGGTGCGAGCGGGCGGCGAACGCGTCCTGGTCCTCGCGGGCGATGACGTCCTTGTCGTTGCCGGCCTCGGTGAGCAGTCCCATCGGCTGGTCGGTGAACGCGTCGTGCAACCCGTCGTGGGCCATGTGGTCGACGAGGGTGACGTCGCCGTACTTGAACCCGCCCCGGGACCCGGGCAGCAGGTGCGGGGCCTGGCTCATCGACTCCATCCCGCCGGCGACGACCACGTCGAACGCACCGGACCGGATGAACTGGTCGGCGAGGATGATCGACTCGACTCCCGACAGGCACACCTTGTTGATGTTCAGCGACGGCGTGCTCATCGGGATCCCGGCCTTCGCAGCCGCCTGACGGGCGGGCATCTGCCCGGCACCGGCGGTGAGGACCTGACCCATGATCACGTACTGCACGCGGTCCGGGGCGACACCGGCCTTGCCGAGCGCGGCCTCGATGGCGATAGCACCGAGGTCGGCGCCGGAGAACCCGGCGAGCGAACCCTGCAGGCGGCCGATCGGGGTGCGGGCGCCTGCGACGATCACGGAGGTGGGCATGTGAAGAGGGGCCTTTCTCGAAGGAAGGAGAGTCAGTGTGCGAGGCTGCGGCTGATGACCAGACGCTGAATCTGGTTGGTGCCCTCGAAGATCTGGGTGATCTTCGCTTCCCTCATGTACCGCTCGACGCGGAAGTCGCGGGTGTAGCCGTAGCCGCCGAGCACCTGGACGGCGTCGGTGGTCACCTTCATGGCGGCGTCGGTGGCGACGAGCTTCGCGACGGACGCGTTGCGGGAGTACGGCAGGCCGGCGTCGCGGCGTCGGGCGGCGTCGAGGTACGTGGCCCGGGCGGAATCGACGGCCGCGGCCATGTCGGCGAGCAGGAATCCGAGGCCCTGATGGTCGATGATCTTCTTCCCGAACGTGGTCCGCTCCTGGGCATAGGCCACGGCCTCGTCGAGGGCGGCCTGCGCGAGACCGACCGCGACCGCCGCGATGCCCAGCCGGCCGGAATCGAGTGCGCTGAAGGCGATCTGCAGTCCCTGGCCCTCGGCGCCAAGGCGTCGCTCCGTGGGCACGAACGCGTCGTCGTAGTGCGCGGACGTCGTCGGCACGGCGTGCAGGCCCATCTTCTCCTCGGGCTTGCCGAACGTGAGTCCCTCGGTGTCCTTCGGGACCAGGAAGCAGGAGATGCCCTTGGAACCCTCGCCGGTGCGGGCGAAGAGGTTGTAGAAATCGGCGATGCCGCCGTGCGTGATCCACGCCTTCGCGCCGTTGACGACGTACCCGCCGTCGGTCGCGGCGGCCTTGCACGCGAGCGCGGCAGCATCGGATCCGGCCTGCGGCTCGGACAGGCTGTAGGCCCCGATGGTGTTGCCGCCGAGCATGTCCGGGAGCCACTGCTGCTTCTGCTCGTCGGTACCGAACGCCATCAGCGGGTGGCAGGCAAGGCTGTGGACGCTGACCGCGACCGCGACGGAGGCCCAGCGGGCGGCGATCTCCTCGAGCACCTGCAGGTACACCTCGTAGGGTTGCCCGCCGCCGCCCCACTCCTCCGGGTACGGCAGGCTCAGCAGCCCGGCCTCGCCGAGGGTGGCGAACACCCCTTCGGGATACGTCTCGGACTTCTCGTGCTCGTCGACGATCGGCGTCAGGGCCTTGTCGGCGACGTCGCGCGTGAGCTGGATCAGGTCACGGGCTTCGTCGGTGGGCAGTAAACGATCGACGGCCACGGTTTCTCCTCGCGAAGGCTACGGAAAGCAGTACTGGATTACGGCCCAGAGTACTGATTGTGAAATAGTACTGCAAGGCGCTGCCCAGTACTATTTCGGTCATGGAGCAGCCCACCCGACCCGGTTTCGCCACCCGACGGCGCACCCAGCTCTTCGACGCCCTCGTCGACCTCTTCCTGGTCGAGGGGTTCGCGCACCTGACCCTCGACGAGATCGCGAACCGGCTGCGCTGCTCGAAGTCGACGCTGTACACCCTCGCCGGCAGCAAAGAGCAGCTCGTCCGGGCCGCCACGGTGCACTTCTTCCGTCGCGCCACCGAGGACGTCGAGTCGCACATCGAGCCGATCCACGGGGCCCGCGAGCGGATCACCGCGTACCTGTCGGCCGTCGGCAACGCCCTCGCGGCCGCATCCGACCAGTTCATGGCCGACCTCGACGCCTTCCCCCCGGCGCGGGAGGTCTACGAACGGAACACCCAGTTCGCGGCCGGCCGGGTTCAGGAGTTGATCACCGAAGGCGTCGCCGCCGGCGACTTCCGCGACGTGCACGCCGCCTTCGCCGCCGACCTCGCCGCCACCATGATGGTCCGCATCCAGCAACGCGGGGTCCGCGACAGCACCGGCCTCGACGACGCGCACGCCTACGCCGAACTCGCCGCCATCCTCACCGGCGGCATCAGCGCCTGAGCCGGGTCACCGCGTTCGTGCGCCGAGCAGGTCCGCCGTTCTCCGCAGCCGCATCAGCACCTGCAGGTCGAGCGCCTTGTCGGGGTCTCGCCAGTCCGGGCCGAGGAGGCGGTCGATGGCGTCGAGGCGCTGGTAGAGGGTGTTGACGTGGACGCCGAGGCTCGACGCGGTCGCCGAGTGGTGACGGCCGTGCGCCAGATACTCCGACAGTGTTTCCAGCAGTGGCACTCCGCGTTTGGACTGTTCCGCCATCAACGGCCCCAGCTGGGCCTCGGTCAGTTCGTCGAGGTGCTCACGCGCCATGTGGCTCAGCAGGATCCGGTAGATGCCCAGACCGCGCGCCGAGGAGACTTCCCCCGCGCGCCCGAGGGTGTCGAGCACGTCGACGGTCTGCTGCGCTTCGACGTAGGCGTGCGCGAGTGCCTTCGCGCCGATCGCGGGGTCCGCGATACCGATCGTCGCGTCGAGTCGCCCGGAGGTGAACACCGCCTGCACGGACGCGGAGTCGTTGGCGGGTACGACGGCCAGTGCGCGGGAGCCGTGTTCCGCCGCAACGGTTCCGGATGGGAGCGGCAAGGCCCCGAGGGCGGTGCGGATGGAGGTGTCCTGCCCGCCGGCGGTCGCCACGGCGATGCAGTAGGTGGTGTCGGGGTTGAGCCCGGCCAACCGCAGTTGCCTGCGTTCGTCCTGCGCGGTGGCGGCGGGATGAGTCAGCAGGTCGACGAGAAACGCGTCCCGCGCGCGACGCGTCGCCTCACCGGCCGCACGTTCCCCGGCGAGGGACAGTGCGATCGCGGGTGCCGCGCGTTCGAGCAGCAGCCGGGTGGTTGGCTGCTCCGCACCGAGGGACACCAGCGCGCCGAGCATCTCCCCGGCTGCCGCGACGCGTTGCGCCAGCACCCCGCGCCGTGCGACGTGGTCCTTCCCACCGGAGCGCAATTCGCGGACCGCCGCCGCCACGTCGTCGGCGTGGGGCGTCAGTTCCGCCGGTAGGGCGGATTCGTCCAGCACGAAATATGCGGGCTGCCGGGAGAGCTGGGCCACCTCCTGCACCAGGCGTTGCACTCCCGCGCCGAGCAGCACCACCTGGGTGAGCGTCCGGTCCCACTGCAGGATCTGTTCGAGCTCGTTCGTCCGCTGCGACAATTCGGCGTTCACGGCTTCGAGTCGAGCGACGGTGTCCCGGTCGCGTTCCAGTGAGCGCACGTTCTCGATCGCAATCGCCGCGTGGGCCGCCAGCGCCGACAACAGCGCGATCTCGGATTCGGTGAATGCCCGCTCCTGACGCTTGCACGCGAACAACGCGCCGATGACGCGGTCGGCGACGCGGAGGGGAACCCCGAGCAGGCCGCGCATGTTCTCGGACCGCGCCGCGCTGTCGGCTCCCGTGATGTGCCGAAACGCCGGTTCGCTCTGGTAGTCGGGTGTCCACTCCGGTGCGGACCCTCGGACGATCAGGCCCACAAGTCCCTCGTCCAGTGACAGGCGGATGCCGACTAGATTCGGGGTCAGCGCCCCGCTGGTGACCTCGATGACAAATTCCTCGTCGTAGACCGATCCCATGTAGGCGAGATCCACACCGAGCAGTTGCCGCGCCTGGTCGACCACCTCCTGCAGCAGCGCCCGGTCGTCACGGACCGTCGTCAGCCGGACCGCGATGTCGTTGAGCGCCGCCAGCTCCCTGCTGCGCTGCCGACGCTGGTCGAGCTGTGCCCGCAGCCGCAGTGCGGCGCCGGCCTCCCGTTCGATCGCCGCCCGGCCGGACCGGGTGGAGCCGTCGATCAGCGTGCGCCGGAGGGTCTCGAGTTCGTCGATGGGTGCGTCGTCGAGCAGCAGTTCCATCCAGCCGCGATCGGCAGTACTCACTGGTGTCTCCGTCCATGGATCCCCGGATTCGATAGATGGAATCTACATTGGCCGAGATTCAGATCACAGCTACGTTTGAATCATCACCTTCTCGGCCGCAAAGGACTGGTTCTCGTCATGTTGATCGATGCACTCTTGGCAGCCCTTCCGGCGGATCGTGTCGTGCGCGACCCCGACGTCGTCGCCAGGTACCAGCACGACGAGGCGGAGTGGGCGCCGTACGCCGCCCCGCTCGCCGTCGTCCGCCCCCGAACGGCGCTCGAAGTCCAGGCCGTCGTGCGTGCGTGCCTCGAGCACGACACCGCCGTCGTCACGCGGGGCGCCGGCACCGGGCTGTCCGGCGGGGCGAACGCGACCGACGGCTGTGTCGTCCTCGCGCTCGAGGGCATGAACGCGATCAGGGAGATCGATCCCCTCGAGCGGTACTCCGTCGTCGAACCCGGCGTGGTGAACGACGATCTCCGCGCCGCGTGCGCCGAACACGGACTCTGGTATCCCCCGGATCCGGCCAGTTCACCGTGGTCGACGATCGGAGGAAACGTCGCCACCAACGCGGGCGGGCTGTGCTGCGTCAAGTACGGCGTCACCCGTGACTACGTGCTCGGCATGCAGATCGTCACCGGCACGGGTGAACTCGTGCGCCTCGGACGCAAGACCGCCAAGGGCGTCGCCGGTTACGACCTGGCGGGTCTCATGGTCGGGTCCGAGGGAACGCTCGGCGTCATCACCGAGATCACGGTCAAGTTGCGCCCGTTGCAGGACCCGCAGCGCACGGTGGCCGGCTACTTCGACTCCATCGTCGACGCGGGCCGGGCCGTCAGCGCCGTGGCCGCGGCGGGACTCACCCCGTCGGCGCTCGAGTTGGTGGACAAGCAGTGCCTCATAGCTGTCGACGCCTGGAAGAAGATGGGACTGTCGGTGGAGGCGAACGTCGTGCTCCTCGGCCGTATCGACACCGCGGGGGTCATCGGCGATCAGGAGGCCGAGAAGATGCTGTCGTGCTTCGACGAAGCCGGAGCCACGTGGTCTGCCGTCTCCACCGACCAAGAGGAGGCGGATGCGTTGTTCGCCGCGCGCCGCCTGGCCTACCCCGCGATGGAGCGGCTCGGACCGGTCCTCACCGAAGACGTGTGCGTGCCGAAACGGACTGTCCCCGAGATGCTTGCGCGCATCGAACAGATCGGCATCGCCCACGAGACCACGATCGCGAACATCGCACACGCCGGCGACGGCAACCTGCACCCGCTGCTCATCACACCCCGCGGCGACGAGGCCGCACGAGCCCGCGCCCAGGCGGCGTTTGCGGAGATCATCGACGCAGCACTCGAACTCGGCGGCACCGTCACCGGCGAGCACGGTGTCGGCCTGCTCAAGATGGAAGGTCTTGCCCAGGAACTCGATCCGGTCGTGCTGGACATGCACCGATCGGTGAAGAGGGCCCTCGACCCGCACGGAATCCTGAACCCCGGCAAGGTCTTCTCGTAGGTGCACTCACACGGGCACGGCATTCGGTGTCGGCTCTACCTGTGTGGTGCGGCGTCGGCGGATGCGCCCGCGGTGTCGAGCCCGCCGTGGTTGCGGCGGGAAACAGAGCAAGTGGGGATGAGGGCGGCGGCGAGGATGCCAATGCCGATGACCAGACTGCGGGTCGGTCCCCACCGGGTCGCGAACCACTCAGTGATCCAGAGTTGCCCGGCTATCGAGACCAGGCCGGAGATGACGAACAGCGCGGTGACCAATGCGGTGTCGGAGGAGTCCTCGACGAGCAGGCGGGCTTGCAGGGGTAGCGCGAGGTAGATCTGAACGGGATAGTACGTGGGACCCGATCAACGCCAGCGAGAACAGCACGAAGGGGCGGTTCGTGGCGACGGTGCGCCAGTCGGCGAGGACTGCCGTCCGTTTGCCGGTGGCGCTTTGGTGGGGGCGGGGGGCAGGGCCCAGATCTGCACGACAGGCAGGGCCCCGAAGACCGCGGCGGCGACGAGGCAGCTGATCCGGAATCGGCGGCGAGGTAGGCGCGTACCGCAGGGGTTGAACAGGGTGCCGGCGAATCCGGTTGCCGCTGAGGCGATCAGGATCGCGGGAAGGTTGCTCAGAACCGCCAGCAGGGCGAAGCCGCCGGTACGGAGCAGGCACCGGCGATGATCAGCGGTTTGTATCCGAGGTGATCGGCCAGGGTGCCGCCGACGACGAACATGCCCTGTTGGGAGAAGTTCCTCGCTCCGAGGACCGGTCCGACCGCCCAGGCGGCCATCCCGAGCGGGCCGGCGAGATACCCGGCGAGGTAGGGCATCAGCAGGGTAGATGCTCGAGCCGAGGCCGCGCGTCAGCCGGGTGCCGGCGGGTTGCCCGAAGATGGTGGAGTCGATGGTATCGACCCCGATCAGGTTCAGGTGTGGGCAGAACTGGCGGAGGGTGCGGGCGATTCCGGCGGGTTTCGCCCGGAATCCGGTGCCTGCGGTGGTGAAGGGTTCGCCCACTCACAGGACGGGAGTGTTACCGACCATGTGCCTCGGCCGCGGGCAGCGGTGGCCGGAGCTGAGCAGCTGCGCGGCCGGTGTGGTGGGGGAGTACGTGGGTGCGTTCATCACGGATGTGTTCTCCTGTGTCCGGGCCGTTGCCGGCCCGGGTCGGGGACGGTGTGCGCGCTGCACCTCCGCGGAGGAGGCGCGGCAGGTGCTCAGGCCGTGGCCTCCAGCAGGGTGTCGCCGAGGTAGCCGCCCGGGTCGGTGCCCGGTGGCAGGGCGTAGACGGCGGAGCCGATCGGGGTCGTCCACTGGTTGAGGGCGTCGAACTCGGCGAGTCGCTGCTGGACGGGCAGGAACTGGGTGTCGATGTCTCGTTGGTAGGAGGCGAAAATCAACCCAGAGTTCGACACCTGCCCGGGCTGGGGTGGGTCGTCGTAGTTGTAGGCGCGGCGGTGGAACCGTTCCCCGTCGTGGGTGTGGTGGGCGCGGGCAATATGCGAGCCCGGCGGGATCACCGGGATGCCGAACCTGTCGGTGGCGGTGAAGTCGGGGTCGTCGTGTTCGTCGGTGCCGGTCAGCGGCGCCCCGGTATCGAGTGTGCGCCCGACCGTCAATTCCCTTCCGGGCCGGTCGATTTCTTCCCAGGTGTCCAGTTCCATCCGGATCCGTCGAAGCACCAGGGACGTGCCACCGGTCAGCCATCGATGGGCGCTGCCGTCGTCCCAGACCAGGCGGTCGAACTCCTCCGTGTCCGGGTCTGGGTTGACGGTGCCGTCGACCTGCCCCATCAGGTTGCGCATTGTGGTGCCCTCGGGGTGGCTGCGGCGAGCATTGCGGAACCCGCGTTGGGACCAGCGAACCGTTACCAGCGAGCGCACGTTCTTGGTCAGCACCCGGACCGCGTGCGCCACCGTGACAGGGTCGTCGGCGCACACCTGAAGCAGCAGATCCGTTTGCCCCCAAGAATTCTCGTTGAGTCGATCGATCGGAAACGCGGGTAGCGGTCGTAGCCACGACGGCTGCCGGTCCGTGACGTCGGCGGCGCCGAACACTCCGGGACCCAGACCCACGGTGACGGTCAACCGGGCCGGGGTGGCCGCGAGTTCGGGTTCGGTGTCCGCCAGCGCCGACGTGCCGGCGGTCAGCCGGGCAGCGTCCTGTGTCCACACTTTCAGCAGGCCGGCGACAGTGGCGCGGTCGGCGTTCTCCCGCAGGTCCACGCCGACGAACTGGGCGTGCGCCTGTGGCGGGGTCGCGATCCCACCCTGATGCGGGCCGTGGAACGGTTCGGTCAGCCCGCCCTCCGCGGTGGCCTCGGTGGTGCGGTGGTCGACGATCTCTTGTGCGCCCCAGCCGAGTCCGGCGGCTCCGAGCGCGGCGGCACCTGCTCCGAACAGGTGCCGCCGACTCAGGCCACGGGTCGGCGGTGTCTGCCGCTCAGCCACCGTGTCCGGGTGCGGTTGCCGCCGGCGCGGGGGAGTCGTGGCCGCCGGAGGGGTCGTAATTCTCCTGGTTGCCGGAGAAGTCACGCACCTGCGCGTCGAAGTCGGTGGTCGATCCGTCTTCGAAGGTGAGGGTGAAGGTGGTGGTCACGCCGGGGGTGAGTGGGGCAGTCAGTTCCATCAACATCAGGTGGTCCTCGCCCGGGGCGAGGGCGTGGGTGCCGTTCGCCGCGATGGTGACGCCGCCCTGCTTCTCCCGCATGACGGTGGCGCCGTCCGCGCCGGTGGCGATTTCGTGCAGTTCCATTCGGGTGGAGGCCGGGCTGGACACGGACACGATCCGCACGTCCCGGTCGCCGGTGTTGGTCAGCTGCGCGAACGCCGCACTCATGCCGGTGTCGGCGGCCTTGACCCACTGGTCGGACACGGTGATCGCATCCGCCTCGGTCGCGGGGGCGTCCGTGCTCGAGGAGCATCCGGTCAGCAGCACGGCCGCGCAGGCGCCACCGGCGGCGAGGCTTCGAAGAGTGAAGGAAGACATGTCAGTTCTCCGTTGTGTCAGGCCGCCCGGCGTCGCCGGGTGGGGGCAGGATGTTGCTGCGGGAGGCGACGATCGGGATCCACAGGACGGCCAACGCGGCCATCGCAGCCCAGGTGAGCATCAGCCCGATCCCGGCACCGCCACGCAGGGCGGTGCCGGGCATGGCCTGTTGGGACCAGTACGCGAACATCCCCAGCAGGGTGCCGAGACCGGTGCCGGCCATCGCAATCCACGCCGCTACCCATCGGCGGGTGGTCGCCGCAACCGTGGAGACCACGACTCCGAAGACGATCGCGAATCCGGTGAACACCCGAAGCGGGACCCCGGCACCGGAGTGTGCGGCCGTGGCGACCGACCACCCCGGCACCGCCCCGGTCCCGGTGTGGGGCAGGGCGAGACCGATGACGAGCACGGTGACGGCGGCGGCGATCGCCGGCCCGCGCCACCCGGTCTCGACCTCGCGCGCCACCCGAGACTCGATCGCGACCAGATCGTCGCGGTACTCCGACAGGTCGGACTCGACCATCACTGCGGCACCGCGGTGGTCGCCGACGGCGGGCGGTTCGCCCGGGCCCGGCCGATCGCACCGACGGCCGCGTCGACGAGCAGGAACGCCGCCAGGGACAGCCCGAGCAGCGGCACGAACCAGCCCACCGCCACCGTCCCGACGCCCACTGCGACCGCGGTGGCGGGGTGGACGCGACGCCACGCCCCGCGCAGCGGTGCCCGCCCGACCCGGCGGGTGCCCCGCGTCGGCCGGCGCCGCCACCACAGGATGTAGCCGCGCACGATCACGGTCAGCAACGCCACCGCCAACGCGGCGAGGGCGAGTTGATTGAGCAACCCGAACAGCAGGCCCATATGCAGGGCGATCCCCCAGGAGGTGAGTTTCGCGGCCAGCGGCCAGTCCGCGAACCGCTGCACATCGGTCACGGTGCCGGTGGCGCCGTCGACCGCGACCGAATCGGTCGAGAACTGCCAGGGCTGGCGGGTCTGGGTGACGGTGAATGCGGTGCCCGCGTCGGCCGGAATGCCGGCCTCGACGGCACCGGTGACCCCGTTGCTCGCGGCGATACCCAGGACCGTGTCGAGTTCGCCGATGTTCCGCTCGAGCAGACCGGGATCGGCGGCTGCAGGCGTGTGCCCGCCGCCGTGCCCGTCGTGACCGCCCGACCCGCTGCTCTCGGTGGGCGTGGCAGCCAGCTTCTTGTCCAGCTTCGGGGTCGTCCAGCTCAGGGCGGTGCGCAACTCGCTGACGTTCTCACCCGCGTACTTGGACCAGGTCAACCCGGTCGCCGAGAGGAACACCAGACCGACCGCGATCCAGATGCCGGCCACCCCGTGCCAGCTCAGGGTGCGGGCCCGGCCGCGCGACGACCGATCCAGGGTGAACAACCGGGCGGCGTCGGCGCCGCGGGCACGGCGGGTGGTGCGGTAGCGCTGCACCCACAGGTAGACCCCGCCGAGGGCGATCACCCACAGCCAGGAAGCGGCGAGTTCGCTGTAGATCCGCCCCGGCTCGCCGAGGTGCAGGTGCCGGTGCAGCTGAGAGATCCAGGTCCGCATCGGCAGTGCGCTGCTGCTGCCGTAGGCCACCGACTCGCCCACCGACCGGGCGGTGGCCGGGTCGATGAACACTGCACGGCGTTCGGATTCACCCAGGCTGGGGTCGGTGAACAGCACACGCGTCGTCTCGCCCTCCGAGGCGGCCGGCCGGACCGCCGCAACGGTGAGGTCGGGCTGGGTCTGCTGGGCGGCGCGCACCTGGTCGGGCATCGGTACCGCGGGACCGGTGGAGTCGACGTGCAGTAGGTCGCGGTAGACGAGTTGCTCCACGGAGGGTGCCAGGGCGTAGAGGAGGCCGCTGATCGTGGCGATGATCAGGAACGGGGCCACGAGGATCCCGGCGTAGAAGTGCAGACGCATGATCAGTGGCCGGAAGCTGCGCGGCGGCGGCGAGTCCTTCGTCGCCGCCCGCGACGGTGTCGGCGGCGCGGTGTCGGCGACGGGAGCGTCGCGTTCGAGTTCGGGAAGGGACATGGGCACATCTCGATTCGGTGGTGGGGCGACCGCCGCTTCCGCCCCCGAGCCCATCATTCGGGTGGGGGGAGGGGGTGTCGTCTCCCGATGGGGTCGCCGCCCGGACTCGCTCAACGAATCCCGCTGGTGCCGACCAAGGAACGCGCGTGCCGCAGCTCACCCATAGGAGGGTGGTGCGGGAACGGCGGAAGAGGAGGGGAGTCGAACCATGGACACCAGCCGTTCCGCGACGCAGTCACATCGCGGAACGGGCGGAGTACGACAGGGATTCGACTCAGACGAGCGCGGGTGGACCGCGGGTGCCGGCGGCCGAGCCGACCAGCAGCCAGAGCGACAGCTTCGCCCGATAGACGGGGGTCGCCGACCAACTTGCGGTATACACCGGCGCCGGGGTCAGAATCGCGAGGACGATGCGGGTGACGGCAGCCAGTGCTCGTAGGCAGGCGCGTTCGGCGCCGCGCACCAGCGTGGCGGAGACCGCGATCGCGGCGAGGTGGGCGGCGATCATCGGGGTGGACAGTCCCAGGCCGTGGGCGTGCTCGACGGCCAATCCCAGGGTGGTGTGACCAATCAATTGCCCGGTGGCCAGCCCCGCCACGAGGACCAGCCCGTCCCGACCGGTGATCCGGAGGGCGGCGACGGCCGCGCCGACCGCGGCGCAGGCGACCAGCAGCAGCACCACCGACGCCTCATTCGGTGGCATACCGCCACCGGCGATGCCGTGGGCGGCGATGCTGACCGCCCCGGAGGAAGAACCCACGACGGCGCCGCGCACCTGCGCCAGCACCTCGGTCCGTGAATTCACCCCGCGAGAGTACCGCTGCTACTACCGGGACTAGTACCCCGGACCCGGGGTTCGCGTCGATTCCCACAGTCCAGGAGCCCCCGAGAAGTACACTGACGCGATGCCCGGACTGTCCCGCCGACGCCTGCTCCTCGGCGGTGCGGCACTCGCTGGGGCCGCCGCGACCGGCGTCAGGCTCCCGTCCGCCCTCGCCGACCCCCGCGTGCCTGTTGCCGCAGCCGAGCTCACGCCCGCCGATCAGGGGTTCGCCGACCTTGCGCAGCGTGGATACAACCCGCGCTTTCTCGCTCGCCCCCAGGCCATCTTCGTGCCCACCACCACCGAAGAGACCGTCGCCGCCATCCAGCGGGCGGTCGACGACGGGCTGCGCATCGCGGCCCGCTCGGGCGGGCACTGCGTCGACGCTTTTGTCGACAATCCTGCGACCGGGGTGATCGTCGACCTCCACCGGCTCACCGGCATCGATTTCGACCCGGCGCACCGGGCTTTCTCGGTCGGAGCGGGTGCCGATCTCGGCTCCGTGTACGAGCAGCTGTACCGGCGTTGGGGTGTGACGATTCCCGGCGGCAGCTGCCTCGGGGTCGGCATGGGCGGGCATGCCGCCGGCGGCGGCTTCGGTCCGCTCTCGCGATTGTTCGGCTCTGTCGTCGACCACATCTACGGTGTCGAGGTCGTGGTGGTCGACGCTGACGGGAAAGCATCGGCCGTGCTCGCCACCCGCGACGGTCCCAATCCGGATCTGTGGTGGGCGCACACCGGCGGTGGTGGCGGAAACTTCGGTGTGGTGACCAGGTACCTGCTGCGCTCGCACGATACGGACGGGTCCGATTCCGCGCGGATCCTGCCGGCACCCCCGGCAAATCTGATCACCAGCCAGATCGTCCTCCCGACCGCGACCGAGGAATCCTTCGTCCGATTCGTCGGGAATTTTCAGCGTTTCTTCGAACGCAACAGCGAACCGGGGTCGCGGTTCGCGAGCCTGTACGCGCAGTTCTTCGCCAGCGCGTTCCTCGGCGGGTCCTGCCAGCTCACCCCTCGTCTCGACGCCGGCCTTCCGGGCGCCAGGGGACTGCTCGACGAGTTCGTCGCCGCGGTGAGCGACGGGGTGTGGCCGCCGCCGGTGGTGATCCCCGCGACCGAGGGCCCGTTCCTGGACGTGTCGACGCGGCTGTCCGCACCCCGCGGCCGGGCACCGTTCCTGGGAAAGTACAAGAGCGCGAATCTGCGCCAGGCCTACAGCCCCGAGCAGCTGCGCACACTGCACCGGTACCTGACCGATCCGCGCTTCCAGAGCCCCGACTCCGGTGTGGAGTTCTTCCCCGCCGGCGGCGCGATCAACGCCCGCCCCGCCGACGCCACCGCGATGCCGACCCGCAACTCGTTCATGAAGGCGGTCTTCGTCACCGGCTGGCGCAACCCCGCGGACGAAGCCGCGCACCTCGAATGGTCACGGAACATGTTCCGCGACATCTACGCCGACACCGGCGGTGTCCCCGCACCGAACCACGCCAACGCCGGCAGCTACATCAACTACCCCGACACCGACCTCCGGGATCCGCGCTGGAACACCTCCCCGGTGCCCTGGTCCACCCTGTACTACGGCGACAACTACCCACGGCTGCAACGGATCAAAGCCACCTGGGATCCCGGTGATCTCTTCCACCACGACCTCGCGATCGAACTCCCGGGGCGATGAGAGCTGCGTACGACCTGCCACCGGGTAGCGCAGCGGTGGGATTCCTAGGCGTGAATTGCTGTGAGGACCTGGCGGCACATGTCGGCGCAGCGGCGCGTCGCGTCCGCGCACATCCGGCAGTGAGCGTGGTGGTCGGCGTGTCGGCTGCACAACTCGTAGCTACGTTCGCAGGCGAGCAGGCAGGCTTCGAGTTGGGCGGTGATCAGCGTGTGGTCGGGACCGCTGCCCCGAGTCAGGATGCGGCGGGTGACGCCGAGGATGTCGGCGCAGTCGAGGTCCCGGCTGATAGCGGGGGCCAGTTGCAGCGCATCCTGCGCACCGAGCATGCCCATCGAGCAGGCCGCCACGATTTCCTCGCCCTCCTGCAGGGCGTCCACGGCGGCGGCGAGTACGTCACTGCTCAAGCCGGAATTGGCGATCATGGTGTCGAACAGTTCCCGGGTCGAAGTCATGACCCCTCCTCTGTGGAATGGTGATGCGATTCCCTTCTGACGGTAGTCCGGTTCCGGTGGTGCATGCGACGGCGAACCGGTGATCTCTTCTCCGTCGGTCACGGGCGCTCTACCTCTGCGACCCTTCGGCTGAAGGGTGGGCCGCGTTCAGCGGGCGCCGGGGGTGTAGGGGATGGTGGCTGCGCTGTTCTCGTCGACGTTGATGGTGCGTCCGAGTTGAGGGAAGGCGCGTTGGGCGCAGCCTGCGCGCTCGCAGACCTTGCAACCGGGGCCGATGGGGACGGCGGTGGACGGGTCGTCGATCTGCAGGCCGTGGGAGTAGACGAGTTTGCTCGCGTAGGTGAGGTCGCAGCCCAGGCCGATCGCGAAGTCCCGCTTCTGCGCAAGGTAGCCGGGGGTGCTCTCGTCGGTGGTGCGGGCGAGCCACAGGTAGGAGCGCCCGTCGGGCATCTGCGCGATCTGGGTACGGATCCGGCCCGGGGTGGCGAATGCGTCGTGTACCACCCACAGTGGGCAGCTGCCGCCGACCCTGGAGAAGTGGAAGGCGGTGGCGGATTGGCGTTTGGAGATGTTGCCGGCGCGGTCGGTGCGGACGAAGAAGAACGGCACCCCGCGCTGGCCGCGGCGTTGCAGGGTGGAGAGGCGGTGGCAGATGGTTTCGAAGCCGACCTCGAATTTCATCGACAGCAGGTCGATGTCGTAGCGCAGTGCTTCCGCGGAGGCCAGGAACGGGGTGTAGGGCAGGATCAGGGCGCCGGCGAAGTAGTTCGCGAGCCCGATCCGGGCGAGGTCCCTCGACTGGGCCGGCAGCGATTCCGTCCGGGTGACGATCCGGTCGATCGTCTCGGCCTGAGTGAGAAACGCCAGCTGGGTGGCGAGTTGGAACGCGCGTTGTCCGGGTGCGAGCCGCCGGGCGAGGGTCAGCACCCGGGTCTGCGGGTCGAAGGTGCGTTTCGGGCCGGGCCGGTCGGGGTCGTCGGTGCGGATGGTGACGGTGATGTCGTGTTCGTCGTGCAGCAGCCGGCTCAGTTGCAGATCCATTCCGCCGAGGGTCAAATCCCGGGAGGTGAACAGGTTTTCGGCGGCGATGTCGAGTTCGGGGATGTGGTTGCGCTGGTCGTAGAAGAAGTCGCGGACATCCTCGTAGGGCATCGCGGTCGACGGGTCCGCCAGTGTGCCGTCGACGCCGGTGGAGAACTGCTCGAGTTGCGCCGTGGCGCCGCGTAGCCTCCGGTGCAACCCGACAAGTACCCGGGCTGCGGCCGGGACTCGGGAGATGAGTTCGTCGATGTCGGTGGTGGACAGGTCGGCGGCCTCGGGGTTCTCCCCGAACACCTCCTGCAGGTCGGCCAGCAGCCGGGCGTCGGTGTCGGCGGCGAAGAACGACATGTCGAGATCGAGGTCGGCATTCAGGCGCAGCAGCACCGGGACCGTCAGCGGGCGTTGGTCGTTTTCGAGCTGATTGACGTAGCTGGTGGACAGCCCGAGCGTTTTCGCGAGCGCCGACTGTGTCAGCCCGCGCTCCTCGCGCAGCCGCCGAAGCCGACCACCGGCATACATCTTCTGCATACCCGAAAAGGTAGCACCCGCTGATTACGCAAAGTTCGCAGATTTGCAGGATCCGATCCGCAAAAGTAGGCATTTGCGGCGTATTTCGCTGGTCGATGCGTCTGTGTAGCGTGCGAAAGCGAGACAGCTCAACGATGCCCGGAGGAACACCTGTGAAGACCCATCTCGTACGCACGCACCGCTCCGCCGAGGACTTCCCGCGCGAGGAGCACCTGGCGTGGAAGATCGCCGAGGTCGCCACCGACCCCGTCGAGGTGCCTGCGGACACCGCGGAGATGATCGTCAACCGGATCATCGACAACGCTGCCGTTGCCGCGGCCTCCCTGACCCGCCGCCCGGTTGCCAACGCGCGGGCGCAGGCGCAGGCACATCCGTACAGCCCCGGATCGACCGTGTTCGGTGTCGGTGGCACCTTCTCGCCCGAGTGGGCGGCGTGGGCGAACGGCGTCGCGGTGCGGGAGCTCGACTTCCACGACACGTTCCTCGCCGCCGAATACTCGCACCCCGGTGACAACATCCCGTCGATCCTCGCGGTCGCGCAGCACACGGGCCGTAACGGCAACGACCTGATCCGCGGTCTGGCCACCGGCTACGAGATCCAGGTCGACCTGGTCCGTGCCGTCTGCCTGCACGAGCACAAGATCGACCACGTCGCGCATCTCGGCCCCTCTGCGGCCGCCGGGATCGGCACCCTGCTGGGCCTCGACACCGACACCGTCTACCAGGCGATCGGCCAGGCCCTGCACACCACCACCGCCACCCGTCAGTCGCGCAAGGGCGAGATCTCCAGCTGGAAGGCGTACGCGCCGGCCTTCGCGGGCAAGATGGCCGTCGAGGCCGTGGACCGGGCATTGCGCGGCGAGGGGGCGCCGTCGCCGATCTGGGAGGGCGAGGACGGGGTCATCGCGTGGCTGCTCGGCGGCCCGAAGGCGGAGTACAACGTGCCGCTGCCCGGTCCCGGCGAGGCCAAGCGCGGCATCCTCGACACCTACACCAAGGAGCACTCGGCCGAGTACCAGAGCCAGGCCCCGATCGACCTCGCATGCCGCATGCGCGAGCGCATCGGAGACCTGGACCAGATCGCGTCGATCGTGCTGCACACCAGCCACCACACCCACTACGTGATCGGCACCGGCTCGAACGACCCGCAGAAGTTCGATCCCAAGGCGTCGCGCGAAACGCTCGACCACTCGATCATGTATATCTTCGCGGTCGCGCTGCAGGACGGCACCTGGCACCACGAACGCTCCTACGCCCCCGAGCGGGCGCAGCGTCCCGACACGATCGAGCTGTGGAGGAAGATCTCCACCGCCGAGGACCCGGAGTGGACCCGCCGCTACCACTCCACCGACCCGAACGAGAAGGCCTTCGGCGCCCGCGCCGAGATCACCCTGAAGAGCGGTGAGGTGATCGTCGACGAACTCGCCGTCGCCGACGCCCACCCGCTCGGCGCCCGGCCGTTCGCGCGTGACCAGTACATCGCGAAGTTCCGCACCCTCGCCGAGGGTGTCGTTGCGCAGGCCGAGCAGGACCGCTTCCTCGACGCAGCGCAACGCACCCCCGAGCTGAAGGCCGACGAGCTGGACCAGCTCACCTTCACGGTGTCGGACGAGGTGCTGGGTCGCTCGCCGAAGTCGCCGAAGGGTCTCTTCTGATGGCCGGCCTCATCGCCGCCGCGACGTCCGCGGCCGACAAGCGCGCAGCCTTCCGGGCGAGCCTGACGTCGGAGGGCATCACCCGGCTGCCGGGAGCGATCAACCCGCTGACCGCGAAGCTCATCCAGGAGATCGGATTCGAGGGCGTCTACGTCTCCGGTGGTGCGTTCTCCGCCGGCCTCGGACTGCCCGACATCGGGTTGACCACGCTCACCGAGGTGATGGCACACAGCGCTCAGATCGCCGGGGTCACGGACCTTCCCGTCCTCGTCGACGCCGACACCGGATTCGGTGAGCCGATGTCCGCAGCTCGCACCGTCCTCGCCTTCGAGGACGCGGGTATCGCGGGCCTGCACCTCGAGGATCAGGTCAACCCCAAGCGGTGCGGTCACCTCGACGGCAAGGCGATCGTGCCGATCGATGAGATGGTGCGCCGACTGCGGGCCGCGGTGTCCGCCCGGCGGGATCCGAACTTCGTCATCTGCGCCCGCACCGACGCCGCCGGGATCGACGACATGTCCGCCTCCGGCAGAGTCGGCATCGACGACGCGATCGAGCGGGCCGAGGCGTACGCCGCTGCCGGGGCCGACCTGATCTTCACCGAGGCCCTGCACACCGAGGAGGAATTCGCGAAGTTCCGGGCGGCCGTCGACATTCCGCTGCTTGCGAACATGACCGAATTCGGCAAATCCGAGTTGATCCCGGCGCAGACGCTGCAGGACATTGGCTACAACGCCGTGATCTACCCGGTCACGACTTTGCGGTTGGCGATGGGTGCGATCGAGGCCGGGCTGCGCGAGATCCACGACAAGGGAACCCAGGAGGGGTTGCTCGGCCGGATGCAGACCCGGTCGCGTCTGTACGAGGTGCTCGAGTACGAGCGCTACAACGAGTTCGATTCCGGAGTCTTCAACTTCACACTCACGGGGAGCCAGTGATGACCGAAACCGCGATACCCACCATCTACAAGGGGCTGGCCGGTGTCGTCGTCGACACCACCGCCATCTCGAAGGTGGTGCCGGAGACCAATTCGCTGACCTACCGCGGCTACGCGGTGCAGGATCTGGCGGCACATTGCAGCTTCGAGCAGGTCGCGTATCTGCTGTGGAACGGGGAACTGCCCACCGACGCGCAGCTGGCCCTGTTCACCCAGCGTGAGCGGGCCGCCCGCCGGGCCGATCGGTCGCTGCTGTCGCTGGTGACGAAGCTGCCGGAGAACTGCCACCCGATGGATGTGGTGCGCACCGCGATCAGCTACCTCGGCGCCGAGGACCCTGAAGAGGACGACAACACTCCAAACGCCAACCGGGCCAAGGCGTTGCGGATGATGGCGGTGCTGCCGACCATCGTTGCCGCCGATCACCGCCGCCGCCGCGGCCTCGACCCGATCGCCCCGCACAGTCATCTGGGGTTCGCGGAGAACTTCCTGCACATGTGCTTCGGGGAGGTGCCGGCCCCGGAGCTGGTCAAGGCGTTCGAGGTGTCGCTGATCCTCTACGCTGAGCACTCCTTCAACGCGTCCACCTTCGCCGCGCGGGTGGTGACCTCGACGCTGTCGGACATTTACAGCGCCGTCACCGCCGCCATCGGGGCACTGAAGGGGCCGCTGCACGGCGGCGCCAATGAGGCCGTCATGCATCACATGCTCGAGATCGGCGACCCCGCCCTCGCCGAGCAGTGGCTGCTTGGCAAGCTCGCCGCCAAGGACAAGGTGATGGGTTTCGGGCACCGCGTCTACAAGAACGGCGACTCCCGCGTTCCCACCATGAAGCAGGCTTTCCTCGACGTCGCCGCCCGCACCGACGGCGACAGGTGGGTGCAGATGTACGAGATCCTCGAGAAGACGATGAACGAGGCCACCGGAATCAAACCGAACCTCGACTTCCCCACCGGGCCCGCCTACTACCTGATGGGCTTCGACATCGAGGTGTTCACCCCCATCTTCGTGATGAGCCGCATCACCGGGTGGACCGCCCACATCATCGAGCAGGGAGAATCGAACGCCCTGATCCGCCCGCTGTCGGAGTACACCGGCGTCGCGCAACGCTCTGTCGTCGCCTGACCCCACGAACTGCGTCCCGGGGTCAGCGCGTGGGCATCACCGTCTCCTGACCCCGGGGCGCACCCACACATGTCTGTGACCGCCGTATATGGTGTCCGAGGCCGTCCATGCGGCCAGGATCGGCGAGGGAACCCGGTGGAAATCCGGGGCTGACGCGCAACGGTAACGAACCCTTTGGTTCGGAGTCCGACTACTCGTCGATCGAGTTGTGACGATCCTCGGCTCCGCGACTGGGCCCTGATGAAGGAGTTCGCTCTTCATGCGCACGTCTTGGCGGCACCTCGCCGCCCTCACTGCCGGCTCGGCCCTTCTGGTCTCGGCATGCTCGTCGTCGTCCGACGCACCGGCGCCCGAGAAGGCCTCGGCGTCCTCGAGCTTTCCGATGACCATCGAAAACTGCGGGCACACCGTCACCATCGACGCCCCGCCGCAACGAGCGGTGTCGCTCAACCAGGGCTCGACCGAGATCCTGCTCTCCCTCGGCCTTGCCGACCGGATGGTGGGAACCGCCACCTGGACCGACCCTATCCGCGACAACCTGGCCGAAGACAACGTGAAGGTTCCGCGGCTCGCCGACAACAAGCCGTCGTTCGAGGTGGTCCTCGACACCGAACCCGACTTCGTGTCGGCCTCGTTCGGCGGCACTCTCGGTCCGGGCGGTGTCGCCGACCGGAACCAGTTCGACCAACTCGGCGTCCCCAGCTACCTCTCGCCCACCGACTGCGACGGCAAGACGGACGAGAGCGTGAATGCGGACGGGGCACGCACCGAACCGCTGCGCATCGACACCGTCTACAAGGAGATCCGCGAACTCGCCGCCATCTTCGACGTCCGCGACCGCGGCGAGCAGTTCGTCGCGGAACTGCAGCAGCGATTCGACGCCGCGTCGCGGGAGGTCGAGGCGTCCGGCGTCTCCCTCGCGTACTGGTTCGCCGACACCAACACTCCGTACATGGCGGGCTGCTGCGGATCCTCGGGCATCATCACCAACTCCGTCGGCGCCGACAATATCTTCGCCGACACCACCAACGAATGGCCCCAGGTCAGCTGGGAGAGCGTCCTCGACCGCGACCCGACCGCCCTCGTCCTCGCGGACCTGAGTCGCCGCAGCATCGACGGTGACGCTCTCGACAGCAAGATCGCGTTCCTCGAATCGAACCCGGTCACCCAGCGGCTCGCCGCCGTCCGCGACAAGCGGTACATCGTGGTCAACGGCGCCGACCTGAACCCGTCGATCCGCACCATCGACGGGGTGGAGAAGACCGCGGCCGCGCTGAAGCAGTGGGGACTGGCGAACTGACCGTGGTGGCCACACGGTTCGACTCCCGGCCGCTGCTCGGGGCATGCCTGCTCGGCGGGCTCGCCGTACTGGCGGCGTCGATCGCCGTCGTCATCACGATCGGACCCGCCAGCCTGTCCGTCGGCGACGTCTACGCGGTTGTGTTCGAGCGCCTCGGATTCGGCGCCACCGACATCAGCCGCATCAAAGAGGGCATCGTCTGGGAACTGAGACTGCCCCGCACCCTCCTCGCCGCCGTCTGCGGCGCGGGACTCGCGCTGTGCGGGGCGATCATGCAGTCGCTGTTGCGGAATCCGCTCGCCGATCCGTTCGTGCTCGGCATCTCGTCGGGGGCGTCCACCGGGGCGGTGCTCGTCGCGGTCCTCGGTCTCGGTGCAGGCGCGGTGTCGCTGTCGGCGGGAGCGTTCGCGGGCGCGGTGATCTCGTTCGCCCTGGTGATGCTGCTCGCTGCCGGCGCAGGCGGCGGTACGTCCCGGGTGGTGCTCGCGGGAGTGGCTGGGACGCAGCTGTTCTCGGCGTTGACGTCGTTCATCGTGATCTCGTCGGCAGACGCCGAGCAGACCCGCGGGGTGCTGTTCTGGCTGCTCGGTTCGCTCTCCGGTGCCGATTGGGCCGACGTCACCCTGTGCGGGGCAGTCACTCTTGTGGGACTGCTGGTGTGCCTGACCCAGTCGTCGGCGCTGGACGCGTTCACGTTCGGGAACTCCGCGGCCGCCGCACTCGGGGTGTCTGTGCGATGGATTCGGATCCTCCTGCTGACCATCACCGCACTCGTCACCGCCGCCCTGGTGAGCGCCGCAGGCGCGATCGGGTTCGTCGGACTGGTCCTGCCGCACGCCGCACGGTTCCTCGTCGGTCCCCGGCACAGCCGGCTGCTCCCCACCACCGCCGTGGTCGGTGCCGTCTTCATGGTGTGGGTGGACGCGATCGCCCGCACGGTGTTCGCACCGCAAGAGGTTCCCGTCGGCGTCGTCACCGCCCTGATCGGCGTTCCGGCCTTCGCCGTCATCCTCTTCCGCATGAGGACCAGCCGATGACGTTGCACGCGAAGAACCTCGGCTGGAGCCGCGGCGGACACCTCGTGCTCGACGGGGTATCCGTGGATCCCGCCGTCGGCGAAACGATCGGACTGCTCGGCCCCAACGGCTCGGGCAAGTCCTCGCTACTGCGACTGCTCAGCGGGCTCGCGGAACCGGGCTCCGGCAGTGTCCTCCTCGACGGCACCGACATCAGGACCCTCCGACGACGGCAGATCGCGCGCCGGGTGGCGATGGTCGATCAGCATTCCGACACCGAGGTCGACATCACCGTGCTCGACGTGGTCCGACTCGGCCGGATACCGCACCGCGGGGTCTTCGGCGGCGACGAGTCGGCGGACACCTCGGCCGTCGAGCGGGCGCTCGAGCACACCTGCATGACGTCGAAGTCGCACCGACTGTGGCACACCCTGTCCGGTGGGGAGCGGCAGCGCGCCCAGATCGCGCGGGCCCTCGCACAGGAACCGGACGAACTGCTGCTCGACGAACCGACCAACCACCTGGACATCCAGCATCAGCTCGACATCCTGTCCCTGGTGGCGGAACTTCCCCTCACCAGTTACATTGCCCTCCACGACCTCAACCTGGCCGCGATGTTCTGCGACCGCGTGGTGGTGCTGAAGGCCGGCCGCATCGTGGCCGCCGGCCGCCCCGCCGAGGTGATCACCGAGGCCCTCGTCGAGCAGGTGTACAACGTGCGGGCTGGGGTCGCCGTCGATCCCGTCACCGGCTACCCGACCGTCACGTACCGGCCGCGGTCCTCACGGTATTTCGCCGACCGCTGATCCACAACCGCTGCGCCGGAACCGCTTTGAGTGCCTCTTTCGGCGACGTTACGAAACATCAATTCTATCTGGAGGGCCATAACGTAGCCGCAGAACTGACGAACCCAGCCGTTCTATCCACAGCAGCACGGGCAATCCCGCAGTGCCGATGTCACACGTACTCGGGTGCCGCCGAGTCGTCGGAGTCGCTAGGACAACTCACGTCGCAGGAGTTCAGCCCCAGCGGCGAGCGCGACCATCTTGTCTCGTGCGACGCGTCGGCCCAGTGGCGCCATACCGCAATTGGTACTCGGGTAGAGCTTGTCTGCGTCAACAAACGGGAGTGCGCGACGAAGGGTTGCGGCGACCTCTTCGGGCGTCTCGATGGTGTCGCTCGCCACATCGATCGCACCCAGCATGACCTTCTTGCCCCGAAGCAGTTCGATCAGGTCGACAGGTACCCGCGAATTGTGGCTCTCCAGCGACACGATGTCGATCGATGACTGTTGCAACAGTGGAAACGACTCTTCGTACTGGCGCCACTCTGCCCCGAGCGTTGCCTTCCAGTCGGTGTTGGCTTTGATGCCGTAGCCGTAACAGATGTGAACGGCAGTTTCGCAGCTCAGCCCTTCGGTCGCACGCTCGAGCGCCGTTACCCCCCAGTCTTTCAGTTCGTCGAAGAACACGTTGAAAGCGGGCTCATCGATCTGGATTATGTCGACGCCGGCCGCTTCCAAGTCCCTTGCTTCTTGGTTCAGGATTGTCGCGAACTCCCATGCGAGCGTTTCGCGACTCTTGTAGTGGTCGTCATAGAGCGTGTCGATCATTGTCATAGGGCCGGGCAGGGCCCATTTGATCGGCCGGTCGGTCGCTGCTCGAAGACGCGTTGCATCCGCTGCGAACACTGACTTTTCGCGGCTCACCGCGCCGACAACCGTCGGGACGCTCGCATCGTAACGGTCACGAATTCGCACGGTCTCGCGCCGGTCGAAGTCAACGCCACTGAGGTGCTCGATGAACGTGGTCACGAAATGCTGACGCGTCTGTTCACCATCGCTGATGATGTCGAGCCCGGCGCGACGCTGCTCATGTGCTGCGAGCGTCTGGGCGTCGAGTTTCCCTTCGCGCAGTTCGTCGTCTCGCAACTTCCACGGCGACCAGAGCTTCTCTGGCTCCGAAAGCCACGAGGGCTTGGGCAGGCTACCGACGATCGAGGTGGGCAGGAGTGTGTTCATCTCTGGTACCTTTCGGTCTCACACGGTCAGGCGGATTGCTTGGTAGCCCACCGTTCAAGAACAGGGCCATACGGTTTCATGAGATTCACCTCGGTGAACTTTCCCTGTGTGGTCGCGAGCTGAGTGCGCTCGACACGGTCGTAGCTCACTTGCGGAAGTGAATAGTTGCCGTTGTCGAGACTCGGCTGGTACACCTCCGACGCCGCAGTGTTCGCGTTGTAGATCTCGGGACGATAGATCTTCTGAAACGTCTCCATCGTCGCGATCGTTCCCGCGAGTGCGAGGAATGAATAGTCGTTGAGCAAGTCACCGCGGTGGTAAAAGGCCAATGGAGCGACGGACCCCTGAGGCATGAAGTAGCGAACCCTGAGCCCCATCTTTCCGAAGTACTGATCGGTGAGCGACTTCTCCTCTGCCACATACTCCACCCCAAGAATCGGGTGGTAATTCGTGAGTCGGCGGTACGTCCTGGACGTCGAAACGCTGATGCAGATGACTGGTGGCTGCGAGAACCGTTCGCGATACTCGTCCGATTCAACAAAACGCTGAAAGACCTGCCCGTGCAGATCGCCGAAGTCGCTGGGGATTCCCGTCGCTTGGTGCCCCGGAAGCCGAACGCTGAAATCGTAGTCGCGAATGTAGGAGGAGAAGTTGTTTCCGACGATGCCCTCCGTGCGGGCGCCCGTAGTGGTATCGACGATGTCGACGTCGAGCACTTCGATCACCGGAAACGCGGCGTCATCCCCGGCCGACGCGAGATGCAGGTCCACCGAGACGATGTCGAGTTCGAGTTCGTAGCGGTCACCACGCGGATTGTCCCAGTGCACCACCTCGTTGACACGGGTGTTCATCATCGTCACCGCGTTGCGCAGATTCTGCCGACGATCCTCGCCACGTGCGAGATTCGCGAAGTTTGTCGTGCTGCGCGAGTTGGTCGTCGGGGTGTAGTCCTCATCGAAGCGCGTCGTGCTAATGCTGAAAACACAGTCGTTCGTCATGCTGATCAGTTGCCCCAATCACTTGCGGTGAGTGCAGCGACGAGCGCGTCACCGCACGGGTTCACTGCCTGAGTTTTCGCAGCACTTCAACCGAATCTCCCGATGGTCCAGGGCCGATCTTTCAGGCCGAAAACCCCGGGAGCCGACTGTTCGAAGTGGCGTGGAAGTCAGTGTAGGTAGACCCGCCGCCATAGCCTAATTACCTCCTGCGATAGCTGGATATAGTCAATGCCTATGCCAGCAGATCGACTCCGAACCCCGAAACGACGTCGCGCATCTCCGCCACGAAGCGCTGAGCCTGGGCGGTCAAAGACACCGAGGCATGACCGATCCAACCGATCTCGATGCGATCGTCCACGTCGAGCGGAACAGCGACGATAGACGGATCGAGATCGTCCGAGACGATGCCGGTAGAGATGGTGTACCCGCCCAGACCGATCATGAGGTTGAAGATGGTCGCTCGATCGCTGACCCGAATGTCTTGCTTCGATGAACGGGTGGAGAGGATCTCTTCAGCGAGGTAGAAGGAGTTGTTCACACCCTGGTCGAACGTGAGCCGGGGCAAATCTTCAAGATCACTCAGCGCCACACTCTCTCGCCCTGCGAGAGGGTTCGTGCGGGCGATGAAGATATGCGGCGACGCCAGAAACAGCGGCGTGAAGACCAGCCCTGCTTCGCGAATCAGCTTGTTGATCACGTTTGCGTTGAACTCGTTGCGATAGAGCACACCGAGTTCACTTCGCAGCGTGCGAACATCCTCGATGATGTCCCACGTGCGGGTCTCTCGAAGACTGAACGCGTACTCCGCGGCCTCAGACGCTTTCACCATGCGGGCGAAGGCGTCGACGACGAATGAGTAGTGCTGAGTTGATACGGCCAGGAGCCGGCGCGAGGGCCCGCGGCCAAGATAACGCTGTTCCAGGAGTTCCGATTGCTCGACCACCTGGCGCGCGTAGCCGAGAAATTCCGCCCCGTCTTCGGTGAGCGTCACCCCACGGGTCGAGCGAACGAAGAGCGTACGTCCCACGCGACGTTCGAGGTCTTTCAGCGCGGCCGACATGGTCGGTTGCGCGACATACAGCAGGTCCGCCGCGGCACTGATGGATCCTTCGGCGGCCACCTCCACGAAGTACCGCAACTGCTGAAGGGTGATTCCCCGCACCGTTCTCGCGATGTCCCGTGCCATGGCAAAAACCTATCGCACCTGTACACCGGTGTGCCGTCCATGGGCGCGTCAGCGACGATCGGCTCGAGGCCGCCCGACGATGACAAAACCCGCTCCGACTCAGCCGGAACGGGTTTCGTGATTGTGAAGCCAAGGGACTCGAACCCCTGACCCCATACTGCCAGTGAGGGAATGGGCTTCTCACCAGATGTGAATGCACCTCTTGGGACGCTCGCCGCCGGACCTGCGGCGCACATCGTCGAGCAGGGAGACTCCAACGCCCTGATCCGCCCGCTGTCGGAGTACACCGTCGTCGCACAACGCTCCGTCGTCACCCAGCGTCCCGTCGTCGCCTGACCCCAGGAACTGCGTCCCGGGGTCAGAGGCCGGCGCGGACCAGCTTCGCGGCGTCGACGAGGTTACGCAGGGATGCCTCCACCTCCACCGGGCCGCGGGTCTTCAGTCCGCAGTCGGGGTTGACCCACAACCGCTGCGCGGGGACTGCATCGAGTGCCTCCCTCAGCGACGTTGCGATCTCCGCCACGCTCGGCACGCGCGGGGAGTGGATGTCGTAGACGCCGGGGCCGACGCCGAGGTCGAAGCCGACGGCGTTGAGGTCACCCAGAACTTCCATGTGTGAGCGGGCCGCCTCGATGGAGGTGACGTCGGCGTCGAGGTTGGCGATGGCGTCGATGACCTCACCGAACTCCGAGTAGCACAGGTGGGTGTGGATCTGCGTGGTGTCGGCGACTCCGGAGGTGGCGAGCCGGAACGCCCCGACCGACCAGTCCAGGTAGGCGGTCTGCTCGGCCGCCCGCAGTGGGAGGAGTTCGCGCAGTGCGGGTTCGTCGACCTGGACGATCCGGATCCCGGCGCCCTGCAGGTCCACCGTCTCGTCGCGGATGGCGAGGGCGACCTGGTTCGCCGAGTCGGCCAGTGGTTGGTCGTCGCGCACGAACGACCACGCCAGGATGGTGACCGGACCGGTGAGCATGCCCTTGACCGGGCGCTGGGTGAGGGACTGGGCGTAGGTGATCCAGTCGACGGTCATCGGGTTCGGCCGGCGCACGTCGCCGTAGAGGATCGGCGGACGTACGCACCGGGACCCGTACGACTGTACCCAGCCGTTCTCGGTGGCGAAGAACCCGTCCAACTGCTCGGCGAAGTACTGCACCATGTCGTTGCGTTCCGGTTCGCCGTGCACGAGGACGTCGAGGCCCAGTTTCTCCTGCAGGGCAATGACATCGGCGATCTCGGCGCGCATCCGATCGTGGTATTCCGCCTTCGTGATCGCACCCTTGCGCAAGGACGCGCGGGCGAGGCGGATCTCCGTCGTCTGCGGGTACGAGCCGATCGTGGTGGTCGGCAGCAACGGCAGATTCAACCCGGCCTGCGCCTCACGACGCCGATCCGCCGGAGACCTCCCGGGATCGGACGACAGGATTGACTCCAGCCGAGCCCGGATCGCGCCGTCGTGCAGCCGCGAATCCGTGGCCCGGGTCGCTCGTGCCGCCCGGTCCAGCGCGAACCGTCCCTCCACCGCCTGCCGGCCCTGCGTCAATGCGGTGGCCAGGGTCACCACCTCGCGGACCTTCTCCGACCCGAACGCCAGCCACGAACGCAGCGCCGCGTCCACAGACCGCTCCGCATCGAGCGTGTAGGGGACGTGCAGCAGCGAGCAGGAGGTGGACACCGCCAGTGATCCGGTGCTGCCCAACGCGGTGCCGAGGGTGGTCAGCGCGTGCTCGAGGTCGGTGCGCCAGACGTTGCGACCGTCCACCACACCGGCGACGACATGCTTGCGGGTCAGCTCGGGAACCGCGGCGAGGGTGTCGGATCCGGCGACCAGATCGACCGCGATGCCCTCGACCCCGGTCGAGGCGAGCGCGGGCAGCGCGTCGCCGAGGCTGCCGAAGTACGACGCCAGCAGGATCGCGGGACGGGATTCGACGGCGGAGAGCTGGTCGTAGACGCGCTTGGCGGTGGCGATCTCCTGTGGGGTGCGGTCGGCGACCAGGGCCGGTTCGTCGATCTGCACCCACTCGGCGCCGGAGTCGTGGAGCCGGGTCAGCAGATCCGCATACAACGGCACCAGCTCGTCGATGCGCTCGAGCAGGGGTGCGTCCGAGCCGACGGTCTTCGACAGCAGCAGGAACGTCACCGGGCCCACGATCACCGGGCGGGCCGCGATGCCGAGTTCGAGCGCCTCACCGAGTTCGCCGATCACCTTCGACGCGTCCAGGGTGAACGTGGTGGAGGGGGCGATCTCGGGGACGAGGTAGTGGTAGTTGGTGTCGAACCACTTCGTCATCTCCAGCGGGGTGACGGTGTCGGTGCCGCGGGCGGCGGCGAAGTACCGGTCGAGGTCATTGCCGATGCCGGCGACTCGGTCGGGCAGGGCACCGAGCATCACGGCGGTGTCGAGGACCTGGTCGTAGTACGAGAACGTATTGACCGGGATCGAATCGAGCCCGGCATCGCGCAGGTCGGTCCAGTTTCGTCGGCGCAGGTCGGCGCCGACCTCGGTCAGGGCGGCGGCGTCGGCGCGGCCCGCCCAGTAGGCCTCGACGGCCTTCTTGAGTTCGCGGTTCGGACCGATGCGAGGTGATCCCAGTACGGTCGCGGTGAAGAGGGTGGTCACGGTGTTTCTCCAGTTACAGGCAGGGAAGGACCACCACCGGCAGAAACGAGTACACCTCTCGAGCCCGAGACAACGCATGCTGCGACACGAGAAGGCCTACACGCCCATTCCCCGAGGCGGTGGACCGTCGGGCACGGCGTGCCCGACACAGTCGGCAGGTCTTCGGACTCGTGGGCCCCCGGTGGCATCCACCGGACCTAGTGGCCGTCGCTTCCCAGGCAAATGCCCAGTGCATGATGACGGCGGTCGTTCCCACTCACCGCTGCGGGACAGTCCCGGATTCTCACCGGGTTCCCTCTCACACCCCGAAACCCCGGCAGGGATCCGCGGTGCTTCGACGCCCGGTGCGGTCTTCGGGGCTCCTCACGACCGAGCCGGGCGAACCAGCTGCACCGGTCAGCATAGGACACCACCCGCCCGGGTGGGACACCCCGCCGGACCCGCCTCGGGACGCCACCGATGCTCACCTTCCCGACCACTCCGCGCGTTCGCCCCGCAGGAACGCGGCCACCCCCGCCCGGAAATCGTCGCTCCCGTACGCGGCGCGGACCAGGTCCGCGGACTCCGGCAATACCGTGGTCCGGATTCGGCGCAGCACCTCACGGGTCGAGCACACCGTCAAGGGCGCGGCGGCGAGTAGGTCCCCGGTCACGACGGCCACCAGGTCGTCGAAGTGGTCGGGGACGGCGGTCTCGGCCACGAATCCGATCGACGCTGCCTCGGCGGCAGGCAGCATCCTGGCCCGCGCCACCATCGATGCCAGCCGGGCCGAGCCCAACCTGTCGGCGAGCAGCGCCAGCGGATACGCGGACAGCGCGTTGCCCAGGGTGCGGGCGATCGGCAATCCGAAATACGAGCGCGTGGTCGCGACCCGGACATCGCACGCCGCCGCGACGATCAACCCCGCACCCACACAAGGTCCGTCGATCACCGCCAACGTCGGCACCCGCACCCGTTCCAGGCGCGCGAGCACCGCCACGAACCGGTTCTCGTACTCCACCCCGTCCTCACCATCGGTGAAGGACCGGAAGTGCGCGATGTCGGAGCCGGCAGCGAATGCCCGGCCGGCACCGCGGACGACCAGCAACCGCACCGCCGGATCCACGTTCACCCGCTCACACACGCGACCGAGGTCTTCGTACATCTGCGGTGTCAGCGAGTTGAGCTTGCCCGGCCGGTTGAACGTGACCGTCACAACCGTGTCCGCCTCCTCGACGAGCAGATCCGGGACGGTGAACTCCGCGGCCACTTCTGCAGTGCCCGTCGTCATGGTCGTCATCGCATTCCCGTCCTCACTGCTCACCCGTTCGATCACACCCTTCGGTGTGCGGCACCGATTACGCTACGGCGCCGATCGGATCGGTGAAATATGTTGCAGCTGAGTAATTGTGCGATATGCGACGAGGCGGTTTGCGAATATTGCAACCACGGTGAGAGGCGAATTCCCCGGGGGCGACGCCCAGATGACAATCCCTCCATTCATCCGGGCGTCGCATGTGTGGTTTCTCCATAGTGTCGTGCAGATCCGGCTCATACAGTGGTCCACGTCACGTCGCCCGCTCTCCAGAAAGCCGAGGCATTCATGTCGTCCGTACTGCAGAAACCCGAGATCGAGGCGAGGGTGGTCCGGAAGGTCGCCCGGCGGCTCATTCCGTTCCTCGGCCTGGCCTACTTCGTCAACTACCTCGACCGGACCAATATCGGGCTGGCGAAGCTGACCATGAGCGAGGAACTCGGCCTGACCGAGACCATGTTCGGCCTGGCCTCCGGTCTCTTCTTCATCGGGTATCTCCTGTTCGAGGTGCCGAGCAATCTCGCGCTGCACAGGTTCGGGGCGCGGCGCTGGATCGCCCGGATAATGCTCACGTGGGGAATCATCGCGGCGGCCATGGCTTTCGTGCCCAATGTCGGATCGCTGTACACGCTGCGGATGTTGCTGGGTATCGCCGAGGCCGGCTTCTTCCCCGGCGTCCTGCTCTACCTGACCCTGTGGTTCCCGCGCGCCTACCGGGTGCGGCTGATGGGTCTGTTCCTTCTCGCGCTGCCGGTGTCGTCGGCGCTCGGAGCACCGTTGTCGAGCGCCATCATCCAATACTGGGACGGGATCTTCGGACTCTCCGGCTGGCGGGTCATGTTCCTGATCGAGGGAATACCCGCCGTCCTGCTCGCGGTGGTCACCTGGTTCTACCTGACGGACCGGCCGTCGCAGGCCGGATGGCTGGATGAAGACGAAAAAGGCTGGCTCACTAGTGAACTCGAATCCGAGGCCTCGGAATCCGGTTCCCGCATCAGTGGGTCGGTGCGGCGGGCGCTGACGGATTCCCGTGTCTGGATGCTGGGCCTCGTCTATTTCGGGATCACCTACGGGCTGTACTCGCTCAGCTTCTTCCTGCCCAGCATCGTCGCGGGCTTCCAGAAGACGTTCGCCACCGACTTCTCGCTGTTCACCACCGGGTTGATCGTCGCGGTTCCGTTCGCGGTCGGCGCCGTCGCAATGGTGTTGTGGAGCAGGCACTCCGACCGGACAGGTGAGCGGATCTGGCACGTCGCCATGCCCACCCTGATCGGAGCCGTCTCGATCCCGGTCGCCCTGTACATGCAGTCGCCGCTCACGACGATGATCGCGGTCACCGTCAACGCGGTCGGCGTGTTCTGCGCACTGCCCGTGTTCTGGTACCTGCCCAGCACGTTCCTGACCGGAGCGGGCGCCGCGGCGGGCATCGCCGTCGTCAACTCGGTGGGCAACATGAGCGGTTTCGGGGCTCCGTACGTCACCGGGTGGCTGTTCGACGCCACCGGAAACGCACGCGCCGGACTGTGGGTCGTGGGGGCGGTCATGCTCGTCGCCGTGATCCTGGTTCTCGTGCTCAGGTCCCGCGTAAGTGCCACGTGCAGTATCGAAGGCGCCGACAACGGGATGGTCACCGCCGGTCGTTGAGTGCGCGCCCGGGTCAGTGCTCCTCGGCGATCCGCTCGAGCAGTGGGCGGGTCCGGTAGGGGATGGCGTCGCGCATGGCGACGGACACCGTGGTGCGCTCGATCCCGGGCACGGCGAGAATGAGGCCCGCGACGCGATACAGGTCGTCGGCATCGACAGCGACCACGCCGATGTGCAGGTCTGCCGCTCCCGAGATGCCGACGACCTCGACGACCTCGGCGATGTCCCGCAGATGTTCGATGACGTCCTCGAGGCGGTGCTGGTCGACCACCGCGGTGACGAACGCCTGCAAGGGGTACCCCAGGTCGCGGGGTGATACGCAGCGGTCGACCGGTGCGAGCACGCGCTGCTCCTCCCAGCGAGACATTCGTGCCTGCACGGTATTCCGAGCCATCCCCAGCAGCGTCGCCAGCTGGACGCCGGTTGCGCGGGGAGCGTCGCACAGCGCGAGCAGCAGGCGGGCGTCGGTTCGGTCGAGTCTCGACATGTAGCTCAGTATCCCCCGCTCCCGGTTCGAGGGGTGGGCATTCTGCGTCATTTGATAGACGGAACCTGCGCATGGTGCGCGCGCTGCACGAGGACGTCGTCGTGGTGCCGCGCATCGACGCGGAGGCGATCGCGCTGCAGTGTCAGAGCGAGCCGCGGTTGTGAACGCTCGGTTTTCATCACATGCTCCGGTTCCGGTGGGGATGACGCACTCAGGCTGGATCCCGTTCGAGTACGACATGATAAATAGCGCGTCGGCGTCGAGGTGGTGGTGATCCCAGCGCGCGCATGTCGGCGCCACGCTGCCGTTCCACGCTCAGTCAATACCGCGACCAAGTCAACAGATCCAGTATCCGGTAGGCTGACTGCTACTGGATTTATGGAAGAAGCGAGGAGCGAAGATGGCACGTCTGCCGGCCGGGCAACGCCGAGAGGACTTCATCACCGCGGCGGTGCAGATTATTGCCGAACGCGGTGTGCATGGTGCGACCACTCGACGCATCGCGGAACGTGCGCAGGCACCGCTTGCGAGCTTGCACTACTGCTTCCATACGAAAGAGGAGCTGTTCCTCGCCATCTACGAGGATATGGCCGCGACGCAGTTAAGAGAAGGTTTTCACGTGCGCGAAGGCTCAGGACTCGGCCGCGCGGCGGCGGGACTTCTGCGTCAGGTCGCAGCATGGTTCGGAAAGGAGCAGACATACGCGCAGGCCCAATTGGAAATGTTCTTCTGGGTCTTGAGGCAAGACAGCGACCTGGCGAAGCGGCTGTATCAAGTCCATCTCGACATGCTCGAAGGCTTGCTGCGTCAGGGGTTGAGGCCCGACGACGACGTCAAGTTGGTCGAGGTTCTGGCTCGAACCATCGCCTCGGTTGCAGATGGTCTGGTTCCACAATGGCTGACCTTCAAGGATCCGGTCATGCGTGACACGACAGTCGATGTCATCGCCGAATCCCTGGAACGCCTCGCCGACGCGCACCGAATCCCGCAAGTGACGGCAGCCGGCTGAAAACCCGTCAAGGGGAGGCTGCTCAACTGCGTCGGGAATCGCTCACCCGTCACCCGCTATTGCGAGGGATGAGCGATTCCCGTCTACCGTCCGATTGTGGCTCGCGGATCGCGAAGGCTGGCTCGGGCGGTCAGCGCGTCAGAGGACGATTTCCTCCTCGCCCCGGATGGGAGCGGGCGCGGTGGTGGGGCGCCGGCGTCGGCTGGAGATCACGAAGACCGCCAGCACGAGCGCGATCACAACGACGATTACCCATGACATGGCATCGCCTGGTGGTGCCGGAGGATTGATCACCCCGTTGAGGTAGACCCAGGCCATCGTGATGCCGCCGAGTGCTGAGCACACGAGGATGAGGGGACGTGTCGTCTTGGCGCGGAGCATCAGAATGATGGCGCCGACGGTGATGAGGATGTACGGGGCGACCCATGCGTACACGATCAGTGGTGCGCTGGCGTAGTACGCCTGCGTCACTGTTCCCGTGACGGCCATGACGGCGGCCATGGCGGCGAACCCGAGTACCGACAGGACGATGATTGCCACGTGCGGAGTTCGGAATCTGTTGTGCACCTCGGTGATTCGTTCGGGTAGTAGCTTGTCGATTCCCAACGCCATGACGAAGCGCGCGCCGTAGTTGATGAACCCGATGAGCGCGGCGAAACACGCCACGGCGAGCACCAGGTCCGTTGCCGTGGCGACCGCGGATCCGAGCCCGGCATTGAGCGCCAACGCGGCCGGCGCCGACATTCCGGCCTCGAGATCGGACGAAGCGGCGATGAGCCCGGGCACTTGCAAGATGGTGCAGAGCAAGTACAGAACACCCAGCACCACGGGCACGGACATCACCGCGAGTGGAATATTGCGTCGAGCATCCCGGGTTTCGGCAGCCAATGCCGTGCAGCTTTCGAACCCGATGAGGAACGTGGTGCCGGCGGCCACACCCTGCAGGATCCCACTGACGCTGATGCCGTCGAAGTCGAACTGCTGGGACAGGTCGAGTCCCGTATGTACTGCGCTCGCGACGGTGATGATGAGGACGAGTGGAATCGACAGCGCAGCGAGGCCGACCGCGACCCGCACCGACGTGTCCAGTCCGCGAATTGAAACGATAGCACCGATAGCGATGGCACCGAGGATGATCGCTGATTGCGGGCCGAAGTCGAGGGCGTTCTCGAATCCCCGCGAGATGAGGAAGCTACCGGTGAAGATGCCGAAGATTGCGCCGACACCACCGACCTGTAGGACGAACCCGACGAAGAGTGCTGCTGCGGTGAGATATCGGGCCCATGGTCCGAATACCTCGGAAATGTAGCTGTACAGAGAGCCGGTGCTGATGAATCGGCGAGCGAAGGTGATCACGGACAGTCCGACGCAGATCACCGCGAGCGCACCGAGGAGGGCGGACGGCCATGCCGCTGGGCCGGCGGTCTCGAACATCAGAAGCGGTACGAGGGCCATGCCGACCGCGGGAATGAACGAGGTGAGGGACAACGAAACCAGTGGTACCCGACCGAGATGTCCGGTGTCGAGATCTTCGACCCCCGACTGATGTGGGTGCTCGTTTCCATGGGGCGATGCAGTATCGACCATGCGATTACTCCTAGAAAGTTTCGCGACAGACGTCGCGTAGGTGAAGGGAGGCCTGCGGGGGCCTCCGGGTCGGCACAGCGAATCGGCGACGGCAAATGCCGGGGAATGTTCAACCGATTAGGTCAACCGACCCCCAGATGATTGCAGTATGTCCGGCTGTGGTCAATGCCACAGTCGATATTTGCCCCGTGCACCCGAGAACCAGGGTGCAATCAGGACAAATCGCCCAGCTATTCACGGCTTGCCGCTGCGATTCGTGTGATCTTCGCTGCGGGGCGCTGGGCATTGACATGCCGCTGCGGGCGACATAGTGTCTCCAATCACACGACTTGGGCAAACGATCAGAAATTGTCTACTTCCGCGGTAGGCGGTAGGCGGTAGGCGGTAGGCGGGTGCGGCGAAAAGCCGTCTGTCGAACCCAGTCCACGACTGCGCCGTAGAACCTGCGGGCACCGAATTCGAAGGGCGAGATCATGCGCAGCACAATGAACGACGGACCGCTATCACTCGCGCGGTTGCTGCGCTATGCCACCACCGCGCACCGCGAAGCAGTAGTGTCGACCTGGACCGGCGGCGGCTGTCGGCGCCGAACCTTCGGCGAGCTGGCTCCCCGAATGGCGCAGTTGGCGAACGCGTTACAGGGCCTCGGCGTGGGGCGGTCGGATCGGGTGGCCACTTTCATGTGGAACAACAGCGAGCACCTCGAAGTGTATGCGGCGGTGCCTGCGATGGGTGCGGTGGTGCATCCGCTGAACATCAGGCTCTCGCCCAGTCAGGTGGCCTTCGTGGCAAACCATGCCGAGGATCAGGTCGTGATCGTCGATGCTTCGCTGTTGTCCGCGTTCGGGCAGGCGTTGCCGATGATGACGACGGTGCGGCACGTCGTCGTGGTGGGCGCGCTCCCCGAGAGTTTCCAGGCGCCCGCGCACGTCGCGGTGCATGATTACGAGGAGCTGCTCGCCGACCGATCGGAGACCTACTGCTGGCCGGATATCGACGAGCAATCGGCTGCCGCCATGTGTTACACCTCCGGGACCACCGGAGATCCGAAGGGTGTTGTCTACTCGCATCGTTCGCTCTACCTGCACGCGCTGCACGTCACCACGTCCATGGGGATGGGATTGAGCACCCGGGACACCTGCCTGGTCATCGTGCCCATGTTCCACGTCAACGCCTGGAGCTTGCCGTATGCGTCGATGCTCTCCGGCGCGTCGCTACTCATGCCCGATCGCTTCCTGCAACCGGAGCCGCTGCTGGCGATGCTGGCGGCCGAACGCCCGACCATCGCCGCGGCCGTGCCGGCGATCTATACCGGCATACTGCAGACCCTCGCGCGCACGCCGCAGGACCTCACACACCTGCAGCGGGTGTTCGTCGGCGGATCGGCGGCACCGTTGTCGTTGCTGCAGGCCTACCAGGACGAGCTCGGTGTCGAGATGATCCAGGGGTGGGGTATGACCGAGACATCGGCGGTCTCGGCCACCGCGGCACTGCCCGCGGGTCACTCCGGTGACGATCCGTGGGCGCATCGCGCGACGCAGGGCCAGTTCGCGCCGCTCGTCGACTACCGGCTGAAGAACGATGCCGGTGACGTTGTCGCCAACGACGATGTTTCACTGGGGGAGCTTCAGGTGCGGGGGCCGTGGGTCACGGCGGCGTACTACGCGCGCGATGACGCCGAGCGGGAGCGGTACGCCGGGAGTTTCGACGGTGATTGGCTGCGGACCGGCGACGTCGGTCGGGTGTCGCCGGACGGGTATCTGACGCTGGTGGATCGCGCCAAAGACGTCATCAAGTCCGGCGGGGAATGGATCTCGTCGGTGGAGCTGGAAAACGACCTGATGGCACATCCGCATGTCGCAGAGGCGGCCGTGTTCGGTATCCCCGATCAGAAGTGGGACGAAAGGCCATGCGCGGTGGTCGTCCTCGAGGAGGGTGTGGAGCCCGATCCGAAGGTACTCCGCGACCATCTGAGTGGGAATCTCCCCAAATGGCAATTGCCCGACAGCTGGGTCTACATCGACGAAGTGCCGAAGACCAGTGTGGGCAAGTTCGACAAGAAGCTGCTTCGGCAGCAGTTCGCCGACGGCCACCTCGAGGTTCTCAGTTCCGAATAGTCGAGTGGCTGAAATTCATATCGAATCCATTGAAAGAACAATTCCGCCCACACATCTTTGAAGGAGACATCGTGGCAGGTTTGACCACCCTGGAAGCAAGCGCCTCACTGGACGACGTGATCGCGCACATCGATCGTGACGGCGGCGTCATCATCCGCGACTTTTTCGACGGCGAAACACTGAACGAAGCCCGAGTGGAGATCGATGCCGCGTTGGAGACAGCGGCCTGGGGCCAGGACGACTTCTCCGGGCAACGGACCAAGCGGCTGTACGGCGTTTTCAACCACATCAAGCATGCCGCCACGGCTGCACGTCACCCGATCTACAACGGCGTAGCGGCGCACTACCTGGAGCGCACCCGGCCGGTCTACCTGGGTGAAGATCAGGTCGAGATGGTGCCGAACTATCAGATCGGGGTCACCTCGATCATCGATATCCACCCCGGCGAGGGCGCGCAGCCGCTGCATCGGGATGACAGTGTGTGGCAATGGCGCCACCACGAGGGCTACAACCAGGCCCGTGTCCAGTTGATGGTCGCCATCACCGATTTCACCGCGGAAAACGGGGGAACAATGGTGGTTCCGGGCAGTCACAGGTGGGACGACACCCGGGCACCGAAGGTCGACGAAGCCTTGCCGACGGAGATGGCCGCGGGGTCGGCGTTGATCTGGGTGGGCGGTACCTATCATGGCGGCGGCACCAACAACTCCGACAGCAGCCGGATCGGATTCACCCTGGGCTTCGATCTCGGGTTTCTGCGTCAGGAGGAGAACGCATTCCTTACGTACCCGCCGGAGATTGCCAGGACCTTCGACGAGGATATTCAGAAGCTGCTGGGCTACTCGACCTGTCCACCCGGTACCGGATTCGTGGGCCACGAGGGCGCGATGGCCGACCCGATCTTCTTGCTGAAGGACGACGCTGCGCCGTTCACCAACAGCTACGCCCAATTCGATGCCGAGTAAACAGGTCTCCGTTCCGCGTTCGGCCTGAGCCTTCCCGTGTTCCGGGAGACTTCCGAACCAAAAATCCCAAGATTGTCGATGTCTGTCCGCGGAAGTGCACACCCACGCTGGATGTTCGCATGCATGCGCTTGATCCGTATGCAGTCGGTCACGAGGGAGCGGTGCAGGATTCGATCCGACAGACCGGTTGACGAGTTGGCTCCTGGCCACCGTCGACTTACAGGCCACGAGGGGCCAAGCGCCGGCACATCGAAGATGGGACACCTCCCTCTGGGGATTTCATCACCGTCAACACGGTCACCGGTGAACCGATCACCATCGCGGACTGGATCTGACGCGTCCACGCGGTCGGCCGCTTCCTCTCCGAGATCACCGAATGGGGTTGGAACGTGCATTCCCGCGGTGCCAACCCTCCGTAAGAGACCTGACCGACCGGAACGCGCCCCGCCTCGTATCGACCCGTCGGTTCTGACGGGCCAACTCAGCGTGGTCGTGCGGCTGACTCATGCCTCGCCCCGCACCCGCTGCCTTCCTCGTTACTCACCACGAAATGGCTCTTCGAGACTGCAGTTCGAGACGAATTGAACCGCGGCGGCAGGGCTCGGGTACGTCACCCGCATCAACTTTGGCGGATTTACGTCGCCGCCCACCTAGGTATGACGGGGGTCTCACGGATAGGTCAATCGAGACCTATTTCACTCAAAGTCTTGACCGCATAACTGGACTGATCGTATGATCTAGTCGATTGATTACACCGTCTGAAGCGATTAGAAGGGCTGAAAATGACGAGTATTACTCACACCCTGATCTCCGTACCGCGCAGCACACCCGCCACCGAGATCATCGAGATCATGGAACGCGACGGTGGGGTGGTCATTCAGGGACTGCTCACTCAGGATCAGGTTGCGCGCTTCGATGCCGAGATCGAACCGGCCATGCAGGCTTTGAATCCGGGAACCACGCATGACAACGAGGTGATTCAGGCATTTCACGGCGTCAACACCAAGCGCCTCACCAACCTGGCGACCCACAGCGCGACCTTCCGCAACGAGGTCATCAACGATCCGCTGGTGAAAGAGATCTCCGATCTCACCTTCTTGGAGAAGACCGGCACCTACTGGATGACTGCAGCCCAGGTCATCGAGATCGGCCCCGGAAACCCGCTGCAGCCGATGCACCGCGACCTGGAGAACTTCTGGCCGCTGTTCGAGCTCGGCCGGAAAGGCCCGGAAGGCACGATCAACTTCCTGATTGCGTTCACCGACTTCACCGAGGAAAACGGTGCCACCCGCGTCATTCCGGGAAGCAACCACTGGCCGGACTTCGAGGATCGCGGTAAGCACGAGGACACAATCCCGGCCATCATGAATTCCGGCGACGCACTGCTGCTCAGCGGCAAGACTGCCCACAGCGGAGGCGCCAACCAGACCGCGGACATCTACCGTCGTGCTGTCGCCTTCGCCTTCAACTCCAGCTGCTTCGTCGGCGAGGAGGCCTACCCCTTCATGGTCGACATGGACCTGGTCAAGACCATGACTCCGCATGCGCAGCGACTGCTCGGCTTCCGTTCGCAGTACCCGGCTCTGTCCGGTGGTCTGTGGCAGTACGACTACGGCGAGCTGTCCAGCTACCTGGGTCTGGATGACGAAAAAGCCTACGTCGGCCCACTCAGCGCTCCTGGAGCCCATTGATACGGAAACACTCACTCACCATCATGAATCGCCGGCCTTTGAAATCTATTGTCCGTCTTCGTTCAATGGGGATTGTCGACAACCTCATCCATGAGCAAGGCCGCGGGAAACGGATAAGGCTGTCCGGCAACCGATCACAGGTATCAGCATCCGCGCGGCGCAACTCCCACTGAAGTCTGGCACCTCGAAAAGTCCTGGAGATGCCCGCAGGGGATCGGCGCGCTGTACGAACAGCGGCGACGCAACGATCTTATTCGGAGTTCGACTTGATTCCAACTGAAGGAGAATGCATGGCTGACTCGGGCGTCCGTGCGGTGGCGGTACTGGGAACCGGGCTGATGGGCGCCGCGATCGCCCGGGTGCTGGCGAAATCTGGTTGCGTGGTGACCGTCTGGAACCGGACTGCGGAGAAGGCCAAGGTGTTGGCCGAGCTGGACGGCATCACCGCCGCGGACACGGCCGCGGACGCGGTGGCCTTCGCCGATGTGACACTCGTCGTGCTGCTGAACAGCGCCCACGTCGAGGCCGCGTTTGCGGGGGTTGATCTGGCGGGACGGACGATCGTGAACCTGGTGACCGGCACGCCGGACGAAATGGCCGGCCTGGGCGACCTGGTCACCTCGCGTGGTGGGCGTTATCTTGCCGGGGCCATCGCCGGATACCCACAGGACATCGGCGCCGAGAAGGGCGCACTGGTCTATTCGGGATCCGCGGAGATCTACAACGAGTTGAAGGGCACGCTGGTCAAGCTGGGCGGTCGATCCACCCTGGTCAGCGAGAGGCTCGGCGGCGCAGCGGCGACCATCGCCGCATTGGGCGGATTCGCCGTAGTCGCCATAACCGCGTATATCGAGGCGATCGCCTTCGTTCAGTCCGAAGGCGTCGCGCTCGACAAACTGGGTGACGTGACCGACACGGTACTGGGCGTGGTCGAGAGTGGCATCGCGGAGTCGGCTCGGGCGATCCAGGCCGGTGACTTCGAGACCGATCAGGCCGCGCTCCGAACCTACCTCAAGGCATTCGAAACGTTTATGGAGGCTTTCGACTCGGCCGGCAGTCGATCGGTGCTGATCGGCGCGCTGACAAAGAATTTGGCGGATGGCGTGGCCGCCGGCTATGGCAACAAGGCGCTGGCAGCACTGGCGAAGCTCCCGCGAGAATTGGATGTTCAGTTGATATAGTCGAACGATCAGATTTCGATCGGAGAGATTCTCGCGGGTGTGTGACCACAAAACGTGCTACGGGCGGTACCGGCCCACGGCCACCACGCCGAAGACCTGCCGGGGCCGGTACGCGGTGCGTCAGATCGACTGGGCTTTATACATAGATTCGGGAGAGTGAATGCGCACTGCATCGGTTGTCCTCGTGGGACTCGGCAGCGTTGGCGTCGACGTTGGTCGGACGCTGTGCCGACGCGATGACTGCGCCGTCGTGGGTGCGCTGGACATCCAGCCTGCCCTGCATGGCCGCGATGTCGGCGAGTTGCTCGGCGTGAGTAGCTCCAAGGGCGTCGTGGTCGGCTCCATCGACGCATTGCCGAGGGCGGACGTGGCGTTCGTCGCGACCACGTCGTTCGTCGAGCCGATCGAGCCGCTGGTCACGGACTTGCTTTCGCATGGTTACAACGTCGTGTCGATATGTGAGGAATTGGGATACCCGGCGCACGCTCATCCCGAGTTCTCGGCGCGGGTCGATGAGGTAGCACGTGCAAACGGCCGCAGCGTGGTCGGCACCGGATGTAATCCGGGCATGTTGATGGACACCCTGCCGTTGCTGCTCAGCAGTTTGACTCAGCGCGTCGAGAGCGTGCAGATCGAGCGGGCCACCCAGATGGTGCACTACGGCCACATCCTCGGAAAGTTCGGTATCGGCCTCACCGAGTTGGAGTTCGTGCAGGCCCAGGACGAGGGGCGGGTCATCGGTCACGTCGGATTCACCGAGAGCATCGCGGCATTGGCATCGGGACTGGGGTGGGTGCTGGACACGATCGAGGTCGACTGTCCGGCACCGGCATTTCTCACCGACAGTGAGCGGATCGGTGACAATATTATTGTGGCGCCGGGAACAATTGCAGCGGTCCGCCATGCCGCCCGGGGGATCCGGGACGGTGAACCCGTCATCGAGGTCGCGGTCCATTTCGGCTTCTTCGAAGACGGCGATCCGGTCGTCCCCGGCGACCGGTGGCTGATCGAGGGTGAGGAGCAGACTCTCGAGTTCCTCGCGCCGCGTGGGCTGGACAGCCTGCAGTCGACTGTCGCGGTCGCGTCGAACGCGATCACTGCGATCGTCGATGCGACGCCGGGCCTGCGCACCATGGCCGATCTTCCTGTTGCGGCGGTCGCGTCGAAAGGTGCCCATCGAATCCAGTCTGCGACTGTGGCGTAGTACCTGCGGTACACCGAGTTCGAACCCAGGGCAGGGGCGGTGTCGAACTGGACCGGCGGCGGCAGTCGGCGCCGGTCCTACGTCGATGTGGAGTCCGAATGGCGCAGTCGGCCAACGCGTTACAAGGTATTGGTATCAGGGCGGTCGACGCGAATGCCGACCGGAAAATGGGTGCTGCGGCCGGGCCGGTGTGCGCAATGTGGTGTCGAACTGGGTGGTCGGCGGGTGAACCGGCCGAGCGCGGACACCGTGGTGGGCTTTCCGCGTCTTATGATTCGCTTCGTCGGAGTCGCAATCTGCACAGCTTCTTGCCCGCTTCAGTCCGCGGGCAGGCAAACAAGCGCGCCCGGCGAGCGTACCGACATCTGAGGGCATGATGACGTACCGCCTCAGGTCGTGGACTGACCCGTGTGATGATTGATCATGACGCCCGCATAGATCTGTCGGCCAAGACTCCAGTGCATTGCGTTCTGCCGCTCGCACCGATGAGACGTGCCCCGACAGCGGTGACCTGCCCCGAATAGGGCGCCCGCGCGAGGGCGGGCGCGACGGCCCGGATCGAAATGATCCGAATGTTCGAGCGGACCAAGATATCTATTTCGCCGCCAGGCCAACGCCGCGCTGTACCGCATGGTCCTGTCCCGCTGCGCGGGATGCTGGACCGGAAAGTATCTGGGATCGCTCATGGCCGATGGCAAACGGAACCAGAGAATCGGTTCGCAGAGAAAAATTGGTATCGCAGCGGATGCCGTGCAGTTCCACGTTGGAACTGCACGGCATACAGTTATTCGGCTGAGAGCTTGACGATCGCGGCGAGGTCCTCGTTCGCGAGGCCGGCGGCGACTGCCCGGTCGAACACACCCGTGGTTGCCCGGATCATGGTGGCCGGGCCGTGCGGTGCCATCGTGTCGAGGAAGGTCTGACCGGCCTCCTGGTAAACGGTGAGTGTCGCCCGCTCGGTAGCGAAAGTGCCGGTGTCCACGCGGTTCAGGATGTCGTGGATCTCCTCGGAGAACTGATCGAGGGTGTGTGGCAGTAGGGACCGGAGCGCGTCGGTGCTGACACCGGCGTTGCCCATGTACCGGGTCGCCTCGATGAACGCCACCATGCTGGACATGTAGAAGGCGCCGACCAAACCGGCGTCCATGACGTTGGCTGCGCCGTGGACGGTGCCGACGTGGAATGCTCCTCCGGCCAGCGCCCGAACGATGTCGCTGTGCGCCGTCCAGAGTTGCTCGGGGCCGGCGACCAGGATACGGGCCTCGGCGCTGCCGATCTGCTCGGGGAAGCAGAGGATTGCGCCGTCCAGATACGGCACGCCATGTTCGGCCGCCCACGCCGCGAGTTCGTTTGCCTCGTCCGGTAAGCCGCTCGTCAGGTTCAAGATCGCGCCGGCGACCCGGGTGGGGTCGATCTGTGCGAGCAGGGCGCGGACGTCGTCGGTCGTGCTGACGCAGACGATGGTCAGGTCGGCATTCTGAAACGCCTGGCTGACTTCCGTGAGGACGGTGGCGCCTGCATCGACCAATCGCACGGCGCGCTCCGGGCTGCGATTCCATACTGCGACCGAATACTGCTTCTCGAGCGCAACCCGGGCTATAGCGGACCCCATGTTTCCGCAGCCGATCACGGCCAGGTCAAGTTGGTTCGTCCCCGTCACGTCACTCCTCGTATTCATCGATAGAACATATGAACATGTATTTTGTCCCGCGGGCAGAGCCGCGTTCGGAGGGAACTCCCCCTGGAGCCCATCGCGAGTCCGGGTCTGTGCGGGGTCCGAGAAATCCTGGCTGGCACTGTCGACCGGGCTTTTGGCATAGACACCAAGCCGACGAATGCTGCGGCGCACGTGAAATTCCCAGGTTCGGTGAACTGTCTCAGCCGACCCCGGTAACTGCTCGGCCCAGCCAGGCTTCGAAGCTGCCGTAGCGCCGCTGACCGCACTAATCGAATTGAAGTACCCCGTCGTCGGGATCGGCGCTGAGGATCTCCTTCGTGAGCTCGTGCACCTGCGGGTTCAGCCACGGGAGCCGATCGCCCTGCGACGGCATGTGATCGAGGTACCGCAAGAAGTATCCCGAGGTCACTCCGGTCATCCACGGATCGCGCGGCATGTTCTCGTCGCCGGCACGCAACACCGGGGTAACCGCTTTGGCACCCAGCTTGTCCATCGTGGTGAGCAGCGAACTCCAGAATTGGTTGACCAGTTCGAGTCGCAGCGTCCACGACGAGTTCAGATAGCCGTGCGCCTGCACCAGGTTTGGGACGCCGCTGAACGCGACACCCTTGTAGGTGTAGGTAGTGCTGAAGTCGACCGGGTTTCCGTCGACGGTGAACGCAACCTTGCCGAGGGTGCAGAGGTTCAGTCCGGTGGCGGTGACGATGATGTCGGCCTCCACCATGTCGCCGGACTCCATTCGGATGCCGTGCTCGGTGAACTCGGCGATGGATCCGGTCGCCACGTCGGCCTGGCCGGCCTTGATCGCTTCGAAGAGGTCGCCGTTGGGGACCAGGCACAGGCGCTGATCCCACGGTTGGTAGGACGGGGTGAAGTGCTTCTCGCGGAACTCGGACCCGACTATCGCGTCGATCGCATCGAACAGCGGCTTCTTGAACTCCTCGGGATAGCTCCGTGCGAACTGATAGTTGATCTGTTGCTGTTCCAGGTTGCGCAGGCGGACCGCGTCGAACGCGGCCTCGTCGCCGATTTCCGCCCGCAACTTGATGGCGTCCTCGTCGATGTCGCTGTCGATCGCGACGTACGACGGCGAACGCTGCACCATGGTGACCTTGGTGGCGGTGCCGGCCATCGCCGGGATCAGCGTGATGGCCGTGGCACCGGAACCGATGACTGCCACTTTCTTGTCGGCGTAGTCGAGATCCTCCGGCCATTCCTGGGGATGGACGATCGGGCCCGTGAAATTCTCCTCGCCCGGGAATCGTGGTCGGTAGCCGTTCTCGTTGTCGTAGTAGCCCGAGGCCATGTACAGGAATGAGCACGTGATCGTGTCGGAGCCGGCGGGCGACTCGACCTGCACCGTCCAGGTGCTGGATTCGCTCGACCAATCCGCCTTGAGCACACGATGATCGACGCGGACGGTGGAACGCAGTTGATGCTCGTCGACGGCTTCGTGGAGATAGTCGAGGATGGTCTGCCCGTCGGCGATCGTCTTCTCGTCCCGCCACGGCTTGAAGCTGTAGCCGAGGGTGAACATGTCGCTGTCGGACCTGATGCCCGGGTACCGGAACAGGTCCCAGGTGCCACCGAGGTTGTCGCGCTTCTCGAGCATGACGAACGTCCGCTCGGGATGGGTGGTACGCAGTTCGACCGCGGCGGCGATGCCGGACAGTCCCGCTCCCACGATTACGACGTCGACGTGCGAGTTTGTTGGCTCCATGAAGTCACTCCCTACCGAACGGGCCGGCCGTTACTGATATCAGTTGGGTTGTTGTCGGGACTCGGTGGATGCGGATGTCACGGGGCGTGTTGCCGACCGTGTAACGCCCGCGTCTGGACCGAGAAAAGAATCTATCGATCTAATCAAATGATCTGACTAGCTAGTTTGCAGTAAGTTCGGGATCCGCGTCAACACCGGGAACTCCGCCACGAGTCAGCTTCGGTAGCGGTTTTACCCCGGATGAACCGGGATTGTCGATGGCTCTTGACGACATCGGTGACACCGACCACACTGATCATATGACTTAGGCAGAAGTCTTGGTCAGTCATCGAAATGAGGTCAAGCAGGTGAGTTCCCTGACTGCAGAAGATTTGCTGGTCGCGGTCGAGCCGGATCCGACGCCGCTGGTGCTGTCGGTGGCTCGGACGTTGAGGGCCAGCGCAGAGGTGCCCGAGTTGCGGGCGTTGATAGGTGGTACTACCGGGACGGTGGCGCTGAAGTCGGTCGTCGATCCGCAGGCGGCGACGCTCGATTTCGCCGACGGTCGCGTACATGTGAGGCACGGCGTCGACGGCAGTGTCGAACCTCTCGAACTGCACTTCTACCCCGAATACACGGTCGTCGGGGGAGGGGAGATCGGGCACGCGGTGGGCCGGCTGCTGTCGCCGCCCCTGCCGGACTGGAATGTCGCTGCGCAGAAGTTCTGGGAACTCAACGCCGACTCGGCTGGATTCCCCGAGCAGCTGGTCATCGTGTGCATCGACAACGACGAGCGTCTCGTCTTCGGCGACGGCGTCGCCACTTTCGAGATCCACGGGTCGGCCGAATCATTGTCGGCAGTCCTCAGCGGGATGTTCGATTCATTTCTCATCGCACTGGGTGTCGGTGCCGTCGCGGTGATCGGCTCGGCTGCGCAGATCTCAGTGATGTGCGGTGCACACTGGAAGGTGCGGTTCAATGGCTGAAACAACGAGTGCCCGGGTCCGGCGGTGGCTGGACGAGCGGGCGATCACGTCGATTCGCATCGAGGCAACGAACCTCGACGGGACGTTCGTGGGAAAGTCGATTTCCCCGAAGAAGTTCCTGAGCGGACTCGAGACGGGATTTCCGTTCGCCGACGTCGTCTTCGGCAACGATCTCGGTAACTTTCCCCAGTTCGGTTTCGCCTTTCCGGAGTGGCGCGGCGATCTGCTGGACATCTTCCTTCGCCCCGACCTGGCGACGCTGATCGAATGGGAGCCCGGCAAGGCATCCGTCATCGGCGACTTCTGGACCAAGACCGGTGACCCGGTGTCGGTATGTCCGCGAAATCTCTTGCGCAAGGTGGAGCGGCAGGCTGCTGACGAGGGCTACTCGGTCAAGGCGGCGATCGAGATCGAAGCAACCGTCTTCGAGGAGTCGGTTCACGAAGCGCGACGCAAGGGATACAAGGATCTGACCCCGCTCGGCGGTTCGGCCGGCGGAGCCTATGTGCATGCCAAGTCTGGCGATTGGTGGCAGTTCCTGGACCGAGTGCAGAAGCGTCTCGTAGAAGTGGGACTGGAGTGGGAGGCGTGGAACGACGAGGCGGCCGTGGGCCAGATCGAGATCAACGTCGCCGTCGCCGACATCGTCACCACGGCCGACAACTGGGCCCGGACCCGTCAGGTCCTTCGTGAGGTCGCGAACGAGCTGGGTCGGTCGGTGACCTTCATGGCCAAGTGGTCCGACGCGTGGGGTCAGGCCTCGCATCTGAACATCTCGTTGGCGAACGAGGACGGCAACGCGTTCTTCGCCGAGAACGGACCGTCCGATGTGATGCGAAACTTCATCGGCGGCGTCGTGCAGACCATGCCGGGGGCAACCTCGTTGGCACTGCCGTTCCTGACCTCCTACCGACGGCAGATCCCGCTGGAAGGCCCGCCCACGACTGTCACCTGGGGCATCGACAACAAGACCACCGCCGTCCGCGCGGTGACCCGCCACCCGAAGTACTCGCGCATCGAATACCGGACGCCGGGAGCAGATTCGAACGCCTACCTGGTAGCTGCAGCGGTGCTGGGGGCCGGTCTTTTCGGCGTCGTCAACGGCATCGAGCCGCCGGCCCCGTTCGTCGGCATGGCCTGGTGTAACCCGTCCGGCACCGAGGCGCTGCCGCACACGATCACCCGCGCGGCCGATGCACTCGCAGCCGACAAGGCACTGGCCGAGGTCCTCGGGCAAGAGTTCGTCGACTACTGGATCGGAACCCGACGCTGGGAATGGCTGGCGTTCCACACCATGGGTGGCGGCGACCCCGACTGCGGGATCACCGATTGGGAACTCAACCGCTACTTCGAGCTTGTATGAGCACGCGTATCAAGGCGGCAGTGCTCAATGCCGCGCCAGGTGCGTTGGATATCGAAGAGCTGGTCATCGACGACCCAGGGCCCGACGAGGTGCTGATCCGGATCGCGTACGCCGGTCTGTGTCATTCGGACCTGCACGAGATGGACGGAACCTTCGAGTCCGACACGCCGATCGTGCTCGGCCACGAGGCGGTGGGCGAGGTCGTCGAGGTCGGCAGCGCTGTTACGGAGTTCAGTCCAGGTACCACCGTCGTGACCTGTCTGTCGGCGTACTGCGGGTCGTGTGAATTCTGCCTGGCCGGGCAGCAGACCCTGTGCGTGCGTCGGGCGGAGTTGCAGCAGGGCCGCGCCCGGCCCCGTCTGACCAACAGTCAGGGGGCGGCGGTGCGGGCCACTGCCGGGATCGGTGGTTTCGCCGAGATGGCGCTGGTCCACAAGAACAGCGTCGTCACGATCGAGCCGGGGGTACGTCTGCAAACGGCGAGCGTGCTCGGCTGCGCGGTGACCACCGGGATGGGCTCGGTGCTGCAGAGCGCCTGCGTTCGTCCGGGGCAGACTGTTGCGGTGATCGGGCTCGGCGGAATCGGATTCTCCGCGGTGCAGGCCGCCCGGCTGGCCGGCGCGGCACAGATCATCGGTGTGGACGTCGTGCCGGAAAAACTGGAGCAGGCCAAGTTCTTCGGAGCAACAGAGGTGGTGAATGCCCGCGAGACCGACCCGGTCGCGGCGGTGCAGGCGCTGACCGACGGCGGCACGCACCACGCATTCGAGGCGGTCGGCTCCGGTGCCACGGCAGGGCAGGCGTTCGCGATGCTGCGACCAGGCGGCGTTGCCACGGTGATGGGCATGATCCCGGACTCGCATTCGATTCCACTTCGTGGATCCGAACTCTTCATGCAGGAAAAAAGTCTGCGCGGGTCGTTCATGGGATCGAACCACTTCAAGGTGGATATCCCGATGTATCTGCAGTTCGCACGGGCCGGTTTGCTGCAGCTCGACGAGCTGGTCACCGCCGAATACTCACTCGAAACAATCAACGAAGGGTTCGATGCCCTGGCATCGGGCAGGGAAATCCGCGTTGTCGTAGGAATTGGAGCGACGTCGACATGAGACCTCTCATCGGTATCACGGGCCGATGCTATCGGCTGGAAATGGTGACCGGTACATCGCCACGGTTCACCGATCGCTTGACGAACTCCTTCTTCTCTGACTTCGACCGGTGCGTGGCCGAAGCCGGCGGCATTCCGGTCAACCTTCCGTTCGTGTCGAGTTCGACCGGTGTTGCCGACAGGCTGGACGGGTTGATCGTGACGGGCGGACAGGACGTGCACCCGTCACGCTGGGGTGGCATGCGTCCGGTCGACCCGGCCGCCGATCCGCGCCGGAACGTCGACGTCATCGACTTCGAGCGGGACCAGTACGAGGCCGACCTGATCTCCGACGCGCTGGCGCTGGGCATCCCCATCCTCGGCGTGTGCCGCGGGCATCAGCTGCTGAACACCGTCCTAGGCGGGACACTGATCGAGGACATCGAGGAAACGTCCGTCGTGCATTCTTCGCCGAAGGCTGCGCCCTACGCCGGTGACGACAACCATGTCGTCGACTTTTCCTCCGGCAGCGTCGGGCGCCAGATCTACGGTGCCCGTCGAACTTCCAACTCATGGCATCACCAGGCGGTGGACCGGCCCGGTGTCGGACTCGCGGTCACCGGCCGAACCACCGACGGAAGTGCGGAGATGATCGAGCTGAGTGGCCGACCCGTTGTCGGCGTCCAGTGGCATCCCGAATGGCAAACCGAGCGCGACCCGATCTTCGATTGGCTCATCGAACGGTGCACATGGACGATGAATGATCGCCAGCAGCATCGGAAGGTCGGATGACGCGCTCAGCGCGCTCACTATCGACGGGTTCTGGTTCGAGTTCAGCTATATGAGGAGTTTCACCGGGTATGGGTCTTCAATCTTCACTTGCCGCATTTCAGCGTTCTCGGAACAGCATTGGCGGCGGAGTCAGTTCGGGGCTGCGTGCATCCATGCAGCCGCATCCGTTGTTCGTCAGGGAAGCTCGTGGCGCCCACGTCTGGGATCTGGACGGCGATCGATATGCTGACTGTGTAATGGCCTGGGGTGCACTGGTGCTCGGTCACAGCGACGAACGGGTGGTGTCGGCGGTCCGGGGAGTCCTCGACCGCATGCAGGTGGTCGGCACCGGCCACGCCCTGGAGTACGCGGCGGCCGAAGCGGTGCTGGAGGCGGTTTCGCACGGCGAGCGCCTGTTGTGGAGCAACACCGGCACCGAGGCTGTTCAGGTGTCGCTGCGGCTCGCTCGGGCCGCGACCGGACGCCGACGCATCGTCAAGTTCGCCAAGAGCTATCACGGCTGGCAGGATTCGGTCTATGCGGGTATGTCGTCGGATGAGTACGGCAGGCCGACGCTGACCGCAACCAGAGGCCAGAGCCCCAGCGTTCTTGATGATCTGATCGTTTCGGAGTTCAACGACATCGAGATGATCACCGGCATTCTGGAGGACGCACGCGAACTCGGTATCGCCGCGGTCCTGCTCGATCCGATTATGAGCAATGCGGGGGTGACCGAACCGCTTCCGGAGTTCTTGCGGGCGGTTCGGGCTCTGTGCGACGAGGCCGGCGTGGTGCTCATTTTCGACGAGGTCATCGCGGGCTTCCGGGTCGCACGTGGTGGTGCCACCGAGCGCTTCGGGGTACGCCCGGATCTATCGGTGTTCGGCAAGGCGATGGCCGGCGGGTTCACCCAGAGCGCGGTGGTGGGCCGCGCAGACTTGATAGATCAGGTGACCGACGGCGTGGTGCATGCCGGAACGTTCAACGGAAATCCGGTCGCGTTGGCCGCGGTCGAGGCGACGATGGGTGTGCTCGCGGATCCGGCGGTGTATGCGACGCTGGAGAGCAATGCGGCGCGGTTCCACGATCTGTTCGGTGCGGTACTGGCCGAAGCCGAAGTCCCGGCGCATCTGAACCGTGTGGGGTCGTTGCTGCAATTCGTGCCCGAGGGCGCGGCCACCGGACTCCACGGAACCGGTGGCATCTGGGGGAAGGTCCTGGGCGGGATGCTCGCCGAAGGCGTGATGTTCATGCCCTCGGGAAAAATCTTCCTGAGTACAGCGCACACGGCCGAGGACATCGACTTCATCGCCGAGGCACTGAGCCGCGTCGTCGGCTGAGCTGTTGGCGCAGGCCAACAGCCTGCCCGCGTGATCGAATGATCAAGCAGCGCCATTTCGGTGCCAGCTACCGAATCGACGGGCCCGCGTGGCGCGTCCGGTCGAATTCGCGAAGGTGCACTGCTTTAGGGCTAATAGTGCTGTATTGCAGCATCTTCAAGCGAAAGCATGATGCCCGAAGCGGATGTGACCGATCTAACCAAAACCCTTGTCCGAACTCTGATCAAACGATATGATCAAATGATCAGACATCACCGGTCTACCGGAAGGAGAAGCAAGTTATGACTGTCGACCAGCAGGTACTGCAGCGAGTCCCCGTGACCACGTCTGCGGAGAAGATTCTCGAGATCGTCCGCCGCGACGGCGGTGTGATCATCGAAGACTTTCTCACACGAGACCAGATCAAGCGCTTCAACGCTGACATCGACGATCCGATGGCACAGCTGCGCCCGGGCTCTACGCACGACGGCATGATCGCCGAGTTCCACGGTAGCAACACCAAGCGCCTGACGAATCTGGTCACGCACAGCGAGACTTTCCGCGGGGAAATCATCGACAAGGATCTTGTTCACGAACTGAGTGATCTGACCTTCGTCGAGGAAGCCGGCACGTACTGGATGACCACGGCACAGGTCATCGAGATCGGCCCGGGCAACAAGGCTCAGATGCTGCACCGCGACCTGGGCAACTGGCCGCCCTTCTACGCACTGGGCCCGTCCGGCCCCGAAGCGTGCATCAATTTCCTGATCGCGCTGACCGACTTCACCGAGGAGAATGGTGCGACTCGTGTCATCCCGGGCAGCAATCATTGGGACGACTTCGAGGACAACGGGACTCCGGAAGGCACCATTCCGGCGATCATGAAGGCTGGCGACGCGCTGTTCATCAGTGGAAAGACCGTCCATGGTGGCGGGGCCAACCTCACCGACAACGAGTACCGTCGCGCTGTTGCGTTCACCTTCAACGCTGGCTACTTGACCCCCGAAGAGTCCTACCCGTTCATCGTCGATCTGGAGATCGCCAAAACGCTGTCGCCGCGTGCGCAACGACTGATCGGATTCCGCTCGCAGTACCCGCCGACGTCGGCGGGCCTGTGGCAGGTCGATTACAACGAATTGGCCGGAGTCCTCGGGCTCGACAGCTGAAGCGGTCATTCGAGAATTCAGAGCAGCAACACCGAGCCGCGCGAAAGGCGGAAGCGACTGTGGCAGATAAAGTCAAGACTCCCGAACGGGCCACATTTGACGACTGGCTGGACCTCGCGGTGCAGACCGAGTTGCCGACTGCGATGTGGGTGGACGGCGAGTGGGCGCAAGCAAGCAGCGGCAAGACCGCACCGCATACCAGTCCCCGCCGCGGTGAGACGGTGCAGGTGGCGAGTGCTGACGAGGTGGATGTCGAGCGGGCAATACAGGGTGCGAAGCGCGCCTTTCGCAGCCGGGTGTGGGCAGGATTGGAGCCGCGTGAGCGTGGCGAGACGCTGATCCGGTGGGCCGACCTGCTCGACGCGCATCGCGACGAGCTGGCGTTCCTTGTTGCGTACGAAATGGGTAAACCGGTCACGATCGCGTGGAACGTCGAGATGCGTACCGCGATCAACACTGTGCGCTGGTACGGCGAGCTTGCCGACAAGCTGATGGACGAGTCTCCGCGCGGCCGCAACGGCGCGGTCGCCCTGGTGACCCGTGAGCCGGTCGGTGTCGTCGGCATCATCACGCCGTGGAACTTCCCGATGACGCTCGCGATGTTCAAGATTCCGGCTGCCCTGGTCGCCGGCAACAGCGTCGTCGCCAAGCCGGCGAGTCAGACGCCGTTCTCCCTGCTGCGGGCCGCCGAGCTTGCCTACGAGGCAGGAATACCCCCGGGCGTTCTGCAGGTGATCACCGGCAGTGGCGCCAAGGTCGGCGAACAGCTCGGCATGCACGACGATATCGCGACCCTGGCGTTCACCGGATCCACCGACGTCGGGAAGCAGCTGCTGTCCTACGCGGGTGCGTCCAACGCCAAACCGGTGTGGCTGGAGCTGGGCGGCAAGTCGCCGAACATCGTGTTCCCCGACGCGCCCGACCTGGACCGGGCAGCCTCAATGGCCGCCTGGGCGGTGTCCTTCAATAGCGGTCAAATGTGCACTGCCGGATCGCGATTGGTGGTCCACGAGGACGTACGCGAGGAAGTGGTGGCGAAGGTCATCGACAACCTGAACGCGGCGGTGATCGGTGATCCACTGGACCCGGCGACGACACTCGGTCCGCTGGCCTTCGCCGCACATCGCGACGACGTCCTGGCCGAGATCCGCGCGGGCATCGACTCGGGTGCCAAACTGGTTCTGGGCTCGGATACCAGGCGCGATGACGGCCTGTACGTCGACCCTGCTGTCTTCGTCGACGTCGATCCGGACAGCAGGCTCGCCCAGCACGAGATCTTCGGTCCGGTGCTGGCGGTGCACTCCTTCCGTGCGGAGGAGGAGGCGCTCGCGATCGCGAACAATACGGTTTTCGGATTGGGTTCGTCGGTGTGGACCGCGGATCTGGGCCGGGCTCACCGGATGGCGCGCGGCATCGACGCCGGTATGGTCTGGATCAACTGCTACGAAGAGGGCGACTCCTCGGTCCCGTTCGGCGGCCGCAAGCTGTCCGGGCACGGTGCGGACAGGAGCAATCACGGTCTGGACAAATACACGCACCTCAAGACGACCTGGATCGAGTTGTAGATTCCGGGCGCGCGGCAGATCGTCCCTGGTGGATCTCACGGAAAAGTCGTCGGATGGGAGTGGGGCGCCCCCAGGGCATCCGGGCCACGATGTACTCGGCGCACCCACCGAGAATCAGAAGCGATCGGTGTCGTCGCGGGCCTTCGGCGTGTCCGGACGGGACGGTCCCGGCCGCGGCTATGGTTGGCCGACGCGCAGACAGTGGTGGAGTTGTCGAGTATGCATGTGTGGCCAGTTCATTGGGACCTTACTGCACCGGCAACGGACGGTGACCGTCAGGCAAACCGACACCGACGAGCAATTCGCGGCGATCCGGGTTGTCAACGATCCCGTGTCGCTGGGGGTTGCAGATCGAGAAAGCCGGTCCCGAACTCGGAGGCCGTACTCGAAGCCACCTTCGGCTGGTTCTGGGCCGACGACACACTCGAGGTGGTCGGCGCCACCGTGCATTTGGCACACACATTGGTTGTCGGGGTTTGTTATCGACGAGTGAGGAACGACGTACGCGAGCGATGTCGGTGGCCTTGGTGGACTGCTACTGAGAGTCGAGCTCCTCGCGTTGTACTCCGGCTCGAGGAATAGGTGCATACCGAGTTGCTCGCGAAGGCCGTTGTACTGATCCCCGTATCGGACCTGTTCGGATTTCACCGGCAAGGGAAAGCCCTTCTCGATCGGGATGGGATCCGCGGAGGGCAGTCCGACTTCAAGTACCTCTCACCGCAGCCTGCGGTCACGCCTCTCTTCAGTCACTCCGCGAACGCAGACCGGAAGGTTTCGACACACCCAGGTAAGGGCAACCCGCCGATCCGGGCGACAGGAACTGAGCAAGCGCCGCAATCGCGGTCAGTCCATAGACCTGCTCCGGGGATGTGACGCCCTCGTGTAATTGAGACATTTTGAGTCGCACAGCGCCTTGGAGTAGCCGTTCGTACTCGTCGATATCGATTGAGAAGGCGGTCGCTATATCTTTCGGCGCTGGTCCTCCGAGCGGTTGCCACAGCAGAGCGAAATCGAGAATGTCGTTGTTGCGACGGCGGTTCCACATCGTCATCCAACCTCGGGTCGTGTACTCGCACCGGCGTCTGAGCGTGAATAACGACTCAGTCAACGGGATTTGAATCCGTTCGTTCGCGGACGGCGCGGGTATGCATGTGCTAAGCGCTGTATCTCTTCCAGGGCGCAGTTGGATTCGGGGATCTTCTCCCACAAGCGGTCGATGAACTGGAGTCTTGACAGTCCGAATTGAACGAGGATCTCGTCCTCACTAGCGCCTCCGTATGGCGCCCACATACTCGCGAACCCGATGAGGATCTCCGTCTCTTTGTCACGATGCTTCCGTTTGTGGTCGACTCCGCCCGCCGCGGCGTGTCGCCGCTGGTGCCGTCTGCCATCTGTCGAGGATTTCATGGTATATACGCGATCTACTCGGGGTCGGCGGAGGCCTTCGGGTTGCGGTGCTGCGCGTCGCGTCGATGTGTGGTTTCGGAGGAGGTCGTTCTTTCGCTGGATGTCACGCTGTTTGTCCGTCGAATGCGGCGTCTCCGGAGATTGTGTCCGTACGAGGTCGACTCGGGAGATGCCGAATCGGCACCGAGGGGCCCAATCGGAACGCCAGTTGCAAGCTCTCGCATGCGTCCAGCACTGCGCGGCGACTCTTTGCGTAGGTCTGCACCTCCGGGAAGAACCCGTGGAACACGCCGGTGTATCGCTGGTGACGTACCGCGACGCCTGCCTCGTGGAGGGCGGCGGCGTATGCCTCGCCGTCGTCGCGGAGCGGATCGACCTCGGCGGTGGCGATGTGAGCACGGGCCAGTCCGGCCAGCGAACCGGCCTTCATCGGGACCGCGAGCTCGCCGAGGTCGGTGGGGGATTCACCGACGTACTGCTTCCAGAACCATTGCGCGGTTCCGGCGTCGAGTAGTGGGGCGTCCTTGAAGTCTGTCCACGACGGTCGGGTGAACTGGTCGTCCACTGCCGGATAGACGAGCAGTTGCATCACTGGCTGAGCGATTCCGCGACGGCGGAGGTCGAGGCACAGCGAGGCTGCCAGTCCACCGCCGGCCGAATCGCCGCCGACTGCGAGCTGGGTCGGGGCGACGCCCAGTTCGGCGGCGTTGGCCCGGAGCCAGTCGTAGGCCACCCGAACGTCGATGATCGCCGCCGGAAAGGGGTGCTCGGGCGCAAGTCGGTAATCCACCGATACGACGACGCAGCAGGCCTCGTCGGCGATGATCCGGCACAGCTCGTCGACGCCGTCCAGCGAACCGACAGTGAAGCCGCCGCCGTGGATGTAAAGCAGCGCGCCGGCCTGGGTTGCGCGGTCGGGCTGGTAGATACGGACCGGCACCGAGACATTCCCACCGTCGGCGACTCCGGAGATGGTGCGGTCCTCTACCGATGCGACCCGTGTCGTGCGGGGCGGGGGAGTTGGCGCAGCGAACTGTCGAACACCGTCGAGTCCCAGCGTGTGAAGAGGTCCCGGCAGCAGTTCGTCGAGCTGCTTGGCCACTGCCAGCGCGTCCGAGTCCAGGACGTCCTGCCATTGCGAGTAGGTCATATGCAATCACTCTCCGATCGCGACGATGATGTGGCGGGAAGCCGGCCGTTGGCCGACGCGTTGGTATGTCTGCGGCCGGGTTGGTTTTCGCAGAGCCGCTTTTGGCTGGGGATTGGCGACATCGTTCTCGGTCCGACGATAACTCCTGTCAGATCATACGATCATGTCAGATGATCGGACGGGTGTCCACCACGAGTTCTGCGTGCGGTGTCCTGCGCGGAGTGTCATTGACATCACGCATACCGTGAGGGTATCTATTCAAGGTATGACCAAGTTGATTGACTTGGGCAACTGAACAGATGAGTCGGGCCAGCTAGCAATGGATGAACAGTTCTGTGTAAACCGTTCTCGCACAGGGAGTTGTGATGCGGCCAAATGCATCGGACGTCGGTACGGTCGCGGCTCCTCTTTCCGAAGGATCACGAATGAACACTCTCGCCATGGCGTTGCTGCTGATCGCCAATGTCTCGATGTTTGGCGCCGGCTACTACTACGGCGTCAACTTCCTTCGCCGCCAGCACAATCTCTTGCTCGGGATCGAGTGGCTGGTGATCGCGCTGTCCGGTACGAACGTGCTGTTCCTAGCCGCCACCGGGATCGTGCACTCGAGTTTCAGCTATCACCTGATGGTGTTCTTCGACGCGTTCTCGCGCTCGTTCGGGATGACACTGATCATTGTGCTCGGGATGATGGCGGTGACCCACGGTTACCGGCCCTCGTGGGTGGTAGAGGCCGGTGCCGTCGCAGCGGCGGTCGCCGTGGGATTGAACCGCACACTCGACGTGCGTCCCGTCGAGTTGGGATGGGCGATCTTCTACCTCGTGCTGAATCTTGCGGTGGCACTGTTCATGTTCACGGTCGCATGTCGTTTGTGGCGGAACGGCGTGCGACGGCACGCGGTGGGAGTCTTCGTGGCGACGGCCCTCGGAGCGTTCGTGGCGGTGATCTACGATTTCTTCCCGATTCCGGGTGACGACGCGGATCACACGCTGTTCTACATTCTGGCGTTGTCGGTCTGGGCTCTCATGCTCGTGACCTACTACCACGGATACCGCACGCTCGGCGAGTGCACCCGGGGGGACTCCGGTGACGGCGCCGCGGCCGCGGAGTTATCCGGCGTGGTCAGTCCACAGCGATCAGATGCTTGACCAGACTGCCGGTGGCCGTGCACGGGCCGTCGACTTGTCTTCGCCGAGGGCCGCACTGGCGACCGTCCCGACTGGGCAAGGCGCGTTCGCATATCTCCCGATTCTGCTCGGATCTCCGAGGGTAGCGGTAGGCGCAGGAATCTATGACGATTTCCGTTCTTCGACAACCCAGGCAGCGACCTGTGCTCGCGACGTAAAACCGAGTTTGGTGAGTATGTGTTCGACATGTCCTTGGGCGGTGCGTTGTGAGATGACGAGGCGGGCCGCGATCGCTTTGTTGGTCAAGCCCTCGGCAATCAGTTCTGCGACCTGTTGTTCGCGTTTCGTCAAGTGGTGCGAACCTGGGGAGGGCGGCTTGTGGGGGCGCTCGCCTAGTGCGTAGGCCATTGCGGAATCGATATCCATGGCCCTACCGTGCTGCCGGCTCTCCTCGAAGGCGTGTGCGGTGAGCATCCGACGGGCGGACCGTTCGCACTCTTGGTGATAAATGAGCAGGTCCGGAATGTACACGGAGGGGCTTCCGGCAGCGCGACCGAGCGCTTCCGCGGCTCCCATCAGCGTGCTGGCTCTTCTGGGATCATTGGGTCCGGCAATCCAGGCGTAAACTTCGACGCAATTTGCGCAACCGACCGGATCGTCGGCGAGCCGGGCGAGTCGCAAACCCTGCTCGAGTAACTCACTCACGCGACTCTGAGCGCCCAGACGCCATTGCGCGACGGCCATGGCCCAAAATGCGTACGACCGATACACCGATTCACCGTGAGCCTCCGTGATCGCGAGAACCTCTTCGTAGCACTCGATCGCCCGGTGGGGTTTGTCGGCGAGTTGATAAGCCAATCCCAGAAACGTCAGAGACTCGATCTGCAACGCAAGCTCGTTCTCGGCTTGCGCAAACACAGGCTGTGCTCGATCCAGACTCGAGGCAGCCCGTGTGAGGTCGGCGGTGAATAGTCCGACGATGCCATCCGCGTGGTCGACAATTGCGTGCGCTATCGGGTCGGTGAGCTGGTCGGCGAGGGTGCGTGCTTGCTCGAGGAGGGCAGCACCTCTCCGGTGATCCTGTTGCTGTTCGGACATTACGCAGTCGGCGTACAGCGCCCGGATGTAGGTGATGGTCGGGCGTTGTGTCTGGAGTGAGAGGAATCGGTCGAGCCAACGCCGTACCTCGCTGAGCTGACCTCGCGTCCCCCAGAGCTGCAGCAAGGGTGTGGCGATCTGTAATCCGGCTTCGGCGTTGTTTTCGGCGAGGCAGAAGTCCATCGCGTCCCGCAGGTTGGGTTGATCACTGCTGAGTTGCGCGATCCATTGGAGCTGGCGGGGACTGATGAATTCGTCCTCGGCGGTGCGAGCCAGTTGTCGGTACCAGTCCCGGTGCCGCCGGCGCAGGTCGTGGTAGTCGTCGTTCTGCCGGCCCTTTTCTCGTCCGTACGCGCGGAGGGTCTCGAGCAGTCTGAAGCGGACCGTGCCGCCGTGTTCTTCGCGGATCAGGATCGACTTGTCGACGAGGGAGGCCACCGAGTCCAGCAGTTCGCCGGGCTGCAGCTTCTGCCCGCACACGTGTTCTGCGGCATCAAGTTCGAAGCTGCCGGTGAAGACCGAGAGTCGTTCCCACGTCCGTTGTTCGAGCGGGGTGCACAGGTCGTAGCTCCAGTCGACGCACAACCGAAGCGTCTGCTGGCGTGTGGGTGCGCCTCGGCTCCCGCGCGTCAACACCGCATAGCGGTCGGACAGCCGTAGCAGGATCTGCTCCGGCGACATCGCCCGCAACCGCGCCGCCGCCAGTTCGATGGGCAGGGGTAAACCGTCCAGCCGGTGACAGATCTGAGACACCGCAAGTTTGTTGGTATCGGTCAACGCGAAGGTCGAGACCGCGGCGGTGGCGCGCTCGGTGAACAGCGACACGGCCTCGTAGCGGGGCAGACCCTGCAGCGATGGCTCACGGTCGGGGTCGGGGACCGTCAGCGGGGGCACGCGTAGCGTCGCCTCGCCGGCGATGGCAAGGGGTTCGCGGCTGGTGGCAAGGATTCGCAGACTCTGGTTCTGCTGCAGCAGCACCGTCGCGAGGTCAGCGGCCGCGTCGACCACCTGCTCGCAGTTGTCCAAGATCAGCAAGAGCTTTCGCGACGACAGGAAGTCCAGCAGAATCTCGCGTAGCGACCGGTCGGTCTGATCCCGCAGGCCGAGGGTTGCGGCCGCCACGTCGATCAATCGAGTCGGGGTGTGGACCTCATCGAGTTGGACGAACCATGCGCCGTCGGCGAACTCGCGGCGAATGCTCGTTGCCAGTCGAAGTGCGAGGCGTGTCTTCCCGACTCCACCGATGCCGACCAGGGTCAGCAGGCGCGACGACGCCAGCAGAGTCTTCGCTTCGGTGAGTTCGTGTCTGCGACCGACGAAGCTGGACAATTCCAGTGGTAGGTTCCCCCTCTCGTGGCGGGAAGGGTTGGCGTGAAACCACTCATCGGATGCTGGTGCTGCGACCGGTGGGGACGCATGGAGCACACCGTCGTCTGCAGATATCCCGCGGCGGCATCGGATCTCGCGCAGATTCTCGCCCAATGCCAGGGCGGAGGGTTGCCGGTCCTCGGGGCGCCTCGACATAGCCTGCTCGATCACGGTAGCGACATCGTCTGCAATGCCGTGATCGCGTAGATCCGGTGCCGGTTCGTTGGTGATGCGGACAAATTGGGCGACCAATTGCTCGCCGCTGCGACGCTCGAATGCGGCGTGGCCGGTGAGTGCGCAGAACAGAGTGGCTCCGAGTCCGTAGATGTCGGAGACGGGAGTGGGGGTGGCGCCGCCGAGCACCTCGGGTGCTGTGAACGCGGGTGAACCGGTCACGATTCCGGTGGCGGTCTCGAAACCGCCGGTGATGTGCGCGATTCCGAAGTCCGTCAGCGCCGGCTCGCCGTAGTCGGTGAGGAGGATGTTCGCGGGTTTGACGTCACGGTGCACGATGCCCTGGCGGTGGGCGGTTGCTGAGGACGGCGATCGAAACTATGTGATGCGCATCACAGTTATGAAACTGATCTCAGTCTCAGGTTATGCTTCCCGGCATCTCGTGGGTGTGGCTACTTCCACCCAAACATTCTGCGAATGAATATCTTTGAGAAAGTTTTGAGGGAAACGAATGATGAAGAACTCCGTATCAGGTCTGCGCCGTGGCGCCCGTATTGCAGGCCTGGGTGCTGCTGCGGCTGTTGCACTCGGTTTGATGTCTACTGGTGCGGCGGGCGCGGATACTTTCATCCCGCTGCCTGATGGTTCGAAGACCGGTCCGAATGTGACGGTGACGCGTACCGCGGAGAGCGCTCTGTCGTCGCCGTCGTTGGCTGCCAATGGCGCCGGTCGGGTGGCGTGGGTGTCGGGCACGGTGACGGCTGACGTCACCGGGCTCGAGGAGGTCGCCGAGGTTCCGGTCGCGAACGCCACGACGAACAATGCGGGTACCTACAACGGTACGAATGCGACGACCACACATGGTGTTTCGCGGGTGTCGACGGGGTACATCGTGGGTTGCCAGGTGGACATCACCGGTCTGTCGGCGTCGCCGTCGTTCGCGGCGGATCTGTCTTCGCTGTCGCCGGGCCTAGGGCTGTCGGTTCCGCTGAACTCGGGTGAGGTCAAGTACGTACCGATCGCGGCGAAGGACATCACGAAGGACGGCGTGTACGCGTTGCAGTACCAGGACGCGGAGCTGCAGGTGCAGAAGTGCGGTGGATTTGCGCAGGCTCGGTCGTACTCGGTCGTGGAGATCGTGGGTAACGACTACTCGAAGACCGTTCTGTACGGTGCGCCGTTCAGTATCGGCTGATTTCTTCTGTCTTTCGCTGTTCTTCCACCCACATTCTCGCGTGTGCGAGGTTTCTATCCCTGAGAGGGAACAATGATCATCAACCGTAAGAACGGTGTGCGTCTGGCTGCGGTCGGTGCCGTTGCTGCCGCGACCATGGGCTTGTGCTCCGTCGGTGCGGCGAATGCCGATACGTACGTTCCGCTGCCCGGTGGCAGCATCACGCAGACCCTCGCCGATGGCACTGTGGTGACGGTGAACCTGACGGACGAGAGTGCGAACATTTCGCCGTCGATGGGTTCGACGCCGTTGCACCGCAACGTCTGGGTCTCGGGCAGGGCGTCCGTCGCGCTCGAGGGTGACGGCGTGCAGACCGCGTTCATCTATCCTGGCTACGTTCTGGCGTGCCAGATCGACTTCGGTGCGGGTGTCGACGCACAGGGTGGGGCCTCGATGTCATGGGCCGATATCGAGACCGGGACCGTTGGGAACCCACTTTCCGGGGGGACGAGCGGCGGAATCACTCTCGGTCCCGGTCAGGCGATTCCGGTCGACATCCTCGACCAGGAATATGCCGATCCCTACGGCGCGGAGGCGCATTGGGGTGGCAACTACTTCGAGGGCCCTACCGGTTCGGTCTCGTGGAGCGACTCCACTCTCGGCGTGAGCGGGTGCGCCGGCTACGCCCAGGCCCGCGCCTTCGTTAACGTCGAGGTCGAGACCGAGAATGTCTCCAGCACGGTCACCTTGTGGGGTCAGCCCTTCAGTATCGGCTAGGTGCATCACGCCGACGCGCCGCAGCCGGACTGCATACCCTTCGACATTGTCCAGGATCGGGTCGCCCTCCGAGGTCAGGATCGGGGCAGGCGGCAGCCGCGCGCGTTTCGGCGGGCGCGGGTGCGCGAGGTGTTCGGCCGCCCGGTCTCCCGGCCGACGCATCGCTCGCAGAACCAGGTGACGTCCGCTGTGCTCCGCATCGGAGAACTCTGACCACGACGCAAGGGTGAACGTCCGGTCGATTGCGGGGTAGGCGAGCTCTTGGGTCGCGGGGCCGTCCGGGTCGGCCGCGCGTGGGCGTCGAGCAGTCTTCCAGTGCTGCCGGGTACGGGTTTCTCGTGGGCAGGCGGTAATCCAGCGGCATGGCCGTCCAGCCGGATCGGGCGGCGATCGGGCGGTGCAGTTCGTCGGCCCCGTCGAGGGTTCCCAGTAGGAAACCGCCGCCGTGCAGCTATACGAGGGATGGACGTCGCCCGACCGTGCGGTACAGACGAGTCTGGATCGCGCCCACACGGTGGGGTTCGATCAGTTGATCGATTTTGGTCGAGCGCAGGATCGGCTCGGTCGGCGGAGCCGCGTTCGAAGTGTACTGGTTTGCTCCATCCCCAGTGCAAAGACCGTTTCTGGCACGTGGGTGATCCTGTGAACTAGGGCTATGGCGTCGTCGTCGAGCGGATCCCATGTAGGCCGAACAGCCCGTCGTGGCGATGATTTTGATCAAAAGCCTTGATCGAATGATCAACTGGGCTTACGGTATGAGCCGGATCACCAGTTGATTTGGCGCCGCATACGGCCGGCCCAATTTCGAAGGAACGCAACTTTTCATGACGACGAACGAGCCCACGAGTCTCAGTCCCGATGTCACCACAGAAGCCGTGGTCGGACCTGGCCGAACGCCTCGATCGCGCCCACCAGACCGTCGAGGCACAACATCAGCAAAGGCCGCCCTCGCATGACGATCACCGATCTCCACACCACTGCAGAGCCGACCCCCACCGCCCCCGTGACTTTCGGTGCGCCGCCGTCCCCCGGCCAACTCGCCCACCGGGCAGCGTTGACCCAACTGCGCAATGCCACTGATCTCCTCGGGCTCGACGAGGGACTCCATCAGCTACTCGCCACACCCCGCCGGTCTCTGACTGTGGCCGTGCCCCTGCGTCGGGATACCGGAACCACCGAGATCTACACCGGGTACCGTGTCCAGCACAACCTCACCCGCGGCCCCGGCAAGGGCGGCGTCCGATTCCACCCCGCCAGTGACATCGAGGAGGTCACCGCGCTCGCGATGTGGATGACCTGGAAGTGCGCCCTCCTCGGCCTACCTTATGGCGGGGCCAAGGGCGGCATCGCGGTAGATACCAGTGTCCTGAGCATGGCGGAAAAGGAACGACTCACCCGCCGATACACCCAGGAGATCCTGCCGTTCATCGGTCCCGACAAGGACATTCCCGCTCCCGATGTCAATACCGACGAAACCACCATGGCCTGGATGATGGATACCTACTCCGTCAGTGCCGGCTACTCTGTCCACGGGGCGACCACCGGTAAACCCCTGGCCGTCGGTGGGTCGAACGGCCGGGCCGGTGCCACCTCCCGTGGGGTGGTCCTCGCTGCGCTGGAGGCGATGCGGCAGAAGGGGATCGACCCGGTCGGTGCGGCGGTGGCCATTCAGGGATTCGGTAAGGTCGGTGCCCATGCAGCGCAGTTCTTCGCAGACGAAGGCTGCCGGGTGGTGGCGGTCTCGGACGTGACCGGCGGCTGCTACCGCGAATCCGGGCTCGAGATCGCAGCGATCCAGGAGTGGGTGGGTCGCGGCCGAACCCTCGACACTTACGATGGCGCCGACCAGATCTCCAACGCGGAACTGTTCGCGCTCGATGTGGATGTCCTCGTCCCCGCGGCCATGGACGGTGTGCTGACCGGGCAGAACGCCGACACCGTTCGCGCGCGACTGATCGTCGAGGGTGCGAACGGGCCGACCTCACCCGATGCCGACACGATCTTCGCCGGCAAGGGCATCACCGTCGTTCCGGACATCCTCGCCAACGCGGGCGGTGTCGTCGTCTCCTATTTGGAATGGGTACAGAACCTGCAGGCCTTCTCCTGGAGCAGCGAGGAAGTCAACCGCAAGCTTGTAACCCTGATGCGCACCGCATCCCGCTCGGTGTGGGCTCTCGCCGGCGACAAGAGAATTCCACTTCGGTTGGCAGCCCATGTCTTGGGTGTCGGCAAGGTCGCCGAGGCACACCGGGTCCGCGGCCTGTACCCGTAGGTGGGGAGACACGCAGTGGTGGGGTGGGTCCGATCGGTACACCGAACTCACCCCACAGGCGACGATGAGTCCGGGTGGACTCATCGTTGCGGCTTTCAAATGACGATCGGCATCGGAAACTGTTGTGCTGCAGATGTATCGAGATCGGATTGTAACGGATTCGGCCAGATCGCCGACTTCGCGGGATGAAACTCTCACGAATTGCCTGGCTCGCCTTGTCGGTAATTGCCTCATGTGGCGCTGTGCGCCTTCGGTGTGCGTACCAAAGGCCTCAGTCGACGGTTCAGACGTCATGGTACTTAAAGGTGATTTCTAGCAATAAGTTTGGTCCACGGTGCTGCCGCGACCGATCATCCCTGCGGACGGACGCTGGGGGCGTGCCACTTAAGGATCAGCCTCTTTGCGGAGGTCTTGTTCGATTCGATCGCTTATCTGGCGAGCAATGCTCCTGTAACAGTCACGGTGTGTTCACGGTGGATCGTCGGGATCCGCCCACGGGCCCGAGCCGAACCGTCGGCAGGCGGAGCTACCTCGGCGATCCCGACCGGTCGCGCCGTCGCCATTGACACCCAGAGGGAACCCGGCAATACTGATCAAATGATTTAATCTTTTGATTAAGCCGTTCCGAGGCGGTCGCCATCTTGAACAACTCCGACAACGGCCTCAGATCGTCCCTCTGGGCCGGCGACCTGAGTCACGCACACCGACTGTCCCGACAGATCCAGGCCACGCATGGTCTGGGTCAACTGCTACGAGGATTGCGGTACCGCGGTGCCCTTCGGGGGTCAGAAGGCGCCGACCGCAGCGTGCACGGGCTGGAGAAGTACACCCACTGACGACCACATGGATCAACATCGAAGGAGCATCATGAGCACGACGCAGCACCACGACGCCTTCCAGGCCCGGCTCGACGAGATGAGCACGGCCATGGACGCCCAGGACCTCGACACGCTGCTGGCCTACTACGACGATGCTCTCGTCTTCATCGAGAACGGCAAGGAGATGGACAAGGCCGGCCTCGAGGACTTCGTGCGAGAGATGTGGACCGGCGAGTCTGCATTCTCGGTGAAATTCGTGGGCATGCACACCTGCGATGACGTCCTTGCAGCCACGTTGAAGCCTCGGCGGCTGCTGTGGGGCCGTCGGGCGAGAACGTCACGATTCACTGGCCGATGTTCGTCACCTACACGTTCGATCTCTCCACGCTGAAGGTCGTGCGGGAGGTCACCTTCACCGACGAACCGGCAGTGGCCGAGAAGTTCGCCGCAGTTGGCCGCCTGAGCCCGGCCCGCAACCCCGTGGCGTAGGTCCGTCGACTCACCACAGAGGAGTTGAGACGGCGTCCCGGTCGGTCTCCTGAGAATGAAGAGGAACGCATGACGCAGCAGGACATCTCGGTGCTCGGCCTCGGGCACATGGGCGCCACACTTGCCCACCTCTTTCTGGAGAGTGGGTTCACCACGACGGTCTGGAACCGCTCGGTGGAGAGGGCCGCCCCACTGGTGGCAGCAGGCGCCACCGCGGCACCGGACCCCGCTGCTGCGGTGGGCGATGCCGCCGTGGCGGTGATCTGCCTGGACCGGTACGAGCACGCCCAGGCGCTACTCGAGCAGGCAGAAGTCGCAGGCACGCTGTCCGGGCATGTCATCGTGAATCTCACCTGGGGCACGCCAGACGAGGCTCGCACCATGAGTCGCTGGGTCGGGGAGCGCGGTGGGCGCTACCTGGATGGGAACATCTACGACTACCCGACGAACCTGGGGCCGGATTCCGCGGGGCTGTCGTACGCCGGCGACCGCTCGGTGTTCGATGCCCACCGGCATCTCTTGGCGGCGCTCGGCCGCCCGCGTTACGACGGCGCTGATCCCGCCCTGCCGAACATCCTCGGCTCGTCGGGTGGCATCGCCCACCACGTGGCGGTGGCCGGGTTCTACGAGGCCGCGGCCTATGCCGCCCACTACGGGGTCAGTCCCGCCATCTTCCTGGAGTTCCACGAACGGCTTGGGGCGCCGTTGACCTCGCACGCCTGCCAGGTCGCCGTCGAGCACCTGCAGAGCGGTGACTTCACCAGCAACCAGGCCGCGCTGCGGACCCACTTCGACTCGATGGTCGTGAACTGCGCGGACATGCGGCGGATCGGGCAGCCCGCGATCATGCTGGGTGCGTTCCACGACGTCCTCGCGAACGTTGTCGAGGCGAAGGGCGACATGGCGCTCGCTGCGGTCTACGAGGACCTCAGCCGCCCCGAAACCTAACCGCACTTCCCGACGTGGAAGAGGGTCTTGAACCGGCGGGCTCATCCAGCCCAAAATCGTTCAACAGATTAAGTCGCATGATCAGGCGCATTAGATCAGAAGTCCAGCACCACTCTCGTGGTGTTCTCGCCTGAGTCTCGACGAATGGAGATGCGCAATGACGACTCGCGAAATTCGTGAGCTTCCGGTCTTCTCGGAGTTGGATGACCCTGGGTGGGGTCGCGACTTCTCGTGGATCACCGACGACCTGTTCCAACGGGAGTACCAGGGACCGATGCAGACGTCCCGGGGAGGCCTTGTCGTCTACCGCAACGCCGACATTGCCGCGCTCGTCAAGAGCCGGGACGTGTCCCACCAGTCGGCTGCAGCTGCTCTCGCCGGCATCGGGGAGTTCGAGCCGCCACTCGCGGCGCTCAGCGAATTCTTTCGAAACTCGACATTCACGATGTGGCCGCCCCAGCACACGCCGAACAAGCGACTCATCGCGGCACCGCTTGCACCGGCAGCCATCTCGCCTTTCGCCGATCGCTTCGCACAGATGGTGCGGGCTCGGATCGAGTGGGCGCTCGAGGCGGGAGCAATCGACTTCCTGACGGAGTTCGCCCAGCCGCTCGTCGCTGAATTCTGGTCGCACGCTCTAGACATCCCGCTCGACCAGTGCGAGCGTCTGATCAAGGCTGCACACGACATCGTCGAATCCTTCTTGCTGGCCCCGACTCCCGACGTCCTGCGAACCGCTGATGCGGGCGCGCGCGAATACGTTGACACGCTGTCCTCGGCGCTTCGACGCACGGCGGAACGCGGCACGTCCACGCTTGTGGACAAGCTGGTGGCCGACTATGAGGCCATGGAGGCCGGGCCTGCCAAGCCGGCCGATCCGTTCTACGCGTTCTCCCTGGCGCTCCTGGATGGCTTCAACACCTTGGCGCCGGGATAGGGTCGCTGGTGCACACCCTGCTCGACGCGGGTGTCGACCTGGCGAAGCAGGAGGGCGACATTGCGAGCGTTGCGCGGCTGGGATTCCTCGAGGCGACGCGTCTGCACCCCCCCGGTTGCGATGACGATGCGCGAGGCGGTGAACGACTTTGTCCTGGGTGATGTCGCAGTCCCGAAGGGTTCGGCCATCCTCGTGCTCTGGCTGTTCGGAAATCGCGATCCGGAGTTCTTCCCGGACCCGGACCGATTTGTTCTCGAGCGTGAGAACAGGATGCGGCAGTACACCTTCGCGGGTGGCGCGTACGCGTGTGCGGGCCGCAACATCGTCCAGATGCTGGGCGAAGTCGTTCTTTCCGAACTCTCCAAAGCGGCGGTGTCCATTGACCGGAACGGTCCCGCCGTCTGGGGCGAAGGTTCGATGATCCACGAACTCGATGCGCTGCCGTTGCGCTTCACGCGCGCAGTCGTGGACGCCGGTGTGCTTGCCGCAGGAAGGGAGTCGAGCTGATGTGGATGCGTGTGGCCCAGAAGCGGGCGGAGACCGCGGACGTGGTTTCCCTGGTGTTGGAACGCGAGGATGGCAGCGAAGTGCCGTGTTGGACTCCTGGAGCGCATGTCGACATCTGTGTTGCTGACTTCGTGCGTCAGTACTCCCTTTGCTCGGTTCCCGCGCAGCGCCAGGCCTGGCGACTCGGCGTTCTGGGTCAGGCTGCTGGGCGGGGTGGCTCAGTGGCCGTGTCGGGATTGAACGAGGGTGACGTGGTCGAGGTGAGCGAGCCGCGCAACCACTTCGAGTTCCTCGAGTCCCGGCGCTATCTCTTCGTCGCCGGTGGCATCGGCATAACTCCTATCCTCCCGATGGTTCAAGCCGCCCACGACGCAGGGGCCGAATGGCGCCTGGTGTACGGCGGGCGATCACGTGCGACCATGGCGTTCACGGAGGAACTGGCCGCGTACGGTGATCGCGTGACCCTAATCTCCGAAGATGAGGAGGGGTTGATCGACCTGAAGGCAACCCTGGCCCGGAGTGATGACGAGACGCGGATCTACGCCTGTGGTCCCGAGCCGATGCTCGACGCCCTGGAGGTGGCGATGGATCGCGGTGTCCCGGGTGTGCTGCATCTCGAGAGGTTCTCTCCGAAGACTCTCGCGGACGTCCCTGAGGACGAACCGTTCGAGGTCGAGTTCGTGACGAGCGGGATCAGCCGTACCGTCCCGGTCGGTCGATCGATCCTCGAGATCGCGGTGGAAGAAGGGCTGGACGTCTTCTCTTCGTGCGAAGAGGGAACATGCGGTACCTGTGTGACCTCGATCCTGAGTGGGTGTGCCGATCATCGGGACTCGCTCCTGACCAAGGCGGAACAGGACCGCCATGACGTCATGTGCATCTGTGTCTCGCGCGCTCAGCCGAACTCAGGTCCGCTCTGCCTCGACCTGTAACCGACGCGGGCGCAGACCGGACGTGATCCGGTCACCCGACGACTGAACAGTTCTCGACCCGAAGGCGGCCCGGTGCATACTGCTACACAGCTCGAAAAATCTCACTTCGCCGTCACGCTCAATGGCGAGGATTCCGATGTAGACCAGTTGTTCCCCGCGTGGCGAGCTCACGACCGGTTCGCGATCGTTGTGGCGGAGCCTTTCGGGGCGCTGGGCGCGAGCCTGATGATCCAAGCCGCCATCGCTCTGCACTTCGATGCAGTGCCGACTCGTCGCGATGGCGTTCCGGTCTATCCCGAGATCTACGCGATCCATGTGGGGGGACGCTTCGGCGACCTTAGTCCCTTCGACTTTTGGCCCACCAGGAAGGAGGTCTTCATTGATAATGATCCGCTGGCCGTCCTCACTGCCATCAACGACCGAGCCATCACCCGCCTCGCCGTGCCCGACGCGATTGCGACCTCGGTCGACTTCTCGAGCCTGATCTCCGCCGGATGGTCAGAGCGCAATTCTGCGCTGGAGCGAGTCACCAGCGCGTTCGCCTATTCCCCTATGGGCCGAGTCGGGAGTTCGGATGTCACCGTCACCGGACTCGATCCGGTCACGGAGGTGAACCCGTACTTCACGCTGGACCCGCAGGCCAGTCTTGACACCTTCGGCGGACTGACGTCGCAGGACTTCGGTCAATTGTGGGACGGCGCCGAGTTTGACACCCAGGTCTGGCTGCAGGTCGTCGCTGCTCGGCTTGCCGAGCAGCCGGCACAAGTACGCGAGTGTGCCGTCGAGAGCCGTCGGGCACTGATGGCCGACGGACTCGTCACCGAGTCCTACCGTCGGGTGAGCCCGGCCGCAGCGCTCGGCATGTTGGTGCGCTGATTGGTGGTAAGGCCGGTTTCGAAGGCGGTGCGGAACCGCCGACAGACGTCGCTGACCGCCTGGCGGCCCTTGGTCAATGTCTCGACCTCGGTGAAGAAAGCCGTGGATGAACCGCCCTGGGCGAGGCGGAGGCTTGATGGCGTTCGTCGACCACGGACACGACGGGACGGGACGGCGAGCCTGTCGCAGCGTTGCTCCGTCCCGGCAACGCAGGATCGAGTACCGAGGCCCGACACATCGAGATAACCGGAAAAGTGTTGGCGCAGTGCCTGTTCACCACCGGATCCAGACCCCCGGCAAGAGATTGATTCGTACCGACGGTGCCAGGGCGAGCCACGAACTTCTGAACTCCCGCACAAACAGAGGGTCACCGTCGCCACGCGTGGTCATATGCTGTCGATGCCGACGAGGAGGTCCGCGATGGTGCCTGGGTCATCGATGCCACCGGCATCGTCGACCTCACCGGCCGGCCGGCGAGGATGCGGCTCATCATCCGCAAGGAGAGGCCGGACCCGGGAGCTCAGTTGCGGTTCAGCGGCACCGACGGACTCCGGTTGACGGCTTTCGCGACCAATAGCGTTCGGGGTCAGGTCCACGATCTCGAACTTCGCCATCGTCGCTGTGCCCGCTGCGAAGACCGCATCCGTGTCGCGAAAGACACCGGACTGTCGAACCTGCCGCTACACGGTTTCGATCAGAACCGGATCTGGTTGGCGATCGTGCGACTCGCCCTCGACCTGACGGCCTGCACACAGATGCTCGGATTCACCGACCATGATGCCCGATGGGAACCGAAACGGCTACGGCTACCGGTCTTTCCGATCGCAGGCCGCATTGCTACCCACGCCCGCCGAACCCACCTTCGACTGTCGAAGCAAGCACCATGGTCGAACGTGATCATCGACGCCTTGAGCCGATTGGCGGCACTTCCCGCTCCAGTCTGATCGGTCACCAGCCGACCACCGAACGAAAGGGCCTCCCGGACCGTGGACCCGGATCGCCAGCCGACGACATCGGCGACCCGACCGCGCCCCGGGGTACCGATAGGCTCGGAAAAACCTAAATCTCCAACCGATCAGGCAAGTCGGTCGGTAGGAAGGAAGATCGAGGAAAACTCGGCGTGTCGGCCAGGTCCAGTTCAACCGACTTGTTGAACTCCAGGTAGGGGCATGGTCGGCAGCAATGATTCTTTAGGCGGTAGCCGGGGTCGCGACCGGTACTGCCGATCCGATTGGTCAGGGCGGCCGAGACCATCAGGTCGAGTAATGCCGTCTTGGTTGACCCAGGCTCCAGGTTGGCCGTTGGTGCTGAGGGAGAACCGCCATACCCTTGGGCCAACTAATGACCAAGTCAACAGATCCAGTATCCGGTAGGCTGATGGCCACCGGGATCTGATGGAGAACGAGGAGCGACGATGGCACGTTTGCCTGCCGGGCAACGCCGAGAGGACTACATCACCGCTGCGGTGCAGATTATTGCCGAACGCGGTGTGCATGGTGCGACCACCCGCCGCATCGCGGAACGTGCGCAGGCCCCGCTTGCGAGCTTGCACTACTGCTTCCATACGAAAGAAGAGCTGTTTCTCGCCATCTACGAGGATATGGCCGCGACACAGTTACGTGAAGGTTTTCACGTACGCAAAGGCTCAGGGCTGGGCCGGGCAGCCTCGGGGCTTCTGCGTCAGATCCAAGCATGGGTCGAGAAGGATGACACATACGCGCAGGCCCAGTTGGAACTATTCTTCTGGGTCCTCAGGCAAGACAGTGACTTGGCCAAGCGGGTGTATCAACTCTATCTCGACATGCTCGAAGGCTTATTGCGTCAGGGATTGCGGCCCGACGATGACGTCAACTTGGTCGAGGTCCTGGCTCGAGCGCTCGCCTCGGTGGCAGATGGTCTGATTCCGCAATGGCTGACCTACAAGGATGCGGTCATGCGTGGCACAACAGTCGATGTGATCGCCGAATCCCTGGAACGCCTCGCCGACGCGCACCGGATCCCACAGGCGACGGCAGCCAGCTGAAAGACCCGGCAAGAAGACGTCATTGTGCGATGCTCCCGCTTGCCTTCCCGCTTGCCTTCCCGATTGTGGATCGCGGGTCGTGGATTGCGAGGGCCGGCTCGGCCGGTCAGTGCGCCTATTCGCCTCGGATGGGGCGGGTGTGGTGGAGGCCGGTGCCGTCGCAGCGGCGGTCGCGGTGGGATTGAATCGCACACTCGACGTGCGTCCCGTCGAGTTGGGATGGGCGATCTTCTATCTCGTGCTGAATCTTGCGGTGGCGCTGTTCATGTTCACGGTTGCAGTTCGTTTGTGGCGGAACGGCGTGCGACGGCACGCGGTGGGAGTCTTCGTGGCGACGGCCCTCGGAGCGTTCGTGGCGGTGATCTACGATTTCTTCCCGATTCCGGGTGACGACGCGGATCACACGCTGTTCTACATTCTGGCGTTGTCGGTCTGGGCTCTCATGCTCGTGACCTACTACCACGGATATCGTGCCCTCGGCGAGCGCACCCGAGGCGCCTCGAGCGACGGTTTCGCGCTCGCGGCGGCGGAGGGTTCCGGCGCCGTCAGCGAGAGCCGTACCGTCCGACGTGTGTGATGCGACGAAAGGGTGTGACGGCATGGTGCCGCCCGCAGGCGAGGGAAGAGGGGGGCTCCCCGGCCGCGGGCGGCGTGGCCCTCCAGCCGAGGGGTGACCGGTCAGGGGGCCTCGCTGGTCCGTGGGGCCGCCGGGCCCGCGGAGCAGCGTAGGTGTCGGGTACCCGCTCTGTGTGGGTCTATTCACCGCGGGGAGCATAGATTCACCCGGGGCAATCCTCGAAAACGACTGGGTGAGTGTCCAGTTGAAGCGGAAACCTGGAGGGCCTGCTGACCGAACCGACCGGACGGTTATCTCGTCGTATTTCGGTCCACACACGGGTAGAACGCAAGTCCGCCATCAGCGGGGGCGGTCGGCGATATCCTGGGGTACATCGTCGAGAGGTGGGCAGTGTGGCATGCGTCGACCGTGTTTCGAACGGGACGAATCGATGTAGTCGATGACTGACGTCGATCCGTTCGCCACCCAACGCGACGTGTCCGGTTCGGTCACGGCGGAGTTGGCGGTGGCCGGATTCGAGGACGCGCAGGAGATCGGCCGCGGCGGATTCGGGATCGTGTACCGGTGTACTCAGATTGCGCTCGACCGCACCGTGGCGGTGAAGGTCCTCACCGCCGACCTCGACGAGGAGAATCGGGCCCGGTTCCTGCGGGAGCAGCGTGCGGCGGGCCGGCTGACCGGACACCCGAACATCGTCAATGTTCTCCACGCCGGCGTCACCGAGAACGGCCGGCCGTTCATCGTGATGCCGTACCAGGCGCAGGGTTCGCTCGACGAACGGATCCGCCGCCACGGGCCGCTTCCGCTGGACGAGGCGCTGCGTCTCGGGGTGAAGATGGCCGGCGCCCTGGAGACCGCCCACCGCCTCGGAATCCTCCACCGCGACGTCAAACCGGGCAACATCCTGATCACCGATTACGGTGAGCCCGCACTCACCGATTTCGGTATCGCCCATATCGCCGGCGGGTTCGAGACCAGCGAGGGCATCGTGACGGGGTCGCCGGCGTTCACCGCTCCCGAGGTCGTGGCGGGCGATCCCCCGACTCCTGCCGCCGACGTCTACGGGCTCGGCGCCGCCCTGTTCGCGGCGCTCACCGGTCACGCGGCGTTCGAACGCCGTAGCGGTGAACAGTTGGTGGCGCAGTTCCTGCGGATCGCGTCCGAGCCGGTTCCGAACCCTCGCGAGCACGGCGTACCCGAGGACGTCAGCGCGGTTGTCGAACGCGCCATGTCGTCCGAACCCGGGGCCCGCCCGTCCGCCGTGGAACTGGGCAGACAACTGCGTGAGGCGCAACTGCATCACGGTTTCCCGGTCGACGAGATGGCCATGCATGCGGAACCTATTGCAGTGCAAAGCGGATCGTCCGCCGTCGGGCAAGGTGCGCAAGGCAGGCCCGGCTGGTCACCGGCCGACTCGGGCCGGACGGGTGGACTTCCGCTGGAGCTGACCAGCTTCGTCGACCGTCGCACGGAACTCGCGGAGGCGACGAATTTGCTGTCGACGTCGCGGCTGGTGACGCTGACCGGGATCGGCGGGGTGGGCAAGACCCGGCTCGCCATTCGTGCTGCCACCAAAGTGCAGCGGAACTTCGCGGACGGTGTGACGCTGGTCGAACTGGGTGAGCTGCGCGATGATTCGCTGCTGCCGGGGGTCGTGGCCGCTGCGCTGGGGGTGCGCGACCAGTCGGCGCGATCCGCCCACGACGTTCTGGTGGAGTACCTCGCCCCGCGCGACCTGCTACTTGTGCTGGACAACTGCGAGCAGGTGGTGGCGGCGGCCGCGAAGCTCGCCGAAATCCTGCTTCGCGCGTGCCCGCAGGTGCGGATTCTCGCGACCAGTCGAGAGCCGCTCGGGATCGGCGGCGAAACGGCCCTCCTGATCCCCCCACTACCGGTCCCGGATCCCGATCACCTCCCGAAGGGTCTTCCCCGCAACGACGCGGTCACGCTGTTCGTCGAACGAGGTGCCGCCGCGGTCCCCGGGTTCGAGCTGACCGAGGACAACAAGGTCGCCATCGCCCGGATCTGCCAGCGGCTGGACGGGTTGCCGTTGCCGATCGAGTTGGCGGCCGCCCGGCTTCGGGCCATGACGCCCGACCAGATACTGCGGCGGCTGACCGACCGCTACCTGCTTCTCACTCGCGGCAGCAGGGACGCGCCGTCGCGACAGCAGACGTTGCGGATGTGCATCGACTGGAGTTACGACCTGTGCACCCCCGCGGAACGACGGATGTGGGCGCAACTGTCCGTGTTTGCAGGCAGTTTCGAACTCGAGGCCGCTGAACAGGTGTGCGGCTGTGACGAGGCGGAGGACCTGCTCGACACAGTGACCTTCCTCGTCGACAAGTCGATTCTGACACGCGAAGAATCGGGTCCCGCGGTGCGGTTCCGTATGCTCGAGACGTTGCGTGCCTATGGGCGAGAAAAGGCGGAGGAGAGTGGGGAGTACACGGAACTTCGCCGTCGGCACCGCGACTGGTGTGAGCGCCTGGCGCTCGAGGCCGATGCCGAATGGATCAGTTCCCGGCAGCTCCCGTTGATCGCCCAACTGGGGCGGGAGCAACCGAATATCCGTGAAGCGCTGGAGTTCTGCGTGTCCGACAGCCCCGACATCGGACTGCGCATCGCCGCCGCTCTATACCCGTTCTGGCTGTCCCGGGGGTTGTTCGGCGAGGGGCGGAGATGGCTCGGTCGCCTCCTCGATCGCAAGCCCCCCGAACCGGCGAGCGATCGCGCCAAGGCGCTCTACGCCGCCACGGTGCTGGCCGGAGTGCAGGGCGACATCCCGGTCTCGGACGCCCTGGCGGGTGAGGCGCAGGCGCTCGCCGATCGGACGACCGACCCGATGGTGCGTGCACATGTCGACCACACGGTCGGATACGCGGCACTGTTCGGTGGGCGTCTCCCCGACGCACGGGCACGGCTCGAACTGGCCGCCGAGGCGTTCGGGGGCCGCAACGACGTCTACGAGGTCGCCGCCATCGTGGGCCTCGGTATGACGCACGACCTCTTGAACGACACGGTTCGAGCCATCGAAAGCCACGAACGCGTCCTCGCGATCACCGAGGCGCAAGGTGAATCGGTCTATCGGTCGTATTCGTTGTGGGCGCTGGCCGTCGCCGTGTGGCGGCTCGGGGAGAGGGCGCGCGCCGCGCGCCTCCTGGGGCAGGCACTCCAAGTCGACCGCCGGGTGAACGACCGGCTCAATGCCAGTGTCTGCCTGCAGGCCCTCGCGTGGATCGCTGCCGAGGAACAGAACATGGAGCGGTCGGTCGTGTTGCTGGGTGCCGCCGAGACGCTCGCCCGGTCGGTGGGCAGTTCGACGGTGCTGGTGCCCGGCCTGAGCGTGTACCAGGACGAGTGCGAACGGCTGACCCGGGGCGCGATGACCGAGCAGGCATTCGCCGCCGCCCACCGAAAGGGCGAGGCGTTCGGTTTCGACGCAGCCGTCGCCTACGCGCTCGGCGAGCAGGTCTCGGCCGCGTCGACGTCCGCCGGTCCGTCCCCCAAACCGACGAAGCGGGAGCGTGAAGTTGCCGCCCTCATCGCCGAGGGGCTGACCAACAAGGAGATCGCAGCCCGACTCGTCATCTCGCCCCGCACCGCGCAGGGGCACGTGGAGCACCTCCTGACGAAACTGGGATTCAACTCGCGCGCACAGATCGCGGCGTGGGTCGTGGAATCACAGAGCGAGGGTTCCTGAGCTGCCGTTGCCGGGTGGGTGTTCGGCGTCGAAATATCATGCGGTGAGGGTGATGTCCACGGTGTGGATACCGCTGGTGGTGGGCTTCACCGATGCCGCGCCGGTGCCGATGGGTGAGAGGGCGCGCACGGTCCAGTCGCCCGGTGCAACGAAGAAACGGAAATCTCCGGCGCCGGAGGCGACGATCTCGGCAGTGAACGTGCCTGTGCCGTCGAGAAGTCGAACGAAGGCGCCGCCGACAGGTTGTCCGTCACCCGTGACGACCTTGCCGCTGATGGCGGTTTCCCTGTCGAGGTCGACCCCGGCGGGGATGGTGTGGGTGTGCGTTGGTGCTGCGCTCATGTGCTTGTTCCCGCGGTTCGCTACTTGCCCAGTTCGATGGGTACACCGACGAGCGAGCCGTACTCGGTCCAGCTGCCGTCGTAGTTCTTGACATTCTTGTGGCCGAGCAGTTCCTTGAGCACGAACCAGGTGTGGCTGGAGCGTTCCCCGATCCGGCAGTAGGCGATGGTGTCCCGGGATCCGTCGAGGCCGGCTTCGCCGTAGATCGCGGCGAGTTCCTCGTCGGACTTGAAGGTGCCGTCCTCGTTCGCCGCCTTGCTCCACGGAACGTTGAGCGCGCCCGGGATGTGGCCGGGACGCTGGCTCTGCTCCTGCGGCAGGTGCGCCGGCGCGAGGATCTTGCCCGTGAACTCGTCCGGCGATCGGACGTCGACGAGGTTCAGCACACCGATCGCGTCGACGGCCTCGTCGCGGAACGCGCGGATCGACAGGTCCGGCTCGGCCGCCCGGTAGGTGGTGGACGGGCGAGTGACCGCGTTCTTCGAGAGGGGTCGGCCCTCGAGTTCCCACTTCTTGCGGCCGCCGTCGAGCAGTTTGACGTTGTCGTGACCGTAGAGCTTGAAGTACCAGTAGGCGTACGCGGCGAACCAGTTGTTGTTGCCTCCGTAGAGGACGACCTCGTCGTCGTTGGCGACGCCGCGTGCCGACAGCAGATCGGAGAACTGCTCACGGTCGAGGAAGTCGCGGCGGACCCCGTCTTGCAGATCCTTCTTCCAGTCGAGTTTGATGGCGCCCTCGATGTGGGCGCCGTCGTAGGCGGACGTGTCTTCGTCGACTTCGACGAACACAATGTTGGGCGCGTTCACGTTCTGCTGAGCCCAGTCGGTGGAGACCAGGACGTCGGAGCGAGCCATGTTCTTTCCTTCACTGTGAACTTTCCGGGGTGCTGCGCTGTGGGTCGGGTGGGTGGATGCGGTCGGTCGGAATCGGGCGACGAGCGGATAGATCTGGCAGCCGAGGCAGATGCCGAAGGCCGCGTTGAGGAACGCCGCGAACAGTGCGAAGCCGGTGAAAACGGCACCGACGACCGGTGCGCTCAGCGCGAATCCGAGCAGCCCCGCCGCTGCGAAGACGAAGCCGACCAGCTGGGCGAAGCGCAGGGGCGCGGTGGGTTCACGCTCGCTCGGCGGTGCGATGTGTGGGGCGACCAGCTTTCCGAAGATCCGGCCGTAGGGGCTGCGCCGCGGTCCGACGGCAGCGCTGACGGCGAACACGACGGTCTGGACAGCCAGGATCACACCGGCGGTGACAGTCGAGACGGATGCTGCGAGCAGGACGGCAACGAGAACCGTCGTGGTGATCCAGGCGGCGAACCGGGGACCGCGGACATCGACCTGGTCGATGGCGGCTGCCGTGGCGGTGATGGGTGTTGTTGCTGGTGTGGTGGACATTGACTGTGCTCCACGAAATGTGTCGGATGGCCGAGGGAATGCGATGGAACGCGATCGAGTCGATCACCGAAAGGGCGGGAAGTCAGCAATTGGCCGCAGGACGATTCGGAAAATGACGCAGAACGGCGGTCAGCGACGCCAGAGACAACAGCAACCGCCGACGCGGCACAGGTCGACTGTGCGGCGACGAGTGAGCAGCAGCTCGCGGCGGGTCTGCACCCGCCAAAGTCTACGCGCAGCACCCTGCACTGAAGACGGACAATTCCGGTCTCCACGAACTGCGTCAGGGCTCTGCGCGTCTTACGGAATCAGGATGAACTTCCCCGCGGGGTGGGATTTCGCGAGTTCGATGTGGGCCTGCGCGGCATCAACCAGGGCAAACGTCTTGGCGATGGTGACCGTCAGGCGTCCGGCGCCGGCTTGCTCGACCAGAACGTCGCGAGCCTTCAGCCGGGCTTCGGCGCTTGCCGGGTTCCCTCCGCCGACGGACGCGAAGCCGTCGGCTTGCGCACGACCGAAGGCGGCGATCGTCACGATCCGGGTCTTGTCCTCGACCACCGCCAGCGACACGTCGACGGCCTCGTCGGTTCCGGCGGTGTCGAGTGCCGCATCGATGCCCTGGGATGCGGCCTCGCGCACTCGCTCCTCGAGGCCGTCTCCGTAGAGGACGGGAGTTGCTCCGAGGTTTCGGACGTAGTCCTGATTCGCCGCTCCCGAGGTACCGATGACCGTCGCGCCGCGGGCGACGGCGAGTTGCACGGCGAGGGCACCGACGCCACCGGAGGCGCCGTGAATCAGGATGGTGTCGCCGGAACCGGCCCGGATGGTGTCCAGGGCATCCACCGCGGTGCCGCCCGCCAACAGCAGACCGGCGGCCTGCTCCCAGCCGAGGCCGGCCGGTTTGCGGGTGATTGCGGAGACGGGCACGACCACTTGTTCGGCGTAGAGGCCGGTGCCGGGGCTGACGATCACCTCGTCGCCCTCCGCGACCTCGGTGACTCCTGGCCCGACGGCCGCGACCACGCCGGCGGCCTCGCCGCCGACCTTGACAGGCAGCTTCTCGGGATCGTCCCCGAAGGCACCGCTGTAAAGCTTGTAGTCGATGGGGTTCACGCCGATCGCCTTGACGTCGACGAGCACCTCTCCCGATGCGGGTGGCGGAACCTCCACGTCGACCACGGCCAGGGCGTCGGATGTTCCGTATGATTGCGCGACAACAGATTTGGTCATGTGCGGCGTAACCCGCCTCAGGGAGCTGCTATTCCTGTTGTGCGAGATCTACTCTGACGGATCCGAACACTTGCGCTCCGTGCTCCGTGCTCCGTGCTCCGTGCGACGGGGCGGCTGGGGAGCGACGACACTGTGGTGGGCCTATTCCGATGTGGGTGAAAGTCGTTCGATGTGTTCGAGCAATTCGACAAGTTCGCCGATGGTGAGCTCAACGGTGCCGAACAGGGGATCACCGTTCTTCGCGGCGCGAGCGACGGCCTGTCCGATGCGGGCGGTGAGTTCTTCGATCAGTGGGTCGGCGGCCATGACTGAGAATTCTCCTGGAAGGCGGGAACTATGTCTGCCGAATCATTTCCAGTCGTGGGCGGGACCGGGTGTGTCACTGTTGTGAGTGGGACGAAGCCCGCGGCCACCCGGGTTGAATGAACGCCGTCGCGACACGAAGAACTCTCGTCCTCGCCGCCGCGACGCTGTCAGGGAATGGCAAGCTCGGTGATCAGGGCTTCGACCCGCGCTTTGATCTCGTCGCGGATCGGACGCACGGCGTCGACGCCCTTGCCTGCCGGATCGTCGAGCGCCCAGTCCCGGTAGCGGACCCCGGGAAAGACGGGGCAGGTGTCGCCGCAGCCCATGGTGATGACGACGTCGGAACTTTCGACGGTGTCGGGTGTGAGGATATTCGGGGACTGGCCGGAGATGTCGATTCCAATCTCGGCCATAGCCTCGACAGCGGCGGAGTTGATGGTCGCGGCCGGGGCGCTCCCGGCGGAGCGGACCTCGATCCGATCACCCGCGAGGTGGGAGAGGAATCCGGCGGCCATCTGGGAGCGGCCTGCGTTGTGAACGCAGACGAACAACACGCTGGGCGGAGTCATGAGAGTGCCCCATTCGTGACTGACGCGCGGAACCGCGTGCGAAGCGCCAGGGCCACATAGACCAGTCCGACGAGGACGGGGACCTCGATCAGCGGTCCTACGACACCGGCCAGGGCCTGCCCGGACGTTGCGCCGTAGGTGGCGATGGCCACGGCGATGGCGAGTTCGAAGTTGTTGCCCGCGGCGGTGAACGCCAGGGTGGTGGTGCGTTCGTAGCCCAGACCCATGGCCGCGCCGTAGACGCAGCCGCCGACCCACATGATCGCGAAATACGCCAATAGCGGGATCGAGATCCGGACGACGTCCCACGGCCGAGAGGTGATCTGGTCGCCCTGCAGCGCGAAGAGGATCACGATCGTGAACAGCAACCCGTACAGCGCCCACGGCCCGAGGCGGGGAAGGAATGTCGACTCGTACCATTCGCGGCCCTTGGCGTTCTCGCCGAAGCGGCGGGTCAGGTAGCCGGCGAGCAGGGGGATGCCCAGGAAGATCAGCACCGACTTCGCGATCTGCCACGGTGAGGCGTCGATGGTGGTCTGTTCGAGACCGAGCCAGCCGGGCAGCACGGACAGGTAGAACCAGCCGAGCGCGGCGAACATGATCACCTGGAACACCGAGTTGATCGCCACCAGGACGGCGGCGGCCTCCCGGTCACCGCACGCGAGGTCGTTCCAGATGATCACCATCGCGATGCAGCGGGCCAGGCCGACGATGATCAGACCGGTGCGGTACTCGGGCAGATCCGGCAGCAGCAGCCAGGCCAGGGCGAACATCAGCGCCGGACCGAGGACCCAGTTCAGCAGGAGGGAACCGATCAGCAACCTGCGGTCGCCGGTGACGGTGTCGAGCCGGTCGTAGCGGACCTTCGCGAGCACCGGATACATCATGATCAGCAGTCCGAGCGCGATCGGCAACGAGATGCCGTCGATCTCGACGGCGCTCAGGGTGTCGCCGAGCCCGGGAATCAGACGGCCGAGCAGCAGGCCGGTGGCCATCGCGACGCCGATCGACACCGGCAGGAAACGGTCGAGAGTGGAGAGTTTGCCGACGACGGAGGGGTGCTCGGTGGTCGGGGCCGCGCTCATTCGGGCGTCTCTGCGCAGGTGGGGGACGGCACGGCGGGGCCGCCCTCGGTCAGCAGCACGGCGGACAGCTGTTGCAGCGCCGACGGGATCACCCAGTAGTACACCCAGGTGCCGCGGCGTTCGCAGTCCAGCAGCCCGGCGGCGCGGAGCACCTTCAGGTGGTGGGAGATCGTCGGCTGAGACAGGTCGAACGACGCGGAGATGTCGCAGACACAGGCTTCGCCGCCGGCGTGACTGGCAATCAGGCTCAGCAGCCGCAGGCGCACCGGATCGCCGAGGGCCTTGAACATCCGGGCCAGATCCCCGGCCCAGTCCTCGGTCAGTGGTTCACGCGCGAGCGGCGAGCAACACGCCTCACCGTCCAAAAGCTCCTGATTCGACATGCGTCGATATTGACAGATATCGAATCAAGCCGCAATGCACCGTTCGGTCGGAGCGTGGCGTCGGGCCGGGTTCTTACTACTCGGCACGTCCGGACGGGAAGTGCACCGACCCGTCGTTACCGATGCAGCCACCCTGGACCGGGCCGCTGCCGAAGAAGACGCCGTTGAGCTGCCCGCTGCCTCCGGGAGGTTTCGATCCGACCCCGGCACCGCCGACGCCGATCGCCCCGCACTGATAACTGTTGTTGTCGGCCGGGGTGCTGGGGTCGGTGTGGACGTGGAGTTGCGTGCCGGGTGTGTTCGGGTCTCCATGAAATGCCGGTGCCGCCGCGGCGACGCCGGAACCGAGTGCAAAAGCGGTGGCGATCGCGGCCGATATGACCGCCGTGCGCAATGCGAACGTGTTCATCTGATCTCACCTTTGATTCGATTGTCGCCCGGCTTCGGCCGGCCGATGATTCTCGGGGTGCAGGCAATGTCCGGTGTGTCTGTTTCCCGATGGAACAATTATGGTCCGAGCGGTAGTCGGAATTCAGCCCTTCGCGTAGTTGCCGACAGTCCGAATGCGAAGCTCCGCCGGCCGCCGCACCCCTTGCCCGATAGCGTGGTCGTGACCCCGAGCTTGACACAGTGCCGAAACCGGTTGACCCCGTGCAGTTCACGCTTGCGTGCCGGAGAACGCTAGCGTTGCGTTCCCAGGCATCCGCACGTCCGAAGGGGGAAAATGCCACGCATGGCCGGTGACGAGATTTCGGACGGCGACGACGCGCATCCGGCCGCGACGCCGCAGTTACGCCGGCGGCTGGGGGTGTTCGACTCGGTGATGATCGGCCTCGGGTCGATGATCGGAGCGGGGATCTTCGCCGCGCTGGGGCCCGCAGCGTCCGCCGCCGGCGGCGCACTGCTCGTCGGGTTGGCCGTGGCCGCGGTGATCGCCTACTGCAATGCCGATTCCTCGGCCCGGCTCGCCGCGCTGTATCCGCAATCCGGCGGCACCTATGTCTACGGGCGGGAACGCCTGGGACCGTTCTTCGGATATCTGGCGGGCTGGGGATTCGTGGTCGGCAAGACTGCCTCGTGTGCCGCGATGGCCCTGACCGTCGGTGCCTACGCCTGGCCCGGCCGCGAGCATCTCGTCGCAGTCGTTGCCGTCGCCGCCATCACCGCCGTGAACTACTTCGGTGTGCAGAAATCGGCGATGGTCACCCGGCTCATCGTCTTCACGGTGCTCGCCGTCCTCGCCGTGGTCGTCACTGTGTGCCTGATCGGTCCCGACACCGGGTTCGACGGCCTCGGGATCGCTTCCGGCCACGGCGTGACCGGGGTTCTGCAGGCCGCCGGTCTGCTGTTCTTCGCGTTCGCCGGATACGCCAGGATCGCCACCCTCGGCGAGGAGGTGAAGGACCCGGCCCGGACCATCGCCCGGGCGATTCCCCTCGCCCTGGCCATCACCCTCGTCGCGTACCTGTGCGTCGCGGTCGCGGTCCTGAACGCTCTCGGTGCCGACGCTCTCGCGGTCGCGACGGATCCGCTTGCGCAGGCGGTTGCCGCTGCGGGATTCGGGGGTCTCGAGCCGGTGGTTCGGGTGGCCGCGGTGATCGCCGCCCTCGGCTCGCTGCTCGCCCTGATCCTCGGAGTCTCGCGGACGACGTTCGCTATGGCACGCGACGGCCACCTGCCTCGCCTGCTCGATGCCGTCCACCCCCGGTTCGCGGTGCCCTACCGGGCCGAGTTGGCGGTGGCTGTGGTGGTGGCGCTGCTCGCCGCGACAGCGGATCTGCGCGGCGTCATCGGGTTCTCCTCGTTCGCCGTGCTGGTCTACTACCTGATCGCCAACGCGTCCGCCTGGACGCTGTCCGCGAAACCGTGGCCGCGTCTGGTGGCGTTCGTCGGCGCCGCCGGGTGCATCGTCCTCGCCGCGTTCCTTCCCCTGGCCTCGGTGATTCCGGGTGTGGGCGTCCTCGCGCTCGGGGCCGTGATCTACGCGATCCGGTCGTTGCGCCGCTCGCCCGGATAGGTGGACACGCTTCGACGCGCGATCGGCACGGGGTGCAGTTAATCTGTCATCGGTGCGATCGTCGATCGCGCCTCGTCGCCGGAGCCGATGTGTTGCGTAAACCTGTCCGCAGCTGAAACTTTCACTTGCTCCATCAAGCTGTTCCCACATTCCCAGTGCCCTGACCGTGCTCGGTGTTCGAGAGGGGAATGACTTCACATGTACAAGCCGAACGAGCGTCCCGACTCCGGTGCGGAACTCCACTGGATCACGCGCGGCCGGTGCCGAGACGGAGACCCGGATCGACTCTTCGTGAGAGGCGCCGCGCAGCGCAAGGCCGCCGCGCTGTGCCGGCACTGCCCGGTGCTGATGCAATGCGGCGCGTATGCGCTCGACAACCGCGTCGAATTCGGCATCTGGGGTGGGATGACCGAACGTCAGCGCCGGGCACTGCTCGAGGCGCATCCCCGAGTCCGCTGGTCGGATCTCTTCGCGAGGCCGTCACGCGCCCGGTAGCGCTCAGTAGTACGCCGCTGCCGCGACGAACGCGGCAGCGGCGGCGGCCTGCACCTCCCCGATCGTGAGCGATCAGTACGGCAGCGATGAGCAGCTGGGACGGTCGACTATGGCCTGACCCTCGCACATCACGCCCTGCGCGTCGTCGTCGAAACGGTCGCGCCGATCCCGGTCGCGGTTGTCACGGTCCGACTGTGAGGTGACGGCGACGTCACCGCCCGTCGAGGCGGGCATGGCGTGCGCGATTCCGGCCGCGCCGGTGACGGAGAATGCGACTGCGGCGAACATCAGGCCGGCGCGAATGGCGGTGTGGCGAAACATGCGGAGTCCTTGCTGGTGTGGGGGCGGGTGTTCTTTGACCACACCAACATTGCCCCCGGAAGGAGCCGGTCGACAGCCACCCAAGGGTGTTCATTGCACACCCCCTGTGTGAGGCGGCGGGTGCGTCAGGCCCGTCGGCGTCCCTTCGCGTGCGGTCGGCGGTTCGGCGTCGCCTCGCGCAACGCGGTGCGCAGTCCCGCCCGTCGTCCGGTGCGCTCGTCGGCGGGCCCGGTGGGGGAGGTGCGGAATTTCAGTTCGGACGCGGTCTCGGGAGCGTCATCGGCGGTCGCGGACAGGAACCGGTCCGGGAACGCCAGCTTGTGGATGGTGCGCAGGGTCAAAAAGTATTGCTTGGCAAGCGAACCGGTGGTGTAGGGCAGATCGTATTTTTCGCACAGTGCGCGGACCCTCGTCGCGATTTCCGCGTAGCGGTTGCTGGGAAGGTCGGGGAACAGGTGGTGCTCGATCTGGTAGCAGAGGTTGCCGCTCAGGAATGCCAGCACCGCACCGGCCCGGAAGTTGGCGGTGCCCAGCATCTGGCGCAGATACCACTCCGCCCGGGTCTCGTGTTCCAGTTCCGATGGCGTGAACTTTTCGGCACCGTCGGGGAAGTGCCCGCAGAAGATCACGACGTACGCCCACAGGTTTCGCAGCAGGTTGGCCGAGAGGTTCGCCGTCAGCGTCCGTCGCCACCGCCGCCCGCTGACGGCGGGAAACAGCACGTAGTCCTTGCCGGCCTGGCGAGCGATCTTGCCGAGCAGTGCTCGGGTGTGGGCGGTCTTCTCGGCGGCGGTGTCGACGCGGTCCCGTTCGGAATACAGGCCGTGCAGGGCGATGCCCCATTCGAATGTTGATGCCAACAACAGGTTCCGTAGTGGCTGCAGCAGATTGTCGGGCTTCCAGGGCTGGTCGCGGGTGATACGGATGACGCCGAACCCGAGATCGTCGTCCATTCCGACCACGTTGCTGAACACGTGGTGGCGATAGTTGTGCGAGTACTGCCATTGCGACGACACGCCTGCCATGTCCCACTCCCAGGTGCTGGAGTGGATTTCGGGGTCGTTCATCCAGTCCCACTGGCCGTGGGAGACGTTGTGCCCGATCTCCATGTTCTCCACACTCTTGGCCAGAGCCAGGGCCGTCGTCCCGAGGATCCACCCGATTCGCGCCCGGCTGCAGTGGATCACCAGGCGCGCAGCGGCATCCAGTACACGCTGAAACGCAATCGTGCGACGGATGTAGGTGGCATCGCGTTCACCGAGCGAATCGGTGACGTCCCGGCGGATGGCGTCGAGTTCGGAGCGGAGCGCCTCGACATCCTCCTCGGTGAGATGCGCGTATTCCTTGATGTCGGATATCGCCATTCTCGACTCCCGATTCCGAACCTGCTCCGTGCTTCACCCTGAAGTGAACGCCGCATTTCGCGGGCTGTCAACACTGTAGATCTACAGTACAGGCCTACAGTGTTCATGGAGGTGCTGTGATGGCCGATGAGCCCGATCGTCGTTCGATCCACTCTGACGGCGGCCCGATCACCCGGGAGCGGATACTCGAAGAAGCACTCGCGATCGTCGACCGAGACGGAATCGACGGGCTGTCCATGCGCCGTCTCGGTAAGGCTCTCGACCGCGATCCGATGACTCTGTACCGCCACGCTCCGAACAAGGCCGCGTTGCTCGACGGTCTCGCCGAGCGCGTGCTCGAGGAGCTCGAGGTCGATACCGGCGACGGCGATTGGGCCATGCAACTACGGGAGGTCGCGCGGGGTTTTCGCAGGCTGGCGCTCGCCCATCCTCAGGTGGTGCCGCTCCTGGTCACCCGCCCGCTGTCGACGCCGCTCGGGCTCAGGCCACTCGGCACCCTGCGGCCGCTCGAGGACATCCTGACGCTGCTGACCCGGGCGGGTTTCACCGACGCCGACGCCCTGCACGTCTATCGGGCGTTGTTCGGTTTCCTCTACGGTCACGTCCTCAACGAACTGCAGGAACTCGTCGAGCGCCCCGACGAATCCGACGACCTCCTGCGTCTCGGCCTTCACCGTTTGCCGATCGGTGAATTCCCCCTGCTCCGGGGGCTGGCGCCGGTGCTGGCGTCCTACGACGGCGCCGCCGAACTCGAACGCGGAGTCGACATCCTCCTTGCGGGCCTCACCGCGACGCTGGAGCGCCGGGACGGCTCACCGCCGGAATGAGCGAGTGAGAATCGCTGCCCCGCAGTCTGTCTGTGATCGGCTCAGCCGACGCCGACGGTCTGTCGCTCGGGCTCGATCACGGCCACGACGCGTTCTTCGTCTCGGGGGTAGGGTGCGCCCGTGTACTTCGTGCACAGCTGGTCGATGATCTCCCATGCCGCATCGCCGTCGAGCCACTCGACGACCCGTCCACGGACGACAACGGGCTCGAACGGGTTGTCGGCGGGCGCGATGGACAGTGCCAGCCGCGGGTCGCGGCGCAGATTGCGTGCCTTGCGCGAGCCTGGACCGGTGAGGAAGACGATCTGGTCGCCGTGGGTGCCGATCCAGAGGGGAACGGTGTGGGGCGAGCCGTCCGGGAGGGCGGTGGCGAGGTGGGCGATCGAGGTGCCGTCGAGTACGCGGCGCACGTCGGGGTCAAGCATGGGTCTGCTCCTTCATCGGGGATGACGGTCCTGTTGGGTTCCTTCAGGAGACCCCACGAGCGTAGCAGTGTGAGTTCCTTCAGGGAACCCCGATTGCTAGACTGACGTCATGCAACGCACAAGTTTCGGCGGGATGGCGTGCTCGATCGCGCGAACACTCGACGTCGTCGGGGAGCCGTGGACGCCGCTGGTCCTGCGTGACGTGTGGGCGGGATTCACCCGGTTCGAGCAGATCCAGGCCGACCTCGGCATCTCGCGCAAGGTCCTGACCGAGCGGCTCAACCACCTCGTGGAGTGCGGAGTGCTCGAGCGCCGGCCCTACGACCAGCGACCCCGGTACGAATACGTTTTGACGGACAAAGGTGTCGAACTCCTCGACGTTCTGATGGCCATGGCCAATTGGGGCGACAACTGGCTCGCGGGGGAGGCGGGCCCGCCCGTCCTCTACCGCCACCAGGCATGCGGCGAAATCAGCAAAGTCGACCTCCGCTGCACGCACTGCGGAGAATCGATGCACGCCGGCGACGTCGAACTACTGCAAGGGCCCGGCGCCGCCGTGTGACCGAACCGAAATCGAACTACGAACGCGAGGAACGGCATTCGTTTCGTCCCCACTCAACCGGACGTTGTCCGGCGCCGTGGTGTCATTCGTAAATATCGACGACTACTCGTGTCGGCTCGGAGAGGGTCGCGACCTGGAATCGTGGATGGCCGGTGCGGAGACCGATGAACGATTGGGTGGTTCTCTCGAAGTTCGGCGTCAGGTGCACCTCGACGACACTGTGCGCAGCGGGATCCGACAGAGGATTCGGTCCGCTGTAGGCGGCGATTCCACTCTCGGCAGGCGGGAGTGTGTCGAAGAAGTAGATCTGCAGAATCGATCGGGCGTTGATGGGTATCGCGGTCTCTGCGCCGCGTGGAGTTGCCTCGGCAACGTACTCGGCGCGCCGGCGGGGCACCCAGGTGCCGCCGAAGTCGTAGACGACGCGGTCGAATCCATCGTGCCGCTCGATGTGCATGCCACTGGCGGTCACGACGACGCTCGGTGGCGCCGGCGGTAACGGCACAGTCGGGTGAGCCGGGATGTCCAGTGTCGGAGGCGGTGGTGCCGTCGGTGTGGGAGCGGGGACACCGGTGCCGGAATCCGACGGCGGTGGTTCGAGAGGGAGATCAGGGCCTTCCTGGGCCGCGGGGATGTCATGCAACGGGATCAACGATCCTTCGAGGTCTCCGGTTCGGCCACTGGTCGACCGGCAGCCGGTCGCCAAGGCGATCCACGTCATCACCGCGACGACCAGGGCTGCTTTGCGCGCGTCGACCCTCATACGGTGTTCATCGCCCCGGACCGGCGAAGCGTGACTACCCTTGCGCCCCGGCGCGCGCGAGGACGAGCATGCGTTCTTCGATGGTGGCGCGGACGGGCCGGATGTCGGCCGTGATTCCGGCGGAGTCGAGTACCGAATCGATCCTCGCCGGGTCCGTGTCCGGGACTCGGATCGCACGGCCGTCCAGGATCACCGGGATTCCGGCATCGTTCAGTGCCGCGAAGGCCTGGGCCCATTCCGGAGTGTGCACCGCCACCGCGCGGGTGTCGCCGATGATGTCGTCCTCGCTGCCGGCGCCGACGAGTTGACCGGACGACATCAGCAGCAGGCGATCACACTGCTGCGCTTCTTCCATGTAGTGGGTGGTCACCAGGACGCCGACGCCCTTGTCGGCCTGGTGCCGGATCGTGTCCCACAATCTCGCGCGGGACAGTGCGTCCACACCGGAGGTCGGCTCGTCCAACACCAGCACGTCCGGTTCGTGTGCCAGTGCCACGACGAACGCCACCTGTCGTTGCGAGCCCAGCGCCAGGTCCCTGACGAGGGTGTTGCGCGCGTCGTGGAGTTCGGCGGGGACGCCGGGTGCCGGAACACCGTAGGCCTCCGCGCTGAAGGCCAGGTTCTCCTCGACGGTCAGATCGCGGTAGAGACCGAGGTTCTGGGGCACGTAACCCATGCGCGCCCGGCGCGTTCGGTCCGGCGGGCCGCCGAGCAATTCGACCGCGCCCTCCGTCGCGGCGAGCAGACCCAGGAGCATCCGGATCAGCGTGGTCTTCCCGGCACCGTTGGCTCCGAGAAGACCGACCACCTCGCCGGGGGCGACCGTCATCGACATCGAGTCGACGGCCGTGAAGTCACCGAACTTCCGGGTCACCGAGCGGGCGCGAAGTACCTCACCGGTCATGATGCCCCGACCTCCCGTCGACGTGTCATCGACAACGCGATGACGATGTCTTCGAGGTCTGGCGTCACGATCGTCGCGTCGGTGTCGGGATACCCGTCCTCCCAGTACTCGTGACGCTCCCGGCCGCGGCGCCACGACCATTCCGGTCGCACGGGATCTGCCGCCGAGGTGATGGTGCCGGTGAATCCGGCACGCACCTCGTCGTAGGACCCCTGGGTCAGGATCCGGCCGGAGTCCAGTACGACGAGATGCCCGGCTCGCTCGGCCTCGTCGAGGTAGGTCGTCGACATCAACACGGCTGCACCGTCCGCGGCGGCCTCCGAGATCAATCGCCACAGGTCGATGCGGCTCACGGGGTCGACGCCGGTGCTCGGTTCGTCCAGGATCAGCAACTGGGGTCTGTGCAGCATGGCCATCGCCGTGCCCAGTTTGCGTCGCATCCCTCCCGACAGCGCCGAGGCGAGCCGATCCGCCGCCCCACCCAGCCCGGCCCGGTCGATGAGTTCCTCGCGCCGCTCGGCCAATTCGTTGCCGCCGAGGCCGTAGATGCCGCCGACGAAATCCATGTTCTGCCGAACCGTGAGCGCCGCCCAGCTCCCCGGGCCCGCACAGAGGAACCCGATCTCGTGCTTGCCCGGGGCACGAACCGTCCCGGTCTCGGGCACGACTTCTCCCACGAACGTCCGCAACAGCGTCGACTTTCCCGCCCCGTCTCCGCCGACCAGGGCCACCACCTGGCCGGCAGGCACGTCGATGCTCACCCGGTCGAGGGCCGTCCGGTCGCCGAACCGGACGACGACGGACTCGGCCGCGGCGATCACGAGGCGTCCGCAGCGGTCGGATCGACCGTCTTCGCCGCCGCGGGCTTGCTCGCCTTCGAGACGTCGGGCGCGAGATCTCGCCGGAAACGCAGCGTCGAACCCGTGAAGACCACGACCGCCATCACGGCCAGCACGACCAACGGCAACCACAACGACGAGATCGGGGCATCGCGCAGCATCACGCCCTGCGAGATCATCGTGAAATAGGTCAGCGGAAGCAGGTATCCGATCCAGCGGACTCCTGCCGCCATCGCATCGAGCGGAAAAATCATGCCGGACAGCAAGATCTGTGGCATCAGGAACAGGAACGCCGTCTGGATCGCTTGCCCGGTGGTCTGCGAGATCGTCGAGATCAACACACCGAGGCCGAGAACGACGAACAAGAAAAGCGCGGCACCCAGCGCGAACACGAGCACATTGCCATTGAACGGCACACCGAACAGCACCATACCCAGCACTGTCACGACAGTCATGTCCAGCGCCGCGAGCAGGAAATAGGGCACGATCTTTCCCAGAATCACCTGACTGGGCCGGATCGGCATGACCGCGAGTTGCTCGAGGGTCCCGGCCTCCCGCTCACGAACCAGACCGATGCTGGTGACGATCGTGCCGATGAAGGTCAGGATCAAGCCGATGATTGCCGGCACCATCACCCACGACGTCTTCAAATCAGGATTGAACAGCACCTCGGTCCGGACCTGATCGCCGAGCTTGTTCAGAATCGACACCGTCGACTGCGCGGCGAACAGATTCGAGCCGTCCACCAGTGCCGTCGACTGCTCGACTGGGGTCGATCCGGTCACTACCGCCACGTCGACCTTGTTCTCCCGCAACAGATCCGTCGCCTGCGCGGTCGAGCCGCCGACGTCTGTCTGCGTCACCTCGAAGAACGGCGGCAACGACGTGCTCACCTGCTGAGCCGAGGGACCCAGGACGGCCGTTTCGACCGAGGAGACATAGAAGTTGGCCGCGTAGCCGAATATCACGAGCAGGAGAAGCGGCAGCGCGATCAACATCGCCAATGTGCGGGGGTCCCGCCGAAGTTCGCGAAATTCCTTGAGAATCATGGCGCGCATATCCGATGCTAGGCACGCCGAGTGGTCTGGGTCAACGGTCGACGAACTACGCGTCGGGCGCGGTGGGGGCAGGTCAGACCCCCTTTTCCGGCGTTCTGCGGGCGACTGTCAGTGCCGAAGGGCAGCGTCCAGCATCCGGATCAATTCGCCGACCCGCCCGCCGCCACCCGGTGCCGCAGGAAAGCGTCCGAGCACGTCGACGACGACAGGCGTCGCACGCCGGGCCGCCCGCTCGATGTGCTCGGCACCGACGGTCCGATCGTCGCCGGCGACGAGCTCGGATGCTCTGGCCGCGTACGCGCCTGCGCCGAGAATGTGCTTGACCTGCGTGGCCTTCGCCAACGGATGAAGGTAGGCGGCGCCTGCCGCAGCCATCGCCGCCCACGCTGCCTCGCGCGCAGCCTCGGTGTCCGTGCCCTTGGCGGCCGCAAGCGCCGCCCACGCTGCGTCGCGCAGAGACTTCCCGCGCTCACCGCCCCGAGCGAACTCCCGCGCGGTATCGATCGCGTCGCGAGGTCGCGAATCGGCCGGCTGGTCGGCCTCGAATATCGCGAGGACCCCCACCGCGCATTCCGCGGCAAACGCGGTGACCTCACGAAGATCGCGACTACTCAGAACGATCTCGGTTGTTTCTTCCGCCATGGATCCATTGTCGGCCACCGCACCGCCGCCGCGACCGGCATCGAGACTGTCCCCCTAAGTGGACTGTGGCGCACGACACAGCCGCTCGTACCCTTCCTGGCACCGACGAAAGTGCGTGTTCAAGACAATCCCACGCCCGCGAATGGGCCGAACGGAGTATGTGATGAGCGGAGACCTGAACGAGGTCGGGACCGGTGTCAACCTTTTCGCCGCGGGTGAGGTTCGCGGCACCGCGAGGTGGTTCAACGACACGGCCGACGTGCTGTCGATCGATGACGATGATCTGGAGGAGACGATCGCGTTCGTCAGTAAAGGCGGAATGACCTTCCTGTCGCCGATCCTGCCCGATCTGCGCGCGATCGTCTGTACCGCAGGCAGCCGGGAGTCGCATCTGGCCATCCTGTGCCGGGAATCCGACGTGCCGTGCGTGCTCGCCGCCGACCTAACCGGCGAGGTCGCCGACGGCGACACCGTGGTCCTGGACCTCTCCGACACCCAGACCGCGCGCGTCGCCGTAGCGGCAGGGGCGGTGACGGCATGACCGTGACCACTCCCGTGAACGTGGAGGCCCTCTATGCCGACCCGGACTACGAACCCACCCTCGACGAGTGGAACTGGCTGGTCCACGCCGCCGGTGCGGCCTACAAGTCCGAACTGTCCGCGCGAACCGTGTTCGAGTCGGAGCTGTTCGGGATGAACACCTACATCCTGATGTCGATGATGGAGGACTACCTGCGGGTGCCCGAGCGCATCCGCACCATTCTGAAGCACGCCACGCCCACCGAACTGGTGCGCAAGGCACTGCCGATCGGAAACAAGCGCAGCTTCATCAACCTCGCGGCGACCCCGCTGCACTACCTGACAGGCCGCGAACTGTTCGTCGACCTGGGCGAGAACAGCCTGTCCGACGGCCTGGAGGATCAGCTCGAGGTTCTCCGCTTCTGGCGCGAGGCGACCATCGCCATGCGCACCGACAACGTCCTGTTCAACATGGACGCCGAGCCTGCCAACAGTTCCCATGTCATCGACGACGACCTGCTCGGCGAGATCCGGTCCCATCTCGTCGCCGCGGACGACACGGTCAAGGCGGGAATCCGGAAATTCGGTGCGCGGCTGACGGCATACGCCTTCCTGGAGAACTGCGACGCGCGCACCGCGGTGTGCGACACCGGCCCGTACCAGCTCGAGGACGGCACCTTCCTGGCGCTGCGCGAGACCTGCACGGACGGTGACGGCGACTTCCCGTGGGTCGACGGCATCCGGGAGACCCTGCCCTACCACCACTTCGTCATCGCCTACCGGCTGCCCGCCACGGTGAAGATGGACAACAACGTCTGGGGTACAGCCTGGTTCACGCCCAGCGACTATCAGGCCGACATCATCGAGACCCGCGTGTTCTGCACGGACGGCGGCACGCTGCGCCCGCTGGGCGCCGAGGAGGTCGAGGAAGCAACCAAGGCGATCCGGAAGGCGCACCGGGCTCTGTATCAGCGGCTGGCCGAGTCGGATCCGGAGGAACGCAACCTCTATGCCACCGAGATGTACGCGTGGAAACTCAAGGCCTGGGCGCGGCTCGCCGGCTGCTACGACGAGATCGATTGGACCATCACACCGCGGATCGCCGACTCCTTCCAGAAGTTCAGCGATCCGGACCTCGCGCTGCAACTGATCGGCGGCGTCTTCGTCCCTCGAGACCGTGACGGTTGTTTCCGTCCGTTGGGGAGGTAGCCATGACCATCATCGGTAAAGGTGTTCCTTCGTACTCGTTTGCGGAAGCGGCGGGGACCATCCGGCGCTTCTCTTCGCCGAACGACGTGATCGACTCGCTCGATTCGGACCTCGAGACCACGATCGCGTTGGTGGCATCGGGAGGAACGACGTTCCTGTCCCCGATCCTCGGGAGATTGGGCGGAATCATCTGCCTCGACGGCACTCTGCGCTCGCACCTCGCGATCGTCTCCCGCGAATTCGAAGTGCCCTGCCTGGTCGGCACCGAACTGATCACCGACGTCGTCGACGGCATGACGGTCACGCTGGCGATCGAGGACGGCGCCGGCGTGGTCCATGACGTCGCGCAGGCCGAGGCTCCCGATTCCCCAGCCGACGTCGGCGACGCCTGGTGGGCGTACATCCGCCGGGTCGGTGACGAGATCGCGGTCAAGGACTTCGATGTCACGGTATCTCCGGCAGCGCTCGATGCACTCATCGCGCAGGAGTTGACGGACGATCGGCTCGACGACCTGATCCAGCACATGGGCCGAGCCTTCAAACCGGAGATCACCCGTCGCTCCGGCTTCACGTCGGAACTGTTCCCGATGTTGCCGTACATGTCGATGTCGGTGATCGAGGACTTCCACAGCTACGCCGAGCGGATAGCGATCATCGACAAGGCCATGCCCGCCGAGGAACTGGGACGGCGGCTGCGGGAGGGCCCGAACAAGGTCAGCCCCCTGTGGATCTGGATGATCGGCTACCATTTCCTCTGTGGCCGCGAATGCCTGATCAAGGTGGGTACGCTCGCACCCGGCGACCGACGTGAGGACATCCGCGCGGTGGTCGACTTCTGGCGCCGGCTCACGCTCGCGCACCGCGGCGACGGCACGCTCGACTACAAGGACGCCGGATTCACCAACCGCTACCTCCCGGGCAGCGTCGTCGACGAGTTGAGCGGAGGCGCACAGGCTCTCGACTCTCCGACGTCGAAGGCGTTGAAGCGACTGAACGCGACCGTATCCGGCTACTCGTTCCTCTACTTCTGTGACTCGCGGGTGGGCATCTGCGATTCGGGCCCCTATCCGCGGTCGGGAACGCGGCAGACGATCGTGCGCGACTACCTCTCGCTCGCCCCGAGTAGCTGGGCCTACCCGTGGGCCGAGGATCTCGCCCCGACGTATGTCGGGTTGACGATGGCGCTGACGTTCGATCGCGCCGCGTTCACGGAGTTCGAGATCAACGACTGGGGAACGACGTTCACCGAACCCGACCAGCTTCTCGCGTCGGTCGACGAGGCCGCCGTGTACGGTCACCGTGCCGACGGCACCCGGGAGTTGCTCGCACCCGAATCCTGGGCGGAGGTGGCGACGGATCTCAGTAAGTGGCACATGATGCTCTATCAACGGTTCGCCGGGATGAGCCGCGAAGAGCGAATTCTTGCTGCCACCACCATGTACACCTCGGGCCTGCGCCCCTTCGCCGCAGTGGCGGGGGTGACCGGCGAGATCGACTGGACGATGTCGCCGGACACGCTGGCCCTGTATCCCGACCCACTGGACGACGACGACCGTGCCGCCGAGATCTTCGGGAGCGCGCTCGTGGCCAATGGACTGCCGGGATCGTTCTCACCCATCCGATAGACAACGAGAAAGGAGGCCCGACGTGCGCCAATCGATGCAGAAGATCGTCTCGGCAGACGAGATGCTGTGCCACCAGACGCCCGAGACGTTCGCCACGATCAGCCAGGCCGACAACACGTGGACCGAGAAGCTGTGGTCGTCGCTCTTCTCGCGCGACGGATCGATACAGGTAGATGTGGGAATCGGGAAGTACCACAACCGGAACGTCATGGATATGTTCGCGGGGATCTCCCGCGGCAAGGAGCAGCTCACCGTCCGTGCGAGCCGGCAACTCGACCTCGACGCGGAACGGGTGGGGGTCGGTCCCCTGGATTACGAGGTCCTCGAGCCGCTCCGCAAGGTTCGGTGGACGCTGCAGGAGAACGACGTCATTCCGGTTCGCTTCGACCTCACCGTCACCGGAGTGCTGCCACCGTTCCTGGAACAGAAGGACGCGCAGCGCGAGACCCAGGGCTTCCGTGTGCAGTCGGATCTCCTGCGCTACCACCAGGCGTCGACGATCAGTGGCGAAATCTGGATCGACGGTGAGCGCATCGAGGTCCGTGACGAGGAGTGGTTCGGATTCCGCGATCACTCCTGGGGCGTGCGGATGGACGTCGGGGAACCTGCCCCGGATATTTACAAGCCCCAGCGGCTGGACAGCGACTTCCTCCTCACCTGGAGCCCGATGTGGTTGCAGCGCCCGGACGGTTCCAGCTACGAGATCCATCACTATCTCCAGTGGGTCGACGGAGTGACGACCTACTTCTCCGGATTCGAGAACCGCCCCGACGGAACCCAGATTCCGTTGCACGGATTGCAGGACGACCTGAAGTACGACCCGGTCAACCGCCGGTTGCTCGGGGGGAAGCTGACTTTCGACGCCGGCTGGGGCGAGACCCGCACCATCGAGATCGAACCGGTCAGCGACACCGGCTTCCACCTCGGCACGGGACTGTATTTCGGATTCAAGGGCCACCGGCACGGTCAATGGCACGGTCCGTCGCATCTCGACGGCGAACGGTACGCCGATGTCTCCGAGGCCGACACGGCGCGGGAGGTACATCAGTTGCGGGACTGCGTGATCCGTTGCCGTGAGGGCGATGCCGTCGGGTACGGAATCTTCGAATCGATGGTGATCGGCGAACATCCCCGCTACGGGCTGACGAAGGAGAACTCCTTCCTCTGACCGGAGCGGAAGAAGGGGCCGCGGACGAATTGTCCGCGGCCCCTTCTGCCGTGTCCGCCGAGGCCGAACTATGTTCGCTGAGCGCGGGCGAGCAGCGCGAGCTCAATCCGTGACTGGCATCCGGTGGACGTGAGAATCCGGGTGACGTACTTCTTCACGCTGTCCTCGGCGAGGGAGAGGATTTCGGCGATCTGCGCATTCGACAACCCGTCCGCGACGAGCTGGACCACCTGCCGCTGTCGCTCGGACAGCTTCGCGAGCGCGCCCTGCGGTCGCGACGCCGGCAGCCCGCGCGCCATCGCCGACATCTGCTTGCTGAGCAGTCGCAGCGTGGCCGCCTCGGCGGCGCCGATCTTGCCCGGCTCCGGGTCGAACATCCCGAGGAGTGCGGTATGCCCCGAGCTCAGCTCCAGGCGCAGCGCCGCGGCGGTCTGCATCCGCCACGTGGACGACAGGAAATATCTGACGTACGCGTCCGCCGCGGCCGGCAACTGTCCCATCGATTGCAGCTCGTCCAGCGTGGACAGCCCGCTGTGGACGAGTTGGCGCATCGCCACGGGGGTGCCGAAGATGTCGTACCGGGCCCACCGGTCCTGGTATTCGGGCAGCATCTTGGCGGTCTTGCCGGCCGTCAGGGGTGCGGAGTCCTCGAACACGGTGTGGAAGGTCGGGCCGGCGAAGAAGGAGACGTGTCGGAGCGCGAAGTGCTCGCTGATCGCGTCGACGGCGCGCTCTTTGAAGTCGGGCAGGCAGGCTGCGTCGGCGCACTGTTCGAGGACGTCGAAGGCGCGTTCGTAGTCGGCCTTGTGCAGCTGGGCGCGGAGGGGGGAGTGGGTTCCGGACGTGGACCGTGTGGTTTTCGGAGATGTCTCGGAACTGTCCCCCAACGTGGACTGGGTCACACTGCCGATAGTAACTAGTTTTTCCTCACAAGGAAAAGATCCCGGAGAGAAAGGGCCAGGTAGAGGCCCCCTTTTCGGTCGGTGGCGCTATGGCTGCCGCTCAAATGAGTGAGGTGACATGTCCGACTCCGCGGTTACTGCCCCGAAATGGGGATCGACCGAAATGCTGCCGTTGCCCGGCCGCTTCAACACCGCAGTGCGGTCGTTGGTGGCGCAACGGCGGGCGGCCACCGATTGTCAGTGGAAGGACGTCGTATTCGAACGTCAATTCGATCTCTTCTCCGTGGACGACGCCCGGGCCGTCGAGCAGGAGGCCCTGGATTCCGGGTACCGGTTCGAGTACTCGGCGACGGTCTCGCTCGATTCCGAGCCGGACAAGTACAAGCGCGTCGACCGTGAGGCGCGGACGTTCGCGGAGGGTCTGGATTCGGACGGGCGCCGGCAGGTGGGCGTCGGCGACAACGTCATCAAGAAGTCTCGGACGGTCACCGGACCGGTCGCCCTGGTCTCCACAATCGAGCAGGTCATGGAATTCCTCACGGACGGCATCCCGCCGGGCACCATCGCCGTGATCGGCGATTCGGGCGGCACCCTGACCGCTCCGATCATCGAGGGGTTCGCCGGAGTCATCTGCCTCGGCGGCACCGTGCGCTCCCACCTGGGCATCCTCGCCCGGGAGTACGACGTTCCCACGCTGATGAACTGCAAGATCAACGACCTGAAGAACGGCGACGTGGTGGAACTCGAAGTGACCGCGGCACCTCCGGCGTCGGACGCATACGAGTTGGGTGACACCGGGCATGCCCGGATCTGGCTGATCGAGAACGAGGGCTGAGACCATGGCGAACCTGAACTACCGGACTCTGCTGGAAACCAACAACTACCTGCGGAGCCTGTCGGACACCACCTACTGGCTGTGCATCACGCGCACCGTGCAGGAGTCGAAGCTGTTCCCGATGAACCCGTACATGCTGGTGAGCTATCTCAACAGCTTCTACCGGTTGCCCACCCTGCTGCGTGAGATCGACTCGGCGACGCCGGCCGAGGAACTCGGCGACCGGGCCCGCGAGGTCAGCCTGAAGGTGGACACGGTCAACGCGGCGTGGGGTATGCCCGCGTTCTACCTCATCGGCCGCGAAATGCTGATGAACTGGGGACTGATCCGGCCCACCGACGCCGTCGACGACGTCGTCGACGTGCTCGACTTCTCCCGGCGCTTCAATCTGGCGTATCACCGCAACGACGGGCACCTGACGAACAAGGAGTTCGGCGACCGCAGCCAATTTCTGCCCGAACGCACCCTGCAGGTGTTCGAGTCGGACCTCCACGGCGTCGTTCCCGGCGACCGGCTGCACACCGCCGCCACCAAACTCGTTGCCCAGCTGTCCCAGTACGCGTTCCTCGCCCACTGCGAGTGCCGTATCGGTCTGCACAACAGCGGCCCCTACAACTTCGGCGACAACCGGCAGATGATCATGCGGGACTTCTTCGACCTCACCGAGGGCGACTACCCGTGGCTCGACGGCATCGCCTCTCAGCTGCCGTTCAACAATCTCACCATTCCGATCGTGTTCAAGGGCACCAACTTCCACCTCATGGACGACTGGGCGTCGTTCGAGGCCGAACCGGGATACAACGCCGCGAACATCGAGGCGGTCGGCATGTACACCTCGGACGCGTTGACCGACGGCTACATTCCGGTCGGCATGGACAACGCCGACACCCTGGCCGACACCATGGAGCAGTACCGCGAGATCCTCAACGAGGCGACCACCGACCTGTGGAAGCGGATCGCCAACTGGTCACGTGAGCAGATGATCGACGCCGGCGCCATGGTCTACTCCTCGGTCGGCAAGGACTTCGCGCATCTCGCCGGAACCTACCGGCAGGACTACTGGTTCCAGATCGACGAGCGGGTGCAGCGGTTCAAGCCGTTGCTCAACGACGAATACGGTCGCGACAACCTCGGGGAGATGGTCGGTCTGCTGGGGTTACCCCACCAGACGAGCAACGAGTACACCATGGCCCGCTACTCCGACCTGAACCGCAACATGCTCACCGGAATCCCCTTCTCGGTGCTCACCGACGACGACTATGCGCCGACCGCCGGCGATCAGTTCACCGGTTCGTCCAGCCTGCCCGAGAAGACCGGTCTGTGGACCACCAGCGCCGGACGGGTCGACATCGACGACTACAACCAGCGCGCACGGGGATTCACGCCCGCCGTACTGGACGGGCGCAACCGCTTCCTCGACGAGGAGTGGGTGAAGTGGAACCACGGGACCCCGCAGGCGGACGAGCTGTACCGCCTCACCCAGCGAGGCTCCCGGAACCTCGAGGGCCGCGGATCCGGATTGCGTCGCGCAGACCTCCCCGCCGCGAGGGAGGCGAAGGAATGACGATGCAGATCGGTGACCTGATCCGCCGCGCCGGGCGGCAATTCGGTTCCGCTCCCGCGCTGATCGACGGCGACCGGGTGGTGAGCTTCGCCGAATTCGACGAGCTCACCGACCGGCTCGGCCACGCGCTGCTGGCCCGCGGCCTCGAATCCGGCGACCGCGTCGCGGTCCTGATGCCCAACGGCATCGACGGCGTCGTCGTCTACTACGCCCTCGCGAAGGCCGGCCTGGTCCGGGTCCCGCTGAACGTCCGCGAGACCGCCCACGAGCACGCCTACAAGGTCGAGGACTCGCAGGCACGAGCGCTGGTCCACGCCGGGGAGCCGCCCGCGAAGGTCGAGGTGATGATCACCGCCGACGAGCTGCCCGGCCTCATCGCCGGCGCCGCCGACGGTCCCTGCGACGTGCGGCGCGACCAGGACGAACCACTGCGCCTGGCCTACACCGGCGGCACCACCGGCAAGCCGAAGGCGGTGGTGCTGACCACGCGCAGCGAGCTCGCCGAAGTGGCCAACTTCCTGGTCGACCTGCTGCCCAACCTGCGACCGGATTCGGTGATGCTGCACGCCGCACCCATCACCCACGGCAGCGGCGCGTTCTTCCTGCCGCACCTGGTCAAGGGTGCCCCGAACGTCATCGTGTCGAAGTTCTCGCCCGCCGCGTTCCTCGAGGCCGCGCAGAAGTACAGGGCCACTTCGACGTTCATGGTTCCGACGATGATCGCGATGTTGCTCGAGAACCCTGCCGCGGCAACGGCGGACCTCGCTCTCGAGCGGTTGTGCTACGGAGGTGCCCCGATCGCTACCAGCGTGCTCCAACGCGGAATCGTCATCCTCGGACCGGTTTTCGCGCAACTCTACGGCCAGGCGGAGGCGCCGCTGGCGATCACCTGCCTGCAGCCGTGGGAGCACACACCCGAACGACTCACCTCCGCCGGCAAGCCCTACACCTTCGTCGAGGTGCAGGTCCGTTCCACCGACGGCACCGTGCTCGGGCCCGGCGAGGTCGGGGAGGTCCTGACCCGGGGCCCGCACACGATGAGCCGGTACTGGCGGCGTCCCGACGCCACCGCCGAGACGATCGAACCGGACGGCTGGCTGCACACCGGCGACATCGGTCGCTGGGACGAAGACGGCTACCTGCACCTGCTCGACCGCAGGCACGACGTCATCATCTCGGGCGGTTTCAACGTCTACCCGCGTGAGGTCGAAGACGCCCTGCTGACGCACCCCGCCGTCGTCGAGGCCGCCGTCGTGGGCCTGCCCGACGAGAAGTGGGGCGAACGTGTCGCGGCCGCGGTCGTCACCCGATCCGCCGCCGCACCCGACGAGATCCTCGAGTTCTGCTCCGATCGGCTGGCGGGTTTCAAACGCCCTCGCTCCCTGGAGATCTGGCCGAACATCCCCACCAGCCCGGTCGGGAAGTCCCTGCGCCGCGAAGTCCGTGACCGCATGGTCGCCGCGCGGGCGTGACCCTGACACCGAAAGGACCCCTCATGCTCGACTTCTACGAACTCACCGTGCACACCCTGACGTTGCGTCAGCTCGGATCCGCCGAGCAACTCGCCGAGATCAACGCACTCCCCGTCGCCGACGTCGAGGCGGCGCTGGAGAAGGCCGTCGCCGACGGCGCGGTGATGGCCGCCCGCGGCAACTTCATGATCACCCCCGCCGGCCGCGAATTCCTCGACGGCGTGTACCCGCGGGCCTTCGCGGGGATTCGGTCCGACGACGCCGTGACAGCCGCGATGGACGACTTCGAGACCGGGGTGAACAAGCAGGTACTCGCCCTCACCACCGACTGGCAGACCGTCGAGGTCGACGGCGCCCGCGTGAGCAACGACCACGCCGACGCCGACTACGACGCCAAGATCATCGAGAAACTCGGCCGTGTGCAGGAGAAGACGCAGAAAATCCTTGCCCCGCTGATCGAGGCGGATCCCCTGGTGGAGCGTTTCCTCGACCGGATCGGTGCGGCCCTGACCCGCGCCGAGGGCGGCGAGACCGACTACGTCAGCGGTGTCCGCGTCGACTCCGCACACACCGTGTGGTTCCAGATGCATGAGCACATCCTCCGCCTGACCGGACGGGAGCGCCCCGAATGAGCACCGCAACGAGTTTCCGCTGGCTGGTCGTCCCCGACGAGACCGCCGCCGAGCCGAGCCGGGACCTGGTCGGTGGGAAGGCCTGGAGCCTGTGGCGCATGCAGTCGCTGGGACTGAAGGTGCCGCCGGCGTTCGTCGTCACCACCGACGCCTGCGCGGCCTACTTCGCCGACGGCGGCCTGCCCGACGGGCTGGCCGACGAACTGGTCACCGGAATCCGGTTGCTGGAGAGCCGACTCGGCCGCACCTTCGGCGGCAGCGAACGCCCGCTGCTGGTGTCGGTGCGATCGGGTGCCGCGATCAGCATGCCGGGCATGATGGACACCATCCTCGACCTCGGCTGCAACGACGAGGTGGAGGCCGCCCTGGCCGCCGAGAGCGGGGACCCCGACTTCGCGGCCGAGGTGCGCCGCCGTTTCACCGGTTTCTACGGCCGCCTCGTCCTCGGCTGCACCGAAGACCTCGAGGACCTGCCCGACACGGCGTCGGTGCGGGCCGCGATCTCCGCCGACGTCGACGACACGGTGCCGGCCGACCCGTGGGAACAACTGCGCGCCGCCGTCGCCTCGGTCTTCCAGTCGAGTCGGTCCCGGCGTGCCCTCGCCTACCGCAAGCACTACGGCATCCCGGACGACCTCGGAACCGCGGTCACCGTGCAGGCGATGGTGTTCGGGAACCTCGACGACGACTCCGGCACCGGGGTGCTGTTCACCCGCAACCCGGTCGACGGCACCCGCGAGCCCTACGGCGAGTATCTGCAGCGGGGGCAGGGGGAGGACGTCGTGTCCGGCCGGGTCACCCCGAAACCCCTGTCCGATCTGGAAGAGCGCTGGCCGACCGTGCACGGGGAACTCCTCGAGGCTGCCGAGCGCCTCGACCGTGAGGGCCGCGACGCCCAGGACATCGAATTCACCGTGCAGAGCGGAGAGTTGTTCCTGCTGCAGTCCCGGCCGGCGAAGCGCACCGCCCGCGCCGCGGTCCGGATCGCCGTCGAACTCGTCGACGAGGGCGTCCTCGACCCCGCGGAGGCGCTGACCCGCGTCACCGCGGACCAGATCCGCAGCCTCCTGCGGCCGGAAATCGCCGCCGGCGCCGCCGACAACGCGGAGGTGCTCGTGGCCGGAGTGGCCGCCAGCCCGGGTGTCGCCACCGGCGTGGTGGTGGATACTCCCGAAGCGGCACAGGCGAATCCGGGATGCATCCTGGTTCGCAAGTCGACCAGTCCGGACGACGTGCACGGCATGATCGCGGCCGCCGCGGTCGTCACCGAGCAGGGCGGCGCGACCTCACACGCGGCCGTCGTCAGCCGGGCCCTCGACACCCCCTGCGTCGTCGGCTGCGGCGCCGACACCGTCGAGAGTCTGGTCGGCCGGACCGTCACCGTCGACGCCACCACCGGCAGGGTCTACGCCGGCGAATTGCCGACCTCGGCGGTCGACGAGAGCGAGGACGAGGACCTGCGCCGGCTCACCGAGTGGGCCGAGAGTGCCACGCCGCTGCGGGTGGGCACCGACGTCGCCGTCGAACCGGTCTTCGATGCGGACACCCTCCCTGCCGAAGACCTCGGTGAGCAATTGCCCGCCATCCCGGCCGGGACCAAAACCCTACGCGGCGCGGTGTTCTGCGCCCCCGACGGCGTGCGCGCCGCACTCGACGCGGGTGTCGACGCGATCGTCACCAACCACCGGCTGCCGGTGCTGCTCGCCGCCATCGCACACCAGAGGAGGACGTCATGACCACGTCGGAACGCGTGACCCACCGCGAGGTGCAGGAGATCCTGCGCACCTTCCAGGAGTCCGGATGGGCCTCCATGACCCTCGAACTCGACGGTATCCGCATCACCGTCGGCAAGGACGGCCCCCCGGCGGCCGCGGGCACGGCCCCGGCACCGACGGCTGCCCCGGTGGCCGCTCCCGTCGCCGCGCCGCCGGCACCGCAGGCTTCCGTCGCGCCGGCCCCCGCCCCGGTTGCGAGCGCCCCCGCACCGTCGGCACCGGCCGCCGCGGTCGACACCGCCGGCTGCATCGAGGTCCGATCGCAGACGGTCGGCGCGTTCTGGACGGCGCCGAGCCCGGGTGATCCGCCGTTCGTGCAGGTCGGGCAGACCGTGGAGGCCGGGCAGCAGATCGCGATCGTCGAGGTCATGAAGTTGATGAACCCCGTGCTCACCCCGCAGGGCGGCGAGATCGTGCAGATCTGCGCCACCAACGCGGACCTGGTCGAGTTCGACCAGGTGCTGTTCCTGATCAGGCCGACCGATGGCTAGCCCGTCGACCCTGACCACCGAGCCGCCGCGCCGCACCCCACTGCGGCGGGTCCTGGTCGCCAACCGCGGCGAGATCGCGGTACGGGTGATCACGGCCTGCCGCACCCACGGCATCGAAACGGTCGCGGTGACCTCGACGGTGGACCGCGACGGGCTCGCCGCCCGGTTGGCCGATCGCGCCGTCTGCATCGGTCCCGCCCCGGCCGGGCAGAGCTATTTGTCGATCCCCGCGGTGCTCAGCGCCGCCCTCGGCGCCGGCTGCGATGCCGTGCACCCCGGCTACGGGTTCCTGTCCGAAAACCCGGAATTCGCCGCCGCCTGCGTCGCCGAGGGCCTCACGTTCGTCGGACCGCGGCCGGCGGCGGTCGCCGAGGCCGGGGACAAGGCCCGGGCCCGCGAACTCGCACGCTCGGCGAACATTCCCGTGTTGTCGGGATCTCCGGTACTCGACTCGGCCGAGGCCGCGGTCGCCGCCGCGGCCGAACTCGGTTACCCGGTTCTGGTCAAGGCCGCTGCCGGCGGCGGCGGCCGCGGCATGTCGGTGGTGGAGAACGAATCCGAGTTGCGGGCCCGCTGGTCGCCCGCCGGGGCCGAGGCGCAGTCGGCGTTCGGCGACGGACGGCTCTACGTCGAACGGTTCATCCGTAATGCCCGGCACATCGAGGTCCAGGTGCTCGGGGACAAGCACGGCTCCGTCATCCATCTCGGGGAACGCGACTGCACCCTGCAACGGCGCCACCAAAAGGTGGTGGAGGAGTCGCCGGCACCCAACCTGCCGGAGGAGATCCGGCAGCACATCCACCGCAGCGGCGTCGCGTTCGCCGAGGCGCTCGAACTCGACAGCGCCGGGACCGTCGAATTCATCTACGACGCAGACCGTTCCGAATTTGCCTTCCTCGAGTTCAACGCGCGAATCCAGGTGGAACACCCGGTCACGGAGATGGTCACGGGTGTCGATCTCGTCGCCGAGCAGTTGCGCTCGGCGGCCGGTGAGCCGCTGCGGTTCACCCAGGACGACATCGACCTGACCGGACACGCCATCGAGGTCCGCATCACCACCGAAGACCCGGCCCGGGGTTTCATCCCCAACCCCGGAACGGTGCAGACCTGGGATCCCCCGGAGGGCACGGGAATCCGCGTCGACAGCCACTGCGAACCCGGCTACGTCGTCACGCCGTACTACGACTCGCTGCTGGCGAAGATCGTGGCGCACGGACCCGACCGTGACGTCGCTGCGGATCGGATGGTTGCCGCCCTCGGGAGGCTCGGGGTGACCGGAGTTCCCACCACCGCCGATTTCGCCCGTGTGGCACTGGACCATCCGGACTTCCGGGCCGGCACCGTCACGACCGAGTGGATCGCCTCTCGCGGCCTCCCCGACTATCTGGAGAAGATCTCATGAGTTACCTCGACATCGCTCCGCGCAACGACGACGGCACCCGGCGCAAGATCGACATCGTCGACCAGACTCTGCGCGACGGCCCGCAGAGCTGGTGGGGCATGCGGCTGCGCAAGGACATGGGCCTGCCCATGGCCGCCGAGCTCGACCGCACCGGCTTCCACACCATTGACCTCGCCGGCAGTTCGATCTTCGAGGTGCTGGTGCGGCACTGCAAGGAAGATCCGTGGGAGCAGCTGATCTCGCTGTCGAAGTCCATGCCGGAGACGACGGTCCGAGCCGGCACCCGAAGCAACGGCATCGTCACCTTCGGACTCACCGCGGACAGCGTGATGGACCTGTGGGTGCAGCGGCTGATCGCGCACGGCATCGGCAGCTTCTGGATCTACGACGGCCTGTTCAACATCGACAAGATCGGCCGCCTGGTCAAGACCGTCCAGGCCGAGGGTGGTCAGGCGCTGCCCTGCATCCTCTACGCCGACACCCCGTACCACACCGACGAGTACTACGCCGCCCGCACGCGGGAGCTGGTCGCGACCGGCGCCGACGGTATCGAACTCGAGGACGCGGCCGGACTGCTCACCCCCGAGCGCACCCGCTCCCTCGTCGCGGCGATCAAGGGCGCGGCCGGCAACCTGCCGGTGGAGGTCCACTTCCACAGCAACAACGCGCTCGCGCCGCTGAACTACCTCGAGGCCGTCCTCGCCGGTGCCGACCGCGTGCACACCGCGAGCCGCCCGCTGGCCGCCGGAGTGTCGCTGCCCTCCACCGAGAACACGGTGGCGAATCTGCGCTACGCGGGTTTCGACGTCGACCTCGACGAGTCCCGCTTCGCCGCGGTCGAGCAGCACCTGCTGCGCGTCGCGGAGTACGAGGACCTGCCGGTCGGTCAGCCGGCCGAGTACTCCCTGTTCCAGTACCGTCACCAGCTTCCCGGCGGGATGGCGGGCACGTTCAAGGCGCAGCTGCGGGACCGTGGCATGGAGGACCGTTTCGAAGAGGTGCTCGACGAGATGTCCCGGGTGCGAGAAGAACTCGGCTATCCGGTCATGGCTACCCCGTTCTCACAGCTGGTCGGCACCCAGGCGGTGCTGAACGTGGTGACGGGATCGCGGTATTCGGTGGTGCCGGACGAGGTGATGATCTACGCGCACGGCTTCTACGGCACACCGGCCGCGCCGATGGACCCGAACGTGCTCGACACCATCATGAGCTCCCCCAAGGCGAAGAGCTACCAGAACTGGGAGCCTCCGCAGCCGAGCCTGGACGAACTGCGCAAGAAGTTCGGCGAGTCGATCAGCGACGACGAACTGCTCCTGCGACTGCTCGTTCCCGAGAACGACATCGACATCATGCGCGCGACCCCGCAACGCAACCGCGACTTCGCCCCCACCAGCACGCAGATGAAGTACATCAGGGACCTGGTCGAGACGTCCGTCGGCGCGTACCTGCACATCGAGGCCGAGGACTTCTCGCTGACGCTGGAAGGCGACCACTGATGAGCGAACTCGGGGTGGGACGCCCGACGAAGCGGCGGGCCGGCTCCGCCGTCGGGGGACTGCATGTCGCGGACTCGCGGCCGGTCCTCGCCGGGGACGCCGTGCTCGGCTCGCGGTGCACGGCGTGCCGGTACCCGACCGCGCAGCAGCATCTGCCGTGGTGCCCGGTGTGCTACAGCACAACCGAGCCGGCCCGCTTCGCCCGCACGGGCACGACCTGGTCGTCGACGGTGGTCGCCATCCCGGTCGGCACGCACCGGCCGCCGTTCGGGCTGGCGTACATCGACCTCGACGACGGCCCCCGGGTCCTCGTCCACCTCGCCGAACCGGCCGTGCTCGCACTCGGCACCCGGGTCGAGATCACCGGAACAGACGACGGCGACCTCTTCGCCACTGCGGAGGGACAGCGATGAACCAGGCCATGTTGTGGGGCGTCGGAACGTCGTCGTACGGCCGGTTCCCGGACCAGCGGGTCGAATCGCTGGCCTGGACCGCGGTCGCCGAGGCGGTGCAGGACGCCGGCATCCGGCCCGACGCGATCGACGCCATCATCGTCGGGTCGGTGTTCGGCCCGCCCGGGGTGGCGACGCGTATCCAACGCGGACTCGGCATTCCGTCCGTGCCGATGTGGACCGTCGAAAACGCGTGCGCCAGCGGCACCGCCGCCTACCACGAGGCGGTCGAAGCGGTACGGCACGGCCGATTCCGGTGCGTTCTGGTGCTCGGCGTCGATCAGATGTCGACGCTGTTCTCCGGGGCGATCGTTCCCGAGGCGACCGACCCGGAAGGTGCTGCGTCGCTGCCGTTGCCGGGGCTGTACGCCCTGCAGGCACAGCGGTATGTCGGTGAATTCGGGGTCACCCCGGAACAACTCGCCGCCATCGCGGTGAAGAACAAGAGCAACGGGATGGACAATCCGCGCGCCCAGTTGCGGGGGACGGTGCCGACCATTCAGGAGGTGCTCGACTCCCGGTTGATCGCCGAACCCCTCACGTTCCTGCAGTGCTGCCCGACCAGCGACGGAGCCGGCGCCGCGATCGTCGGCGGTGACCGCGGCAACCGCAACGATCTGCGGATCGAGGCGTCCGCGATGGTCTCCGGAGCCCTGTGGGACCAGCGCAGCGAGGACGTCTGGGGATACGCCAGCGTGGCCCGCGCCGCCGAAAAGGCCTTCGCGCAGGCCGATCGCACCCCACAGGAAATCGACGTGCTCGAGGTGCACGACGCCTTCACCATCGGGGAGATCATCACCCTCGAAGCGCTCGGTATCGCACCCCGCGGCAAGGGCGCCGAACTCGCCCCCTCCGGGCACACCACCCGCGACGGGGCGCAACCGGTCAATCCGAGCGGCGGGTTGCTCTCGCGCGGTCATCCGCTCGGCGCGACAGGAATGGCGCAGCTCGCGGAAATCGCCTGGCAGCTCCGGGGTAGGGCAGGCGCGCGGCAAGTCGACCGGCACCGTGTCGGGCTGGTGGAGACGATGGGCGGGGGAGCGGCGGGAATGGACGGCAACGCCTGCGTCGTCACCATCCTGTCCACGCAGTCGTGACCACCGCGTACGCCGGGCTGCTCGGGTTCCGGGACGTCGGTGGACTCCGGACCCGGGACGGCGGCCGCGTTCGGAGCGGAATCCTCTTCCGGAGCGGCACACCGCAGTTCCTCGACGAGGAGTCTGCGCGGGCGCTGATCGCCGACACCGGGATCCGGGCGACCATCGACCTGCGGCTGCCCCACGAGGTCGCCGTCGAAGGACGTGGGCCGCTCGACGAGTTGCGCATCGGCCACTTCTCGCACCCGTTCAGCATCGGCGACCGCGTGGCGGAGGATTCGGCGGTCGCACCGATGGACGGTGACGACCCACTGGTCACCCGCTACCTGAAATACCTCGCCGAGGACGCCAACGGGGTCGTGTCCCTGTGCGCCCGGCTTCTCGAACCGGATGTCCTCCCGGTTCTGGTGCACTGCACCGTCGGTAAGGACCGTACGGGGGTGGCGATCGCACTGCTCCTCGACGCCATCGGGGTGCTCCGTGCGGAGATCGCCGCCGACTACGGGGCCGCCCCCGACGACGTCGTCGCATCGATGCGCCGCCTGCGCCGGATGGGCTCCTACGGCGCAGCAGCCGACCTCTACCCGCCGGAGGCATGGACGGCGCCGGCGGACGTGGTGGAGCGTTTCCTCGACCACGTCGACCAGCGGTACGGCGGCGTCCACGCTCTGCTGCGGGACAACGGGATAGGCGCCGACGACGTCCGTCGACTGACTGAATTGCTCACAGGCGCTCCGCGCCCGTGAGCCTTTTTGGTTGTTGGCGCTACCAGAAAGGCGCACGGGCGCGAAGCGCCTACGCCGCTCCAGACATCGGGAGGCCCGAGGAACTCGGACGCCTTCTCGACGATTACTCCACCGATCCCCGAGAGCGACAGGGCACCGAAAGGCGAGAGCATCTTTGCGAATTGATTCTCGGTTGCGCGGATCTTTGCCACGTAGGGCTTGGTCTGATTTTCGTAGTCCGGATGGCCGGACGGCATGCCACGTGACTGCAACACCGCCCCGAGTCCGGCGTTGTATCCAGCGGGGCGTGGCCAAGATCAGGCAGTAGAACGCCGAGGGCCATCCAGTCACGGCTGCGCGGCGCTGTCCCCGTGACGACAGCGCGCATGGTGAACGACGGATCAGATGGCATCCAGGGCTTGCGCGGAGGCGTTGCACGTCGACGTCGTGTAGCCCTCCAACGCGTGCCGGATTTCCTTCTCGTCGGCGCCTGCGGCGAGGAGGACTGTCAGGAGGACTCGTGCTTTGAGGCCGTCGAGTGTTCCGGCGGGGATCAGGCCCCGGTTCTGTAGGTCGATCTCGGCGCCGGTTCCTCCATAGGTGGATCGCAGGGCGGGCCCGGCTCCGGTCCGTGTGGCATACAGGACCGGAATTTCCCGGGCCAGCTTTCCCAGCGGTGTCGCCCACGCCGGCGGGACTGATCCGCCGCCCGCTGCTTCGACGACCAGCCCCCGATAGCCGAGGGCGACCAGGGGTTCGAGGATGCGGCCGTCGTCCGCCAGAGCGGTCTTGAGCACTGCGACCGGGGGGAACTCCGCGTCGAATGGGACGGTGATCGAAGGCCTCCGGGCTGGTGGCGAATAGATGTGGACGAGATTCTCGCAGACCTCCCCGACGGGTCCGGAGTGTACGGACGTGAATGCGTCTGCGTTCGAGGTGTGCCGTTTCTGCAGCTGCCAGGGTGAGTGGATGCGATCGTTCATCACCACGAGGCACCCCAGTTCGGTCAACGAGGGTTCGGAGGCAATGCGCAGCGCGGCAGTGAGGTTCGCCGGTCCGTCCGCGCTCGGGAGCCCGGGATGGCGCATTGCTCCGGTCGCGACCAGCGGGATCGGCCTCGACCACTGAACGTCCAGTGCGAACGCGAATTCCTCGAGCATGTCCGTGCCGCAGGTGACGACGATCCCCGCCGCGCCTCGCTCGGCTTCCTGCTCTGCGTGGGTGAGAACTTCGCGAATGGTGCCGAAATCCACCGCAGCCGACGCGACTTGTCCGAATCGGCGTTCGGAGACTTCGACGCCGGCATCGGACAGGACGGTAGCGGTTCCCAGTGATGGGGAGATCTCTCCCGGCACCACCCCGGCACCCGAGGTCGGGTGTGGTTGGGCCGCGATCGTTCCCCCGAGAGTGCACAACGCAATTCGACGATGATGGTCCACTATTTCGACGCTTCCGGTGACTCGAGCGCACCGACCGATGATCGTTGTTCATCGTTCGTCGTGGAAATCGGCGACGCGTGAGCGGGACGGTTCCGATACTGGGCCGTGGTGGCCTCGTATCCGGCGGTCGCGGAGAGGGTGACCCAGGAGTCGAAGGCACCGGCGAGGTTTTCCTCGCGGCGTGGACCGTGCCAGGTGATTCCGTTGACGCAGCGCCGCGCGAATGAGATTGCCGCGGCCGTCAGGTCGTCGAAGATGGTGACGAGGGCGTCGACGATGACGGGCTCCATCACGTTGAGCTCGAGTTCTCCTGCACTGACGGCGAATTCGATCGTGTGGGCGGCCCCGCGGATACGGTAGCTCAACTGCATCACATACTCGGGGATGGCGGGGTTGACCTTCGCCGGCATGATCGAAGATCCCGCCTGGACGGCGGGGATGGTCAGGTCGCCGAATCCACCCGTCGGCCCGGAGGACAGGAGTCGGATGTCGGCGGCCACCTTGGCCATGGTCATGCCGGTGCGGGCGCCGGCAGCGGCGATGTCCGCGTACGGGTCGAGATGCGCGAGGGCGTCGAACAGATCCGGTGCCGGGCGGAGATCCAGGCCGGACGCGGCGGCCAACTCGGTGATCGCGAGCTCGCGGTAGCCGTCCGGGGCACCGAGTCCGGTGCCGACCGCTGTCGCACCCAGGGGCACCGACCGCATGGCGCCGACCGCGACGCGCAGCCCGTCGGCGGTCCGCCGGATCGCGGCGGCCTGGGCGCGATGCGACTGCCCCGCGCTGAGACTGACCGCGTCGCGAAGACACGTGCGCCCGAGATGCCGGGTGTCGTCGAATTCGGTGGCCTTGTTCTCGAGAGCGGTCACCAACTCGTCCAGCGCTTCCAGTGGGGGTTCGGCCAGCTCCAGCACCGTCAGCGCCATCGCGGTCGGGTAGCTGTCGTTCGTCGACTGTGACGCGTTGACGTGGTCGTTCGGGTGCACGGTCACACCGGCCAGCAGGGTGGCCCGTGCCGCGATGACTTCGTTGACATTCATGTTTGTCGTTGTGCCACCCCCGCCGAGGAGCAATGCCGATGGGAACTGTGTGGGGTGGTCACCGGATGCGATCTCCCGGCACGCGGTGACGATGGCGTCGCGGCGTATGGAATCGAGAACGCCGAGAGCGTGATTGGCCTGCGCGGCGGCGAGCTTGACCCGCGCATAATTTCGGACGAACGCGGGAACGTCACCGAAGGTGCGTCCCGGGCCGGGGAAGTTGTTCAACGACAGTGTGGTTTGTTCCCCGTAGAGGGGCTGAGTCGTCTCCGGGGTGAGCTGCGTATGGACCACGTGATCCGACCTTTCAGTGCGGTGTGGGAACGTCGCCACGGGCCTTGGCGATCTGCGCCATGACGGCGATCTCGTCGTAGACCCGCCATTCGCGGATGATCCGGCCACCACGCAGCAGGAATTGAGACGATCCCATGATTTCGACGGGTGAGTGGGTGACCGGGCCGTAGAGGGGCGCACCCGAGTAGGTTCCGGTCAGCCTCCACAGGACTCCGATTCGCGTGCCCTGTTCGGGGGCGGTGCTGACCGCGATGTCACGCGTCTCGATCACGGCGTCCGGGAACGGTGCGAGCATCTGGGTCAAGTCGATCTGATAGTTGACTGCCCGGGTGCGGATGCGAGCGCGAGTGGTCTCCAGGAACAGGTCGCGCTGGGTGAACTCGGGTGCTCGTTCGAGTCGGCGGTTGTTCCACACGTCGGCGACGAATTCGCGGATGAACTCCGCCTCGACGCGATGAGAGTCGGGGCGTGGGCCGGATTCGCCGGTCAGTACCACGTCGGTGGGGGCCGTGGTACCGAACAGGCCGGCAGTCTCGTCGGTGAATGCGACCTGACGGGCGACGGCCTCGGGATCCAGGCCCAGCGTGGTGACCACGCGGTATTCGTCGCGGACCACCCACTCCTCGACCACCAGACCGTCCCGAACCAGGCAGATTGCCATGTTCCGTGACTCCGAGTTGTTCAGTGTGGCAGGGCCGTACACGCCGAGGCCGGCCTGTGGTCCGGAATGGAACACCCGGTGGTGGCTGATGAAGGCCCGGTCGCCGCGGGGTTCGCAGATGACGTCCTCCGCGGTCCCGATGCGGGTAGGGAAGGCGCTCTTCTTGACGAGGGAGCCGGCGATCACGTCGTCGACTCCGCGGATCGGACCGTACGCACCGTGGACGACCACGTCCTTCGCGTAGTGCACGGGCAGGCGGCCGAGGCCGAAGTCGTCCCAGATCAGGTCGGTCCAGCTCAGGATATAGTCCTCGGGGCTCTCGAACGGGGCGTAGACATCCGTTGTGAGTGGCATTGCGGGGTGTGGCCTTTCATTCGGGTGCGCCCACCGGTGCTCCGGTGGGTTTCTCAGATCGCCGCTGCTGCCGGCTGAGGCAGGCAGCGGCGAAGGTGTGTGTCGGTGACAGCCCGGGTCGCCTCGATCAGCCGGTCGGCGGGGGTGAGCAGGTTCCAGCCACGGACCTCGTCGGGCGTGATGTCTCGGGCGGCGCGCAGATACGCCTGGCGCAGTTCGGTGTTGACGTTGACCTTCCGGATGCCGTGCGCGATGGCGCGGCGGACCTGGTCGTCGGGAACCCCCGAGGTGCCGTGGAGTGTCAGGGGCACCGGCACGGCGGCATGCAGTTTCGAGAGCAGACCCATGTCGAGGTCGGGTGGGCTCGCGTAGGTTCCGTGGACATTGCCGATCGCGACGGCCAGCAGATCGGTCCCGGTATCGCGGACGAACTGGACCGCCTGCACCACGTCTGTGACAGCGTGCACGTCGACGGCGCCGGCGGAGTCCTCGTCGCCGGGAACGTGCGCGAGTTCGGCCTCGATCGATGCCCCGCAGGGCTGGGCGAGGGCGCGGGCGCGGACGACGAGGTCGACATTCGCGGTGTAGGGGAGCGCGGAACCGTCCGCCATGATCGCGGTGACACCGAGGTCGAGTGCGCGCGCCATCATCTCCAGGTCCTGGGTGTGATCGAATTGCACGGCAACTGGAACCGAAGCGTCGTCCGCCGCGGCGACCAGCAGGCGAGCCAACAGTGGTCCGCTGTCGCGACGCAGGGCCCCCTCTGCCAGGAGCAGACACACCGACTGCCGGGCGCTTTCCGCGGCGAGCATCACGCCGGTGACCTGTTCGAGGTTGTAGCAGGTGAAGGCGCCGACACTTTCGCCGTTTCGGGATGCGTGGGTGACGAGGTCGGTCAGGGGAGCACGGGGCATTGCGGATTCCTCTTCGGGTCAGGTGGCGGGTGGAGCGATCAGTTCAGTTCTCGTAGAACCGTGACGACGTCACGCAAAGATTCCGGGCCGCCGACGTTTCCGGGGAACACCACGCACAAGGGGCCCGAGGCGGATTCGGCTACCCAGACGGGGACGATGCCGTCGAGGATCGGGCCGAGTACCTTGGCCCGCCGCAGGCGGAGGACCTTGGTAATCACGTCGGCGGAGGTGATGCCGCCCTTCGCGACGACCCACCGAGGCGGCGCCGCCGCGACAACGGCGGACGCGGCCGTGCTCAGTGCGTGCGCCACGGCCGCGGCGATGGACAGGCTGTCATCTTCGTCGACTCCGACGACCACGTCCCGGCTGGTGCGAAGCACCACATCCGACACGGCGAGCGCCGAAACGCATTCCGTCACGGCCCGGTCGATCGCGGCGTCGCGGGTGGCAGCATCGACGACGTCGGCTGTCGAGAGTTCGACGGTGGACACGCGGTCCAGGTCGCCCAGGTGCCTGAGCTGGGCGGTCGTGAGCTCGACATGGGACCCCGCGACGACGAGACCGTGCGGACCGGTGGTCGGATCGAGAGCGGCCCTCAGACGCTCCGGTGAGACCCGACTACTGTGGGGCAGTCCGCCCCGCGCGCGGGCAAGTGACGGACCGCATCGCACAACGGTCCGAATTCCCTCTTCCTCGCACCGCTCGAGGGCTGCGGCGACGACGTCGAGGTCGGCCTCGGTCTCGGCGTCCACACAAACCGGTCCGGGGTCGAACCCCGATGCGGTGGCGCCGATCAACCGACTGACGTGGTCGGGGCCGCGACGGATGTCGGTCACCGAGACGACGGTGACATCGGAGGCAGCCCACCGGCCGTGCGAGCGCTCCTGTACCCAGTCGGGCAGCGTCGAGGCAGAGAAGCCGAACGTCGCGTCGCGCGCGTAGGCGGTCTCCCCGACAGGCACCCACCCGGATCCGGATCGGACGAGATGCCGGCCGTGGCGGGTGATGCGACCGGCTGCGGGATAGGCGGGGCACAGAACGAGTACGCGTGGTGTGCCTGCGGCGCCGACCTCGGTGAGCACCTCCACATCGACGGGGAAGTGGCCGCGCAGCGTCGAGTCCGAGCGGCTGACGATGGACAGCTGCAGTCGGAGCCGGTCGGCCACGGTCGTTGCCGTCTGCGCGATCGACCGGGTGAGCTCGCGCGTGGTGTTCTCGTCCAGAGCCCGCGCATTGGTCAGCACGAATGCCGTCGGTGCGGCCTCCCTCAGGGCCCATTCCATCGATTCGGGCGAGAAGTCTGTGGCGATCGGGACCCCGGCCGCGGTCTGTGACCCGGTGGGGTCGTCGTCGAGAACCAGCACCCGTCGGTGGGACCGCATCAAGCGATCGGTCAACGAAAGATTTTCCGTCAGTTGATGTCCCATGTCAGCAAGCCTCCTGCACGCAGATCGGGAGTCGTGGTCTCGAACCACGGCGATGTAGAGCACCGTAACGCATTGGTCGAGCGGTTGACCAATTTGGGATCGGCGCGATACTGTGTCGGCAGTCACAAGAGCACCCTGGTTGGAACGGAGCATCATGATCGAGCTGAAACCGTCGGCGTACGCGCCCTACGACGATCCCGAGGACTACATCCTCTCGTGGACGGATCGCATCTGGGAGCCGCGCGGGATGGGCCAGATCCGCGAGCACTATCTACCCGACATCAAGGTGCACGGCGCCTACGGCACCATCGTCGGAAACGAGCCCATCATCCAGGCGTGCCTGCAGAAGAACGCCGCGTACCCGCACCGACTGTTCACCGGCGAGGACGTCATCTGGGAGGTGCGCGACGAGAACACCTGGCTGAGCTCGCACCGCATCGTCAATTGCGGTAAGCAAGAAGGCTTCTGGCAGTACGGACCGCCGACGTTCAAGCACACGTCCTCCCGCAACATCGCCGTCTGCCTGGTGCGGGATGCGATGATCGCCGAGGAATGGGTGGTCCGCGACGAGTGGGCCGTGGTCGAGCAATCCGGGCACGACGTCGATGCCATCGCCCGCCAGATCGCGTTCGCCCCGAGTGCCGGACTGCTCGGCGAGAAGGGCGGCAAGCTCCTCGGCGACGCACCCGCAAATCCCCTGGTCGAGGGCGTGTCCGGAAAGCGACCGCAGCACGGGCGCGAAGAGGATCAGCGCGTCGTCGCGATGATCGACGAGGTGTGGAATCAGCACCTGCGCAATCTGGTGCCCGCGTACTTCAGCCGCGACATCGTCGTCGAGACCACGCGGCACCGCACCCATGCCCGCGACGACGGCTACAAGACCGAACTCGATCACCTGTTCGGCCCTTTCCCGGATGCCCAGGTCGAGATCTACGACGTCGCCTTCAACGAAGACTCCTTCCACGGCACCCGGGTATCGATCCTGTGGGTGCTGGGCGGCACCTACTGCGGGGTTCCGCAGTACGGCCCGGTCACCGGAAGTCCCGTCGAGATCTTCGGGGTCTCGCACTTCCAATTCCGTGGCGACAAGATCTACAAGGAATGGCGGATCTACGACGAACTCTCCGTTCTCGCACAGATCAAGCGCGCCCGAGGCGACGAACCCACTTCCCACTGACAGCGGGGAGTCGATCCGCCGGTCGAGTGGTCCATCGAGCTCGGCCGGCATTTTGCCCTTCAGTGGTCGACCGGATGACCAATAGTATCTCTCAGGCGTCAACTACAGGAGGTCGCGATGCGCCCCAATCTACTGCGAGCCGCGATGGCAGACGGAAACGTTGCCGCCAACGCCTGGATCTCGAGCAGCGGCACCTACGCGGCCGAAGCGCTGTCCCACGCCGGATTCGACAGCGTCACCATCGACCTGCAGCACGGCATGTTCGGCATCGATACCGCCGTGGCACTGTTGCAGGCCGTGTCGTCGGGGCCCGCGGTTCCGATGGTGCGAAGTTCCGGCGCGGACCCCGCCGAGATCGGCAAGTTGCTCGACGCGGGTGCCTACGGAATCATCTGCCCGTCCATCGACGACGCGGTGACCTGCGCAGACTTCGTCTCCGCGTGCCGATATCCCGGTGTCGGTGTCCGCAGCTTCGGCCCCTCTCGCGGGCTGCTGTACGGCGGACCGGACTACGTCGCACACGCGGACACCACCGTCGTGGCATGGGCGATGATCGAATCCGCCACGGCTTTGTCCAACCTCGACGAGATCGTCGCCGTCGACGGGCTCGACGGCGTCTACATCGGACCCAACGATCTTGCGCTCTCGCTCGGTGAGCGGCCGGGCGGTTCGTTCTCCGAACCGGTGCTCGAGGCAATCGTCCGGGTGGTCGAGGCCGCCCGGCGCCGCGGAATCTACGTCGGCGCCTTCTGCGGCGGGGAGGAGACCGCCCGCCAACTCGTCGATCTCGGACTGGACCTCGTCACACCGGGAAACGACATTTCCCTGCTCCGCGACGCAGCGACGCGTCGGATCGCCGCGATTCGTGGACACCGCACACTCGCCACCGCAAACGCCGGCGGCTACTGAACTGCACTTTCCGACCCCACGACATTCTCGTTAGACTGCCCAGACCATTTTCGGAGGCCAGTATGTCCGTCCAGAGCGACGCCACCCAAGCACCAGCCACCGCCGGTTCGCAACCGCCAGGCGGGAAAAAGGTATCGCTGCGCAAGCCCATACTCGCGGGCACAGTCGGCAACTTCATCGAGCAATTCGACTACGGAATCTACGGGTTCCTGGCGCCCTACATGGCCGCGTCGTTCTTCTCCGGGGAGAACCAGACCGCGGCAATGCTCGGAGTGTATGCCGGGTTCGCGATCTCCTTCCTCGCCCGACCCTTCGGTGGAATGATCTTCGGTCGTTTCGGCGACAGGTTGGGGCGACGCAACGCCCTGGCGGTCGCAATCATCTCGATGGGTGTCCTCACCACCGTCATCGGAATCCTGCCGACCTATGCCGGTGTCGGCTTCGCTGCCACGATGTTCCTGCTGGTGATCCGGCTCCTGCAGGGACTCGTCCAGGGCGGCGAGTATGCCGGAGCTGTGGCCTTCATCGTCGAGTACGCGGACCAGAAACGGCGTGGTTTCTACACCAGCTTCCTGTCGGTCAGCGTGTTCTTCGGCCTGCTCTGCGGCGCCGGCCTGTCGGCGCTGGTGGCCAGCTTCGTCAGCGACGGGCAGATGGAGACGTGGGGATGGCGGATCCCGTTCCTGGTCGCCATGCCGCTGACCCTGTTCGGATTGTTCCTCCGCCTGCGTATCCCCGAGACACCCGAGTTCCGCCGACTCCAGGAGGAGCAGCAGCGTGCGATCGAAGAGGGGCGCCACGAGGACGTCATCACCAAGAGTCCCGTGCTCGACGCGCTCCGCACCCAGTGGAAGCCGATCCTCGTCTTCGCCGGCTTCGCCATCACCAACGCAGTCCTCTCCTACACCTGGGTGACGTTCCTGCCCGGCTACCTGCAGGGCGACCCGGTGAACATGCCCAAGGAGCAGGCCTTGGCGTCGAACTTCATCGCCCTCGGCGTGCTGATTCCCCTGCTGGTCCTGTCCGGACTGCTGGTCGACAAGATCGGGCGCAAACCGATGCTGATCGCCGCCTGTGTCTCCACCTTCGTCTGCATCCCGCTGGCGTTCAAGGTCGTGCTGGCCCACACCTTCACCGCGGCATTGATCGCCCAGTTGATCTACCTCGTCCCGATCATGCTGATCTCGGTCGCCCTGACCGTGAGCATGGCCGAGATGTTTCCGACCAAGGTGCGCTACAGCGCCAGCGCCATGGCCTACAACCTCGGCTTCGGCATCTTCGGTGGCACCGCCCCACTCGTCGCCACCTTCCTCACCTCGGCGACCGGAACCATCTGGTCCGTACCGATCTACGTCTGCGCGATCGCGCTCATCTCGCTGCTGTGCGTGACCTTGGGCTTCCGCGAGACCAAGGGCACCCGATTGGTGGACAGCAAGTACGACAGCTGAATGTGACGGCAACGCCGGTGGGCATCGAGGCATAACACCTCGATGCCCACTTTCATAGTATGGTCGACCGGTCGGACACGTGCGCAAGGGTTCGATCATTGAGGGTGAAAGGGTGGGCTGGTTATGTCCCCGCAAGTTGAATCGCTTCTGACCAAGGTGGAGCGCCGGCAGCCGGCGAGTGTGGAGCTGGCGCATCGACTGATCGAATACCTGTTGTCCGGCGAGATTCCCCCGGGCGGCAAGATCCCGTCCGAGCGTGCCCTGTCGGAGTCCCTGGACGTCGGGCGCTCTGCGGTCCGGGAGGCACTCAAGTCGCTCACCCTGCTCGGCCTGCTCGACGTGCGTCAGGGAGACGGAACCTACCTCGCCGGGTCGAGTTCGGATCTGCTGCCGCGCATCATCGAATGGGGACTCCTGCTGGGCGAGCGCCGCGTGCAGGACTTGACCGAAGCCCGCGCGGAGGTGGAGGTGATTCTCGCGGGCATGGCCGCCAAACGGCGCTCCCCCGCAGGCCTCGAGGAACTCCGCGCGATCGTCGACGAGATGAAGGCGGCCGACGCCGACCTCCCCCGCTACATCGCCGCCGACGTCCGCTTCCACCTCAAGATCGCCGAACTCAGCGGTAACACCGTGCTGGCGGGCGTGCTCTCGAGCATTCGCTCACTCCTGCAGGTCTGGACCAACCGGGTGATCACCGCGATGGGGGAGACCCGGTCCTCACTCGCGGTGCACCTGCCGATCTTCGAGGCGATCGAAGAAGGTGACGCCGAGGCCGCGCGGGCGGCCATGTTCGCCCACATGAGAAGCGCAAACCGCAACCTGGCCAACACAATCGGCGAATAGACCGCTGAGCGTCGAGCGGCGGCGCCACGCAGTAGCGAAATTGGTCGACCGGTTGACCTTGAGCCGATTTGACAGTACGGTCTCCAGATATGGACAGATCACCAGTAATCGGTTTCATCGGACTGGGGCGCATGGGCGGTCCGATGGCCGGAAACCTCGCAGCCGCCGGACACACTGTCGTCGTGTACGACATCGATCGGTCCAGGTGCGAACCGCTTGCCGCGCGAGGGGCGCAGATTGCCGACTCGCCCGCCGCGGTGGCCGCGGCCTCGGATATCAGCTTCTCCATCATCATGAACGATGCAGTGCTGCGGCAGGTCGCGCTCGGGGAGGCCGGAATCGTGCAGGGCGCCCGGCCCGGCCACCTGTACTGCGACTTGAGCACCGTGTCGCCCACCGTGTCCGCCGAGGTCGGATCGGCGCTGTCGACGGCGAACATCGCCTACCTCCGCGGGCGAGTGGCCGGGAGCATCGGGCTTGCCGAGGCGGGCGAGCTCACCATCTTCGCCTCCGGAGCCTCCGCCGATTTCGGTCGCGCCGAACCCGTCCTGGCGGCACTGGGTAAACGCATCCTCCACGTCGGCCGCGACGAGGAGGCCGCGTACCTGAAACTCGTGCACAGCACCATCGTCGGTGTGTATGCGGCACTGATGGGGGAGGCTCTGACGCTGGGCGAAAAGGGCGGTGTCGATTTTGACCAGATGCTCGACATTCTGAACGACGGTCCCCTCGGATCCGTCCAACTCGCCCTCAAGACACCGATGCTCAAGCAACGGGACTTCGACGATCCACCGTCCGACATCGATACCGCCGCCAAAGACCTCGACATCGTCCTGTCCGCCGCCCGCGAACAACGAATTCCGATGCCGCTGACATCGGCGGTGCGCCAGCTGATGACCCAACGCCAGGCACACGGTTCCGGCAAGCAGGACATCTGGTCGATGCTGGAAACCTTCGAAGACATGGCGGCGCTCACTGGGGCACCGACCGGCGGTGCGCAGCGATGACCGCCGCGGCGAGCACCCTACTGCTGCTGCCCGGCACGGATCTGCACGTGTCGCGACTGTGCCTGGGCGGCAACCGGTTCGGGTCCGCGCTCGACGAGAGCGAGTCCTTCGCCCTGCTCGATACGTTCGCCGAGCTCGGAGGAAATTTCGTCGACACCGCGTTGGTCTATGCCGACTGGGTCCCCGGAGTCGAACGCAGTTGCAGCGAGCACACGCTGGGGCGTTGGTTGACGACGCGGGACTGCCGCAAGGCGATGGTGGTGGCTACCAAGGGTGGTCACCCCGACCTGGCACACCCCGCAGGGCCGCGGCTGGACCGCGCCTCGCTGCGAGCCGACGCACACGCCAGCGCCGAGAACCTCGGCGGCGCGCCGATCGATCTGTACTACCTCCACCGCGACGACCCCTCCCGCCCGATCGGGGACATCCTCGACACCATGGAGACCCTCGTGGACGAAAGCGTCATCCGGTACTACGCGGCGAGCAACTTCTCCGCCGACCGCCTGGCAGCGGCGGCGCAGTATGCGAGCGCATCCGGAATCGGCGGATTCGTCGCCAACCAACTCGAATGGAGCCTGGCCGCACCCAAGGCGGACCGGGTGGCACCCGACCTGACCTATATGGACGCGGGTCTGCTCGAATTTCACCGCACCCACCGCCTGCCGGTCGTGCCCTACTCGGCTCAAGCCAAGGGCTACTTCGAAAAGAGCCGGAGCGCAGGTCCGATACCCCAATCGGTGGAGCGCTACGACACCGCGCGCAACGCCCGCACCGCCCAATTACTGCACCGTCTCGCCGACGAGTACGAGACCGACGCGACGGCCCTGGCGCTACGTGCGCTGATCGACTGTGAGATCGACATCGTGCCCGTGGTCGGATGCCGCACCGGCGAACAACTTCGCCGGAGCTGGTCCTGCCTCGACGTGTCGCTCAGCCCATCGGATTCCGAACTGCTTACCTCCCTGACCCTTTCGCACTGAATCGAACCCTCGAGGAGTGGACTTCCCTTGAACACCATCGTTACCCAGGACGAGTTGGACCGCAGAACCATCCGCCGGGCCGACCTCGTCAGCTGCAACCAAGCCTTCATCGACTGCAAAACCCCCGGGTCGGACAAGAAGGAGAATTACGCCCTCATCGGATCCGGGGTCTCGCAAAACTCCGACCAGGTGATCAACCTCCGCGAACCTCACGGTTTCAACGTCGGCGCCGCGGCCATGCCGCACGGCATCACCAACAACCTGCACATGCACTTCACCGCCGAAGTCTTCCTCAACTTCAGCGGCGAATGGCTGTTCCGCTGGGGCGTCGACGGCAAGGCCGGCGAATACCAGTCCACCACCGGGGACGTCGTGACCGTGCCGACCTGGATCTACCGCGGTTTCACCAACACCGGTCCCGACGACGGCTGGCTCTTCACAGTGCTGGGAATGGACAGTACCGGTGGGATCATCTGGGGCCCATCGGTACTGCGTCAAGCCGCAGACTACGGGCTCTACCTGACCCGGGACAACGAACTCGTGGAAGCTACCGACGGAGAGCCCGCCGATGTCGACCTGATCAGGCCGATGCCGCAGCAGGAGATCGACGCGCTGCGTCACTACACCCCGGCGCAGATGCGTGGCCGGGTCACCACCGAAGCGGACCGAGTGTGGTCGGACCGCGCCTTCCTCTGCAGCACCCTGCCCGGCGGTCACGCCGAACTCGCCCTCGTCATCGGCTTCGGCATGACCGAAGATCGCAACCAGGAACCGCGTGTCTACAACCCGCACGGTTTCAACCTGGCATGGCTGCGCGCTCACACCGGTGAAGGACTGCTGCAGCATCGGCACGACGCACCGCAGGCACTCATCGTCCGCAGCGGCCGATGGAAGATCACCCTCAACAGCGGCGCCGACGAACGGACCGTCGTCCTCGACCCCCGCGACACCCTCTCCATCCCGGCGGGCGCGTGGCGCCGATTCGAACAACTCGACGACGGCGACGGCGAAATGGTTGTCGTCAACGGCGGCGACGGACGAGTCCGGATCCATTGGGATCCGGAAGTGATCGAACGCGCCCGCGACAAGGACGTGGCCTTCGACGCCAACGGGTACGTCGCACCCTGGTCGGTGGTGTCCCGGAGCACCGACGATGACTGACCATGTCGTCCTCATCCCGGGGATGATGTGCAGCGAGCAACTGTGGGCCGACGTCGAGGACCCGATACGCCGCCACGCGCGTATCCATCACGCCGTCCTGGAACGGAATTCGATTGCCTCGATCGCACACAATATCCTGGCCAGCGCCCCGCCGAACTTCACCGCCATAGGCCTGTCCCTGGGCGGAATCGTCGCGATGCACCTGGCCGTCATCGCCCCCCACCGCATCACCGGCGTGGCTCTGCTCTCGACGAACGCCCGCGCCCCACGCCCGGGTCAGCTCCACGATTGGCGTGAGGCCGCGGCTCGACTCGATCGCGGGGGATCGGCAGTCTCCGAACAACGGCGACTGCTACCGGACCTGGTCTCGAAGAATTCCCGGACAGCCGACCCGACCTTGAACGCACGGGTACTCGCGATGGCCGAACACATCGGCAGGGAGGGACTTCGCGCCCAGCTGGCGGCGCAGGCATCGCGTATCGACTACCTCGACGCCCTCCGCGAGATCACGTGCCCGAGCCTGGTGCTGGCCGGCGAGGACGACACACTGTGCGCGGCCCCGGCAATGCGCGAAATCGCCGCGCATCTTCCCGACTCGACGTTTCAAATCATCCCCGGCGGCGGGCACCTGACACCGATGGAACGGCCGACCGACGTCGGACGAACCCTCTCGGCGTGGCTCGCCAGTATCGACCGGCCGGGAAATGCCGAACCGGCAGGAACACCGCTTCCGCGTGCGCTGGCGCCGGCCACGCCGTGAACCGTCCCGGAACCGCTGGTGAGTCCGATCAGGACACTGGTGCACCCCGCATGAGGTATGAATCACTGCGAATATTGTTGCGGCGTCTGACGCAGTAGGCGAGCACTACAGATCGACCGCAATTCGTGACGGAGGTCGGGAGGAAGATCCGATGCTGCGCCGACACGTTCGTCGAGGATCATCTGCAATTGACGAAAGTACTCGGCCTGCGAGAGCCCAAATTCGACGAGGATGTCCTCACCGGATCCTCCGCCCCGGTGCCGCCACTTCTTCGCGAAGGTGATCATGTAATTGAAGTTGGTCTCGTTCATCCCTGTGCGCTTCGTTGTGAGCTGGGGCGGTGCGGGTCTGGCTCGCCTCGGAGGCGAGCCAGACCCGTTGTCCTGCAGAACGGAATGCTTAGTTGTGTGACATCAACGACCGGAGGAAGAAGGTCAGGTTGGCGGGGCGTTCGGCGAGTCGGCGCATGAAGTAGCCGTACCACTGCTCGCCGTAGGGGAGGTACACCCGCAGATGCTTGTCCTCACCGATGAGGCGGAGTTGTTCGGCGTCGCGGATGCCGTAGAGCATCTGGATTTCGAACTCGTCGGCGGTGCGGCCCTTGGCCTTCGCCTGCTGCAGGGCGGCCTCGATCATGGCCGGGTCGTGGGAGGCGACCATCGGGTAGCCCTGACCGTTCATCAGGATGCGCAGGCAGCGCAGGTAGGCCTCGTCGACCGCCTCCTTGCCCTGGAATGCCACCGAGGCGGGTTCCTTGTAGGCGCCCTTGCACAGCCGGATGCGCGATCCCGGGCCGGACAGGTCCCGGCAGTCGGCCTCGGTGCGCTTCAGGTACGCCTGCAGCACGGTGCCGAGGGACGGGAAGTCCTTGCGGAGTTCGCGGACGATCGACAGTGTCGAGTCGGTGGTGGTGTGGTCCTCGGCGTCCACGGTCACCCACGCGCCGGCCTCCTCGGCGGCGGTGCAGATCTTGTGCGCGTTCTCGAGGGCCACCTTGTGGCCGTCCCGGGGCAGGAACTGGCCCAGGGCGGACAGCTTCAACGAGACCTCGACATTGCGCACCGAGGCCGGTGACGTCGACGCCGTCTTCTGGCTGAGGGCCGCAAGATCGGACAGCAGGGCCAGGTAGTGCGACACGGTGGCGTCGGCCTGCGCCGAATCGGTGGTGTCCTCGCCGAGATGATCGATGCTGATGTAGCGGCCGGAGTCGAGAATCGACGTGGTCGCGGCGATCGCCTGGTCCTCGGTCTCGCCGGCGACGAACCGGTCGACGAGGCTGCGGGTCACCGGGATCCTGGTGACGGTGCGCTCCATCCGGGGCGAACGTGCGGCGGCCAGCAGGGCGGGGCGGAGCAGGGCGGAGAATGCCATCAGATGTCCTCGGAGGTGTCGGCCGCCTGGTGCGGGTAGCGGTGGTCGGTGGCGGGGACGAACGTTTCCTTGATGGTGCGTGCGGACGCCCAGCGCAGCAGGTTCTGCGGGGAGCCGGCCTTGTCGTTGGTGCCCGACGCGCGGGCGCCCCCGAACGGCTGCTGTCCCACGACGGCGCCGGTGGGCTTGTCGTTGATGTAGAAGTTGCCGGCCGCGAACCGCAGGTCGTCGGTGGCCTGGGCGATCGCGGTGCGGTCGTCGGCGATGATCGACCCGGTCAGCGCGTACGCGGACCCCTTGTCGACGAGGTCGAGGACCTTCTCGAACGATCCGGCGGCGGAGTCGTCGTAGACGTGTACGGACAGGATCGGTCCGAAGTACTCGGTGCGGAATGCCTCGTCGGTGGGGTCGTCCCCGAGGAGCACGGTGGGGTCGACGAAGTAACCGACGCTGTCGTCGACGTGGCCGCCGGCGGCGATGGTCAGGCTGGGGGTGGCCTTGGCGCGGGCGATGGCGTCGGCGTTGCGGTCGAACGCGCGCTTGTCGATGACGGCGCCGCCGAAATTCGAGAAGTCGGTGACGTCACCGTATTTCAGCGTCGATGCCTTCTCGATGAAGTCGTCGCCCATCTTCGCCCACACCGACTTCGGGACGAACGCGCGGGAGGCGGCGGAGCACTTCTGACCCTGGAAGTCGAAGGCGCCGCGGATCAGGGCGGTGGTGAGGGTGTCGGGGTTGGCGGAGCTGTGGGCGAGGACGAAGTCCTTGCCGCCGGTCTCGCCGACCAGTCGGGGGTAGGAGTGGTAGTTCGAGATGTTGTTGCCGACCTGCTGCCACAGGTGCTGGAAGGTGGCGGTGGAACCGGTGAAGTGGATTCCGGCGAGGCGCGGGTCGGCGAGGACGACGTCGGAGACCGCGGCGCCGGAGCCGTTGACGAGGTTGATCACGCCGGGCGGCAGGCCGGCGGCCTCGAGCAGTTTCATCGTCCAGTACGCGGCGACGGCCTGCGTCTGCGACGGCTTCCACACCACCGTGTTGCCCATCAGTGCGGGTGCGGTGGGCAGGTTGCCGGCGATGGCGGTGAAGTTGAACGGGGTGATCGCGTAGACGAAGCCCTCGAGGGAGCGGTACTCGAGCTTGTTCCACACCCCCGGGGAGGAGATCGGCTGGTCGGCGAGGATCTGGCGGGCGAAGTGGACGTTGAATCGCCAGAAGTCGATGAGTTCGCAGGGGGTGTCGATCTCGGCCTGGTACGCGGTCTTGGACTGTCCGAGCATGGTTGCGGCGGCGAGGGTTTCGCGCCAGGGGCCGGACAGGAGATCGGCTGCGCGCAGGAACACCGCGGCGCGGTCCTCGAAGGAGAGTGCCCGCCACGCCGGGGCAGCGGCGGTGGCCGCGGCGACCGCGTCCTGGATGTCCTGGGTGCCCGCGTTGGTGAAGGTACCGAGCACCGCGGCATGCCGGTGCGGCTGGACGACGTCGATCACCGGGCCGGCGCCGCGGCGGTGCGCCCCGCCGATCACGTGGTGGATCTCCGTCGGGTTCGACCCGAGTTCGGACAGCTTCGCCTGCAGCCGCGCCCGCTCCGGGCTCCCGGGTGTGAAGGACCCCACCGGCTCGTTGACGGGCTGCGGGGTGGTGGTGATGGCGTCCATGAAAACCTCCTACGGGATGTGGCGGCGAAGACGGCCGCCGCAACGAACTAGCCGTAGTCAACACCAGCACGTCGCCGAATGTATGAGCCAGCTGAACAAATCTCTATCATTGAAGTTGTACTGTCAGCCAAACCGTTCCTGCGATCCCGAAGTGGAGATCGACCCGTGAATTCTGAAGGCGGAACCCGCACGGGTTCAACCGAGCCGTCCGGCCGTGCCACCGGAAGCATCACGCTGCGTGAGCTTCTCAGCGCCCTCGACACGTCGGTCGTCGAACTGATCGACGCGCCGGCAGGCACCGAGATCGCGCTGTCGTCGGTCGCGCTGGTCGACAGTTCCGACCTGGCCACCGAGACCGATTCGCAATCTCCGCTGCCGGATCTGTACCTGCACGTCGGGATCGGCAAAGCGGAGGCCGTGCGCTGGTTCGACGACATTGCCCTCCGACCACCAGACCATCGGGCACAGGCGGTGATGTCCAAGAATGCGGCCACCTCGACGGCACTGCAGGCGGCGGCACGCCGCGCCGGGGTCGCGTTGGTGGCCGTGCACCCGAAGGCCCGCTGGGACCATGTGTTCCCGCTGGTGCAGCGCATGCTGGACCGCTCCCGCCGCAGCACGGGACTGGGCGATCCGGATCTGCTCGCCACCGACACCGACCTGTTCGGGCTGGCCCAGATCGTCGCCCAGAACGCCGGCGGCATGGTGTCGATCGAGGACGCGCAATCGCACGTGCTGGCCTACTCCGCCTCCGACGAGGCCGCCGACGAGTTGCGGACGCTGTCGATCCTCGGCCGCGAAGGACCCCGCGACTACCTGCGGGCACTGCAGCGGTGGGGGGTTTTCGACCGTCTCCGCAACAGCGACGAGGTGATCGACGTGCCGGCCCACCGCAAGCTCGGCACGAAGCGGCGGCTGGTGGTCAGCATCCGGCAGGCCTCCGAGGATGCCACGACCTCGGCGCGCACACTCGGGTCCATCTGGCTGCAACAGGGGGTGGCGCCGTTCTCCGACGACGCCGAAGACGTGCTGCGCGGCGCGTCCGCGATCGCCGCGCGGATCATCTCCCGCAGTCTCAACGCGCCGTCCACCGAGGGCCTGCTGATCCAGCGGCTGTTCGGGGCCCGCGGGGGTGGTGTGGACGTCCCGTCCGTGGTCAGTGCCCTGAACCTGTCGGCGACCGGACCGGCGGCGGTGGTCGGTTTCGCTGTCAGTGCCACCGAGACCGCCGGCGGCGGCCGCCTCACGGAACTGGGCAGCATGCTGCGCCTGCAGGCCAGTTCCTTTCGCCGCGATTCTGTCGCGACGATCATCGGTGAGCGCGCCTACGTGCTGCTCCCGCGCTACACGAGCCCGAAGTCGGTGACCACCTGGACCCGGCAACTCGTCGAGCAGTTCGAGACGAAGCGGTCGATCGCCCTGCGTGCCGCGATCGCGATCCCGGTGCCTGATCTGGGGCAGGTCGCCGGAGCGCGGGTGGAGGTCGACCGTGTTCTCGACGGCACCGCCGCGACTTTCCCCGAGGGCCGGGTGACCACGCTCGCCGAATCGCGCACCGCGGTGCTGTTCGGGGAGATCCTCGACCTCCTCGCCGAGCACCGGGACCTGCACGACCCGCGGCTCGACGCCCTCGTCGACTACGACGACAAGCACGCGTCGAACCTGCAGGACAGCGCTGAGGCCTATCTCGCGGAACACGGCGACGTCCGCGCGGCCGCCGCTGTCCTGCAAATACATCCGAATACCCTGCGCTACCGGATTCGCCGCGTCGAGGAGATCGTCGGTATCGACCTGCACGACGCCTCCGACCGGATGCTGTTCGAACTGCAGCTCGCTTTGCGGCGCCGCGGCGATGCGAATCCCACCGCCCCCTGAGAGTTGGCCGAGAGAACAAAATCCGGGAGTCCTTTTCTCACCTCGTGCCCAATACTTCGAGGGGCGCGGTCGGTTTACTGACTGGCACCAGTTCGCGGCAACGGCGCCGCGTGCGTGGACCTCGACGAAGGAACGGTGAACTCCCGGTGAGTATGTCGGTGCATTCCGGAAAACGTGAGGGTCCGGCCGCGGCGATTCCCGCGACCCTCGAAAGCCTTCGAACGGCCTTCTTCCCCCACACGGCACCCGGTGATCACGCCGCCGCGGACACCGTCGTGCGCGAACATCTCGACCTCGCAGCGAGGCGTCTCCCCGGCACCGACATCGTGCACTACCACTCCGCAGGCCGTCTTCCGGTCGTGCTCATCGTCACCGACGACATGCCGCTGCTGGTCGATGCGCTCAGCGGCGTCGTGGAATCCGGCGAAGGGATGATCACTCGACTGCTTCATCCCGTCGTCCCGGTGATCCGAGACGAGACGGGCACGCTACTCGACGTCGCCGCAGACCTACAGGAGGCGACGACCGAATCCTGGATGCGGTTCGAACTGGCTGCCCCGATGGAGGATTCGCGGGCCGAGCAGCTGCAGGCCGATCTCGCGCAGGCACTGACCGCCCTCCGGAACATCGCCGCGGACCTGCCCGCCACGCTCGAACGTGTTCAGCGGGTGGCCGCGTCACTGGCCGCGGCGTCCTCGGTGCCCGCGCCGTGGACTCGGCAGGAACTGACCGACAGCGTCGACCTGCTCGGCTGGCTCCGCGACGGAAACTTCACCTTCCTCGGCTACCACTTCCAGGGCCGCGGCGCCGACACCGCCGACGAACTCGGGGCGTTCCGCACCACCCCGGTGACGATCACTCTGGAGGCTTCGACGCAATCCCTGCTCACGGTCGCCCAGGCGCCCGAATTCCCCACCAGTTCCCCTGGGCTGCACCCACACCTGATCACGGTCCCCGAGATCGGCGACACCGGGGCGGTGCTGGGCGAACACCGCTTCCTCGGACTGTTCACCGTCACCGCGCTGCACGAAAACGTCCTCGACATCCCGGCTCTCTCGGACCGCGTTCGTGAGGTCATCACAAGGGCGGGTTACCGGCTCGACTCCCACACCGGACGGACACTGCTGGAAATCGTCCAGGCGTACCCGCGGCCGGAGTTGTTCGCCCTCGACGTAGACACCCTGCACCGCACCGCGGTGGCCGTTCTCGGTGCCGCCGAACGCAAGGACCTGCTGCTGTTCCTGCGACCAGCAGACGACAATCGGTCGCTCTCCGCCCTGGTCTACCTGCCCCGCGACCGCTACACCACGGCGGTGCGCACCGGCATGCAGCGCGCCCTGCTCGAACAGTTCCCCGGCACCGCCGTCGATCACACGGTGCGGGTCACCGAGAACCCGCTCGCCCTGGTGCATTTCACCCTTCGTACTCGCACCGACGCGGCGCTGGACGTCCATTCTGACTGGAGCGTCGTCGAAGAACAGGTGCGGTCCCGGCTGGCGGTGGTCTGCCGCAGCTGGGACGACGCGCTCCACGACCACTTGCGCGAGTGCGCCGGAGTGCCCGCGTCGGTCGGTGTGAGTTACACACACCGGCTGCCCGCGACCTACAAACACGACTTCACCGCTCCACGGGCGGCCGCCGACATCGCCCGCCTCGAGGCCCTAGCGGCGGGTGCCGTCGACGTGGCGCTCTCCACCCGGCCGGCCGGCGACCACACCGAACTGCGCTTCACCCTGTATGTCGCGGGGGAACGGGTCTCGCTCAGCGACATCCTGCCGATTCTGCACAGCCTCGGCGTCGAGGTACTCGACGAACGCCCGTACCCGGTGACCCGCCCCGACGGGTTGTCGACCTGGATCTACGAGTTCACCCTCCGTTCCGCCGGGCCGGGCGACATCTCCGCGACCGTCGCCGGAGAACAGCACTCGGCGGAGCCGGGCACCCTGGCCCGCCGCTTCTGCGACGCGTTCGTCGCCGCCTGGTCCGGCACGGCCGAAGTCGACTCGTTCAACGCCCTCGTCGCGTCGGTCGGCCTGACCTGGACCGAGGTGGCGCTGCTGCGGGCCTACGCCAAGTACCTGCGGCAGATCGGATTCCCGTACAGCACCAAGCGCATCGCCGCCGTGCTCGCCGACAACCCCCGCACCTGCGCGGCACTGATCGACCTGTTCACCGCCCTGTTCGACCCCGCCGCCGATCCGAGCCTCGACAGCACCGCCATTGCCGAGCAGATCGGCGGAGCCGTCGAGGAGGTCGTCAGCCTGGAGGCAGACCGGATCCTGCGCGCCTACCTCGACCTGATGCGGGCCACCGTGCGCACGAACTACTACCGCACCGGCGACGGAGTCCGGCGCTCGCCCGCCCTGGCCCTCAAACTCGAACCCGTTGTGCTGTCCCAACTCCCGCAGCCGCGACCGCGGTTCGAGGTGTTCGTCTATTCCCCGCGCGTCGAGGGGGTGCACCTGCGCTTCGGCGCCGTCGCCCGCGGCGGGCTGCGCTGGTCCGATCGGCGCGAGGACTTCCGCACCGAAATCCTCGGCCTGGTCAAGGCGCAGGCGGTCAAGAACGCCGTCATCGTCCCGGTCGGCGCCAAGGGCGGCTTCGTCGTCACACGGCCACCGGCCCCCACCGGGGATCCCGTCGTCGACCGGGAAGCGTTCCGAGCGGCCGCGGTCGAGTGCTACCGCGCCTTCATCGGTGCGCTGCTCGACGTCACCGACAACGTCCATCCGGAAACGGGTGCGACCGTGCCCCCGACCGGGGTGCTGCGCCGCGACGGTGACGACCCGTACCTGGTGGTCGCCGCGGACAAGGGCACCGCCACGTTCTCCGACGAGGCCAACGCCGTCGCCGCCGAGTACGGGTTCTGGCTCGGTGACGCGTTCGCGTCGGGCGGGTCGGTGGGCTACGACCACAAAGCCATGGGCATCACCGCCAAGGGCGCGTGGGAGAGCGTCAAGCGGCACTTCCGGGAGATGGGTCTCGACACCCAGAACCAGGACTTCACGGTCGCCGGAGTCGGGGACATGAGCGGCGACGTCTTCGGCAACGGCATGCTCCTCAGCGAGCACATCCGGCTCGTCGCCGCGTTCGATCACCGGCACATCTTCGTCGATCCGAACCCGGATCCGGTCACCTCGTACCGGGAGCGGACCCGGCTGTTCGCGCTGCCCCGCTCGTCCTGGGACGACTACGACACCGACCGGATCAGCACCGGCGGAGGAGTGTTCGACCGCGCCGCCAAATCGGTTCCCGTCTCCGCGGAGATGCGTGAGGCACTGGGCCTGGACTCGACCGTGACCCGGCTGTCGCCGCAGGACCTGATCCGGGCCATCCTCTGCGCCCCCGTGGACCTGCTGTGGAACGGCGGGATCGGCACCTACGTCAAGGCCGCCCGCGAAACGCATCTCGAGGTCGGGGACAAGGCCAACGACGGCGTCCGCGTCGATGCCGGGCAGGTGCGGGCGAAGGTGATCGGCGAGGGCGGCAACCTCGGCGCCACCGCCCTCGGCCGCATCGAATTCGCGCTCGCCGGCGGCCGGATCAACACCGACGCCCTCGACAACTCCGCCGGCGTCGACTGCTCCGACCACGAGGTCAACCTCAAGATCCTCCTCGACGGACTCGTCTCCATCGGGCGCATCGACCCGGACGCCCGGAACCGATTGCTGCAGAGCATGACCGACGACGTCGAGAAACTCGTTCTGGCCGACAACGTCGACCAGAACGCTCTCCTCGGCACCAGCCGCGCCACCGCGGCCGCCAAGCTGCGGGTGCACGCCCGCCAGATCCGGGCGCTCGAGGCGCAGCGCGGCCTCGACCGCACCCTCGAGGCCCTTCCCGGCGAGGACGAGCTGGAACGGCGCGGCACGCAGGGGCGAGGGCTGACCTCGCCCGAATTGGCGACCCTCACCGCGCACGTCAAACTCGCGCTGAAGGCGGACCTGCTGGCCGGCGACCTCGTCGACGGGGATGCCTTCACCGACCGCCTGCTCGGGTATTTCCCCGCCCGGTTGCGGGAGGACTATCCGGACGCGATCCGCACCCACCGGCTGCGCCGCGAGATCATCGCGACCGTGATCACCAACGAGGTGGTCGACACCGGAGGCATCACCTACGTGTTCCGGCTCTGCGAAGACACCGGCGCCTCCGCCGTCGACGCCGTCCGCGCCTACACGGCTGCCAGCGCGATCGCCGATCTCCCCGCACTGATTTCCCGGATCCGCACGGGCACACCGAATGCCGCGGTGTCCGATGCCATGACGGCGGAGGTGCGGCGGCTGCTCGACCGGCTGTCGCGGTGGTTGCTCCACCACCGGCCGCAGCCGCTCGCCATCGGAGCCGAGATCATTTGATACGGCAAGGCTTTCGAGCACCTGCTGCCGAAGGTTCCGGGTTGGTTGCAGGGCCCGGACGCGGAGGTCGTGCAGACCCGGACAGCGCAACTGGTAGCCCGCGGCGCCGACGAACGCCACGCCACCGCGGTGCTCAGTCTGCTGCACGGGTTCTGCGCGATGGACATCATCGACGTCGCCGACCTAGAAGGCCGGGAACTCGAGGAGGTCGCCGAGCTGTACTACACCCTCAACGCGCACCTCGGTCTCGATCACCTGCTCACCGCCATCTCCGGCCTCGACGACACCGGCCGCTGGAACGCCCTGGCACGGCTGGCCCTGCGCGACGACGTGTACGGCTCGATGCGGCTGCTGTGCCTGGACGTGCTCTCCGGCTCGGCATCCGCCGAAACCGCCGCCGAGAAGATCACCGACTGGGAGGCCACCAACACCTCCCGGCTGGCCCGCGCCCGCTCGATCCTCACCGAGATCTTCGCAGCCCACCCGGCCGACCTGTCGACGCTGTCCGTCGCGGCCCGGCAGGTGCGGACGATGGTCGGCCGCGGATGACGCGAGGGTTCGCCATCCAATCCGACACCCGGATCGACGAGTACGGCCCGGACCATGTCGTCGATCTCCGCGCGGACGGCACGTTGCATGTTCTCGACGCCGACCGCGCCGTCGCATGTTCCTATGCGACGGCGCGTTGGACAGTGCTGGTGGCCTATGGCGGGTGGGAGCGTCCGTCTGATTCGCGAGCAGGAGTACCCGTCACACTTTCGCCGCTGTGAGGGGCGATTCGACGGGCTGGCGACGACTCAGGAACCACTTGTTGGCGAGGAACAGCACCACGACCACAGCCCAGGACAGCAGGCTCAGCACCAGTTGCGACCGGGCGCTGTCTTCCAGGTACATCTGCAGCAGCACGCCGAGGATCGCCGCAGTGGTCAGCAGCGACAACACCGGGAACAACCACATCTTCACGCGCAACTCGGAATCCGGGGTGCGGAAACGAAGCACGATCTGCGAGATCGCGATCAGCAGGTAGACGAACAGGATGATCGCGCCGCTCGAGTTCAGCAGGAACGTGAACACGGTGTCCGGGGAGACCGCGGCGGCGATGACACAGAGGAATCCGACCACCGAGGACACCAGGATCGCGGCGGCCGGCACGCCGCGCCGGGTGACCCGGGTGAGTCGAGGCGGCGCCTCGCGGCGCGCCGCCAGGACGAACAGCATGCGCGAGGAGGTGTACATCCCGGAGTTGAGACAGCTCAGCACCGCCGTCAACACGACGGCATTCATGATGTTGTCGGCGTAGGGGATGCCCATCTCGGTCATCGCGGCGACGAAGGGGGAGGCCGCCAGTTCCGTGTCATTCCAGGGGAGGATCGTCACCAGCAGGAATACCGCGCCGACGAAGAACACCGCGATGCGCATGATCACCGAGTTGGCGGCCTTGGCGACCGCCTTCTCCGGGTTCTCCGACTCGGCAGCCGCGATCGTCGCGACCTCGGCGCCGACCATCGAGAAGATCACCGTCACCACGCCGACAGTGATCGCGGCGGGACCGTGCGGCAGGAAGCCGCCATGGGACCACAGGTTGGAGAAGTCCATCGTCTTGTTCGGCCAGATGCCGAACACAAAGAGCGAGCCGAGCCCGATGAACAGACAGATCGCGAACACCTTCACGCCCGCGAACCAGTATTCGAACTCGCCGAAGGACGAGACGGAGAACAGGTTGGTTGCGGTCATCAGGACCATCAGCACCAGGGCACACAACCATAACGGGACGTCGATCCAGAACTGGATGATCTTGGCGCCCGCGATCGCTTCGAAGCCGACGACGATTACCCAGAAATACCAATACAGCCAGCCGACCGAGAAGCCGGCCCAGTTACCGAGTGCGGTGCGCGCATAGTCCGCGAAGGAACCGGTCGACGGGTTCGCCACGGCCATCTCGGCCAGCATGCGCATCACCATGATGATCAAGATGCCGCTGGCGGCGTAGGTGATGAAGGACGCGGGGCCGGTGTCGGAGATGACGACGCCGGATCCGACGAACAGGCCTGCACCGATCACACCGCCGATGGCGATCATCGTCAGCTGTCGCTGGCTGAGCGCCTTTTTCAGGCCCGGTGCGCTGCTCATGACCGGCCGGTCCGGGTCGAATCGGTGTGCCGCGAGAGTTGGTCGGGTAATTCGGCGATGGACATGGGGGCTCCCTTTCGTCGTTCTCCGCAGGACCGGGACTTCGGAAGGCACGTGACGTGCCTCATACGAAGCTCCTGCAACTAAAGACGATCACCACACCCGTGTGATCAGCAGATCGGACGAAAATCCTCGCAATTACTTGGCCGATCGAACGTATCGCTCAGGGGCACTCGGTTTCGGTATGGGACGATCCGTCGACGTTGCTCATTAGACCGGACGGGTTGTGGTGGCCGCATCGCGGCGGAGATGGCCAGCGGAAATTCGAGGACGGTGCCGAGCCCCACAGCACGACCGGGATACCGGCAGACGGTGGCGCCACCCTCGGCGAGTGCCGTTGCCGGCACGGTCAGACAGAGCGCGACGATGCGCCCCTCACGCCGCAGATTCGCCTCGGTGGACGTTGAGCCAATTCAATCGATCGGGCACTCCGTCTGAATACTGCTATTTTGCAACATTTTTCGGCAGGCTGATCTGTGCGCTCCTCGCGTGCACGATGGGTTGTGGTCGTGAACGCCCGCCGCACAATGTGTGTGGCGGGCGCTCACGTCGGGGTTAGTTCAGTGTGGCGGTGTCGATGACGAACCGGTATCGGACGTCCGAGGCGAGGACCCGCTCGTATGCCTGGTTGATCCGGTTGGCGGGGATCACCTCGACTTCGGATCCGATGCCGTGTTCGGCGCAGAAGTCGAGCATCTCCTGGGTCAGTGCGATGCCGCCGATCATCGACCCGGCGAAGTTGCGGCGGCCGCCGATCAGCGTCATCACGTTCAGGCTGAGCGGCTCGGCGGGGGCGCCGACGTTGACCAGGGTGCCGTCGACGGCGAGCAGGCCCAGGTAGGCGTTGAGGTCGATGGCGGCGCTGACCGTGTTGACGATGAGGTCGAAACGTCCGGCGAGCTGGTCGAACGTGGCGGGGTCGGAGGTGGCGAAGTAGGCGTCGGCGCCGAGGCGCAGGCCGTCCTCCTGCTTCTTCAGGGTCTGGGACAGCACGGTGACGTCGGCGCCCAGGGCGTGGGCGATCTTGACGGCCATGTGTCCGAGCCCCCCGAGGCCGACGACGGCGACCTTCTTGCCGGGGCCGGCACTCCAGCGGCGGAGCGGGGCGTAGGTGGTGATCCCGGCGCAGAGCAGCGGGGCTGCGGCGGCCGGATCCAGACTCTGCGGGACGGACAAAACGTAGTCGGCGTCGACGACCACGTGGGTGGAGTAGCCGCCCTGGGTGGTGGTGCCGTCCCGGTCGGTGCCGGCGTAGGTGGGGACCATGCCGTGGACGCAGTACTGCTCGTCGCCGTTCCGGCAGTTGATGCAGTCGCCGCACGAGTTGACCATGCAGCCGACGCCGACGCGGTCACCGACCCGGTGGCGGGTGACGTCGGCGCCGGTCTCGGCGACGATGCCGACGATCTCGTGGCCGGGCACGACCGGGAAGGGTTGCGGGCCCCAGTCGCCGTTGACCGTGTGGATGTCGGAGTGGCAGATGCCGGCGTACTGGATCTCGATGAGGACATCGTGAGGGCCGACGTCGCGGCGCTCGATGGTGGTGGGGGCGAGCGGCCGGCCGGCGGCGGGAGCGGCGTACGCGTGAACACGCATGGCAAATCTTCCTAACTTCTGTGGTGGTCACAGTGGTGGTGAGCGGGCAGGGTCGAGTGACCGGTGGCGCATCAGTGGATGGCCGATCGGGCGTGGGGTTGGAGGCGGGGTTACCGCTTCTTGGTGTTGTGCAGTTCGTCTGCGAGTGCGCTCGCCTCGGCTGCGAGGAGCGCAGCGCGGGGCTCGTCGCCGGCGTCGATCGCCTGCCAGTAGTCGATCTTGATGTCGACGTAGCGGTGACGCAGTGCGATCTGCCGGGCCTCGATCTCGAGTTGCTGCCGGCGCTCGGTCAGCAACTCGATCTGCGCGGCCGCGGCCGCGGCCCCGAGTTGCCCGTTGGCGACGTACGCCTTCATATCATTGACCGACATCCCGGTCGCCGCCAGGCAGGCGATCGCCAACAGGTGGCCCAGGTCGTCCTCGTCGTAGACCCGGTGCCTACTGCTCTCCCCACGGCTGATCGGCGCGATCACCCCAACCGACTCGTAGTACCGCAGCGTGCTGGCCGGAAGTCCGGTCAGAGCGGCCGCGTCCTTGATCGTGTAGACGCGTGGGGTGGTTCGTGCACTCACGTCATAAACGCTAAGAACTTCAAGTACTTGAAGTCAAAGGTTGGGTTGCGATGGCGCGGTTGTGAAAGTCGCGGTCGAACACACGAGGTTGACCCACCGATGCGCAATTGCGGTTCACAGGTTTGATGCAAGGGGGATGGGGGCCCAGTGAAACCTGTCCTCGACACCTGCCACCGATATGGTCATACTTATGACTATGGAAACGGTGATGTCACTTGCCGCGGTGAAGGCGCACCTGTCCGAGCTGGTCGGGCGTGTCAACGCCCAGCATGAGCGCGTCACGGTCACGGTGCACGGTCAGCCCTCGGCTGTGCTCATCGCCACCGAGGACCTGGAGTCACTAGAGGAAACAATCGCGATCCTGTCCGACCCCGACACCCTCCAGCGGCTCGCGGCTTCCGACGCGGAGCTTGCCCGCGGTGAAGGCGAGTCCGAGGCCGAGCTTACGAAGGTAATGAGCGAGCGACGCAGGCACCCTGCGTGAATCAGGAGCAAGACCGCTACACGCTCGTGATCGCTCCAACGGCTCGACGTCAGCTCGCTCAGCACCTGCCTGAGGCCGTGGCCTTCGCGGCGCACAAATTCATCGTCGGCCCTCTTCTCGACAATCCGAAACGCGTGGGAAAACGGCTTCAGCCCCCGCTCGATGACCGCCACAGCGCACGGCGGGGCACCTACCGTGTCATCTACCGCATCAACGACGAACAGCGGATTGTCACGGTCGTCGACATCGCCCACCGCCGAGATGCCTACCGCACCAGCCGCTGATCCCCAGGCGCCCCGCCGGGTCAATCGCCTGCCGTCGCCGCAAGCCGATCCGCTAGCGGACGAAGACAGGCGCCGACGTGTGCCGGTCAAGGTTCCACAATCGGTGTCGTTGTACGTGTCCGGGGAACTGCCTCCGGCGGCGATTTCTACAGCGATTTCGCGATGATGCTTTCTATCACCTCGTTGGCGCCGGCGTAGATTTTCTGGACGCGGGAGTGTTCGTACATCCGGGCGATGAGGTATTCGCGCAAGTATCCGTAGCCGCCGTGCAGTTGCACGCAGCGGTCGATGACGGCGCACTGTTGTTCGGTGGGCCAGTATTTGACCATGGCGGGGTCGAGCTGGCCGGCCAGGTGTTCGGTGATGCAGCGGTCGAGGAACACCTCGCAGGTGCGCTGGCATTCGGCGAGTTCGAACGCGGTGTTCTGGAATTCGAAGAGGCTGTGCTCGAATGCCTGCCGTGGCTTGGTGTAGTCGACGGTGTCCTCGACCGCGCGGCGCGTGGCGCCGGATGCCTGGGCGCCGATGATCAGTCGTTCTTGCACGAGCTGCGCGCTCATCTGTCCGAAGCCCTGCCCTTCCTGCCCGAGCAGGTTCGACACGGGGCAGTCCCGCAGGTCGACTTCAGCAGCGACACTTCCATGATTTCTGTCCAGGGGGCCATCTTCGCGCTCACGGACGTAGTGGTCGCCTCTCGGGCGACGACTACCTCGTGGACCGCGGCGCCGGTCATCCGGTCGTATCATGCCGAGAGAAATTGCCGAGAAACACAGCGTCGACGGTGCTGTACCACGCGCACGGTGGAAGTCGAGGATGACACTGTTGTCGGCGCGAACCAGCATATTGAGCCTCGACAAGCGAAGGTCGAATCCCGAGATCGATCCCGGGGCAGGTGTTGCTCGATGCCACGTCGTCAGAACTTGAAGTACCTGCTCCGCGTAGTCGGAGTTTCCAAGAAAGCGGTCGATGATGCCATCCGTTCGGGTGTTCAGTGCAGGACAAAAGAAGATTGAGGCAATCGGCCCGATCAGGGAAGTGGTCGACGCAGTCCTTCCTCGAGCCGCACCGCGCAGATTGGACTCAGGAGAGCTGACTCTGACACGTCGGCGCGGAGGCAAGTGATTTCGTGGTGGTGAGGACGCATGGGGCGTCCCGAAAGGGCAGAAGCGATGCGGTCCCGCCAGGTTGTCGATGGTGCGGGAAAGTGTCCAATGTCGTAGCGAAATATGAGAATCAAATGCGGAGAACGGAATTCAGAAGAAATGCACTCCCGCGTCGAGCGCGCAGCTGCCGCACAGGCGGGCGCCCCGGTGATCGCCGACTGCGCTGCCGAAGTTCCCGAGCGCTGCTGTCCGAGTACCCGGGTGAGGGAAATGCTGCGCCGCCCGTACTTTGCGGCACCACCTATGTGAAGTAGCCGTGGGCGTTCGCCTCATCGCACCGAATGTGTTGATGGTGACGATTGATGCCGCAGCCGCCGATGTATTGTATGGGTGCGGCGGGGAAATCATCGGGGTGAAGCGCACTCGTCCTACCTGAAGCGTGGTAAAACGAGTGTGGAGTAGAAACGGCCAAGAAGATCGGGCGGTCCTGCGCGGATGAGCGTCGGGCTGAGATGTTGCAATCTTAGTTCGGGTGAGTCTCTTGATTACCGGGAAATGCCGCCTGCAGTTAGTGTGTGCGTTCGACGATTGCCCGGCGAAAAAGGAGACAGCATGGCGGTATCCCCGAGGATTTCTGACGGTTCGACAAAGACGACAACCAAGGAGATTCGCGAGTGGGCGATCGCGGAGGGTCGCGAAGTATCCTCCCGCGGAAGGATTCCGGCCGAGATCGTGCAAGCATTCCATGACGCTCAGGCAAAGCCGGTTCAGGCAAAAGCGGCGCCGGCGAAGAAGTCGGCCGTGACGAAGACGGCCGCGACGAAGACGGCCGGAAAGAAGGCAGTCGTGAAGAAGCCGGCTGCGGAGAAGGCAGTCGTGAAGAAGTCGGTCGCGGAGAAGACGCCGGTGAAGACGGCCGTGGTGAGCAAGGTTCCGGCGAAGAATTCGTCGAGGGAGATTCGTGAGTGGGCGCTCGGGGCGGGTCATGAGGTGTCACCTCGCGGCCGGATTCCGGCGGAGATCGTGCAGGCCTTCCACGACGCTCAGGCGACGAAGGTCGAGGTGAAATCGGCGCCGGTAAAGAAGGCGGCTACGAAGAAGGCGGCTGCGACAAAGACAGTCGCAACGAAGAAGGCTGCGACAAAGACGGCCGCGAAGACGACGGCCGCGAAGACGACGGCCGGAAAGAAAGCAGTCGCGAAGAAAGCTGCTGCGGAGAGCACGGCCGTGAAGAAGCCGGTCGCGAAGAAGGCGCCGGTGAAGACGGCAGTCGTGAGCAAGGCTCCGGCGAAGAAGTCGTCCACGGAGATTCGTGAGTGGGCGCTCGGGGCGGGGCACAAGGTGTCACCTCGCGGCCGGATTCCGGCGGAGATCGTGCAGGCCTTCCACGACGCTCAGGCGACGAAGGTCCAGGTCAAACCGGCGCCGGTAAAGAAGGCTGCCACGAAGGCAGCCGCGACGAAGACGGCCGCGACGAAGACGGCCGCGACGAAGACGGCCGCGACAAAGAAGGCTGCGACAAAGAAGGCTGCGACAAAGAAGGCTCCGACGAAGACGGCCGGAAAGAAAGCAGTCGCGAAGAAGCCGGCTGCGGAGAAGGCAGTCGTGAAGAAGCCAGTCGCGGAGAAGACTCCGGCGAAGACGGCCGTGGTGAGCAAGGTTCCGGCGAAGAATTCGTCGAGGGAGATTCGTGAGTGGGCCCTTGGGGCGGGTCACGAGGTGTCACCCCGCGGCCGGATTCCGGCCGAGATCGTGCAAGCTTTCCACAACGCTCAGGCTGAGCCTGTTCAGACAAAAGCGGCGTCGGCGAAGACGTCGGCCGTGAAGAAGACGACCGCGAAGAAGACGACCGTGAAGAAGTCGTCGAGGGAGATTCGTGAGTGGGCGCTCGGGGCGGGTCACGAGGTGTCACCTCGCGGCCGGATTCCGGCCGAGATCGAGCAAGCATTCCACGACGCTCAGGCACAAATGTCGGTTGCGTGAGGTGTGACATTGCCCTGTCGGATTCCGACAGGGCAGTGGACGCCGCCGGGGTCGGCTGCGAGTTTTGTCGGGATTGCGCGGTAAGGGTTGGGGGCGTGCGGGACGCGGCGGCTGCTGTGTGCCCGCCGCACCCCGGCGATGTCCCGCAACAGCCCGTCCAAAACAGGCATCGCTGCTGGACATCTCGACGAGCATGACCGCGTCTGGGTCGTGGGTCAGCTGTTGGTGACGACGAAACCCTTGCCGACGGGGTTGGGCTGGGCGTTGATGCCGTCGAGGACGGCAGTGAACTTGATGTACTCGAACGCCAACAGCGCAGTGTCGAATCCGCGAACCATGCCCACGATCTCGTTGTTCTGAAGTACGGGACCGCCGGAGTCGCCACCGCCGGATTGGGCATTGCTGTAGAAGCGTGTCGTGTTCTGCGAGGTGATCGACCCGCAATGGACGCCGGTACCTGCCCCATCCTTGCAAAGGGGACCGACCGGGTTGGAGGCTCCGATCCCGTCGACCCGGGCGCTGGGACCGTTCGACGTGAGTACCGCGTCAGCATTGAGGCGCATGACCACCCAGTCGACGCCGATCCCACCGCCGGGACTGCGGTACACGATGTCCCGATGTGCTCCCGTGGGCCGGTCGGCGCATAGCGGTAGACGGGCGCACCGTCGGGTGTGCCGTCGACGCAGTGGGCGGCGGAGATACCGATCTTGTTGCCGAGCAAGTCGGTACCCACAACGCCCATCGTGCAGAAGTCGATGATGCCGGGCGGGTGCGGCACGGGGTTCAGATCGTCGGTCCATGCGATGCCGTTGGAGACGACACCGGTGGCTGATGCGGTCGGTGCCGCGACGAGGAATGCGCCGAGGGCGAGTGCGAGACACGCAAGAATCCCGTAAAACTTTCTCACTTGAGTTCTCTCTACTTTCGCAAATCGAAGGGCTATCTGTAAGCCCGCTCTTGTCCACACGTCGGCGAAGACTGAAACCGCACGAACAGTGGATACGGCTTGTCTGCAATCACCCGTTCAACGCGAACGCGGATTGCAACCGTGAAGGAGTGAAGTGGTGCCCGTCCGGCTCAGTTCGGCGCTGCGGCACGACGAGCACGTGGAGGCGTCGGCGTGCATGGTGTGGCGCTGCTCGCAGCGGCGGCAGGTGAGGAAAGGTGAGAGTGGTAGAGCTGATCGTGCATTGGGGGCCTCGGCTTGCAGGGTGCGTGGGTTGTCGGACTCCCACACCCTCCTTCGCGAGGTACCTATCCGACGACGGTAGAACGACCGGTAGACATACCCGTTTTCGTGCTGGGGGCTGCGCGACCCACGCGTGGAAGGCACGGGACAATGCCCTGGACGTCCGGGAGTGAATTGCGTTGTGTCCGGATGCTGTGGAGCAGCCAAGCGCAGCCCCCGCCAACGATGTACATCAGCTGGCAGGGGCGCTACACGGACAACCTGCACGTGGTAACGAGCAGCGCATCAATGATCTTCGTGAGCCGGAGCGCGGAAGTCCAGGGAGTGTGATCCACGCCATTGCTCTATTTTTCGCGGCCACAATACCGACCAGTCAGTGCAATTTCGACGGCGCCTGCGTGCGTGCACGATCCGGCTGGGGCTGAGCCCCGGTCGAGACGAGCCGGCGGCAGGTGGCCGGTCCTGGATCTTCGGTCAATTGTTCTGTGCTGCAGTGCATCCGTTAGTGCTCGTAGTCTTGCGTGCCGTTGCGCGGCACGGCTCGGACCCCGTCCGTGTGACGTAGGCCACAGTCAAATTTGTGGGAGAAGCCTGGTGCTCGGGACATTCGGTTGCGACCCTGAGCGGAGACCCAAGCCTCCAGACCCAATTTCGGGTATGGGTGTAGGTATTTCGGCCAATGTGCAGGTGTCGAAGTCGGTCCAAGGTAGATGGTGCCCGTCATCGACGTGGCAATCGAAAATATCTGCATGTGAGAGAAGAGTTGTCATGGCACGGATCGCCGAGAACCTGGGATCGAGTCTGCTGAATACGTTGCGGGTCGGAGTAGTTGGCACTGTTCTATACGCCGGGCTCATCATGGGCGTGGTTGTGGTGGCAGTGTGGAAGTTCCCGATGCCCGGCGTGTAGGCCCGCGGACAGGTCACGGAGTGCGGTCAGCGAGGACCCGCTGCCATTAGTCCGACTGCGCAGCAAGCTTTGCGACATCCGCGGCGTAGACAGTCATCCAATGGGGATGCAGCCGGTAGTAGACCACGTCGTTGTCCCAGTCGAAGAAGTCTTCGCCGTAGAAGTCTTGGAAGTATGCGAGCAGGTCCGGCCAGTCCGGGGCCGGCTCCCCGTCCTGTGGGTTGAGAATCTCGACCGTACCGTGCGTGAATACGCCCAGGTCCTCACCGCGCATGTGCGCGGCGCTGACGGCGGGCCGGGCCGCGAGGTGGCGGGCCTTGGCCGCGCCGCGCGCCGTGCCGAAATGCCACTTCCCGTGCAGGAAGTGCCCGTCCACACCGCTGATCCGTGGTTCGCCTGTGGCCGTGACGGTGGACAGCGCCAGCGTGCACATGCCGGTGACGACCTGGGTGAGCTGCACCGCGGTCAGTGTTCGGTCGGTGTCGATGATCGAACGCAGATGTGGCGTGGAGCGGGACAGTGAGGCGTCGAGGAGCCGCTGGAGTGCGTCGAGCTCTTCCGGTGTTTCGCGCATGGAGGTCCTTGTCTGTCGATTGTTGGAACCATGCTCGCACCGAGACCCTGACATCCTGTGTCAGGAATTACTCGCGATCCTGAGCCGTCATGATCGCAGCCGCGGTGGACGCGATCGTCCGGTCGCCGTCGTCGGTCAGCCGGGTGAGGGCCTTCCGGGCCGCGGTGCCGGGAATCTCGGCGAGGGCCTGCGTGATCCGCAACCGCGTGGGCGCGTCGTCGACGGTGTCGAGCGTGTCCTGCAGGGCCCCGACGATGCCGTCGGCTGACGGAGAGAGGGTCGTCAGCAGACCCAGCACCTCGGCGGCCTCGACGTCGAGCCGACCGGTCACGACCATCTCGAGGAGGACGGGAATCGAGTCGCTGTTCCCGCGAGAGCCGAGCGCCAGGGCCGCGTACCCGCGGACCGTGGCGTCCGAGTCGACGAGAGCCCGGCGCAGATGTTCGACGGCCTCCTCGGTGTGGATTGCCGCTATCGCGGTAGTGGCGCGGCGCCGAACGTCGACACTTTCCGCGTCCAGGCCGTGGGCGAGTTCGGCGAGTCCCTGGCCGGCCATCCTCGCCAACGACCACTGCAGCGCCCCGGCAACACTGGGGTCGTCCTCCGACAGGACGGCCTCGACCAACGCCTCGACGGGCAGCGACGTCTTTCCGTTCGCAGACAGAATCGCCTGCTGACGCCGGGCCCCGGACTCCGATTCGAGCGCCCGCAACAGGGTGACGAGGCGCAGGACGTCCTCCCACTCCGCCGGGGAGACAGCGTCGACGCGTTCGAGCCTCCCGAGCAATTCCTCCTCGGCCGCGATCCGCTGCCGGGTGTGCCGGATGAGGTCTCCCACCAGATCGGCGGGCCGGAAATCGGGCTCGTCCAGTGCGCGCTTGGCGTCGTTCAACGACAGCCCCAACGTCCTCAGGCTCTCGACGTGGAAGAGTCGCCGGATGTCGTCGGCGGAGTACTCGCGGTAGCCGCCCGACGTGCGGCCGGTGGGTTCGACCAGCCCCAACCTGTCGTAGTGGCGCAACATCCGTGTGCTGACACCGCACCGCCGCGAGACCTCGCCGATCAACATCCCATCTCCTCCTGTTACGTGTCGGGACCGGCGACTGCGACGCGTTTCGCCATCTCGAGTGAGAGGGCGAATCCGCTGTCGGGGTCGTCGCAGAGCCGCCTCGTCGCATCCGCGTGCGCACGAATGTGTGGATCGGGACTCGTCCCGGCAGCGTCGAGGACCGGAAGAACAGCTTCCCCGAGTTCGACGAATGCACGGCTCAGACTGAGCTTCAGGTGATGGTCGCCGCGTCCGAGTTCGGTCACCAGTTCGGCCGCGAGCGCAGCCACGTCGCCCGGCGGCACCAGGACCACGGCCGCCCGCCATGCGCTGCGCGCGACCTCGTCGTGCCCGTCGTGCAGCAGCGCCGACACGGCGGGCCAGGCGAGCCGATCCCCGATCTTGGACAGGGTGTGCAGCGACTGACTGCGGGCCTGCGCGGAACCGGACCCGAGTTCGTGCACCAGTCTCGGCACCGTCACCTCGGCCGGCAGGCGGCACAGTGCCCAAGTCAGCATGTCGCGGACGAAGAAGTCCGGCTCGACGGCACACCGCTCGACGAGAGCGTCCGTGAATCGGGGGTCGGGGTGAGTACCCGCTGCGAGCGCCGCCCGCAGCCGAGCCGACGGGTCGGCCGCAGTCAGAGCGTCGACGAGGTGAGCATTCGGCCCACCGTGGTTGGTTGTGTTCACGACAACCACCTCCTTCGTCGACCATTCGAGTCCTTGTCACTGTGTCAGGGTCAAGCACCGGTGTCCGGTAGCGGCATGCAGGTGATGGAAGATCGAGCCATGATCCTCCCGAAGGTCCGAGACCCTCGCTTCGTGACGATCCGCCGCGGTGGAACCCTCACCGACGCGGACCACCAGCTCCTCGCCCTGTGGGCGGCAACGTGCGCGGAGCACGTTCTGACCCTGTTCGAGTCGGTTCGGCCCGAGGACCCACGACCGCGTGAGGCGATCGAGCATGCCCGCGCGTGGGTGCGCGGGGAAGTCAAGATGATGGAGGCGCGCGCGGCGGGCGGTCATGCCATGGGCGCGGCCCGGGACCTGCGTGGAGCGGCGCGGCACGCCGCCTACGCCGCGGGGCAGGCAGGGGCGGTCGCGCACGTCGCGGCCCACGAACTCGGTGCCGCCGCCTACGCGATCAAGGCCGCACGTGCCGCCGCGCCCGCGGGTGAGGGTGACGCAGCCGGACGACGTGAGTGCCGGTGGCAGCGTGACCAACTCCCGCAAGCGATTCGCGAGCTCGTACTCGACGACCAGCGATTGCGGAACGACATCTGCTGGTCGGTGTTCGACGGCTGAGCGCAGGTACCGGACGTCATCGGCAGGGGTGGCCGTTCAGCCACGTCTCGACGTCGTCGCAAGCCGCCCGTGCCATCGGCGTCGGGTGGGCGGTGAATCCGTGGGGCGAGTCCGGGTAGATGCGGAGATCGACGTCGACGCCGGAAGCGGACAGTCGGGCGGCCATGGCCAAGTTGTCCTGAAGCAGGATGTCGGCGTCCCCGACCACCATCAGGACCGGAGGCAGTTTGGTGAGGTCGGCGAAGATCGGGGAGAGGTCGGGATGAGTGCGGTCCGGCGCCGTGCCCGCGTAGGCGTCGAGGAAGTACTCGTCGGCGATCAGGCGTCCCGCCGGGGTCTGTGCGCTGAGGTCGTAGGTTCCGAATTGCAGCACGGCGGAGTGGACGGCGGATATCCCCCGATCGCGCAGCCGGAGAAGCGTGGTCATCGCGAGCGTCGCGCCGGCCGAGAACCCGCCGATGGAGAGTCTCGTCGTTCCGAAGCGCTCCTCGGCGTGCTCGGCGAGCCACAGCGCCGCGGTTTCACAGTCGTCGGGTGCGGCCGGCCACGGGTGTTCGGGAGCGAGCCGGTAGTCCACGCTGACGACCGCGACGCCGAGCACGTCCGCGAGCCGCCGGTTCCGGACGTCGCTGCCGGCGGCCGACCCCAGGTAGAAGCCGCCGCCGTGTATCTCCAGGTAGACACCCGTCGCCGCCCGGCTCACCGGGGCGTGAATCCGCAGCGGGATCCGGCGACCATCGGCGGCGACCACCTCCCGCACAGCCGGCGGTTGCGACGGCGCGGGGGCGGGCGCATCGGCGCGGACGGCATGAAGTTCCTCCCGGCTGCGCGGACCCCGGCCTGCCACGCGCGTCGCGTAGAAGGCGCGCGACTCGTCGACGAGCGACAGTAGGCGCGGATCGATCAGATGTGTCAGTCCGAATTGCATCGAGACTCACAGTACGGCCAAGACCCCCGGCGGCGTGGCAGGGTGAGCCGGTGGGCGATGCACTGTATCCGGAGGTAGAGCCGTACGAGTCCGGACTGCTCGACGTCTCGGGCGGTCACCGCGTGTATTGGGAGACCGTCGGGACCCCGGCCGGTGTTCCCGTGGTGTACCTGCACGGCGGTCCGGGCTCGGGGAGTACCGCGGGGGCACGAAGGTATTTCGACCCCAGCGCATTCCGTGCGGTGCTGTTCGACCAGCGCGGGTGTGGTCGCAGCACGCCGTTGGCAGACGGTCCCGGCTACGACCTGCGTGCGAACACGACCGGGAACCTGATCGACGACATCGAGCGTCTGCGTGAACATCTCGGGATCGAACGGTGGATCGTCACCGGCGTCTCGTGGGGCGTCACCCTGGGGTTGACCTACGCACAAAAGCACCCGGAGCGGGTGATCGCGGCGGTGTTCGGTGCGATCACCACGGGATCTCGCAGGGAGGTCGACTGGATCACCCGTGCCATGGGGCGCGTGTTCCCGCAGCAGTGGGAACAGTTCGTTGCGGCGGTGCCGCAGACCGAACGGGCGGGAAATCTCGCGGCCGCCTACGCACGGCTGCTGGCCGACCCGGACCCGGAGGTGCGCCGGACGGCGGCGGTGAGGTGGTGCGCGTGGGAGGACACGCACGTTTCGCTGATGCCGGGGTGGCGTCCGAATACGCGCTACGACGATCCCGCATTCCGCCGCGTGTTCGCGAGGTTGGTGACGCACTATTGGTCGCACGACTGCTTCCTCGCCCCGAACGAGATCCTCGACGGGATGGCCGCCCTCGACGGCATCCCGGCGATCCTGGTACACGGACGGTACGACGTGTCCGGCCCGTTGGACACCGCGTGGGAGATCGCGCAGGCCTGGCCCGGGAGCCGGCTGGTCGTGCTCGACGACGCCGGGCACGGGGGAGAAGGATTCGCCGGCGCGGTGACGGCCGCCGTGGACAGTTTCAACGGCCGGACGTGACGACGTCTCACACAGCCGTGCAATTGCTCGGCCGCGCGTGGAGAACTGAAATATGCTGCGTGAGGTGGATATTGTCGATACGCATCAGCATTTTATCAATCTGCCCGACCTCGAGTACCCGTGGATTGACAGTCACCAACCTGCTCTGACCGCCTTGCTGCCGAACTACTATGACGCGGCGCGCCGATACCTGCCGCACGACTACCGGGCACAGGTCAACGCGATACCAGTCACAGCCTCGGTCGCGTGTGAGTTCGGAGCAACGGACGGTGTCGCGGAGGCCATCTGGGTTCAGCAGTGCGCCGATCGAGTTGGGGTTCCGAACGCCTTCATCGCGGCCGTGCAACTCGATTCGCCCGATCTGGCAAGCGTTCTCGCGCGATATCGGGATCTCCCGGTGGTCCGGGCTGTGCGTCAGCCGCTGTACTGGGCGGCCGACCCCGTCAGGCGCCTGGCTGCGCGCGGCAACTACCTGTCGGACCCGGCCTGGTTGCGCGGGTTCGAGAAGGTCGCCGATGCGGGTCTGGTGTGGGATCTGCTCGTATACGACGAGCAGCTACCCGATGCGCACGAACTCATTGCTGCGTTTCCCGACACCACCTTCGTGTTGGAGGCGGTCGGGTGGCCCGTCGACCTCACGGCCGAGGGCTTCTCCCGTTGGGAAGAACGACTCGATGCGGTAAGTCGGTTTCCGAACGTCGTCCTCAAGTTTCAGGGAATCGCCCTCATTTTCGGAACCTCCCTGGACGCGATCGGCAGGTGGGTGCGGGCCGCGCTCAGGATCTTTGGTGCCGGGCGATGCATGTTCGCCTCCCACTACCCGATCGACCATCTGCTGTGGGACAGCGGAACCATGGTGTCCACCGTGCATGCAGCGCTCGACGACTTGCCGCCGGCCGAACAAGCGCTCTTCTTCGGTGACACCGCGCGGCGGGTGTATCGCCTTCCGGCGGCGGGGAGTTGATGTTCAGATGCCAGAACGGATTTTTGTCACAGCGGTGCCCTTCGAATTCGCATCCGACATGTGGTCGGATCACGGTGAGTGGGGCGCCCGCGCGCTGGCGATTCTGGGCGAGCCCGTCCCCGATCCGGCCCTTGCCGAGCGAATCGCCCGTGAGACGCAGCTGCCATTGGAGGACCGTCGCGCCTTGCTGATCCGGAGTCGCGACTTGCCGGACTGGCGCCGCCCGCCCCCGCAGGACGAGAGTTCCTTCGACACCGACGACCCTGAGGTGCGTATCTACCAGCGCGCCGGGCTCGACCTTGGTGTCGGGAACTTCCGCCGGTACGTGCACGGGATCCGATTCCGCATCGAGGCGCTCGCGCCGGACTCCGGCGGAATCGTCACCGGCGCCGACGTAATGAACCTCAGCTTCCGGATCCGCCCAGACCTGCCGCACCGAATCCGCCTTCTCGCCTTCACGGAGCCGGGCGGGACGCTGCTGACCAACACCGCGCATTTCGGCTCGTACCCGGACGACGCCGACACACTGTGGCTCGCCGGCGGCGGTAGCGGCGTCAGGCACCGGAGGGGTGGGATATCGGCGTGGGGCGAATACTTCATCACCCCGCACCCGCCGGCTGCGACAATGACCCTGATCGCCTCCTACCCGGAGTTCGGCATCCCACCCAGCGGGGTAGTGATCACCGACCTCGAGTGAGCAGCCACGACGGATCAGACGTTCGGCGGTCGGTCGGGAACGAGGAGGGCGCCGATGTCTTTGCCGATGGGGACGGCGTTGTTGGTGTCGGAGTTGGCTTTCGGTCCGAGGGTGCAGTAGACGACGATTGTCGTATCGGTCTTCGTGTCATAGAAGGCGACGCCGTTGTAGCCGCCGAATGCCGGGTTCATGTAGAGCCAGTCGTCGATGTGGACGACCCCGAACGCGAAGTACTTCTGCGCCGTCATGGGGCCGAGGCCCGCGGTGCTGGGCGCCATCATTTCCTTGAACTGCTCCTCGGAGAGGAGCTTGCCTGCGGCGAGCGCACGCACCCACACGGAGACGTCTGCGAGGGTGGAGTTCATGTTGCCGCTGTTGAGGAATGCGGTGGGGTTCCAGAACGTGGAATCCTCGAAGACGCCGCGTTCATTCGTGTAGCCGTGCAGGGTCGGCTCCGACATCTGGGGTGTGAGCACGACGTCGCTGTCGTTCATTCCCAGCGGGTCCAGGATGCGCTGTTGGATGAGGTCGTGGAGCGTCGTGCCGGTGGCCTTCTCGAGGACCACGCCGAGCAGGCACAGGTCGCTGTGGGCGTATGCCCAATTGGTGCCGGGCTCGAACAGCGGAGGCCTCGCGTTGGCGAGGTCGAAGATCTGCTGTGCGGTGAAGCCCGCCATCGGGTTGGCATAGAACTGCTTCAGGAATTCGGGGTCGGTGACGTAGTCCGCGATGCCGGTGGTGCTGTTGGCGAGCATGCGCGGGGTGATCTTGTCGGCGCGCGGGAAGTCGGGGACCCATTCGGCGATGGGCTTGTCGAGGGGGACGACGCCGTCCTTGTCGAGTTGCAGTAGCACCGTCGACAGCATCGGCTCCATCGGCTGGCCCACCCGCAGCTGCATGTCGGGCGTCGCGGTGACGCCGATCGGGGATCCGCCCAGCGCGCCGACGGTGACCTGCTCGTCGCCGCGCCACACCCCGAACACGGCGGCCGAGAGGTCGAGTTCGGTCATCTTGTCCTGGACGATCGCTTCGATCTTCGCGACCTCGGGGGGTTCCGGGGCTTTCGACTCCGTTCCACCGCCGCTGGTGTCGTCCGATCCGCAGGAGAGGGTGGCGAATCCGATGGCGACGGCGAGGGCGGCAGATGCCCCGCGGCGCATCCACCGGTGAGTCGGCGTACTCATAACGGACGATCCCTTCGACGAGCGGGAATCTTGCGGGAGCAGCGATACGTGAATCTACCGTCGCCGACGCCGCGCGGGGAGCAAACGGCGGGTACCCCGCCCGATCCGGTGACCGTGGTGCCACCGGTCGGGCAAGATCGGAGGGATGAAGTACGTGCTGCTGATCTGCGACGACGAGTCGGTATCGCCGTCGAACGAGGAGCTCGAGGCAGACCCCGTGCATCAGGCGTGGTGGGCCGATGTACAGCGACGTGGGGGTCTGCTCGTCGGCCAGCGGTTGCGGCCGGTGGTGGATGCGACGACGGTCCGGGTCCGCGACGGCGAGACTCTGGTGTCGGATGGGCCGTTCGCCGAGACGAAGGACTTCGTCGGTGGATTCGTGGTGGTCGACTGCGCGAACCTGGACGAGGCGATCGCGATCGCTGCGGGTCATCCCTACGCGCGCTGGGGCGGCGTCGAGATCCGCCCTGTGTGGGAATGACGTCGTCCGGGAACCGAGTCCGTGCGGCGGTCGATGCGGCGTTCCGGGACGAGTGGGGGCAGGTCGTTGCGACCCTCATCGGGTTGACGGGGGATTGGGACCTGGCCGAGGACTGCGCGCAGGACGCGTTCGCCTACGCGTTGACGAGCTGGGCGCGCGACGGCGTTCCGCGACGCCCCGGTGCGTGGCTGACCACGACGGCCCGCAACCGCGCGATCGACCGGCTGCGCCGCGACGCCGCGGGTAAGGGCAAGGTCCGCCAGCTCGCCGTGCTGGCCCGCGACCCGGATGAGCTGCCGCACGACGAGATCCCCGACGAGCGGCTGCGACTGATCTTCACTTGCTGCCATCCGGCGCTGCCGTTCCCGGCGCGGGTCGCGCTCACCCTGCGGACGTTGGCCGGTTTGAGCACCGCCGAGATCGCGCGGGCCTTCCTGACCGCCGAATCTACGTTGGCGCAGCGTCTCGTCCGCGCGAAACGGAAGATCCGGGAGGCGGGGATCCCGTACCGGGTACCGCCCGTCGAATTGCTCCCACAGCGACTGACCGCCGTCCTGGCGGTGCTCTACCTGATCTTCAATCAGGGCTACGACGAGGACAACGGAGAAAGAGCCCTGACCGCCGAGGCTATCCGCCTCGCCCGGCTCCTGGTCCGGCTGATGCCCCGGGAATCCGAGCCGAAAGGTCTGCTCGCGCTGATGCTGCTGCACGAGGCACGGCGCGCGACGCGCACCGACGAGGGTGTGCTGGTCACCCTGGAGAACCAGGACCGGTCTCGATGGGACCGGACGCTGATCGCCGAGGGAGTGGCAGCCCTCGACCGGGCGCTGGCGACGGGACGAGCCGGCGCCTACCAGGTGCAGGCCGCCATCGCCGCCTGCCACGTCACTGCGCCCGACGCGGCAAGCACGGACTGGCCGCAGATCGCGGCCCTCTACACCGAGTTGGCGCGATTGTCGCCGTCCCCGGTCGTGGATCTCAACCACGCCGTTGCGGTCGCGATGGCCGACGGCATCCCGGCCGGCCTGGCCCTGGTCGACGAGATCGCGGCCTCCGGCCGGCTCGACCACTACCACCTGCTGCCGGCGACCCGCGCCGACCTGCTCCGCCGGGCCGGCCGTGCCGACGAGGCCAGGGCGGCGTACGAGCAGGCCCTGCAGCTGGCGCCGACCGACGCCGAGCGTCGCTACCTGACCGGCCGCCTGCGCGAGCTCTGACAAATCTCGAGATTCTTCGCAATAGGTGTCGATCGCGGACGGCATCTTTCGTCGGTTGGTTGAAAGCCCACCTGGATGAAAAGGAGACCTGTTGTGAACACCGACACGACCCCACCGGCACCATCCGTCACCGACCAGGCCACCTACCAGGCCGAACTGGACGCGTTGCGGGTGCGGGAGAAGGCGCACACCCATGAAGGCGACGCGATCGCGGCGGCCCGGCGGCGACTGCCGATGGTCGAGGTAGACCCCACCATCACCCTCGTCGGCGCGGACGGGCCGGTCCCGCTGCTCGATGTGTTCGAAGGCCGCAGCCAACTGATCGCGTATTTCCACATGTGGCACGCCGACCAGCCCGTGGCGGAACAGTGCGAGGGGTGCACGTTCTTCAACGGCCAGGTGCGCGAGCTGTCGTACCTGCACTCCCGCGACGTCACGTACGCCACGCTGTGCCAGGGACCGTACGACGTGAGCGTCCGCTACCGCGACTTCATGGGCTGGGACATCCCCTGGTACTCCGCGCAGGACGCGGCGGATGCCCTGCTCGGCGACCGTCAACGGTCCCCGGCGCCGCTGGTCTGCTATCTGCGGCAGGACCGCAGAGTGTTCGAGACGTTCTGGACCAGTGGCCGTGGCCTGGAACCGATGGCTCCGACGTACGGGCTCCTCGATATGACCGCGTACGGCCGGCAGGAATCGTGGGAAGACTCGCCCGCCGGGTGGCCGCAGCGGTGGGAGCGCCGCACCAGGGACATCATGCGCACCGACGGACGGCCCACCGCGCAGTGGTCCAGGCTGCACCCGTGAGTACTTATCAACCGCCCGACGTTAATAAGTACTCACGGGCTGGAGGCACACCGGAAGGCTATGGACCCCATAGATGTTCATGTCGGTCTTGAGTTTCACCTCGCCCGCCGGGACGGCGAGCTCGAGGGCCGGGAAGCGGCGCAGCAGTCCCGCGAAGCCGGCGCGCATCTCGAGGCGGGCCAGTTGCTGGCCCAGGCACAGGTGGACGCCGTGACCGAAGGACAGGTGACCGCGGGCCTTGCGGTGGAGGTCGAGGGTGTCGGGGTTGTCGAAATGCCGGGGGTCGCGGTTGGCGGCCAGCAAGGAGACGACGACGGTCGATCCCTGCCCGATCGTTTCGCCGCCGAGTTCGATGTCTTCCGTGGCGTAGCGATAGAAGATGTCGGCGACGGCCAGGTAGCGCATGAGTTCCTCGACGGCATTGGGCATCAGCTCGGGGTCGGCGCGGAGCTCGGCCAGCTGCTCGGGGTGCTCCAGGAGCGCGAAGGCACCCAGTGCCAGCATGTTGGCGGTCGTCTCGTGGCCCGCGAGCAGCAGCAGGAACGCGATGCCGATCAATTCCTCGATGGTGAGGTCGTCGTCGCGGGCCAGGTCGGACAGGATGTCCTCGCCGGGCGTGACGCGTTTGAGCGCGACCAGTTCGGCCAGGTACGTGGTCAGTGCGCCGTACGCGGCCATCTTCTCGTCGAGCGCCTGGTCCTTGACCAGGAACTTGGCTGTGTTGACCTGGAAAGTGTCCCGGTCCGCGTAGGGGACGCCGAGCAGTTCGCAGATCACCAGTGACGGCACCGGCAGCGCGAACTCCTGGACCAGGTCGACCGGCGGAGTCAGGCGCGCCATCTCGTCCAGTTGCCGCTCGACGATGTCGGCGATGTGCTCTTCGAGTTGCTTCATGCGTCGCACGGTGAAGGCGCCGGTGAGCTTGCGCCGCAACCGGGTGTGGTCCGGCGGGTCCATCGCGATGAACAGCCCCGGCACCTGCGGGGACGGCTCGGTGGCGGCGGGCATGCCGGGCGTCTCGTACGGCACGTGGACAATGCCGAGATCCGAGCGGGAGCTGAACCGGGTGTCGGCGAGGAGCTGGCGGACCGCGTCGTAGCCGGTGACGAGCCAGCCCTCGTGACCGTCCGGGAAGATCAGGGGACTGACAGGTCGAGCGTCGCGCAGCCGGGTGATGTCGCCGGGCGGGTCGAACGGGCCCGCATCGCGCTCCATGGGGAGGCCGTGCGGGACGGAAACGGTGTGGGTTTGCTTGACGGTCACAGGTTTTCCCTTTCTCCAGAGCCGGAAGTGGATCAGGAACGGCGGATCGTGATGCCGCCGAACGAGGTGTGCGCGCGCACCTCGGCGGTCCTGTCGGACGCGGCGGGCCGGGCGATGTCGTCCAGCAGGTTGTGCACCCGCCCGAACTTGGACTTCACGTCCAGCCGTGCGGCGGTGCCCTCGGCGATGCCGATTTCCAGGTCGCCCATCGCGGTCCCGACGTCGACCGAGCCGTGGGCCACCTCGGCGATGCGGATGCTGCCGTTGGCCGTCCTCGCCTCGACATCTGCGCCGGCGCGGTCGACGGAGATGGCGCCGTTCGCCGAGCGCACCCGGACGTCCCCGGCGACCGCGTCGATCGTGGTGTCGCCGTTGGAGTTCTTGACGACCACGGAGCCCGCGGACTCGCCGATGCGGATCTCCCCGGAGCCTGTGCGGATCTCGGCATCGCCCGCGACGCCGTCCGCGGAGACGTCACCGGCCGCGGTCTTCACGCGCAGGGGGCCGGTCCGCTCGAGCCGGACGTTGCCGGCGGCGGTCCTGAACGTGCACTCCCCGAGCCGGCCCGTGCCGCTGACGTCTCCTACCTGCAATGAACCGGATAGTCGTGAACCGCTGGGCAATTCGATGGACACGTTCACCGAACTGGTCTTGCGGGAGAAGTCGAAGGCGCGCGCTTTCGGTCCCGTGACCTGAAGAACGCCGTCCGCGTAATTGACGTGGACCTGTCGGGCGGCCCGGACGTCCGAGTCGTCGGATGTGTCGCTCGGGTGCACGTCGACGACGGTGTCGGTCCGGTCGCTCGCGGTGATCCACAAATTCCCGACGCCGAGGCCGATCGTAACGGAAATCGGTTCGGGTGTATCGAAATTGGGCATGGCGGTCCCTTCGTCGTGGGTAGGTGACACGTCCCGCAGATCAGGGACGTGGCGGAGAGGGATGCACGGCGTCGGCCGCGCTCGGCTCAGCAGGCGGTGCGGTCGCGATGTCTCACATACGAGATCAAGTGCATGGCACCACTATGGCACCACGATGGCACCAGCGCAAGACCGGGATGGCTCACGCTGGGTGTGGAGCGGCACCACGGAGTGGATTGGCTGCCGGATCGCGACCCCGCGCGATCATTCGCCGAACAACGCCCTCTCGTCCGCGACGTCGTACTCGGCTACCGACGCCGCGAGCATCGCCGCGCCCTGCTCGTCGCTGGGACCGCTGCTGCGGAACGCGTCGACCGCGGCCTGCGACTCCCAGCGCTCGAAGATGTTGATGCGGCCGGGGTCGATCAGGTCGGCCGAGATGGCGAAGTCGAGGCAGCCGTCCGCGCCGCGCGCCTGTTCGACGACGCTCACGCAGCCCGCGAGGTAGGACTCGCGCTGCTGCGGTTCGACGGTGATGTGCCCTGCGACGATGACCATGGGTTCGCGCTCCTCGTTCGTGGTCGGACGCGTGTTCCGGAATTCGGGCGGTCGCCGGGGGCGCGGAATATCTCCGAGGACGGTACTGTTGAACGCGTCGACGGTGTCGGACATACCCCGGGTACCACATTAAAATTGTCGCCGAGAGCGACCACTTGCCGAGAGGCGATATGACGGCACCGTCGCAGAAGCCGCCGGCACCTTCGGGTGCCGGCGGTTTTCGTTGTGCGGTGGACCCTACTGGTCCTTCTTGTCCTTCCCGAGGCGCGCGGCGAGCATCGCCTTGCCCAGATCGCCGCCCTTCCGGCTCACGGCCTGGGCGCGGCGGAAGAAGTCGGCCAACTCGGCGTCGCCGTCCATGTCGGCGTCGGAGATGTAGCCCTCGAGACGCAGAGCGTTGCTCAGTGACGCTTCGACGAACCAGATCAGGTTGTAGTCCTTGTCCCGTAGTCCCGTCACCGAACCGGCTTCTTGTTCACTCATCAGTGCGTCCTTCCCGAGAAACGGCCGACTGTCTTGTGGTTTCTGCCTACCCGTGAGGTTCATCGTAAACGTGAGGCGCGCCGGGCTCAGGCGAATGCCCAGTTCATCAGGACGACGTACAGGCCGGTCCCGACGACGATGGAGAGCACCGCGTTCTTGCGCCACAGGTGCACCGCGGCCGTCGCCGCCACCGCGATCAGCTCGGGGATCCCGTGCGACGGGGCGGTGACGGAGACGTTCTTCAGCGAGTACGCCACCAGGATCAGCATGATCCCGGCGGGCATGTACACACCCAGGTAGCCGATGAGCGCGGACGACCGCAGCGGCATGACGATCGCGAACGGGACCGCCCGCAGGGCGAAGGTGACCACCGCCATGATCGCGACGGCGGCGACGATGTAACCGGCGTCAGGCATCGGTGGGCACCTTTCTCCGGGTGACGTGGTATCGGACGACGAGCAGGCTCACGAATGCGCCCATCGCGATCGGCAGCATGTGCTCGGCGTCGACGAGTCGCGCGATCAGGGCGCACGACACGGCGATCGCGGGAACCGCGAAACCGCTCTGCGCCCGGACCGCCTCGATGGACAGCACGACGAACAGTGCGGTCAGTGCGAAGTCGAGTCCGACGATGTTCTCCGGGATCCACTGCGCTGCAGTCGCTCCGAGGATCGCCCCACCGATCCAGTAGGCGTGGAGATACAACTGCGAGTACACCATGACCCGGCCGGTCATCGACCTCCGGTCGCCGGTCACCGACATGGCGTACGCCTCGTCGGTCAGCGCGAACATGCTGTAGAACCGGGCGAGCCGGCCCTTGACCCTGTCGAGGGGAAAGCTCAAGGCGTAGAACACGTGCCGGAAGTTCACCAGCAGCGCGGTCAGCGCGATGTAGGGGAGCGGAGTCAGGGTGGCCACCATGCCGACCGCGATGAATTCGAGGGAACCGGCGTAGATCAGTGACGTGAAGACCATCGCCCACCAGGGGTTGAGGCCCTGCTGGACCACGAGCACCCCGAGGGCGATCCCCAGCGGTACCAGCCCGATTCCGACGGGCAGGGACGCCTGCAGGGCTCGACGCCATTCCGGGCTGTGCCGGCGGTCGTGGTCGACGACGGCGGTCGTCGAAAAGGAGGCTGGATCGATCACCACGCAAATCTATAGCAACTCGACCGGTGCGCGATTGCGGTCGAATGCCCACAACTTGCCCTGTGCGCAATAATATTGCGATGGACGACATCGATCACGCAATTCTGGACCACCTGCGCAATGACTCCAGTCTGACCAACACCGAGTTGGCGGATCTCGTGGGTCTGACTCCCTCCCCGTGCCTGCGCAGGGTCAAGAAGCTGGAGGCGGACGGGGTCATCACCGGCTACCGCGCCATCGTCAGCGACGAAGCGCTCGATCGGGGATTCCAGGTGATCGTCACCGCCGAGATCGGCGTCAACGACCAGGCGACCATCGAGCAGTTCGAGTCCCGGGTCGCCGCCTTCGACGAGGTGATCGAATGCCGGAGGCTGTTCGGGATTCCCGACTACTTCATCCGGGTCGCGGTCCGCGACCTTGCGACGTACGAGAACTTCATGGCCACCAAGCTCAGCGGACTGCCGGCGGTGTCGCGGGTGACGTCGCTGATCACGATGAAGACCATCAAGAGCGCCGACTGACCGGAGGCGAATCGGGTGTGCGCCACGCCCGGTCCCTTATTCTGGCGATATGCCCGACGACCTGCTGATCGCGCGGAATCCGGAAGTTGGCTCGACGCTTCCCTATCTGGTGCGGGTTCCGCTGGGCCCGGGCGGCATCGTGGTCAAGGCGAGGCAGCCCTGGCCCCGCGAATCCAAGGTGTACTGCCACCGGGCCGACGAGTGGCCCGCCGACGCCGAGATCCTCGAGCGGCTCCAGGTTCGGTCGTGCACCCGGCGAGGCCCCGCGATCGACCTGGTGCTCACCCGCGCCCGGGAGAACCGCTCTCAGCTGGTCATGACCCGTGCGCGGGGCCGGGAGATGATCTTCTGGCAGTCGCCGCGCACTGCCAAGCAGGCGCGGCCCGCCGTCACGGTGCCGACGGCACGGGCTCACGGCCGCGTACTCGACATCGTCGTCGACACCGCCGAAAAGTACCCGTACACATTCGGGAAGCAGCAGGCGAGCACGGTGCGGCGACGGCTGTCCGCGGGAGACTACGCGGTCGAGGTCGGCGACGAGATCGTGGCGGTGGTGGAACGCAAGACGCTCGAGGATCTTGCGGCGAGCCTGCTGTCCGGGCGGATGACGTACGCGGCGGCCGAGTTGAGCGCACTGCCCCGGGCGGCCGTGGTGGTCGAGGACCGGTACAGCCGACTGTTCAAGCTCGAACACGTCAGCGGCGCCAAGGTCGCGGAGGCGCTCGCCGAATTGCAGGCCCGGTTTCCGGCGCTGCCGGTGACGTTCTGCGAGACGCGGCAATTGGGGCAGGAATGGACGTATCGATGGCTGGGTGCCTGCCTGCACGAGTGGGAATCCGCGCGGGCGACGACTGATCTCGAAACGACGTTCGCGACGGCGCCTCCCGTGGTGCCCGCGGACGTGGACGCGCCGCGCCCCGGGGTCGTCCGAGCCTGGGCGCGGGCTCAGGGTATCGAGGTGTCGGAGAAGGGGCGGATCCCGGCATCGGTGATGCGGGCGTTCTCGGCAGCCCACGCGGTGTGAGACCGCGCACCCGTCTCCCGCAAAGGTAAAGAGTCCTTTACTATGGGTGGCTCATCCCCCTCCTGCAGAGAGAGCCATGACCAGCGCTTCGCGCCCCCGAAGACCCAGCCCGCCCCAGCGTGACCCCCGCAGCACAGAACGCACGGCGCGGGTGAACGCACGATGACCCTCCTGAGCATCTTCCTCGGCGCGGCCGTCGTAATACTGATCACCGCCCTGACCGGCTATTTCGTCGCGCAGGAATTCGCGTACATGTCGGTCGACCGCTCGCGGCTCAAAGCGCGGGCAGAGGCGGGAGACGTCGGAGCGGCCCGCGCCCTCGCCGTCACCCGCCGCACGTCGTTCATGCTGTCCGGCGCCCAACTCGGCATCACCGTCACCGGCCTGCTCGTCGGATATGTCGCCGAACCCCTGATCGGGCGCGGCCTCGGCGAGCTTCTCGGCGGCGTCGGCATCCCGACCGCGGTCGGGATCGGTGTCGGTGCCGTCCTCGCCGTCCTGTTCTCCACCTTCGTCCAGATGCTGTTCGGTGAGCTCTTCCCGAAGAACCTGGCGATCGCGCGCCCCGAACCGGTGGCAAGGTGGCTCGCGCTGTCGACCACCGTCTACCTGAAGCTCTTCGGCTGGTTGATCTGGTTGTTCGACCAGTCGTCGAACCTGCTGCTCCGCGCGCTGCGGATCGAGCCGGTGCACGACGTCGAACACTCGGCGACCGCGCGGGACCTCGAGCACATCGTCGCCGAGTCCCGCGACGCCGGTGAGCTGCCGCGGGAACTGTCGACCCTCCTCGACCGGATCCTCGACTTCCCCACCCGCACTGCCGGGCACGCCATGATTCCCCGCGCCCACGTCGACACCGTCCGGGCCGACGAACCCCTGAGCAGCGTTCTCGAGAAGATGGGCGCCGGCCACACCCGCTATCCCGTCGTCGGGACCTCCTCCGACGACCTGCGCGGCGTCATCCACCTCCACGACCTTCTCGGCGAAGGGCCCGACGGGGCGGCCGCGTCCCGGGCCCGGACGGCCGTCGTCGTGCCGACGTCGCTGCCGCTGCCCGACGTGCTGGACCAGCTGACGGCGGCCGGGGACGAGATGGCCCTCGTCGTCGACGAGTACGGCGGTTTCGCCGGCGTCGTCACGATCGAGGATCTCGCGGAGGAACTCGTCGGTGAGATCGCCGACGAACATGATCCCGACGGTGACGCGTCGGTGACGGGCTCGGAGTCGGAGGGCTGGACGATGCCCGGCGAACTGCACCTCGACGAGGTGGAGCGGGTGCTCGGGCACGACCTCCCATCCGGTGACGTCGAAACGCTCGCGGGCGCCGTCGTCGCGGAGTTCGGTGGTCTCCCCGTCGTCGGGGACGTCGTCGCGATCCGGTTGAACCCGGATCCGGCCGACCTGATCACCGACGCCGGCCCACCCGTCCGCAGCCTCGTCGCCGAGGTGCGGGCGGTCGACAAGCACGTTCCGTCCTCGCTGTTCGTGAGGCTCCGCGTCCTGGAAAGTGACACGACCGATGAGTAATCCCTGGGTCGTCGTGGTGGTCACCGTCGGGTTGATCGCGGCGAGCGCGTTCTTCGTGGCGATCGAGTTCGCGCTGATCGCCGCCCGCCGCCACCGGCTCGAGGACGCCGCCCCCACCAGCCGGGCGGCGCGGGCCGCCCTGCGCAGCGCGTCCGAGCTGTCGGTGTTGCTGGCCGGATCCCAGCTGGGCATCACCGTGTGCACGCTCGCGCTCGGTGCCGTCACGAAACCGGCCGTGCATCACTGGCTCACCCCGGCGTTCGAGGGGTGGGGTGCCCCGCTGTGGCTGGCGGACGTCCTCGGATTCGTCCTCGCCCTGATCATCGTCACGTTCCTGCACCTCGTCGTCGGCGAGATGGCACCGAAGTCGTGGGCGATCGCGCACCCGGAGAAGTCGGCGACCCTGCTGGCGATCCCGATGCGCGGGTTCATGTGGGCCACCCGCCCGCTGCTGCTGGTGCTGAACCAGATGGCGAACCGCTGCCTGCGACTGTTCGGCGTCGAACCGGTCGACCAGGTCGGGACGGGCCAGGACCCCGATGCGCTGCGTCACCTCGTCGAGCACTCCGCGACCGTCGGCACGCTCGACGAGCGGTACCACGGCCGGCTGACCGGTGCCCTGGAACTCGAATCGCTCGCCGTGCGGGACATGGTGCGGCCGAACACCTCCCCGAGCAGTGTCGCGCCGGACGCGACGGTGTCGGAGATCAAGGCGGCCGCGGATCGTAGCGGTCACCTGCGCCTGCTCGTGCGCGACGAGGACGGGATCCGCGGTGTGGTGCACGCGCGGGACAGCCTCCGGGCCGGCGCCGCGGTGACGGCCGCCGACCTGATGCGCCCGGTGCTGACCCTCGACGCGGACGCCGCCGTGTACGCGGCGTTGCACACGATGCGCGAGACCCGCAGCCATCTCGCGATCGTCACCGACGACGGGCAGCTGATCGGGGTCGTCACGCTGACGGACGTCCTCGCGCGCCTGCGTCCGGCGGCGGGGGCGCCCGCCTGACCGGTGGTGGACGCCCGCGCCCGGCCTTCGTGCCGGGCGCCGGAGGCGGTACCCTCGCGGGGTGAATTCACGGATGGATGTGGTCGCGCAGGTGCGCGGCTCCGTCGTGGGTTCACTGTCCGGCGCGGTCAGCGTCGCCGCGCACGGCGTCGCCGGCGGCGGAATGCCTCCGAGCGACGGTTCGGTGGTGCTGCTTCTCGCGGCGTGCGCCGCGGTCGGCGCGTCGGTCGCCGCCGTCCGGGTGGCCAGCCGCGAATGGTTGTTCGTGCTGTCGGTGCTCGCAGCGGGCCAGCTGATCGGTCACACCACGCTGGCATTGGCGGCCGATCATGCGCACGGCCTGGGACTGTCCACTCCGATGATCGCCGCGCACATCGCTGCCATTGCGGTGGCCGCGGTGCTGGTCCGGTCGGCCGAACGCGCCTGTCTGCGGGCCCTGGCGGCGTTGTCGCGCATCGTTCTCGCCGTCCTGGCCCCGTTGCAGGTCGATACCGGCACCTGGTCGGCGACCCCGGTGTACCGCGCGAAGCTGTCCTTGTGGCTGCTGGTCGCCGCGGGCGCCGGCACCCGCGGACCACCCGCGCTCGTCTAGTCGACCCCTTTCTTCACCGCCGTCCCCGGCACGCGCACCTCAGTCGTGTGAGTCGCCTGGTCCGGCGTGTCCCCACTCGGCGTCGGACGGCTCCCACGCGAGCCGCGGTGCCGACCCCTCCCGAGTCGGTGCGTCCCCGACGTGTCACCTCGAGTTGCCGGCGCACGCTTCCCGTGCGCCGCCTCGAGGGCGCTGGGTGCCCCGCCTCACCCGAACTCGAATCGAGATCTTCGTGTCCGTCCCTGAGCTCGAACGCGACAAACCGGTCGCGCCCGCCCCGTCCTCCCCGGCGTCGAAAGACTCCTCGCCGCCGCGCAGTTTCCGGCCACTGATCCTTCGCCTGCACTTCTACGCGGGGATTCTGGTGGCACCGTTCCTGGTGATCGCTGCCGTCAGCGGCGGCCTCTACGCCCTCGCGCCGTCCGTCGAGCAGCTCGTCTACCGCGACTACCTGCACGTCGACTCGACCGGCCCCGACCTTCCGATGTCCGAACAGGTGCGAGCCGCGCAGCAGGTTCGACCCGATCTCGCCGTTGCGGCGGTGCGCCCCGCGACGGAACCGGGTCAGACGACGCAGGTGCTGTTCACCGACCCCGGGCTGGGCGAATCCGAACGCCTCGCGGTCTTCGTCGATCCGGCCACCGCGCAGTCGAAGGGCGAACTGGTGGTGTACGGCAGCAGCGGGGCGCTGCCGATGCGGACCTGGATTTCGCAGTTGCACCGGCACCTGCACCTCGGTGAGCCCGGACGTATCTACAGTGAGCTCGCCGCGTCGTGGCTGTGGGTCATCGCGCTCGGCGGCGTGTACCTGTGGGTCCAGCGGTACCGCACGATCCGGGCCCGGAACGCGGAGGCCGCCAGGCTGTGGACGCTCGACCGGTCGAGCCGGGGCCGCAATCGCACCCTGAGCTGGCACGGAGTGGTCGGCATCTGGATCGCGGCCGGTCTGGTGTTCCTCTCGGCGACGGGCCTGACCTGGTCGCGGTACGCGGGGGAGAACGTCGGCGAACTCCGCTCCGCCCTGAGCTGGACCACTCCCAAGATCGACAAGACACTGGACTCGGCGCCGAACACCGGCGCGGCAGCATCGGGCGGTCACGACGGGCACGGCGCGGGGCACACCCCCACGTCGGATCCGGGAATCCTCGACAGCAACGTCGGCGAACTCGACACCGTCCTCGACGTGGCCCGGCGCAGCGGCGTCACCGGTGCCGTCGAGGCAACCGTTCCCGCAGACGCCGGCACCGCGTTCACGGTCACCCAGACCCGCCAACCGTGGCAGTTCTCGACCGACTCGATCGCCGTCGACGGGGCCACGGGCACGGTGACGGACGTGTCGCGTTTCGCCGACTGGCCGCTCGCCGCGAAGCTGACGTCCTGGGGCATCGCGCTGCACATGGGTCTGCTGTTCGGACTGCTCAACCAGCTGATCCTGGCAGCTCTCGCGGTGGCGTTGCTCGCCGTGATCGTCCGCGGCTACGTTCTCTGGTGGCGGCGCAGGCCCACCCGCGGCACCGCCCGGGCGGTGGGCAGGCCGCCGGCGCGGGGCACCTGGCGTCGAATCCACCCGGTCGCGGCCGTGACCGGAGTCGCGTGCGCCGTCCTCGTCGGCTGGTTCGTCCCGCTGCTCGGGGTCAGCCTGCTCGCGTTCCTGCTCGTCGACGTCGCGGCCGGTGCCGTCGGCCGTACCCGGGCCGGGTGATCGAAGGGGGCACCCGCGCGGTCACGGCTTGGGAACCGGGTGCCCCTCCGACGCCTGCACGACGACGATGCCGTTTCCGGTGAGGCACAACTGGTACGCCTCACCGGATCCGCGGCCGATCGCGGCGGCCATCTTCGCGGTCTTGCGGATGGTCGACTGCAGGCCGGTCGACCACAGCACCGCGCTCTGCATGTCGACGTAGGTGGGGGTGTCGACGTTCAGGACGACGGGAGTGCCGTAGACGGTGACGGCGAGAACACCCCGCCCGGTGAACGTCGTGTTGAACAGCCCGCCGCTGAGCATCGACGCGCCCTCGGCGCGGTTGATGTCCCAACTCAGGGAACTGTCGAACGCGAGGACGTTGGAACCGTTGACGGTCACCGACTCGTCCTCGAGTTCGAGCAGGAAGATCTCGTCGGCGTCGCGGGCGAGGAACACGTCGCCGCTGCCGGACACCTTCATCAGCGACATTCCCTCACCGGTGAGCGCCTTCTTGAAGAACTTCCCGACGCCGCCGCTGCCCTGGTAGGCGAAGTCGACGTCACCCTGGTACGCGACCATCGCTCCTTGCCGGGCGAAGAAGTGGCCACCGGTTCCGGCCAAGTCCACCTTGAGCATTCGCGGGTTCTGCAACACGAAGGTGCCCGGCTCGCCGTTGCGTTCGGCGTTCTTCATCAGGTCGCTGCGCATGACGAAATCCTATCGGCTCCGTCAACGAACCCATTCCGGCCCGGGCCCGCTGGCTTCCTCGAAAATCAGCCACGTCTTGGTTGCCTGCACACCCTCGAGGCTCTGCAACCGCTCGAGGACGACATGACGCAGTGCGCTGTTGTCCGGTGCGCGGACGAGGACGAGAACGTCGAAATCGCCGCCCAGTAACGAGAAGTGCTCGACGAACGGCAGCGTCCGCAGCTGGGTGGAGATTCCCCGCCACGAGTCCTGCCTGATCGACAGGGCGATGAACGCGGACGAGCCCAGCCCCGCCTTCGAGTGCGAGATGCGGGTGGTGAAACCCTCGATGATCCCGGCTTCCTGCAACCGCTCGATGCGGACGTACGCGTGGGCGCGGGAGATGTGGGCCTTCTCCGCCAGCGCCCGCATCGAGATGCGGCTGTCGGCGACGAGTTCCTTGATGATGCGTCGGTCGATCGCGTCGAGTTCGTACGTGCCCTCGGCCATCTGTCCATCCCTGCTGTGGTCGCTCACACTCCGGTGAGACATTCTGCCCCCGATGAGCCGATCTTAGGCCATTTGTCTCTGATTCCTGCCATTCGTTGTCGATAGGTCACTCAGTTGCGAGCATTGACGGACACAATGCATCTGGAGGTAGACGTGACGCTCGTAGAGCCGCCCCTGGCGAGGCCGTATCGGAAGTTTCTTCCCGCCGAGAGTGCGGTGCAGTATCTGGACTCGGCGGGCGGGCTCACGGAGAGCGAGGCCCGGTACCCGAGGCCGAGCGACGACCGCCTGGTGGAGATGCACCGGAACATGGTGCTGGGCAGGCGCTTCGATCAACAGGCGACGGCCCTGACCAAGCAGGGCCGGCTCGCGGTGTATCCGTCCTCACGTGGCCAGGAGGCCTGCCAGATCGCGGCGGCGATGAGCCTGCGCCCCGGCGACTGGATGTTCCCGACTTATCGCGACTCGGTGGCGCTCGCCGCCCGCGGCATCGACCCGGTCGAGATCCTGAGCATGCTCTCCGGCGACTGGCACTGCGGCTACGACCCCGCCGCCCATCGCAGCGCACCCCAGTGCACCCCGCTCGCCACCCAGTTGCTGCACGCGACCGGTGTGGCGTACGGCGAACATCGCCGGGGCCGGGACACGATCGCGCTGGCGTTCTGCGGCGACGGCGCGACCAGCGAGGGCGACTTCCACGAGGCCCTGAACTTCGCCGCCGTGTTCAAGGCACCGGTGGTGTTTCTGGTACAGAACAACGGCTTCGCGATCAGCGTGCCGCTGGCCCGGCAGAGCGCCGCACCGACGTTGGCGCACAAGGGTGTCGGCTACGGCATCGGGTCAGAGCAGGTCGACGGCAACGACCCCGTCGCCATGCTCGCGGTGATGGACGAGGCCGCGAGATTCGTCCGTGCCGGTAACGGCCCGGTCATCGTCGAGGCCCACACCTACCGGATCGATGCGCACACCAACGCCGACGACGCCACCCGCTACCGCGATTCGTCCGAGGTCGAGCAGTGGCTCGGCCGCGACCCGCTGGCGCGGCTGGAGAAGTACCTGCGGGGCAGGGGACTTCTCGACGACGCGTCCGCGGCCGCCCTCACGGCGGAGGCGGAGAGTGCCGCGGCCGAACTGCGGGCGGGTATGAACGTCGACCGCGTCGCCGACCCGATGGATCTGTTCCGGTACGTCTTCGCCGAGCAGACACCGCAACTTCGAGAGCAGCAAGCGCAGGCGGAAGCCGAACTGGCCGCCGAGTCCGAGGAGAACTGACACCGTGCCCACGATCACCATGGCCCAGGCCCTGAACACCGCACTGCGCGATGCGCTCGCCGCGGACGAGAACGTCGTCGTCTTCGGCGAGGACGTCGGCACCCTCGGCGGCGTCTTCCGCGTCACCGACGGACTCACCCGCGACTTCGGCGACGACCGGTGCTTCGACACCCCGCTCGCCGAATCCGGCATCATCGGCTTCGCGATCGGCATGGCGATGGCCGGGTTCAAGCCGGTCGTCGAAATGCAGTTCGACGCATTCGCCTACCCGGCGTTCGAGCAGATCGTCTCCCACGTCGCGAAGATCCGGAACCGCACCAAGGGTGCGCTGTCGGTGCCGATCGTCATCCGGATCCCGTTCGCCGGCGGCATCGGCGGCGTCGAGCATCACTGCGACTCCAGCGAAGGCTATTACGCCCACACTCCGGGCCTGAAGGTAGTGGCCCCGTCCACCGTCGAGGATGCCTACACTTTGCTGCGCGCGGCGATCGACGACCCGGACCCGGTGATCTTCCTGGAGCCGAAACGGCTGTACTTCTCCCGCGCCGACGTCGACCTCGCGGTGGGAGCGCCGCTCGGGCGGGCCGCGGTTCGCCGTGCCGGCCGGGACGCGACCCTCGTCGCCTACGGGCCGTCGGTGAGCGTCGCGCTCGAATCGGCCGAGGCCGCCGCGGCGGAGGGCCACGACCTCGAGGTGATCGACCTGCGGTCGATCGTGCCGTTCGACGACGAGACCGTCATGGCGTCGGTCCGCAAGACCGGCCGGTGCATCGTCATTCAGGAGGCGCAGGGATTCGCCGGCGTCGGCGCCGAGATCGCCGCCCGTGTTCAGGAACGCTGCTTCCATCACCTGCATGCGCCGGTGCTGCGGGTCAGCGGGTTCGACATTCCGTATCCGGCACCGAAACTCGAACGCCTCCACCTGCCGAGCGTCGACCGCGTCCTCGACAGCGTCGATCGGTTGCAGTGGAACGATTCCGCCGACACCCGTTGGGCGGTGACCGCATGAGCAACCAGGTCTTCCTGCTCCCCGACCTCGGCGAGGGACTGACCGAGGCCGACATCGCCGAATGGCGAGTGAAGGTCGGCGACACCGTCACCATCGACCAGGTGGTCGTCGAGGTCGAGACCGCGAAGGCCGCGGTCGAGGTGCCGATCCCCTTCGAGGGCAAGGTGATCTCCCTGCACGGCGACGAAGGCTCGACGCTGCAGGTGGGCACCCCGCTGATCACCGTCAGCGGAACTCCCGCCGCGCACGAGCAGTACCGCGAGGAAGAACGAGCCGGCTCGGGCAATGTCCTCATCGGCTACGGCACCAGCGAGGACACCCGGCAGCGGCGTCGGCGTGTGCAGCGTCCCGAGGTCACGCCGACACCGAGGTCCACGGGCGGCGTGCGCGTGATCTCGCCGATCGTGCGGAACCTGGCTCTGGACAACGCCATAGACCTGACCACGCTGACAGCCACTGGACCGGGCGAGGTGATCACCCGTGCCGACGTCGAGCGGGCACTCACCACCACACCCGGTGGCAAGACCGGTGACGCGCAGCGGATTCCGATCAAGGGCCTGCGGAAGGCGGTCGCCGACAAGCTGTCGACGAGCCGCCGCGAAATTCCGGACGCGACGACGTGGGTGGATGTCGACGCCACCGATCTTCTCGCCGCCCGCCGCGCGATCAACGCCGCACTGCCCGAAGACGACAAGGTCGGTCTGATGGCACTGCTCGCGCGCCTGGCCCTCGCCGCGCTGAAGCAGTACCCGGAACTGAACTCGACCGTCGACACCGCACGCAACGAGATCGTCCGGTACGGTCACGTCCATCTCGGCATCGCGGCGCAAACCCCACGTGGGCTGGTGGTACCGGTGATCGAGAACGCCGACGCGCTCACGACCGTCGAACTCGCGAGGCAGCTACATGATACGACGTCACTCGCGAGAGAGGGCACGCTTCCGCCGCCGCGGCTGAGCGGGGGCACGTTCACCCTCAACAACTACGGCGTGTTCGGTGTCGACGGCTCGACCCCGATCATCAACCATCCCGAGGCCGCGATCCTCGGTGTCGGTCGTATCGTCGACAAACCGTGGGTCGTGGACGGGCAGTTGGCTGTCCGGAAGGTCACCCAGGTGTCGCTGAGTTTCGATCACCGGGTGTGCGACGGCGGCGTCGCGGGCGGATTCCTGCGATCGTTCGCCGACTACATCGAGACACCGATCACCGTGCTGGGGAGGCTCTGATGACCGAGACGCACAGCGACGTCCTGATCCTGGGCGGTGGTTCCGGCGGCTACGCCTGCGCCTTCCGGGCCGCGCAACTCGGGCTGTCGGTCACGCTGATCGAGGCCGACAAGGTCGGCGGCACCTGCCTCCACCGGGGCTGCATCCCCACCAAGGCGCTGTTGCATTCCGCGGAGGTCGCCGACACCGCCCGCACGGGTGCGGCTTTCGGTGTGCGCATGACGTTCGACGGCATCGACCTCGGCGCGGTACACCAGTACAAGAACGACACGGTCGACCGGCTGTACCGGGGGCTGCAGGGGCTCGTCGCGCAACACAGGATCTCGCTCGTGCCCGGGCACGGAAGGTATGTCGGAGACCGGACGATCGAGGTGGACGGTGTCCGCCACACCGGGACGTCGTCGGTGGTGCTGGCCACCGGGTCGTACGTCCGGACGGTGCCGTCCCTCGAACTCGGTGAGCGCATTGTCACCAGCGACGACGCACTGAACCTCGGGTTCGTCCCGAAGAAGGCCGTCGTCCTCGGCGGCGGGGTGATCGGTGTGGAATTCGCTAGCGTCTGGGCGTCGTTCGGCGCCGAGGTGACCGTGGTCGAGGCGTTGCCCCGCCTGGTCGCGGCCGAGGATCCGTGGTGCTCGAAGCACCTCGAGCGCGCGTTCCGCAAGCGCGGCATCACTGCCCGCACGGGCGCGAGGGTCGAGTCGGCGAAGGAATCCGCGGACGGGGTTCTCGTCGAACTCTCGGGCGGTGAGACCCTCGACGCCGATGTCCTGCTCATTGCCGTGGGGCGCGGACCGCGCACCGCCGACAGCGGATTCGCCGAGAACGGCATCACCCTCGACCGCGGGTTCGTCGTCACCGACGAGCGGCTGCGCACCCACGTCGACGGCGTGTATGCCGTCGGCGACATCGTGGACGGACTTCAGTTGGCGCACCGCGGTTTCCAGCACGGTGTCTTCGTTGCCGAGGAGATCGCCGGTCTCGCACCCGTTCCCGTGGCGGAGCATCTCGTACCGCGGGTGACGTACTCGCACCCGGAGGTCGCGTCCGTCGGCCTCACCGAGGACGCGGCCCGGGAACGGTACGGCGACGCGACGTCCGCCGTGTACGACCTCGCCGGCAACGGCAAGAGCCAGATCCTGCGAACGTCGGGCGGGATCAAGGTCGTGCGGGCCGGGGACACCGGGCCGGTGGTGGGGGTGCACATGGTCGGCGACCGCGTCGGCGAACTCATCGGCGAAGCGCAACTGACCGTCGCGTGGGAGGCGCTGCCCACCGACGTCGCGCCGTTCGTCCACGCGCACCCCACACAGAACGAGGCACTGGGCGAGGCGATGCTCGCATTGTCGGGGAAGCCGCTGCATACGCACGGGTGAGCGCGCGGGAAGATCGCGCCCTGCCCCACGGTTGATATCGGTTGATACCGGAAACGACACAGGAGTACGCAATGACTCTTTCAGCGTCCGCGATCACAGAATCCGTCGCCGAGCGCCTGGCCCGCGAAACCGTCGTGTGGTTGACGACCGTCGGTCGCACCGGCGCGCCGGTTCCCACCCCGGTGTGGTTCGAGTGGTCGGGCACCGAGTTCCTGATCTTCAGCCAACCGGCCACCGCCAAGCTTGCGAATATCGAGAAGAATCCGCAGGTCGCGCTCAATTTCAACAGCAGCGCGCACGGTGGTGAGGTGTCGGTGTTCACTGGGAAGGCGCACGTCGACCCGGACGGTCCCACGGCAGAGGAGTGGGCGGCATACGTCGAGAAGTACCGCGGGGACATGGCCGGTCTGGACTACACGCCCGAGAGGTTCCGGCAGGACTACGCGACGCTCATCCGCGTCGCCCCGGACCGGTTGCGCGGCTGGTAGCCACTTCGGCTGAAATGTCCAGCAGTGTCCCGGCCCGGGATCTTCGTCAATCGACGGTTCCGTTGTCTTGGCGTACTGCGAATCCGACTGCACTGGAGTGTGTTCCGAGACATCAGCTTCCAGCAGCGTGTTCGAGTGCGCGTGGCCCACCCTGCTGACGCGCCGCCCGGGCGAGAGTGCTGCCACGGCGCGCGCATGCGCGCTCGTCCGGGTTCTCGCTGAGTGCGCGGCGCACCATCGTCATCGCGCTGACGCCGTCCGCGACGGCGTGGTGGATTTTGGTGTAGGTCGCGTACCGTCCGTCGCGCAATCCCTCGATCAGGTGGATCTCCCACAGCGGTCGGCTGCGATCGAGCGGGGTGCTGTGCAGACGAGAGCACAGGGCCAGCAATTGCGCTTCCTCTCCGGGCTCGGCCAGGGCGTCGTGGCGGACGTGATGCCCGAGGTCGATGCGCGTGTCCGATTCCCAGCCCCACTGACCCAGCGAGCCCACGATCGCCTGGCCCGTCTACCCAGTCTCGAGGCCACGTCCTGATCGGTGTCGGTGAGCGCGGCGTCGAGCAGCGCTCGCATATCCCGCGCATCGGCCCCCTCCGAGGCTGGAAATCTGCACGCCCACCTACATGCATCGGATGCTCACGAGACTCTCCGAGCAGAAACATCGAATCCAGCGGCGACATGGGAAGCAACATGCGATGACCTTTCGGACCTCGAGCCGAAGACCGATCAGGGTCCAATCGTGCTGGAAAACAGTTGGGGTAGTGCGTTTCTCGCACCACATCAGGGTGCGTCTTCCGTGCCGCCGACGGCCACCGTCCGATGAATTCTTCGCGATATCCATACGTATGAGCGGTTCCGGGCCGACCCCGCGGCCGCTCGTCATGCGCGCAGGCGCGGACCTCGGTGCGCCGCGTCGATGCGGCACGCGACCTCGGATTCGCATCGAGTTTTGACACGCCGGCGGCGGTGGACGGCGGCGCAGATCACAGACGGGCTGAGCGGCTCTCCCGGGAGCACTTCTCGTCCGCAGCAGTCACCCGCGTGCGTTGCCGGGCGGTGGCGGGCCGGGCGGTGCGGGTATTGATGTAGCGGATCATCAATGCGGCCCCGATGAACGATCCCAGGAGCAGGACTGTGATCAGGAGATCACCCATGACAAAGACTTCCCTTCAGGCGATGTCGTGAAACTGACCAGATCAGCGTCGACCGCCGGCGGGCGCGTGAGAAGAGGCCTGTCGCATTCTTCGCGAGATCCATATGCGCCCGCGATGAAGCGCGGACCCCTTCGCGACCTGAAGCGGCACAGGGCGGCTTTCGTCGACTACCAAGGTGATCGATAGTCGCGGTATGCAGTTCTCCGTTGTCCTGCAGTTGGCGGGCCTTATCGCGTTGAGTGCGTTCGGAACCATGCTCCTCGCGGTGGGGGCCTTCGGTTCGGGAGGACTGTGTCTGGCTGGGGCGACGTGGTGGTTCTGGCGTCTCTACCGGACGAGCGACTGATGGACCGCCGGCGGGGCAGGGCTCTGCCTCGATGATTTCTTCGTCCTGATCTTGACGTTTTCATGCCGCGGTACTCCGCAAGACTGACGCCACGTTTGCTCCGCTCGGTGGTGGAATGAGGTGTGCCCTCGGCGCAAGCAATAGTTGCCGCCCGCAGTCAGGGATGTGGTTGACATGACGATCGTTGACAACGCCGTGTACGTCGACGGGAGGCGTACCTGGATCGGGCTGTATCGGCCCGACCTCGTGGTGACCATCCGCCACGCTGAATTCCCTGACCTCAGCCGCGTGCACCACCGGCTCGAACGATCTCCACACCTGCTGAAACTGGGTCCGGAGGCGGTTCTGTACGCGATCTTGGACCAGTTCGTCGATGAATACCTGCCGGTCGCCGCGGGGCTGGAAAACGACCTCGACGAGATCGAAGACCAACTGCTCACCGGCAAGGAAGCGGTCGCCCGCAGAATTTACGAACTCTCCCGAGAGGTGATCGCGTTCCAACGTGCCACACATCCGCTCGTCGACATCCTCGAAGCCCTTCAACGCGGATCCGACAAATACAACGTCGACCTGGAACTTCAACGCCACCTGCATGACGTACTCGACCATTCCCTGCGCCTGGTCGAGAAGGCCGATTGGTTCCGAGCGCACCTCGAAACCGCTCTCACCGTTCACGCGACCCTGGTCGGGCAACAACAGAGCGAGGAACGGGACGAACTTCGACCACATGCCCGAACTCCACTGGACCGTCGGCTACCCGCTTGCCCTGGTATTGATGCTTGCCACCTCGGTGACCCTGTTCCGTGTCTTCAAGCGCCAGCACTGGCTGTAACCGAAGAATCCACATCATCCGCGGGATCGCCGACGGTTTCTCGGCGGATCAACGGCAGCGACGCCATCGATGCGCCACCATCTGATGCGGAGCAATCTTGCTCCTCGCCTAAACGGAGGAACTCGCATCATGGACTGGACACTCGAAGTGGTCGTTCTGCCCGTCAGTGACATCGATCGATCGGTCGCGTTCTACCGCGACAAGCTCGGCTTCCATCTCGATCACGACACCGCCAACGAGCACATGCACGTCGTTCAGCTGACCCCCACCGGTTCGGGCTGTTCGATCGTGATCGGTGATCTCCCATCGCAGACGGAGATGGCGCCGGGGTCGATGAGGGGACTGCAGTTGGTGGTCGCCGACGCCGCCGCAGCCCGCCAGGAGTTGCTCGATCGAGGTGTCGAGGTCAGCGAGATCACCGTGTTCGATGAGCGTGACGGGGGAACCTTTTTCGGATTCGCCGATCCCGACGGTAATACGTGGGCGGTCCAGCAGATCAAGGCGCGGGCGGAGAAGCCGCTGATTCCGGTCGAGGCCCGCGGGCGGTTCGGGGAGAACGCCTGAGGGTTCGCACGGCTCACGTCAGGGGGCAGGCGTTCCGGGTGTCGTCGACGAGTTGTTCGGCCAGGGTGACGGCGGCGGTCAGTTCGTCGGGCGTCGTTCCGAGCCGGCCGAGAACGGCGTGAGCGCGAGCGGTGAAGTCGGTGGGTGCGTTCGGCAGGGCACCGGCGGCGGTCACAGCCCCCTTCTCGTTGATCACCCAGCGCCGGGCATGCGCGTGGAGCGCGTGCGCGCACAGGCACACCGCGCGGAACAGGCACCCCGCCACATACGTCGCATCGGCCCGCGGGATCGCCTTGCGGGCCAGCATGGTGACGAAGTCCGCCTCCCACAGTCGCCGCACCAGGGCTTCGCGCAGGGGGTCCGGGTAGTGCTGCATGTCGGCGTGAAGAGCAGCGATGCGTCCGGACGGATCGGCGAGGATCACCGCCGACGCGAGTTCGCCCGCGTAGGCGAAGTCCGCGAACCCGAACGGGTGACCGGTCTGGGCGTGAAACCCGTACACACCCTGCTGGGTGTCCTGCCACACCGCGGTCACCCGGTCGAGGTCGCGGTACAGCCAGTCGACCGCCCGGCCGTCGATGGACAGCCACGCCCCGCCGTCGACCCACGGTCCCCACTCACCCGTCCGCGTCGCAGATGCCCCGGCGCCGGCGCATTCCTGCGCGAGGTGGGTCAGCCCGTCGGTGTCGAGGGCACCGCGGTAGTAGACCCCGAGGTCGTAGTCGGATTCCGCCGTGTGTGTCCCTCGGGCGCGGCTGCCGCCGAGGGTGACGCCGACGACGCCGTAGATGCCGCACAAGCGTTCGGCCAGGGGACGCAACACCGGGTCGTCGAATTCCACACCCCACATCGTCCCCCCCCCGGCCCGGCGCAGCGGATAAATTCGGTTCATGCTCATCTTGGGAACGACCGTGATCGGTGCACGCGACATCGGGCGTGCAACCAGGTTCTGGACCGAGGCACTCGGATTGACTGCGCTCCCGCCCGTCGGCGACAACGACTTCACCAACCTGACGCTGCCCGACGGCCGGCCACTGCTGGCGATCCAGCAGAGCGAACACGACGCGGAACCCGAACCTCGGCTGCACCTCGACCTGCACGCCCGCGACAGCGCGGATCAGGCCGCGGAGATCGAACGACTCGTCGGTCTCGGTGCGCGGCGTGTGCCGTGGGACCGGTACCCCGAGGACTCGGACTTCGTGGTGCTGGAGGATACCGAGGGAAACCGGTTCTGCGTCATCGACAACTCTCGCGCGCCGGAACAGTGCCGGCTCGAGATGCCCTGAGGTCGCCGCGACCGACCACTCGGGCCCTTTCGGCAGATCGCCCCAGAGCCGGGAGAGCCGAACAGCCGGCCCGGTTCACAGTCGCCCGGGGTGGTGGCACGATGCGAACATGACGGCGCGCGTTCGAGGAAACCTGCCGACCGAGGTCACGAGCTTCGTCGGCCGCCGCCGGGAGCTTGCCGAAGCCGGAAAACTCCTGAGGTCGGCCCGCTTGCTGACCTTGACCGGACCGGGCGGAGTCGGCAAGACCCGCATGGCCCGGCAGATCGCTGCCGAGGTTCGTCGGTCTTTTTCCGACGGCGTGTGGCTGGTGGAGTTGGCCGATCTTGCCACGTGAGATGGCGCCGTCGGTCATGGCTTCCACGCTCGGGCTCTTCCACACCACCACTGACCCGGTCATCGACCTCGTCGATCACTTCCAGGGCAAGCAGCTGCTGCTGGTCGTCGACAACTGCGAGCACATAATCGAGCCGGTCGCCGCGTTGCTGAGCAAGCTCCTCACGGCAGCGCCGACTCTCCGGGTCCTGGCCACGAGCCGACAGGTGCTTGGCGTCGAGGGTGAACTGGTCCTCCCGGTTCGGCCCCTGCCCACACCCGTGCCCGGGCGGCCGCTTGCTGCGGGTTCCGATGCCGTGGCCCTGTTCGCGGAGCGGGCTGCCGCGGCGCTTCCAGGCTTTGCGATCGACGAGGGTAACCGGGAGCTCGTGACGAGCATCTGCCAGCGCCTCGACGGCGTTCCGCTGGCGATCGAACTCGCCGCCGCCCGGTTGCGGGCCTACTCGCTGGAGGACATCCTCACGCGGCTCGACGATTCTTTCCACGTGCTGGTGAGTGCGTTGCGCACCACCCCGGAGCGGCATCGGACACTGGAATCGACGGTCGACTGGAGTTACCGACTGTGCTCAGCTGCCGAACAGGACCTGTGGGCGCGGCTTTCCGTGTTCGCGGACGGCTTCACGGTGGGCGCCGCCGAGGAGGTGTGCGCCGGCGATGCCGTTCCCCGAAAAGAGGTCTTCGAACTGATCGCCGGACTCGTGGACAAGTCGATCGTGACGAGAGACGGCGAGGCGCACGGGCGTGCGGCCCGACTTCAAATGCTCGGGCTTCTCCGCGAGTTCGGTGCCGAGCGGTTGCGTGAGTCCGGTGAGGAGCGAGTCGTACGGTTGCGTCACCGCGATTACTTCCGTGCTCTCGCGCTCCGGGGCAGCACGGATTACTTCAGCCCGCGTGAACTCGAGTGGTCGCGCAGTGCGCGGAGGGAACACGCGAATATCCGTGCTGCCGTGGAGTTCTGCCTGACCGAGTTGCAGGATTTCACGGCGGTTCTGGAGATCGTCTCCCCACTACAACTCTATCGGGTGGGGGCGAGTTTCGTCGTCGAGGAGTACCGGTGGCTGAGCACTGCACTGGATCTCGACCTCGAACCGAGCGAGATCAGGGCTCGCGCCTCGGCGGCGTGCAGCTATGCCGCATCACTCATGGGCGACGGCGACGAAGGGGAGCGGCGGGCAATCGAGTCCGAAGCTCTGGCAAAGCAGTTGGGCCTTCAGCAGGTCCTTGCCGACGCTGCCTGCAGCATCGCGAGAGCCAGTTTCTTCCGGGGCGACAGTGCTCGAACGCTCGAACTCGCACGGGAAGCCGCAGCTATCTGCCGGGAGGTGGGCAACGCTGCCGGGGCCTGTGAGGCCCTGTATCGGGCGGCCGTCACAGCGTTCGGCATGGGCGATCGTCGAGCATCCGAGTTTGCAGAGGACTCGCTCGCACTGGCCATAGAGCACGGTTCTCCTTTCCGCACCGCAAGTGGCCTGTGGATCGCTGGGCTCCAGGATTGGCGCAAAGGGGAGCAGGAACGAGCGACTGTACGGCTGCGTGAGGCCCTGACCCTCTTTCACTCGGTCGGTTTCGTCGCCGGAATTGCGATGTGTTGTGAGGCTTTGGCCGCTGTGGCCGCATCCGAGGGGGACTTCGAGCGGGCCGCGTGTCTGTGGGGAGCGGCCGATGCGAGATGGCGCGGTTCCGCGGCCATCTTCGCGAAGGCCGTGGTCCGCAGCCTCGACACGGAACTCGTCGACCAGGCAATCCGCCAGGCGTTGAGCGAAGCTAGTTACCACGCTGCGTTCAGTCGCGGTGCCGGATTCTCTGTCGAAGAGACACTCGAGTACGCGGTCGGTGGCCCGAGCCAACCACCCGCGGCGCGTCCCCCCTCCGAGCCTGTCCGGCTCACCCCTCGAGAGACTGAGGTCGCCGAGCTCGTCGCCGGCGGCATGAGTAACCGCGACATCGCCGGCAAGCTGGTGATCGCCCAGCGAACGGCCGAAGGCCATGTCGAACGGATCCTCACCAAGCTCGGCTTCCGCTCGCGTGCCCAGATCGCGGTGTGGGTAGCCGAACGTAGCCAGACGCGGGAGTAAGCGGAACCGCGTACAGGTATGGATACAGGTATTTACCCCCGAGTGATCGGCGTCTCGTCAACGCACGATGGTGCTCATGAGTTTCCGACAACAGGGTCAGTGTGACCAGCAGGAACATTTCCCCTCACACACCCCCGCCGAGGGCCTGCCTCAGGTAGGACGTAGGGCAGAACTGAACATCGCCGACTACCTCCTGCCCGGCGACACCGTGGTGATCGGTCAGGCAGCGGCGGAACCTCCGGAACTCGTCGCCCGGCTCATCGAGGCGGCGGGTGAGTGTGAGCGACTGACGGCGGTGTGCGGCTATTCGCTCAGCGATGCGTGGGGGAGGGTCACCGCCGGTCGGCCGCGGGTTGTCGGATATGCAGCGCACGGCCCTTTGCGGCCGCTGGCGGCCAACGGGCTGATGGACGTCATGCCATGCCACTACAGCCAGCTCGAACAGCACGTGGTCAGCGGTCGAATCCCGGCCTCTGTCGTCCTGCTGCAGCTGCCGCCTGCCGACGCGGACGGGTATCACAGTGTGGGCGCCTCCGTGGACTATGTGGCTCTCGCAGCGCAGTCGGCCCGGGTGGTTCTCGCGGAGATCAATGAGAACCTGCCGTCGACGCGTGGGCAATGGCGGCTGCATCGCTCGCAGATCACGGCATCGATAGCCACCGACCGTCCCGTCGTGGGCACTCCGTCCCGGCCGCCGTCTACGGCCGAGCGGATTCTGTCCCGCAACGTCGCGTCCATGATCCCCGACGGTGCAACGATCCAGCTCGGGATCGGCACGTTGGCAGACGCGATCGCGACCGAACTCCTTGCCCACCAACGACTGCGGGTGCACTCGGGCCTGGTCGGCAACTGGCTGCTCGACCTGCACGACGCTGGTGCCCTGGACACCGCGGAAGGGGCCTGCGTGACAGGGATGGCTCTGGGAGACCCAGCGCTGTATTCGTTCGTCCACGACTCCGACGCGATCCAGTTCGTGCCGATAAGCAAGCTTCTGTCGGCGACGGCAGTGGCAGAGTGCAACCCCTATGTCGCGGTCAACTCGGCGCTGGAGGTCGATCTCCTCGGCCAGGTCAACTCCGAGGTGATCAAGGGGCGCTACGTCGGTGCCGTGGGCAGCCAGGTGGATACCTTTCGCGCCACCCGTCTTGCAAAGTCCGGTCTCGCCATCGTCGCGATGGCGGCCACTAGTCCGTCCGGGGACACCAGCCAGGTCGTCGGCAGACTCAGTGGGCCGGTGACCTCGCTGCAGAGCGACATCGATCTCGTCGTAACGGAATTCGGCATCGCCGATCTCCGTGCGACAACTCTCCGTGAGCGCGCGGAACGCCTCATCGCGGTTGCTGCACCGGAACATCGCGCTACGTTGAGATCGACTCTCCCATCCTGAATCCGGCATCCAACCGCCGCGGCCATCCGGCCGGCGGTGGCCCGATCTCGAAAGGTAAACACAATGAAGGAACATGAATTGGCGGGCAAAGCGGCCCTCATCAGCGGGGGTACCGGCGGCGTGGGGCTGGAGGCCGGCATCCGGCTGGCGCGCGCGGGTGCAAGCGTCACCGTGACCGGTCGCACCCCCGAACGTGGAGAGGATGCGCTCGCTCGTCTGAAGGCGGTATCCGACGACGTCCACTTCGAGGCCGCCGACTCCGGAGACGCCGGCAGTATCGGCGCGGCCGTCGACCGGGCCGCCGCGCGGAGCGGTGGCGCTCTCGACATCGTCATCAGTGCCGGGGCCGAGGGGCAGCCCGGCGCGAAACCGTTCGCGGAGATGACCCCGGACGAGATCCAGGCGGCGTTCAACTCGCGCCTGTACCCACGGCTCTTCCCGGTCCACGCCGCGATTCCGGCACTGCGCGCCCGGGGTGGCTCGATCGTCATGCTCTCGACCGACGCCGCACGACACCCGACGCCGGGGGAATCTGTGATGGGCGCGGCAGGTGCCGCATACATCCTGATGACCAAAGTATTCGCCAGGGAGTTTGCCCGCTGGCAGATCCGGGTGAACAGCGTCGCCATGACACTCACGTCCGGCACGCCGTCCTGGGATCGCATCTTCTCGAACAAGAACTTTCAGCAGAAGCTGTTCGCCAAGGCAGCCGAACGGTTCCCGCAGGGGAGGCCTCCGACCGTCGACGAGGTCGCCGACGTTGTCGCATTCCTGGTCTCCGACGAAGCCGGGCAGATCAATGGGCAGACGGTAAGTGTCAACGGCGGGTTGTCCTTCGGCGGCTGGTGAGGACCGACCGCCACTGTGAATCCAGCCCGGGACCGACCTGAGACCGCGGTTCCTGCAACCGAACCACTTCACGACAAGGAGCACGCAATGTCGAAGAACAACGACCGGGCGAACGGCCTGGCCGACGCCGGTGACGTCCTCCCGTTGACGGGTGTACGGGTTGTCGACCTGTCTCAGGTCGGGGCCGGTCCCTACGGCACTTCACTTCTCGGCGACCTCGGCGCCGATGTCATCAAGGTCGAGCCGCTGGAGGGCGACAGCTTTCGGTATGTCGACAGCGCTTTCGGTGAGGGTGAGAGCGCGTACTTCTTCGGGGTCAATCGCAGCAAGCGATCTATGCATTGGACCTGAAGAGCGAGCGGGGCTACGAAGTGCTGACCCGGTTGGTCCGCGACGCCGACGTCTTCGTCGTCGCGTTCCGGCCGGACGCCGTCGAGCGAATGGGCATCGACTACGACACCTTGCGTGGACTCAGCAACCGCCTGATCTACTGCTCTATCACCGCTTTCGGGGAAACAGGTCCCCGCGCCCACCAGCCGGGTATGGACATCCTGGCGCAGGCGCTGAGCGGGTTGATGGGCGTCACCGGGGAGGTCGGTGGTGGTCCGGTGAAGGTCGGGGTTCCGATCGCCGACTTCGTCGGATCCTTCCTCCTCGGCTTCGGCGTGTGCGCGGCGCTGCGGCTGCGTGACCGAACTGGTCACGGCGACAAGATCAGCATCAATCTGCTCGACGGTCAAGTGGCGACGTTCGCGAACTACATCACGGTGTACGACAAGACGAGGGTCCCGTTCCGCCCACAGGGTGGTGGGCATCCGCAGCTCGTGCCGTACCAGCCGTTTCTCGGTTCGGATCAGAAGTACTTCGTCCTAGCCTGCCTCAGCGACAAGTTCTGGCAGAAGCTGTTGCCGATGCTCGACGAGTACGGCGACTTCCGCGACCCGAGATACCGGACCAACACCGGGCGAATCGAGCACCGCGGAGAGTTGTGCGAGCGCCTGCAGACCATCTTCGGCAAACGCCCAGCAGATTCCTGGTTGATCGACCTCGAAGCCGCCGGGGTGCCGTGCGGCCCGATCCACCGCCTCGAGGACGCACTCGAGGATCCCCAGGTCATCGCCAACGACGCGGTGATCAGCCTGACCCACCCGACACACGGTAGCTATCGCGCGCCGAACAACCCCATCCGATTCGCGGCGGCCGACACCGGCCCACGCGGCTATGCGCCCGACCTCGGCGAGCACACCGACGAGGTCCTGCACGAAGCCGGCTACAGCGACGACGATGTACGCGCACTGCACGCGAGTCGGGTCGTCCACCGCGCACCCGCCCAAATCACCAGCATCTCTCGAGTTTTGCGTCCGACCCACGGTCGCGACGAAGAACGAACGAAAGGAACACCATGTCACCCATTTTGAGGACGCCGCTCTGTGACCTGCTGGGCATCGATGTGCCGATCATGCAGGCCGGGATGGGGAACGTCGCCTATGGGCGTATCGCCGCGGCCGTGTCGAATGCCGGCGGTCTGGGATCGATCGGCGGAATCGACATCACGCCAGCGGAACTCGACGAGGAAATCAAGTTGTTCCGCACCCTCAGTGATCGGCCGTTGTGCGTCGATCTCGGCTTTCCCGCGAACGCGCCCAAGGGCCTGGACGACGTACAGATCCCGGAGCTGCCCGGCCCGCTCCAGACACTGAAGAAGGAACTGGGGGAGAACGGGATCGAGGTCGTGCCGACGACCGACCAGGCGATCAGCCTCGCCGACAACAAGAAGAAGCTCGAGCTGTCCCTCGATCACGGTGTCGAGATCATCGCCTGCGCGCTCGGCACTCCCACGTGGGTAGTCGAGGCCTGCCACGCCAAGGGCGCGAAGGTGATGAGCATCGTCGGTCAGGCCAAGCACGCACGCAGCGCCATCCGCAGCGGCACCGACCTCATCATCGTGCAGGGCACCGAGGGCGGCGGTCACACCGGCGATGTCGGCCTGATCACCCTGCTGGCTGAAGTGCTCGAGTTCTCCACGGTGCCCGTCGTGGCGGCCGGTGGGCTGGTGAAGGGCGCGCAGATCGCCGCGTGCCTGACCCTCGGAGCACAGGGAGTGTGGGTCGGTACCCGGTTCCTCGCCACCAAGGAATCCGGATCGGAAGACGAGTTCAAGGAGGCCGTAGTCGAGGCCGGATACGACTCGACGCTGCGCTCGCTGCTGTTCGACGGGCTGCACGTGCGGATGCTGCGCAACCGCTTCACCGAGGTGTGGGAGGGCCACGAGAACGAGCTGTCCCCCTACCCGGTCCAGCGGGTGCTGACGATGCCCTTCAAGTACGCCGCCATGCGCGCTCACCTGAAGTCCCACATGAGCCTGCCGTCGGGAGCAGGCGCCGGAATGATCAACGACCTACCCGGAGCCGCCGAGGTGCTCGACCGGCTCGTCGAGGAGACCGTCGATGCACTGCGCGTCGTCGGCAAGACCGTGGAGTACAACTGACATGGGACCGCTGAACGGGATGAAGGTCGTCGAGATCGGATCAATCGGTCCCGGCCCCTGGTGCGCGATGATGCTGAGCGACATGGGCGCGGAGGTCCTGCGCATCGACCGTGCCGACCACGTCGGTGCGCAGCCCGACGGTGCGCGTGCGATCGACTTCGTCAACCGGCGCGGGCGGCGCTCGATCGCCGTCGACCTGAAGAACCCGGACGGGGCCGAAGTCGTTCTTCGGCTGGTCGAACAGGCCGACGCCCTGATCGAGGGCAGCCGGCCCGGGGTCGCCGAACGCCTGGGCATCGGCCCCGAGGAGTGCCTGGCCCGGAATCCGCGCCTGGTGTACGGGCGGATGACCGGGTGGGGTCAGGAGGGCCCGCTGGCCCAGGTACCCGGACACGACATCAACTACCTCGCTCTGAGCGGAATGCTGCACGCCATCGGCCCGGAGGGCCGTCCGGTCCCGCCACTCAACCTCGTCGGCGACTTCGGCGGCGGCGGGATGCTGCTGGCGTTCGGGATCGTCGCGGGCGTGCTCGAGGCCTCCCGCTCGGGGAAGGGTCAGGTCGTCGACGCGGCCATGGTGGACGGCGCCTCGCTGCTGGGGTCGATGTTCCACGGGCTGCGGCAGATCGATGCGTGGCACGACCGCCGCGAGTCCAACCGGCTCGACGGGGGCGCGCCGTTCTACGGCACCTACGAGACCTCGGACGGCCTGTGGGTGGCGGTGGCCGGAAACGAGCCGAAGTTCTACGCGGTGCTGGTCGAGGCCCTCGGCCTGTCCCTGGACGAACTGCCGGATCAGATGGATCAGAGCGGTTGGGCGGACACCCGCAAGCGGTTCGCCGAGATTTTCCGGACCCGGACCCGCCAGGAATGGGTGACGAGGCTGCAGGCGCTGGAGACTTGTTTCTCCCCGGTCCTGACCCTCGACGAGGCACTCGAACACGAGCACGCCGTCGCTCGCTCGGCATTCGTCCCGCTAGACGGCGTGCTGCAGGCGGCGCCGGCGCCGCGCTTCGGGCGCACCCCAGGACAGGTCACCCTCCCGGCAGCACGGCCCGGGGAGCACACCGACGAGGCCCTGCGCGACTGGGGATTCGACGCGAACGAGATCGCGAATCTGGCGACGAAGAACGCGATCGAGCAGTTACGGGGTTCGCAATGACTCAGCACCCGAAAGGAATCGAATCGATGCCGCAGCCAGGAGACGCTCCCGGACAGGCGATACCGCCAACACCCATGAAGAGAATCGGCCCGGCCGTCGTGATCGGCACCGCGCTGGAGTGGTTCGACTTCTTCCTCTATTCGTCCATGGCAGCGCTGGTTTTCGGGCAGGTGTTCTTCCCATCGGGCAACTCCGCCGGGAGCACCTTGGCTGCATTCGCCACGTTCGCCGTCGGGTTCTTGGCCCGTCCGCTCGGTGGGGTCGTATTCGGCATCATGGGCGACAAGATCGGTCGCAAGACTGTGCTCTCGCTCAGCCTCTTGATCATGGGAGGAGCCTCGGGTCTGATCGGGTTGTTGCCCTCCTACGCAACGATCGGAGTCGCCGCACCGGTCCTCTTGGTGATTCTTCGGGTGATTCAAGGATTCGGTGCGGGCGCCGAGTTCGGGAGCGCCATCGCCGTGTCCTACGAGCATGCCGGTGCGAAGACTCGGGGCCGCTACACCTCGCTTCCTGCGCTCGGTGTCCAGATCGGACTGCTGGCCGCCTCATTGTCGGTTACCGCAGTCACCAGCTTCGGCGACGAGTTCCTGTACAGCTGGGGCTGGCGAATCCCTTTCATTGCCAGCTTCGTGCTCGTCGGAGTCGGTTATTGGATACGTCGTAACATGCCGGAGACCCCGGAATTCGAGCGTGTTGCAGCAGCTCGACCCCAACGTAGGAGCCGCAAAATCTTCGGTGATCTACTGCGATCCGATTGGCGTGGGCTGTTGGTTGTTGCGGCAGTGTATGCGGGCTACGCGGCGATTTCCTACACGTTCAAGACGTTCTCGCTCTCCTACCTCAGTGAGTTCCAGGATGTGCCGGCGAACGTGGGGTCGTTCGGCGTCGCATTGGCCAGCGCGGTGGCAATTGCCGTGGTGCCCCTGGTGGGCAGGCTGTGTGACCGGGTCGATATCCGGCGGATCATGCTGTTCGCTGCTGTCAGCGTTCTGTTGATTGCATTCCCGATGTTCTGGGTGCTCGATACCGGAAAGCCGGTATTCGTCTGGGCTATTTTGATTCTCGGCACCGGAATCCTGGCCCCGATCATGATCGTGGCGTCGAGTCCTTTCATGGCGCAGCAATTCCCCACCGACGTGCGAGCCTCGGGTCTCGGGGCCGGACGCGAGGTCAGTGGTGCCATCGCGGGCGGTCTCGCCCCGCTGGCGGCCTTGACGATCGTCACCCTCTCCCCCGGACACGCCACCTGGGGTGTCTCCCTCCTCCTGATGGGATGTGCGCTCCTCGTCGTTGTCGGTGTCCTGTTCGACCAGAAGAACCGCGTGCTGCTGCGAAGCAGTGGTACGAACTCGAGCCCTGAGAGCTCCACCGAAACGGCCAGTGAACGGGTTTGACCCCATGGTCGTGAAAACACTGTTACCGCAACACATAGTGCGCAACTCGCGCATTACGCACTGACACCGGCAGCAGCGATGCTGCCGAAATTGAAAGGACTTCCCATGCCCGGTCTGTACTTTGAAGAGCTCGAGCCGGGTTTGGTCATCGACCACCCGACCCGCCGCACCGTGACTGAGACGGACAACGTCTTGTTCAGCACGATGACGTTGAACCTGGCGCCGCTGCATCTGGACGCGGAATACAGTAAGGGTTCGATCTACGGGCAGCGTCTGGTCAACAGCCTGTTCATCCTCGGCCTGGTGTCGGGTATCTCGGTGCCCGAGACCACGCAGGGCACCACGTTGGGCAACCTCGGCTACGAGGACGTCAAGTTCCCCAAGCCGGTGTTCCACGGCGACACCATCCGGGTGCGCACCGAGATCCTCGAGAAGCGGGAGTCGAAGAGCCGTAACGATTCCGGCATCGTTCAGTTCCGTCATTACGGCATCAACCAACGTGACGAGGTCGTGTGTGAGTGCCGCCGCGCCGGGTTGATGCTCAAGCGCACCGCGACCGAATCGGTTACCGCCTAACCGGTTGCAGGCGTTTCGAGAAGGAGCGGGTATGACCAAGAGTCAGCAGGATGACACCGCACGGTACGCGTGGGTGCCGAACCAGTCGGTAGTCGAGCGCAGCCGGTTGCTGGCGGCGATGGGGCGCTGGGGTCACGAGAGCGTCGAGGAGTTGAACCGGTCGGCGGTTGCCGACCCGGAGCGCTTCTGGCGCGCCGTCGTCGACGATCTGGAGATCACCTTCGACGCACCGTTCGAGAAGGTCCGTGACGAATCCGACGGCAAACCCTTCCCGCGGTGGTTCACCGGTGGGCACCTCAACATCGCGAACCTGTGCGCACACCGGCACGCTGTCGGCCAACTCGTGGACAAGACGGCGGTGGTCTACGAGGGGGATAACGGGCAACGGCGCACGTTGACCTACGCCGAACTCGATCGTGAGGTGCGACGGTTCGCGGCGAACCTGACCCAGCTCGGCGTCACGCGCGGGGATCGGGTGGTGCTGTTCATCCCCGCGGTCCCCGAGGCTGTGGTCGCGTTCCTGGCGATCGCGATGATCGGAGCCATCTCGGTGCCGACCTTCACCGGATACGCACCGGACGCGCTGGCCACCCGGCTGCAGGACTCCGAGGCGGTCATGCTGATCACCGCGGACGGCACAACCCGCCGCGGCAAACACGTACCGATGAAAGACACCGCCGATCAGGCGCTGGAGTCGGCGCCGTCGGTGCGCACCGTGGTCGTCCTCCGCCACATCGGCACGGATGTGGCGATGGCCGCAGGCCGCGATGTCTACTTCGACGACCTGGACCCGGATCCGGCCCCGGTGGAGACGGCGGCGACCGAGGCGAACGACCCGCTCACCATCGTCTACACGTCCGGGACGACGGGTCGCCCGAAGGGGATTGTGCACTCGCACGCGGGTTTCGGGGTGAAGGCCGCGGTGGACTTCGCCTACGGGTTCGATGTCCACGCCGACGACGTCGTTTCCTGGATCACCGACCTCGGCTGGCTGGTCGGTCCACTGTTGATGACCGGGCCTTTGCAACTCGGCGCCACCATCGTCATGATCGAGGGCCTGCCCACCTACCCGACCGCAGACCGGATGTGGGAGATCGTCGAACGCAACGGTGTCACCGTTCAGGGTATCGCCCCGACGGCGGCCCGCGCGTTGATGGCGGGCGGGGGCGGGGCGGTGCGTGAGATGCCCACGCTGCGCTCGTTCGTTTCCACCGGCGAGGCGTGGGACGAGCCCACGTGGTGGTGGCTGTTCCAGGAGGTCGGGCGGTCTCGCCGGCCGATCATCAATTACAGCGGTGGCACCGAGGTCGGCGGCGGCATCGTGATCGGGTACCCGTTCCTGCCCACTGCTGCTGCCGCGTTCAACGGGGCGCTGCCGGGTGTCGATGCTGTCGTGCTCGGGGAGGACGGTGCGCCGATCGTCGGCGAGGTGGGGGAGCTCGCCGTGCGGAACACGTTCCCGGGCATGACCCATGGATTCTGGCAGGACCGTGACCGGTACCTCGAAACGTATTGGAAGCGGTGGGACGAGGTGTGGGTGCATGGTGACCTCGCCAGCGTCGACGCGGCCGGGGTGTGGCGGATCCACGGGCGGTCCGATGACACGATCAAACTGTCGGGTCGTCGGGTGGGTCCGGCGGAGATCGAGGCGGCGCTGCTGCGGGATCCGCGGATCGGAGAGGTCGCGGTCATCGGGGTACCCGACGAGCTGCGTGGTCAGCGTGCCGTCGCGTTCGCCGTGGTGCGCGAGGGTGGTGTCGATCTCGACGATCTGCAGGCCACAGCGCTGCGGAACGCCGGTAAGTCCTTTGCGCCGACCGTCCACACGGTGGCGACGCTGCCGAAGACGAAGAACGGCAAGATCATGCGCCGCGCCATCCGGTCGCGGTTCCTCGGGGAACCGGTGGGGGACATGTCGTCACTCGACCCGGCGACACCGCTCGAAGACATCCCGTTGCACAACATGAGCGAGAAGAGTGTCGAGGTAGTGCAGTGAAGACGTATGACGAGTTCCCGACGTTGGCGATCGATCGTCCGTCGGATGGGTTGCTGCGGATCGTGCTCGATGGGCCGGATCTGCATGCGGTCGGTGCGGACATGCACCGCGAGCTGGCGGACGTGTGGGCGGCGATCGCCCGGGACGAGTCGGTGCGTGCGGTGCTGATACGCGGTGCCGGCGACCGCGCGTTCTCCGCGGGCGGCAGCTTCGACCTCATCGACGCGATGGTCAAGGACTGGGACACCCGCACCCGCGTCATGAACGAGGCCCGCGATCTGGTCCGCAACATCATCGAATGCCCGGCCCCGATCGTCTCCGCGATCAACGGCCCCGCCGTCGGGGCCGGACTGGTCGCCGCCCTGCTAGCGGATGTGTCGGTGGCCGGTCGGCGGGCGAAGATCGTCGACGGGCACGTGCGGATCGGGGTGGCCGCCGGCGATCACGCCGCGATCTGCTGGCCGCTGCTGTGCGGGATGGCCAAGGCGAAATATCATCTGCTCACCAACGAGGTCCTCACCGGCGAGGAGGCCGAACGGATCGGGATGGTCTCGGTCTGCGTGGACGACGACGCCGTGCAGACACGTGCCCTGCAGATCGCCGAGAACCTCGCACGCGGATCCCGCAGCGCACTGCGGTTCACCAAGCACGCCCTGAACAACTGGTACCGGCAGGCGATGCCGCTCTTCGACGCCTCCCTCGGCCTCGAGTTCTATGGCTTCGGCGGCCCGGACGTGACCGAAGGTATTGCCTCGCACCGCGACAAACGTGAGCCGAGGTTCACATGAGCGGGCCCCTGGACGGGATCACCGTCCTCGGGCTCGAGCAGGCCATCGCCGCACCGCTGTGCACCCGGCACCTGGCCGATCTGGGTGCCCGCGTGATCAAGATCGAGCAACCCGGGGTCGGGGACTCGACCCGGCACTACGACCAGGCGGTGCGCGGGTTGGCAGCCCATTTCGTGTGGCTCAACCACGGCAAGGAATCGGCGGCGCTGGACCTGACGGCGCCCGCCGATCACGACGTGCTGCACGAGTTGCTCGAACGGGCCGACGTGATCGTCAGCAACCTCGCCCCCGGTGCGCTCGGCCGGCTCGGTCTCGGGGTGGACGCACTGGCCCGGCGGTACCCACGATTGATCATCGTCGACATTTCTGGGTACGGGCGCGGCGGACCACTGGACCACAAGCGGGCCTACGACCTGCTCATCCAGGCCGAGGCCGGGTCCTGCACCATCACCGGCCTGCCCGGGCAACCGGCCAAACCGGGGATTCCGATCGCCGACATCGGCACCGCACTGTATGCGTACTCGGCCATCCTGGCCGCGCTGTACGAGCGGGAGCGGACCGGGCGCGGCGCGGTCATCCCGATCGCGATGCTCGACGTGGTCGCCGAGATGATGGGTTTCGCCCTCAACCAGGTGATCCACGGCGGTGCCGAACCCGAGCCGGTCGGCATGGGCTCGCCGATGGTCGCCCCCTACGGGGCCTATCCGACCGCCGACGGGCGGACCGTGGTGCTCGGCACCACCAGCGACCGGGAATGGCGGCGCTTGGCGGCGGATCTTCTGGGCCGCCCGGATCTGGCCGAGGATCCGCGGTACGCCCGCAACGACGACCGGGTCCGGGAGCGCACCGCACTCGACGCGATCGTCGCCGCCTGGTGCGCGCAGCGCACCCTGGCCGAGATCCAGCAGGCCGCCGATGCGGCCGGGATCGGCAACGCCCGACTCAACGGGGTCCGCGGCCTCGCCGAGCACCCGCAACTGTCTGTCCGCGGCCGGTGGCGCAACGTCGACACCCCGGCCGGCCCGGTCCCTGCCCTGGTGCCGCCCGCCCTCGCACAGGGGTGGACGGTGTCAGCGGGCCGGGTCCCGGCGTTGGGCGCCGACACCGACGCCATCCGAATGGAATTACTACACAAGAAACTGGAGAAGACACCATGAGACCGCTTCGTTCGTTGTTGTTCGTGCCCGGGCATCGGGAGGGGTGGGCCGAGAAGGCCATTGCCGCCGGTGCCGACGGCCTGATCCTCGACCTCGAGGACTCTGTACCCGAGCACCTGAAGGACCAGGGACGCGCCACGGCCGCTCGGACCATCGCGCAACTACGGGACACCGGGGCGGATGTCGGACTGTACGTGCGGCTGAACGCACTGGACACCGGGATCACCGGCGACGACATCGCCGCCGTCGCCGTCCCCGGACTCGATGGCTTCGTGCTGCCGAAAACCTATGGGCCCGAAGACATCGTCCGGTTCGACGCCCTCGTCACCCATTTCGAACGGGCCAACGGCGTCGACGCCGGCAAACTCGAATTCATCTGCTGCCTCGAGACCGCGGAGGCGTATGCGAACTGCGAAAAGATCGCCGTCGCCTCGCCTCGGGTGGCGACCCTGTTCGCCGGGACCGCCCGCGACGCGGACGTCTCCAGATCGATCGGGTTCCAGTTCACCCCGTCCGGCGAGGAGACCCTGTATCTGCGCAGCCGGGCCCTGCTCGCCGCGCGTGCCAACGGTCTCGAATTCCCGTTGGTCGGGGTGTGGCAGGACCTCACCGACCACGACGGGGCGCGGAACTTCTCCGAACGCAACCGCGAACTCGGCTTCCGCGGCCAGGTATTGATCCACCCCTCGCACATCGCCCTCGCCAACGAGGTGTTCAGCCCGTCCGACGCCGAGATCGCGTTCTACTCGGGCATGATCGAGGCCTTCGAGGACGCCGAAGCCCAAGGACTCGCCGCCGTCCGCTACGAAGACATGCACGTCGACTACGCCCACATCAAAACCGCCCGAGAGATCCTGAGCCGGGCTGCCCACTGATCTAAGCCTGGATGCACCGATACGGATGAGTCCGTGGGTGGGTCGTAACGGCGAAATGCCCTGTCGTAGTGAAAGAATTGAACTTCTCACAGAAACAATTCGGCCACGACGAAGGGCATCTCGTAGGTGGTGCGACACGAGGTCGCATGCGTCAAGTGGCGCGTTGATTGGAGGTCGGCGGTGTTGTCGATGACGTAGCCCGGGTTTGTGTTCGATGGCCCGTCCCCACCTTGACGTGCGTCGCTGGTAACGGCGGGGTGCGAAGCTCAGGGGTAGAAGCCGAAGCTGTCCTGGATCCATCCCGGGGCGGCAGGTGAGGGGAAGGCCGGACGGGTGAACGTGAGTGAACCGCCGAAACGTCTCGTCAAGATGAGCCTCGGATAGATGGAAGCTTGGGCCGGGGTATAGGGCTGGCCGTTGAGAAGCGGCAGACGGCGACCGGGGGCATCTGACCGGTCGTATGAACACCGTCGCCCCGGGATCGAGGCGGCACCCACCCCGGCCGGGTCTTGCGCATGTGGAACGTGGAAACCCCGCTCTGGTCCGGACTGGTGGTTCGGTGGGCCGACCGTGAGGAAGGCTGAACGCCTGGGCGGGAACAGGATGGCCCAAGAAGCTAATGCCGGTGGCCGAAAGGCGACAGGAAACCGACCCGATTTGATGTCGTCTCCTCCGACGGCGGGGTTCGGATAACTGGCCGGATACGAGTGAACACTCGAACCCGTGGAGGGTGCTGACGTGGGCCAGGTGAGCCTTTGAAAGGGACGACGATGACAGCGCCAGAACTTGCGGACAAGTTGGACACCACTTCGGTGAACGGACCACAAGACGTCATGACGAACTGGGATGCGATCTCGTGGCGCTCGGTGGAGCAGGACGTACGGCGGCTGCGGCGGAGGATTTTCAAGGCGTCGCAAGAAGGGGATCTCAAACGGGTCCGCAACTTGCAGAAACTGATGCTGCGAAGCCAGTCGAACACGCTCCACAGTGTGCGGCGGGTGACGCAGCGCAACGCTGGACGCAGGACCGCGGGCATCGATGGAGAAGTCGTTTTGACTTCTTCTGCCAGGGCTGAGTTGGCGGTGGATCTGCACCGGCATACTGCGCTGTGGCAGGCCCGACCGGTCAAGCGTGTCTACATTCCGAAGGCGAATGGAAAGCAGCGTCCACTGGGGATTCCCGTGCTTCGTGACCGGGTGCAACAAGCTCGTGTCGCGAATGCGTTGGAGCCGGAGTGGGAAGCGCGGTTCGAACCACGCTCGTATGGGTTCCGGCCCGGGCGTGGCTGTCACGACGCGATCGAAGCGATCTACTGGACGCTCAAAGGACGCAGATCCAAGCGCCAGTGGGTGCTCGACGCGGACCTGTCGGCAGCGTTCGACCGCATCGATCATGAGCGGCTGCTGGCACATCTGGGAACCTTCCCCGCACGGGGGCTTGTCGCCGGATGGCTGGCTGCAGGAGTGATCGAGCAGGGCCGGTTCACCTCCACCGACGAAGGAACCCCTCAAGGTGGGGTGATCAGCCCGATGCTGCTCAACATTGCGCTGCACGGGATGGAGGAAGCCGCTGGAGTTCGCTACACACGTAGCGACCCCCATGGGGCGCACGTGGCAAGAGGAGCTCCGGTGCTGGTGAGATACGCCGACGACTTCGTCATCATGTGTCACACCAAGGGCCAAGCCGAACAGGCCCGGCACCGGTTGGGTGAGTGGTTGACGCCACGGGGCCTCGAATTCAACGAAGACAAGACACGAATTGTCCACGTCGACGCAGGATTCGACTTCCTGGGGTTCAACGTCCGTCGATACGACGGCAAACTGCTCATCAAACCCAGCGCAGCGGCAGTGAAGCGGATCCGGCATCGGCTCGCCGACGAGGTGCGTTCCCTACGGGGAACCAACTCCGAAGCGGTGATCCGCCAACTGACCCCGATCATTCGGGGTTGGGCTGGCTACTACCGGAGCGTGGTCTCCAAAGAGGTGTTCTCCGCCGTGGATCACTATCTGTGGCAACACCTCTACGGGTGGGCGCTGCGCGCCCACCCGAGAAAGTCGAGGAACTGGGTCGTGGATCGATACTTCGGCACGTTCAACCCATCCAGAACAGACCGATGGGTGTTCGGCGACCGCGACAGCGGGAAGTACCTACGCCAGTTCGCCTGGACGAAGATCGTCCGCCACAACATGGTCATGGGCACCGCGTCACCTGACGATCCTGCCCTGGACCAGTATTGGGCACGTCGGCGACGAAAGGCATACGCGCAACTCGGTGGTCTCACAGCCTCGCTGCTGCTCCAGCAGCGCGGGCTATGCCCCGTGTGCGGGACATTCCTTCTGCACGCCGACCACGCTCCACAAAGCCCACAAGAGTGGGAACAGTGGATCAAGGCCATGACGAGAGCGCTACGCGCTACTGCCCTCGTCTTGGGTAACGCCCATGGCGGCGATCGGGCCACACGCCTCACGCATGCCCACTGCCGACAACTCGAGCGACAGGGCAGTGGGTCCAGCGGAATCAGGGGACAGACGCCCGTGGGGCTTGCTTGAGCCGGATGCGGTGAAAGTCGCACGTCCGGTTCTGAGGGGGCCTCGGCGCCGCAAGGCGTCGGGGCTACCCGACCAACTATCTCACACCAGACCCGTCGCGGCGGCAAGGTTCGACGACCCCAATCTGATATCGACCGCGGGCATGGTCCCGGTGATGGCGTTGGCGCAGGCCAGCGGCCTGCTCACCCTCACCGATCAGCAGCTGAGCGTCCCGACCGACAAAGGCGCCAACCCCGGCCGCAAGGTCGGGTCCCTGGTCGGTGGGATGGTCGCCGGCGCCGACAGCATCGCCGACCTGGCGATCCTGCGGCACGGGGCGATGGGGACCGTTTTCGACCGACCCTATGCACCGTCGACGCTGGGATCGTTCCTCCGCCAGTTCACCTTCGGGCACGTCCGGCAACTCGACGCCGTCGCCTCGCGGTTCCTGAGCAACCTCGCCGCGAAGACCCCGCTGGTGTCGGGGATCGACACCGGGCGGGTCCTGGTCGATATCGACGATTCGATCATCGAGGTCCACGGCCACGGCAAACAGGGGTCCGGGTACGGGTACTCCGGTGTGCGCGGGCTGAACGCACTGCTCGCCACCGTCACCACCGACACCGCTGCACCGGTGATCCTCGGTCAACGCCTGCGCCGAGGAGCCTGCGGCTCCCCGCGCGGGGCCGCCCGGATGGTCGCCGACGCCCTGACCGCCGTCGACCGGCTGCGCACCCAGGCCGGCGGAGCGAGCGGGGACGGGGTGTCGAAAGTCCTGGTCCGTGGCGACTCCGCCTTCTACGGCCATCCCACCATCGGTGCCGCGACCCGTGCCGGCGCCGACGTCTCGGTCACCGTGCGCCTGACCTCCACCATCAAACAGGCGATCGCCTCCATCGACGACGACGAGTCCGCGTGGACGCCGATCCAGTACACCGACGCCGTCTACGACGAGGACACCGACACCTGGATCTCGCGCGCCGAGGTCGCGGAGATCGAAGTTCACCGCGTTCACCTCCCAGCGCAAGGCCCACCAGATACCCGGGCGGCTGGTGGTGCGCCGCATCCCCGACCTGCGACCGCCCAAGGACCAGGGACAGGGCACGTTGTTCGACATCTGGCGGTTCCACGCGTTCTTCACCACCACCGACCCCGACGACCTCGATACCGTCGACGCCGACAAAACTCACCGTCAGCACGCCATCATCGAGCAGGTGCATGCGGACCTGAAGAACTCCGCTCTCGCGCATCTCCCGTCGAACTCGTTTTCGGCGAACGCCGCCTGGCTCGCCTGCGCGGTGATGGCGTTCAATCTCACCCGTGCCGCCGGCACCCTCACCAGCGATCCGAAGCTGACGAAAGCGACCACCGGCACCCTCCGGCGCACCCTCGTCTCGGTCCCCGCGCGCATCGCGTATTCGGCCCGACGGTTGACGCTGCACCTGCCAGCCGACTGGCCGTGGGAAACACCGTGGAACACGCTGTTCGACAAAGCGTTCGGCCGCAATCACCCGATCATCGTCTAACATCCGCAACACCTGCCCACCCTCGACGCGAAAACCCCAGTGGAACAACCCGACACGAGAAGTCGGACGCTCAACCACGCCCACATGCCGCCCAATGCTGCACACCGAAACTCACCCCGACCGGATCAGCGAATCGGTGCATTCGGGCTAAGGCCCATCGGACACCGGAAAGATGCCGCCGACGATGCTCGATCACACAGCCTCCGCGCTCCAGCAACTGCCCGACGAAGTGGCCTCCTATGTACGGAAGATGATTCTTGCCGGGACGGTGCGACCAGGAGAGTTCGTACGCATCGAACGGATCGCGGAGGCTGTCGGAGTAAGCACTACTCCCGTCCGCGAGGGACTTCTGAAACTGTGCGGTGAGGGGTTCGTAGATACGGTCCCTCGCCGGGGCTACGTCGTTGCTCCGTTTACCAAACAGGATGTGCGAGACCTCTTCTGGGCTCATGCGCTGCTGGCCGGTGAACTCGCCTCGCGAGCTGCCGAGAATGTCGGCCCTACCGACCTCGACGAGCTCGCCACCATTCTCCGAGACCACGAGAAGGCGATCGCCCACGGTGACGCCGACGATGTCGCCGCACTCGGGCTCGCCTTCCATAGCAGGGTCAACGCCGCCGCCGGCTCTCCTCGGCTTGTCCGTCTCCTGGATTCGGTCACTGCGAACCTGCCGAACCTCTACGACGCCCAACTCTCGACCCCACAGGAGGCGCGCCTGCTTGCCGCTCTGCGCAAGCGCGCCGCCAGGTCGGCCAAGACGCTCGTGGAATCACACATCCTGGCCGGAGCGGACCACATGATCGCGGAACTCGATCGACGTGGTTTGTGGAGCGACATCTCGGACGCGGTCAGTCCCTGTACGAGACGGGCACCCCCGCCGAGTTACGCGGCGCCCGCGTAGTGGGCGGGACGCGGCAGCATCGGGCGGCAGACGGCGCGCGGGATGCCGCACACTTCGAAGAAGTCGATGACGATCGACCGGACCTGCGCCGAGACGACCGCCGAGGAGAACCCGGCCGAGATCTCCTGCTGCGGCAGTGAGCGCGCGAAGCGCTCGAGTTCGTCGCTGATCTGGATTTCGTTGGGCCTCTTCGCCGAGGTTGCGAGAATCATCTGACGCATCCGGTCCGCGATGTCGGCGAGTTCGGTGACAGCGTCAGCCAACTGCGGGTCCACCTGCTCGCCGTCGTACGTGGCGATCAGCGCCCGCCGCACCAGAACCCGGGTGTTGCGTGCGGCGTTGTCGATCGGGTCCGCGATCGACGCGAGCCGGCCGATGCGGCGACGTCCCCGCCAGTGGATCGGCGACATCCGTGCCACCTCGGATCCGGAGCGGAGTTCGACGCGCATGCTGTCGATCGTCGACTGCGTCGAACGGGCAAGCGCAAGAGCGTCCTCCAGTGCGGAGACATCCCCGGCTGCCAGGCCCTTCGACGTCTGCCGGAGGGCCGCGGCCACGCTGTCCAGCACCGCGGCGGCGCACCGACGCGTCCGCCGGACGGGATCGGTCGGCAACACGGACAGCGCCACCAGGCTGAGCGCACCCCCGATCAACGCATCGACGACCCGGTCGAACGGGTGCGCTGCGGTCGCGGATGCCATCGCCGCGACCAACGCTGCCGACGAACCCGACTGCAGCACGATCACCGAACCACCGTCGAGCAGCACCGCCAGCGACATGGCCACCGCCACCACGAGGCAGATCTGCCACGGGCCGTTGCCGATGTACCGCACGACGACGTCCGACACGATCGTTCCGATGGTGACGCCGGCGATGAGTTCGGCGGCGCGACGGCTGCGGGCGCCGCGCGCGACGCTCAGGCACACGACCGCGGCCAGCGGGGCCAGCAACGGCTGCTCGTGACCGGCCACCTCGACCGACACCCACCACGCCGCCCCCGCGGTGACCGCCGTCTGCGCGATCGGCATCAGGTATCCCGCGAAGCGAAGCAACGCGGTGCGCAGCGACGGCCATGCGGTGGCGCCGGCACGTCGGAGGAGGCCGAGTATCGAGATGAGCTGGAGCACAGTGGTACAGCTTTCTGGACGATCACACGCGGGCAGGAGCACATTCACCAGCGCCTGCCGAACCGACTGTCGTCGGTGGGCAAGCCTCCGCAAATCCTCTCCTGAAATTCTTACGCGCGTGTAAAAGTGGCCCCTTTCATTGCACAGATCACGTTCTGCCACCGGTTTCGGGCGATGCAGGTCACAGCTGGTGAACACGGTTTTGAATCTTCGTGATTCAAAGCACTCGCCGGGGAAGTGGGCAACCGTACGATTCCCCCACATATGCGGGGAAATCCTGTCTCCGTCAGTGAAGGGAATTACGCGCGTGCCCGAAGTGGGAAATAACGTAACCGGTGGTGTCGACGGCGAGCAGCAGATCCCGTCGGGCGCGCGGGGGTACGACGGATTCGGCGGACACATCGGCCGGACGAGCGCGGAGTCGACGCCGTGGTGGAATCCGGAGGCGAAGGCCCCGGCCGGCGCGCCGAACATCGTGGTGATCCTCATCGACGACATGGGCTACTCCGACATCGGGCCGTTCGGCTCCGAGATCGACACCCCCAACCTGAACCGGCTCGCCGACAGCGGCTACCGGCTGTCGAACTACCACACCACCTCGGTCTGCTCACCGGCCCGCGCCGCGCTGCTCACCGGCCTGAACCCGCACCGCGCCGGCTACGGCAGCGTCGCCAACTTCGACCCCGGCTTCCCCGGGCTGCGAATGGAACTCGCCGACGACGCGCTCAGCCTTGCGGAGATTCTGCGCGCGAACGGCTATGCCACGCACGCGGTGGGCAAATGGCATCTCGCGCGCGATACAAACCTCGCGCCGGGTCGCACCCGCGATTCCTGGCCCCTGCAGCGTGGATTCGACAGCTACTACGGCTCGCTCGAAGGGTTGAATTCGTTCTACTACCCGAACGAGCTGATCTCCGACAACTCCGTGGTCGACGTCGAGGAGTATCCGTCGGACTACTACGTCACCGACGACATCACCGACAAGGCCGTCGCCCGCATCAAGAGCCTGCGCGCCCATGACGCCGACAAGCCGTTCTTCCTCTACTTCTCGCACATCGCGATGCACGGCCCGCACCAGGCCAAGCCCGAAGACCTCGCCAAGTACCGCGGGCGCTACACCGAGGGCTGGGACGCGGTGCGGCGCAGCCGCTTCGACGCGCAGCTCGAGGCGGGGTTCTTTCCGCCCGGAACCCAGATGGCCGAACGCAACACCGAACCCGGCTACGACGCCCCGCCGTGGGACGAGCTCACCGAAGAGGAGCAGCTGCGGTTCGCCCGGTACCAGGAGGTCTACGCCGCGATGGTCGACAGCATCGACCAGAGCGTGGGCCGGGTGCTCGACACCCTCGACGAACTCGGCGAGACCGACAACACGATCATCGTGTTCACGTCCGACAACGGGGGCACCGCCGAGGGTGGTGCGGCGGGAACCCGTTCGTACTTCAGTCAATTCGTGCACGGACCGGTTCCGGCCGACTGGGTGCGCGACGTCCCGCACGACGACGAGCTGATCGGTTCGGAGAAGATCGGCGTCCACTACCCGCGCGGCTGGGGGCAGGCGTCGAACACCCCGTTCCGGTTCTACAAGGGGCAGACGTTCGCCGGTGGTGTCCGGGTGCCGTTCCTGCTGTCCTGGCCGGCCGGACTCGGTCGCGCCGACGGCGATACCGGACTGCGCAAGCACTACTCGTACGTCACCGACATCACCCCGACCCTCCTGGACCTCGCCGGACTGGAGACGCCGACCCACCGGAACGGACTGCCCGCGCAGGAGCGGGACGGAGTCAGCATCGCCGACGTCCTTCGGGACGCCGCGCAGCCCACCCCGCACACGGAGCAGTACGCAGAGTTCGGCGGTCACCGCGGGTTCTACCGGGACGGCTGGAAACTGCTGTCGCTGCACACGGATCCGACCCGGGTCGACGATCCGCAGTGGCAACTGTTCGACGTCGAATCCGACCCCGCCGAGACCGCGGACGTCGCCCACCTCTTCCCCGGGAAGGTGCGGGAACTCGCCGAGGCGTGGGATCGCGCGGCCTGGCACAACACCGTGTTCCCGATCCTCAACGACCGCAAGGCAGTGCAGCGCCGGCCCGACGAACGCCGGCTCGCGGAACCGGTGAAGATCCTCGCGGGCACACCGACGCTGGAACGCTATCGGTCCAGTGTGCTGATCCAGTACCGCGATTTCACCATCGACGTCGCCGCGCACGAGATCGCCGCAGGCGACGAAGGTGTGCTCGTCGCCCACGGCGATCCGCACGGCGGTTACGTGCTCTACGTCGAGGACGGCCGAATCGTGTTCGCGGTCAACAGCTACGGCCGCGTCGCGCACACTTCCGCGCCCCTCGGCGAGGGCGTGGTCGGTGTGCAGGTGCGGGCCGAGGCCACCGAATCCGTCCGGTGGAATTTCACCGTCGCGCTCACCGATGCGGCCGGGGCGACCACCGACGTCGCCACCCTCGACGACCAGTTCCAGCTCGTCGGCATGGCGCCGTGGACCGGCATCTCGGTGGGCGTCGACGCCCGCGGGCCGGTGCTGTGGGATCTGCGGGAACGGCGCGGGACGTTCCGGTTCACCGGCCGGCTGCGGTCGGTCACCTACACGCCCGGACCGGTGCGGGTGCCCGAACCGGTCATCCAGGAGGTCGAGGAACTGGCGGAGACGATGGCCGACTAGTCGGAACCGTTCGGGCCGTCGGAGTCCTTCTTGCCGTCGGAATCGCTCTTGCCGTCGGAATCGCTCTTGCCGTCGGAATTGCGGCGCCAGTGGGTGAACCGTTCCTTGATGTCGGCCGCGACGTCGCCGACACCGCTGCCGACAGCGTCGACGGTGGTGCCCAGTCCGCTGCCGATCTCACGAAGCATGCGGATCAGTGGGTCGTTGGAGGCGTCGAAATTCTGCTTGTACGTCTTCGCGGCCTTGCGGAATTCTTCGCTGATCTTGGCGTCGTCGTCCTCGTGGCGGCGCGGGTATTCCCCGCGCAGGATTGCCGCGTAGGCACCGCTGTCCACCCACTTCTTCAACTCGGCGGCCCGCAGCACCGAGAACGGGTGGGCGAGCAGTTCGATGTTGAGGAGCTTGAGGACGCCGTCGCGGAGGTCGCCGCTGGCGTCGTACTCGGCGGCCTGCGCCAGGAAGGCGTCGGTGTCGATCTCGCTGACCCGGGAACCGCCGGCCAGCTTCAGCTGCACGCGCAGGGCGGTGTGGACGTCCTGCCCGCACAGCAATCCGGCGCGGTCGCCGGACAGTTCGGACTTGCGCTGCCATTCCATGAGTGCGGCGATGATCGCTCGCAACGCCCACCCGCCGATGGGCATCCAGCCGATGGTCCCGGCCAGCCGCATCAGGTGCATGAGGATCGTGCGATACACCGCGTGCCCGGACAGCGCGTGACCGAGTTCGTGACCGATGACGAATCGCTGCTCTTCGTAGTTCATCACGTCGAGCAATCCGGTGGTGACGACGATGAACGGTCGGTCCATGCCGATGGTGAAGGCATTCACCACCGGGGTCTGCAGCACGAACAGCTCGGGTGTCTCGTCGGCGCCCAGGATCCGCACGCAGTCGCTGCGGAGGTCGTGGAGATCGCTGAACTGCCGTTCGTCGACGCGTACCGACGTGGCCAGGTACATCAGCCGGTGCTGGCGCTCCTGCAGCAGACCCGAGATGGTCCGGAAGACGGTGTCGAATCCCTTCAGTGTGCGCAGGGTGACGAGCGCCGCCCGGTCCGCGGGGTGCTCCCACGCCCGCGAGCTGATCTCCGGGAACGCCGTGCGAACGCGGTCTGGTGTGGTGGTCAAAACGATCCCCCTGGGTCGGTGTGCGCGGTGCAGAGCCCTCCCGGTCAGGGTAGCGCCGGCCGGTACCGGCGGCGGTCGTGCTGGGCAGTTTGCCAACCGTCGACCGCGGCGACGGCTCCGTGGATGCGCAGGATGCTCGAGTCCGGTCACTGGTATTGCTCATAGTGCGTTCCGATGTTCGACTGTTGCGAGAGATCTGCACACGAGAACTCGAAGATGCGATGAGGTCGGTTCCCACAGGTCCGGCTGCCCGTCACCGCCGATCCGCCTCGCTCACGAACTGGGCCGAGGAAGATCGGATTCGGTGCCAGGAACTCACAGGCAAGGACGACACAATGAACGACGCCCGCACGACGCAGCTCGCCCCGCGCTCGATCACTCCGGAAGCACTCGTGGAGATCGAGAAGCGTGTGTTGTGGTTGTCGACGTCGATGATCCACCACGCCAACCGGGTTCGGCCCAACCCCACCGGGCTCAAGGTCGGTGGCCATCAGGCGTCGTGCGCGTCGATCGCGACCATCATGACCTCGCTGTGGTTCGAGCAGCTCCGCCCCGGCGACCGGGTGTCGGTGAAACCGCACGCCTCCCCGATCCTGCACGGCATCAACTACCTGCTCGGCGAGCTGGACGAGAAGTACCTGACCACGCTGCGCGAATTCGGCGGCCTGCAGTCCTACCCGTCCCGGATCAAGGACCCGGACCCGGTGGACTACTCGACCGGCTCGGTCGGGATCGGCGCGACGGCCCCGATCTGGGGTGCCATCGCCCGCCGCTACGTGAACACCCAGATCGGTTCGGCGGGCACGGGACGGCAGTACTCCCTCGTCGGCGACGCCGAACTGGACGAGGGCGCGGTGTGGGAGGCGATCCTCGACCACTCGGTCGCCGAACTCGGGGAGATCGTGTGGATCGTCGACCTGAACCGGCAGTCCCTGGACCGGGTGGTCCCCAACATCGCCGCCGGCCGGCTCGAGGCGATGTTCGGCGCCGCCGGCTGGCAGGTGCTCACCGTCAAGTTCGGGACGCTGCTCGAGTCGCTGTTCACCCGTTCGGGCGGTCCGGCGCTGCGGACCCGGATTCTGGACATGCCCAACCCCGAATACCAGCGGCTGCTGCGCTGCGACGCCGCGCAGGTCCGGGACCGGTTGCCCGGGGACGGCCCCGACGCCCCGGGCATCGCGTCGCTGATCGCCGAGTTGGACGACGACACCCTGCTGCGCGCCATTCGCAACCTCGGCGGCCACGACCTCGACGCCCTCCGGCAGGCGTACGCGCAGATCGACGACACCCGTCCGACGGTGATCATCGCCTACACCATCAAGGGCCGCGGCCTGCCCACCCAGGGGCATCCGCAGAACCACTCGTCGCTGCTCACTGTCGAACAGTACGAACAGCTCGCCGCCGAACTCGGGATGGACCCGGCGCACCCGTGGGCCCGATTCGCCCCGGACAGTACCGAGGGCCGGGTCTGCGCCGCCTCCGCCGACTGGCTCCGCCGGGACCCGGTCGAGCTGGCCACCCCGCCCGCCGTCCCGGCCGATATCGGCCGCACCCCGTCCGGGACGTCGACCACCCAGGCCGCGCTGGGGCGGGCGTTGCTGGACCTGTCCCGCCAGGCCCCCGACGCCGCCAAACGGGTGGTCACCGTCTCCCCGGATGTGTCGTCGACGACGAACCTGGCCGGGTGGCTGAACAAGGTCGGGGTGTGGTCACCGAACGAGCGCCGCAACTGGTTCGACGACGACGCCGAAACGATCATGCACTGGCGGGAAAAGCCCACCGGGCAGCACATGGAACTGGGCATCGCCGAAACCAACCTGGTCGGGTTGATGGGGGAGCTCGGTGCCACCTGGAGTCGGTGGGGACAACCCTTGTTCCCGATCGGGGTGATGTACGACCCGTTCGTCGAACGCGCCCTGGAACCGTGGTCGTACGGCATCTATGCGGGCGGGCAGTCGATCCTGGTGGGCACCCCCTCCGGGGTGACGCTGGCCGCGGAGGGTGGGGCGCATCAGTCGATCAAGACCCCGTCGATCGGCCTCGAACAACCCGGGTGTGTGAGCTTCGAGCCGGCGTTCGCGATCGACACCGAGTGGACGCTGCTCGACAGCATCTCCCGATTGGGCCGGCCGGACGGGTCGTCGTCGTATCTGCGGCTCTCGACCCGCCCGGTCGACCAAACTTTGGCCGCGGTGCCGTCGGATCCGGCGGCGCGGGAGCGTCGCCGCCGGCAGGTCGTCGCCGGGGCGTACACGTTGCGGCACGCGGACAACCCGGCGGTGACGTTGGTGGGGATGGGCGCGATGATCCCGGAAACCCTCACCGCCGCGGACCGGTTGGCCGAGCAGGGCATCACCGCGGACGTCGTGTGCGTGACCAGCCCCGGACTCTTGTTCGAGGCGGCCCAGGCCCGCCGCGGCCTGACCGACGGCCCGTCCTGGATTCTCGATCAGGTGTTCCCCGCCGACCGGGCGGCGCCGATGGTCACCGTCCTCGACGGGCACCCACACACCCTGGCGTTCCTCACCGGCATCAACCACGTCCCCGGCGCCGCGCTCGGCGTCAGCAAGTTCGGGCAGGTCGGGTCCCTCGACGACGTCTACCGCTACCACGGCATCGACACCGACAGCATCGTCCGCGCCGCACTCGACCTCACCGACTGAAAGCTGTCGTATCCGTCATGAATTCACGGTGCGCGTGGGACGACGACCCGGTCGTGGCGGCATGGGAAGGGTTGCCGCGGTTGGAATCACGCGTGACCGCGGATGCGTGCGTCGTCGGGCTCGGCGGTTCCGGTCTCGCCGCCGTCGAGGAACTGACCGCCCGGGGGCTCACGGTCGTCGGCCTCGATTCCGGTCGCGTTGCCTCGGGCGCGGCGGGACGGAACGGCGGATTCCTGCTGGGCGGTCCGGCATCCTTCCTGCATTCGGCGGTCGCCGAGTGGGGTGCGGCGTCGGTGGATCTGTATCGGGCGACGCTCGCCGAACTCGACCACCTCGTGGACGTCCTGGGCGTCGACGTGATCGGGCGGACCGGGTCGATCCGGCTGGCCGGACTTCCCGGCGATCCCGTCGACGACGCCGAGGCCGCCGAGCGGGCGGCCGAACTGGAGGATTGCGACAAGCTCGCACAGGCGCTGCGGGACAATGCCATAGCCGTCGACACCTACGTCGGGGAACTGGGGCAGGGGATATTCCTTCCCGACGACGCGGCGACGAATCCGTCCCGCCGAGCATTGGGACTCGCCTCGATGCTGCGGAATTCGGCGAACCTGTACGAGAATTCGCCGGTGACCTCGCTCGAGCCCGGAGTCGTGCACACCGGGCACGGCACGGTGAGCGCACCGGTGATTCTGGTGGCCGTGGACGGGAGACTCGAGCAGGTACTTCCGGAGCTGCGTGAGCGAGTCCGCACCGCGCGACTGCAGATGCTCGGCACCGCTCCCGGACTGCCCCCGCGGTTGCCGTGCCCGGTGTACGGGCGGTGGGGATACGACTACGCCCAGCAATCCGCCGACGGCCGACTGCTGGCCGGCGGTGGCCGCGACCTGTTCGCCGACGCCGAGTGGACGACCGACACGGAGCCGACCCGACCAGTGCAGTCTCACATCGAGAGGGTGGCCGAGCGGATGGCCGGGCGACCGGTGTCGGTGACACGCAGATGGGCGGCGTCCGTCGGTTTCACTCCCGACGGTCGCCCATTGTGCTGCGAGGTACGGCCCGGCGTCTTCGCGGTCGGAGGGTACAACGGAACCGGCAACCTGGTCGGGCCCGTCGCCGCCCGAGCCGCGGTTGCACTGGCGCTGGACGAAATCTCGCCGCCGTGCTATCTGGTTGCGTCGGTAGCCAACTGAACCCGGCGCTTCCGCCCCTGCCGTGCGAATCCGGCGACGGTGACGGCGATGTTGCTTGCCGCTATGAGGCCGATTCCGGTCAACTGGTGCGCGGACAGCATCTGATGCAAAATCAGCCAGCCGGCGAGCGCTGCCCATACCGGGTTCAGGCTGGTGAGTGTGCCGAACAGCCCTGCGGGCAGTCGGCGCAGTGTGATGAGGTCGGCGGCGAAAGGTATGGCGGAAGCCAGAATTCCGCACGCCACCGCGAAAAGCAGCGACTCGACGGTCGGTGGGTGGTGGATGAACCAGACGACCGTCAACGGTATCCACGCTATCGCGGAGAGGGCGCCGGCGGCAGCCGATCCCTGCACACCGGGAAGACGTTGGCCCAGAGTCCGATTGAGCAGAATGTACCCCGCCCACGCCGCCGCGGCCGTCAGGGCCGACGCGATCCCGAGGTAATCGGTGGTCGGGCCGGGATCGGTGAGTACCAGGACGCCGATGCCGGCCACGATCGCGCAGGCGACATCGATGACGCGCCGCGAGGTGAGCACCGCCACGGCCAGCGGGCCGAGGAACTCCAACGTCACAGCCAATCCGAGACCGATGCGCTCGACGGCACTGTAGAGACTCAGGTTCATGACGCTGAAGACCACTGCGAGCCCGAGGACCGGCCGGAACTGCGCACCGGTCATCGACCGGAATCGAGGCCGCACCGCAGCGCCGAGGACCATCGCGGTGACGAGTTGGCGCACCGCGACAACCCCTACCGGTCCGATGACCGGGAATGCCAGTGCGCCGATCGCGGCCCCGGCCTGGTTGCTGACGGAACTTCCGACCATCGTCGCGATACCGGACGTCAGCTGACGGGACGCCGTCGTTCCCGCGGCCGGGCGCGGACCTGGCCGGCCCGCCAGCTGGACATTCGATCGTGGCTCCGTCACGACACATACGGTAGGTCCGGTGCTCGGATACGTAAAATGCATTCCCCGTAATGGATATACGATTTGGTTATGGATTGGACCCTGCGGGAACTGCGGTACTTCGTCACTGCCTGTGATGTCGGATCGTTCACCGACGCCGCTGCCGAACTCGGCGTATCCCAGGCCGCCGTCTCGCGCACCATCGCGAACCTGGAGAACCGGCTGGGTGAGCGCCTCGTCCGCCGGACGCCGCGTGGTTGTGAACCCGCAGCGCTCGGGCAGCACGTGATGCCGCAGGTCCGGCGGGTTCTCGCGGAGGTCGCCAAGCTCGACGAGGTGGTCCGCACGCGGCAGGCCATACTTCGGGTGGGGTACGCGTGGGCCGCCGTCGGCCGTCACACCACGCCGTTGCTGCGCACGTGGCCGAAGGCGCACCCCGACATCGACCTGCAACTGGTTCGGCACAACTCCCACACGGCGGGGTTGGCGGAAGGTGTCTGCGATGCGGCGATCGTGCGCATGCCCGTCGATTCGCGCAGATTCGATTCCGTCGTCATCGGCCTCGAGCGACGCATGGTCGCGTTCGCGTCCGACGACCCGGACTGGCGCCGCCGGCGGCAGGTGACGATGTCGGAGATCGCCACGCGCACAATCGTGATCGATCCCCGAACCGGCACGACCTCCAGCGAGTTGTGGACCGCAGGAACGGGTCCGGAACACTTCGTCGAATCCACCGATGTGGAGGAGTGGCTCGATGCCATCGCCGCGGGCCGGGGTGTCGGAACCACCGCGGAAGCGACGGCCTCGCACCATCCTCGCGACGGCGTCACCTACCGCCCCATCAGCGACGGCCCGCGGGTTCCGGTGCACCTGGCCTGGTGGCGCCACGACCCGCCCCCCGGACTCGCCGCGCTGATCGACACCCTCACCGGGATCTACACCGACGCGTCGCGCTAGCGGTGCGCGACGGTGACCCTCGTTGCGTCGGGTGAGATGCCGGCCCGAATTCCGATCGCACCGGCCTCGCCGCGGTTGGTGACGTCGAGTTTCTGCAGCACGCTGGCGACGTGGAACTTGACCGTGCTTTCGCTGATGCCCAGTTCGGAGGCGATGGCCTTGTTCCGTTTGCCGACCGTCAGATGTGCGAGGACCTCGAGTTCCCGGGGATTGAGGGTGGACAAAGGTGCTCGTCCGGGCGAGCGGCCGACGGCGTCGCTCGAGTCGAACGCGCCGGTCCTCCTGGCCCTGCTGGGTTTCTGGTACGCGAACTTCTTCGACGCCGAGACCCGGGCGGTCCTGCCCTACGCCAACGACCTCCTGCCCTGCCCGCGTACCTGCAGCAACTCGCGATGGAATCGAACGGCAAGTCCGTGCAGCTGAACGGCACCCCGGCCGACGTCTCCACCGGGGCGGTCTGGTGGGGTGAGCCCGGCACCAATGGGCAGCACGCCTTCTACCAGCTCCTGCACCAGGGCACCCACCTGGTCCCGGTCGACTTCCTGGGATTCGCCGAACCGGCCGCCGATCTACCGCTGAGCGACGGCACCGGCAGCATGCACGACGTCCTGGTCAGCAACCTGCTCGCTCAGCGCAGAGTGCTCGCATTCGGCCGGACCGCCGCGGATCTCGCCGCCGACGGGGTCCGGGGCGACCTGATTCCCCACAAGGTGATGGCGGGGAACCGTCCGTCGACCACGATTCTCGCCCCGAACTGAGTCCCGGCGTGCTCGGCCAGCTGATCGCGCTCTACGAGCACCAGGTGTTCACCGAAGGTGTGCTGTCGAACATCAATTCGTTCGACCAGTGGGGCGTCGAACTCGGCAAGACTCAGGCCCTGCAACTGTACCGGGCAGTCGGTGGGCACGGGATCGTCGAGGGAGTGGACGGTTCCACCGAATCGATCGTGCAGTGGTATCGGGCAATCCGCGACGGCCTTCCACGAACGTGATCGACGGCGTTGGATGTCAGCGCATCATTTCGCCACGGATGGCGTCCTGGACCTTCGCATGCGCCGAAGCGATGTTGCCCGCTGCGTCGGCGAGATCTGCGCTTCGGTTGAGCGAGTCGATCTGTTGCGACAGCTCCTCGAGGTGTCGCAACACGTCCGGGCCGGCGACGACCTTCGCCTGGCTGAGCAGGCCGTGCAATTCGTCGGTGCCGATCTCCTCCAACTCGGTAGCCGGATTCGGCGCCCCCGCGTGTGCTTGTGCCGCGAGGTGAGCCGTCCCTTTCAGCAACTCGGCGTAGATGGCGATCCGCAGCTTCATGAGCTGGTCTTTCCGCGCATTCTTGCTGCGTAATCGTTCCGCGATCCAGGGTGAGACGGCCGTGCCGATTATTCCGGCGATGCCCATCCACATAATCGGATTCACGCCCGCCCCTTTCTGCGCATCTGTCGTGCAGGGCATCCGTCGTGCCGAAATTCGGAACGCTCCCGCTCAGTTCTCGTTGTCGCCGAAGATGGCCTTGGCTTCGAGGTACTCGGCGAGGCCGAATTTGCCGAACTCGCGACCGTTGCCTGATTGTTTATAGCCCCCGAAGGGCGCATCGAAGGCCAGCGGAGCCCCGTTGAGGTGGACCATCCCGGTCCGCAGTTTCCGGGCGACGTTCCGTGCGCGCTGTGGGTCGCGTGAGGAGACCATTCCGGAGAGCCCGTAGGTGGTGTCGTTCGCGATGCGGATTGCGTCGGCCTCGTCCTCGTAGCCGATCAGCATCATGACGGGGCCGAAGATTTCCTCTCGTGCGATGGTCATACCGTTCGTGACGTTCGCAAAGACGGTGGGCCGGACGAAATATCCGGCGGAGAGTCCGTCCGGACGGCCGACGCCACCGGCGACGAGTGTGCCGCCCTCGTCGATGCCGGTCTGGATCAGACGCTGAACCTTGTCGAACTGCGCTTGTGACACGAGGGGACCCACGGTCGTTCCGTCGGCGTCGGGAAGTCCGACCACGATCTTCTCGGCAGCGGCCTTCGCGATCGCGCACGCTTCGTCCATGCGGTCGGACGGAACGAGGATTCGAGAGCCCGCGTTACAGGACTGGCCCGCGTTGACGACGACGCCCATCACGTCGCGGGTGATGACCTCGTCGAAGTCCGCGTCGACCAGCACGATGTTCGCCGACTTGCCGCCGAGTTCCTGCGCAACGCGTTTCACGGTCGGCGCAGCATTCCGGGCGACCTCGACACCGGCACGGGTCGATCCGGTGAACGACACCATGTCGACGTCCGGGTGCCTCGACAGGGCTGCTCCGACGGTGGGTCCGTCGCCGTGAACGAGGTTGAACACCCCGGCAGGCACACCCGCTTCGTGAAGTATCTCGGCGAGGATGATCGCGTTGAGCGGCGCGATCTCGGACGGCTTCAGCACCATCGTGCAGCCGGCGGCCAGCGCGGGCGCTACCTTCGCGGCGATCTGGTTGACGGGCCAATTCCACGGTGTGATGAACGCGCACACGCCGACCGGTTCGTGCACGACCGTCGTGGTGCCGATCATTTCCTCGAACTCGAATCCGCGGAGCGCGTCGAGGGCGGCGGCGAGGTGTGCCATGCCGCACGGTGCCTGAGCGGTCGCGGCGAGCCCGGCGGGTGCGCCCATTTCCTGGGTGATCGTCGTCGCGAGGTCGTTCATCCGCCGCCCGTAGACCTCGATGACTCTGCTCAGCAACTCGATTCGGTCGGCGCGGGTCGTCGATGCGTAGCTGTCGAAGGCTGTTCGTGCGGCCGTGACGGCCCGGTCGACGTCCTTCTCGTCGCCCAGCGCGATGGTGGCGATGGCCGTCTCTGTCGCGGGGTTGACGACGTCGAGCGTGTCGGTGCCGATCGGCTCGACCCACTCGCCGTCGATGTAGAACTTCCGGGTGTTCTGCATGGTGCTCCCTCGTTGTCTGCCGTCCGGGTGTGTGCGGCATGTGACAACAATGGCGTCTCGACGCTCGGACGTCTGTCCGCCGACGGGGCCTTCTCCGGGGTGAATGAGTTGTCCCCCGATCGGGGGAGGGGCGTAGTGGTCGATACCGTTTCGGTATTGAAAGATCCCAAACAAGTGTTGGACTTGAATTGAAGGCGCTCCTAGTCTTGGAGGCACAGCGCACCGACAGTGACGCGATTGCGAACGAGGAGAACGAAACCCATGATCACTGCATCGCCCCAGGAGATCGCCCACAAGCTCGGCTCCGGTCTGTTGTCGTTCCCGGTCACCCATTTCACGGACGACCACTCGTTCGACGAGGCCGCGTACCGTGAGAACATCGGCTGGCTCGGGCAGTTCGACGCCTCCGGGCTATTCGCCGCCGGTGGCACGGGCGAGTTCTTCTCGCTAACCCCGCCCGAGGTGGAGCAGGTGGTCCGGGCGGCCGTGCAGGAGGCGCCCGACGGGCTCCCGGTCATCGCGCCCGCCGGCTACGGCACCGCCACCGCCGTGCAGATGGCCCGCTCGGCCGAGAGCGCCGGCGCGCACGGCATCCTGCTGCTTCCCCCGTATCTCACGGAGGCGAGCCAGGACGGCCTCGTCGCTCACGTCAAAGAGGTTTGTGCCGCAACCACTCTCGGTGTGACGATCTACAGTCGCGCCAACGCCGTCTACACCGAGGCCGCCGTCGCGGAGCTCGCGGACAGCTGCCCGAACCTGGTCGGTTTCAAGGACGGTGTCGGCAACATCGAGCAGATGACGCGCATCTACGCGAGTCTCGGCGACCGGCTGACCTACGTCGGCGGACTGCCCACCGCCGAAATGTTCGCACTGCCGTATCTCGCGCTGGGCGTCACCACGTACTCCTCCGCGATCTACAACTTCGTCCCGCAGTTCGCCCTCGACTTCTACAACGCCCTCCGCAGCGGAGACAACGCATTCGTCGTCAATGCCCTCAACGACTTCGTGATCCCGTACTGCAACCTGCGCAACAAGAAGCAGGGATACGCCGTCAGCATCATCAAGGCCGGCATGAAGGTGATCGACCGGCCCGCCGGCCCCGTCCGTCCGCCGTTGACCGACCTCGATGCCGTCGAACTGGCCGAGCTCGCCGACCTGATCAAGAAGGTGAGCTGAGCCGCATCGTCCGCGATCTATCACCGGAGAACGCCATGACACTCACCGCAACACGTGCGCAACTCGCCCTCGATCTCGCTCGGCGCCATGCCGCGACATTCGACGCCGCTGTCGCCGTCAGCGTGGTCGACGACGCCGGAAATCTGATGTGCTGCTCCCGGACCGACGGTGCCGCCTCGGAACTGCTCGAATCCGCGACCCGTACTGCGCTCGGCGCCGCCCGGCGAATGTCGGGCACGCCTGACGGGCGCGGGGTAGAGCCGGCGCCCGGCGTGACGGTCGATTGCGGCGTGGTCCCCGCCTGGACACCCCACCCGGCCGACAAACCCGGTGCGGTCGGCGTACTCGCGGTCGCGACCTCCGTCAGTGGTGCCGGGCCACGCATCGTCGAGACCGTCATCGACGAGATCCGCCGGTTCGACGAGCGACACCGCCACAACATTTCGTGACACCGGTCCCGGCAGCGACCGTTGCCCCGCTGGAAAGGTCAACTGTGACTATCTCGACGCTCGCGATCCCCTACGGACTTGCCCGGTCATGGCTCCTCGCACCGGCGGTGGACGACGAACGGCTTCGCGCAGCACACAACTCGGACGCCGACGTGGTCATCATCGATATCGAAGACGGCGTGCCGGAGCGGAACAAGGAGCAGGCCCGCCTCATAACCAGACGCTGGCTCGAGGACGACAACGGCTGGGTTCGCATCAACGACGCCACGACTACGCACTGGAACGAGGACGTCAGCGCGTTGCAACACAGCAGCGGGCTTGCCGGCATCATCCTCGCCAAGACCGAGTCGCCCGAACAGGTGACCCGTACCGCCGCCGGACTCGGCGGCAACGTACCCATCGTTGCGCTCATAGAATCCGCGGCGGGGATCGAGGCCGCTCGGTCCATCGCCGCGGAGCGGTCAGTCGTCCGGCTCGCCTTCGGAACGGGTGACTTCCGTCGTGACACCGGAATGTCCGACACTCCTACTGCCCTGGCTTTCCCTCGATCACAGCTGGTGATCGCGAGCCGAGTCGCGGGGATAGCGGCACCGATCGACGGGCCCACCCTCGGCGAGAACAGCGCCGACGTCATTGCCGGCGTTGGCGCTGCGACAGAGATGGGTATGACCGGAAAGCTCTGTCTCGCAGAGAGTCACGCGGCGACGATCAATGCCGCATTGAGCCCGGGCCGGGACGAGATCAGCTGGGCACTCGCCATCATCGAACGTCTGGGCTCCGACGGCCGGAACATCGGCGACGGCAGTGATCTGCCCAGGCTCGCCCGCGCGCAGCGGATCGTAGAGCGCAGCCGCGCGTTCGACGCCGTGCGGTAACGCAGTGGGCTCCTCCGTGTGCCCGGCGGTCAGCCGAGGCTGAACGGCTGTCCCCACAGGGTGACGGTGCCGTCGACCGAGTCGGTCGAGACCGTAACGGTCGCATAGGAGCGTGCCTGCGCGTAGCCGGCGCAACCGGAGACGCCGAACGTCTCGTCGGAGTAGGTGAAGCCACCGCTGTTGCCTTCGAAATCGAAGTCGCTGGTATGCGCCTCGGCACCATAGTTGTCCGTGTACTCGACGTCGAGGATCGGCACGTTGGTGGCCTGGCCGGGGCCGAGGGTGATGCCGCTGCCGGCACCACCCTCGGCCGGAATCGCGGCGGCAGCGCCGCCGGTGGCCGCACCGATGAGGTCGGACGGCGCCATGCTCGCGCCGGCCTCGGCGTCGACGGAGCCACCGAAGTTGAGCTGGCACGCCACGATGTACCCGGCGTCGATGTTGCCACCCTCCGCGGTCCCGCCGTCGATGGAGACGTCGATGGTGCCCGATGCCCACACGTTGCGGTGCAGCGGGGTCGAACCCATCGACGGGCTGATGTTCGCGGTGTTGCCGGTCTGGCGCACGGTCACCACGGTGCCGTCGAGCAGCGTCTGGGTGATCGTGCCGTCCTGCAACGGAACGAAGGTGTCGGCGTTGGCCGCACCGGTGGAGAAGAGGCCGATCGCGACGGTGGCCGCGGCGACCACGCCGGCAGCCTTGGCGCCGTGGCGCAGGGTCTTGCTGTTCATTGTTCCCCTCTAGGGTGAATGTCGCTTATGCGAGAAGTCGTGAGTGGTGTCGGTGCGAGCAATCAGCCGATGCTGAACGGCTGCCCGTAGAGGGTGGCCTTGACGTAGTGGTTCCCCGGAATCTCGAGGACCGTGTACGCGCGGGCCTGGGCGTAGCCGCCGCAGCCCTGGAGCTCGATCTGCTGGTCGCGGTACTGAATCGCGGACACACCCGGCTTCAGGTCCGTCTTGGACTTCACCTTGGCGAACTTGACCTCACCGGCGCTGATCGGAATCGACAGCGAACCACCCAGGCCGAGCGAGTCGGGACCCAGGTCGGCACTCAGACCACCCTCGAGGCCGGTGATGTCGGCCTGGCAACCCACGATGTAACCGGTGGTCAGCGTTGCGCCTTCCTCCGGGATCTCGCCACCGAGTTCGGCGAACACGTCACCCGAGACCCATGCAACGCGGCCGGCACCGTTGGCGGCCAGCGACGGCGAAACCAGAGCGCTCTCCGCGTTGCGGGCGATCTTGGCCGTGACGCCTCCCGCGTTGACGACCTTTTCGCCACCCGGCAGCGGCACGAAGGTGTCGGCGTTGGCCGCACCGGTGGACATCAGGCCGAGGACTACAGCCGCAGCGGCACCGAGGCCGGCAACGCGGGCCCCACGGCGCAGCACTGACTTACGGATTGTGCTCATTCATTCCCTCATTCGTGATTGTGACAGCGAACCGTCAGCACGTCATCGCACGGGATCGGTGGCGATCCCGTGCGATGACGGAACATGTTGTCGATCAGGTGAATTTGCCCGCGGATTCGGGTCGACAGGTGGGCTGCCGGCGGACCGAGCGGGCTATCGCCGCAGTACCGCCTGGGCTGCCGAACGCCCGGTCCGGACTGCGCCCTCCATGTAGCCGGAGACCCAGTAGTCGGATCCGGCGACGAAGAACGGCGGTTCGTGCGCCGCGTGCAGCGGGCCGATGGCGGAGAGATCACCGGGAGCGTAATGCGCCATGTATCCCAATGAGTATGGCTTGATGGACCATTCCTCGGTGAACAGTGCCGTCGGGTGGGCGGCGGCCTCTCCGTACATCCGTGACAATGCCGTGCGGGCGTCCACGTCACGCGCAGCCTGATCTCCGGCGAGGTGAAACGACAACTGCGCCGGCGGCACGAGCGCGGACAGCACACCCGGCCCCTGCACCCAGGTGGACCCGAGAAGCCCATCGCCGTAGGCGGATCCGCTCTGACCCTGACTGCGCCAGAATGAAGTCTCGTACGCGGCGACCACTTTGGCCGTGAGCGAGTTGCGAATCCGGTGAAGCGATTCGAGGCGCTCGGACGACAGCCCGGTGATGGCGACCCGCCTGAGAGGAGCGACGGGAATCGCGCACACCACATTCGCGGCGACGACCGTGCGACCGCCGCGGAGCTCCACGGTGACTCGGTGGGGCTCGACGTGGAGAGCGGTGACGGCGCTCGACAGTTCGATTCGGTCTCCGAGCTCAGCAGCCATACGATGCGCGACCGTTGCGCTACCCTCCGCAACCGTCGACCGGGTCCACTGGTCGATGTCGTAATACCTCTCGAGGGCGGTCGCGCCGACCGAAGACATCTTGCGCAGCTCGGCCAGGAGCGACGTCCGGGCCGTGCCGTCCGCCGCCAGTCCCGCCTTGGCCAGCTCGAACATGCGACTCACCGCGGGTCGAGCCGCAACCTCGTCGAGCCACGTGGCGAAGGACAGGGAATCCAGCACGTTCGCGTCGGGATGTGCCCACGGATTCTCGGGCTGAACCTGCTTTGCGAGAGCGACCATCATCTGAGTCACACGCTCGTAGTCCGCAACATCTTCCTCGGTCATCCAGGCTGCCTGGTCACCACGGATGACCGTTCCATCGATATCCCACACCGTCCGGCCGGGTTCGGAGATGTAGCTGTCACGCAGCGACAATCCGAGTTCGTTTACCAGACCGATGTACGACGTGTGGGAACTCCCGACCAACTCGCCGCCGAGCTGAACGATCCGGCCGTCGTCGAGTCGGGTCTGTTTGACCCGGCCCCCGACGCGATCCCTGGCCTCGAGGACCCGGACATCGAGACCTCCATGCATGAGATCCCGCGCGGCTGAGAGGCCGGCGAGCCCGGCCCCGAGGACTATCACGTCCAGCATTGTTTCTCCGCTTCGTGAAAGTTCGAACCTCAGTGTGGTTCATGGTGTGTGAGGCCTCGACGCGACTGGAGGCCAGGAGTGCAGGAGTGCAGGAGTCGCCGCGCGAATGCCGGCGGCGCTGCTGCTCACCTGTCGATTTCGAGGACCGGCGCCGAATCACCACCCTTTCGGGTCGGCGCGGAGCAGCGCAGGTCGGAGATGAGAGCTGTCAGCCGGATATCATTCGCGTCTCGCCCCAGGAGCGAGAAGTTTCGAGGAATGAAATCGGCTTCCGCATGACGAGAACTGTATCTACCGGGGGTTATGGCCGTCAAGACCCGAATTCCCGCGAGGTGCGCACCGGTTTCCGGGTCGGGTGGACAGGGCCACGGTCGTACGCGACGCCGAGGAGGTTGTGTCCCGCTCGGCGGGGATGCCGTCCCAGCCCGGCCGGGGTGCTAGTAGCTTTGCGTGCATGTCCACTTCAGACGTGCGCGCGCAATCGGAAGCCTCGCCGAGCTCGGTCAAGACCCTCGCTCGCGGTCTGGAGATTCTGCAGCTCTTCTCGGAGGACGATCCGGAGTTGAGTCAGAGTGACATCGCGTCACGGTGTGGCCTGCCGATGCCGACCGTCCACCGATTGGTGGGAACGCTGGTCGGTCACGGGTTCCTCGAGCCGGTCGCGGGCGGTCGAAATCTGCGATTGGGCAGCACGCTGCTGCAGCTCGCGGGACCGCTGATCGCTCGCAGCGATCCGACCGTGGTGATACGTCCGAAGCTGCACGAGTTGTCGAACCAGTCGGGCGAAACCACGAACTTGGCCATGTTGCTCGGACCGTGGGTGGTCTACCTGGATGGGGTGACCGGATCGCGCATGCTCACGCCGCAGGCGACGATCGGTGCGCGGATCTCCGCGCACAACACGGCGCTGGGTAAGGCGTTGCTCGCCCAGTTGGACGACGCGGAGGTCAAGGAGCGGATCGGTGAAGGTCCGTATCATCGGACGACGAAGCGAACCGCAGCCGATTGGCCCGAGCTGAAGAAGCGGCTGGACGAGGTTCGCAAGACCGGGATCTCGATCTCGGACGAAGAGTACGAAATCGGCCTGACCTCTATCGCGATCGCGTTGCCGCCTCAGTCGGACGGGACCCTCCGCGGGATCAACATCTCGTTGCCGCTCAGTCGCGCGACCGAGGAATTCCGGGTTACGGCGATTGCCATGCTGCGCGACGTGGCAGCAGCGGTCTCGGCACGCTAACCGCTTCGACCTCGAGTCGTTCCAGGCCGCAACTGACTGTTGACGGCCAGTTCTTGCCGTCCGTACTGTTCTCGCTATGCGAAAGTCAATTTCTCTCCCTGAAAGTAACGGCGCAACGGGGAGGGCTGAGTCGGCCTTCTTGGTGACCCGTGAAGTGCGGCGCGAAGCCGACGGTATCTCGTCGTTTCGCTTCGAACGTGCTGACGGCGGCGCCTTGCAGGCCTGGGAACCGGGCGCCCATCTGGACTTCACCCTCCCGTCGGGTCTCACTCGCCAGTACTCGTTGTGCGGCGATCCCGCGGATGATCGCAGTTATCTGGTCGCGGTGCTCGACCAGCCCGAGGGGCGCGGTGGTTCCCGCGAGTTTCACTCCTCGATCGCCCCCGGAGCGACGATCGAGGTTCGCGGTCCGAGGAATCATTTCCCCCTCGTCGACGCCGAGTCGTACCTGTTCATCGCCGGCGGCATAGGCATCACGCCGATCCTCCCCATGGCCCGTGCCGTGGCGGCGGCGGGGAAGCGCTGGCGTGTTGTCTACGGCGGCAGGACGACCGAGTCGATGGCCTTCCTCGAAGAGCTTCGACAGCTGCGGGGTGACACGGACTTCGTGCCGGAATCCTCGCGCGGCCGGATCGATATCGCCGGCGCACTCGCTGACGCACCGGCCGGTACGCAGGTCTACTGCTGTGGTCCGGAACCGCTGCTGCGAGCAGTCGAGGAGTGCTGCGCGAATCGCGCAAATGTGGGCGCCGTGCATTTCGAACGCTTCGGAAGCGCTCGCCTTCCCGGCGACTCGACGCGCCGAACCGACGAGGCCGGCGCCCCGTCCGGGTTGGCGCGATTCGAGGTCGAGTTGGTCTCGACGGGGACGACGGTCGTGGTGGACGAGGGGGAGTCGATTCTCGATCGGGTGCTCGAGGTCGTCCCCGGCTGGCCGTGGGCATGTCGCGAAGGGTATTGCGGCAGTTGCGAAGCCCGTGTCGTCGAAGGTGAGCCGGAGCATCAGGACGATGTGCTCACGGACGAAGAGCGGGCTTTCAACGCCGTCATGATGATCTGCGTCGGGCGGTCCTGCTCGCCGCGCCTGGTCCTGGACATCTGACCTTCGCACGGGCGCCCAATTTTCATTGACACCCGCCAATCCGCGGAGCTATTCTCGTATAGCAAAAGTTACTTCCATACAGTGAAACCAAATGGAGTTGAGGCAAGCCTATGACTACGGCAGGCTTTGAGATCGCAAACCCCGCTCTCACGCTCGAGGACACGGCTGCAACGGCAGCCCGCTTGGCGCAGGAGTTTGCAGTCAGTGGCTGCGGAGTGCCGAGCAATCAGGGTTCACCTTCCGACGCCGACTCCCGCGAGGCATATGCGGCATACGGGAAGGCCGGGCTCATCGGGATGCACTGGCCGCAGCGTTACGGCGGCCGCGGGCTGGACGCACTGTTCACCTTCGCCGTCGAGGAGCAGCTCGGATACAACTGGCTGCCACTCTCGAGCTACCTCCTGTCGGTGAAAACGATTGGGAATGCACTCCTTCAGTTCGCCAGTGAGGAAATGTGCCAGATCTTCCTCCCGCAGATCGCGTCCGGCGACATGATCTTCTGCCAGGGGTTCTCCGAGCCCGAAGCGGGCACCGACCTCGCGTCACTTCGCACCACGGCGCGCCGCGACGGTGACCGGTACATCGTGAACGGCCGCAAGATCTGGACATCGAGCGCCGAACACGCCGACTGGGTTTACCTCGCGGTCCGTACCGGCTCCACCGAGGCACGTCACCGTGGACTTTCCGTCTTCCTCGTGGACATCACCACGCCGGGCATCGTCGTGGACGTACACAAGACGCTCGGCGGCGGAACTCTCGGCGAACTGACCCTGACGGACGTGTCCATCCCGGCCGATCAGATCGTCGGCGAAGAGAATGCGGGCTGGGAAATTCTCATGGGCACACTCGATTTCGAGAGGGTCACCAGTGAGAAGGTCGGCATCGTCCTGCGTCTTCTCGACGACATGGCCCCTCTGGTCACGTCGCCGAAGGATCGCGAGATTCTCGCAGGGCTCCGCGGCGACGCACAGATCGCGCGCCTGCACGGACGCCGGGCCACGGAGCGACTCGACGCACGACAGGACGCGAGCGCCGAGTCCTCGATGGCAAAACTGTCGATCGCCTTGCTGCTGCAGGAACTGGCAGACGCGGCCGTAGAGGTGCTCGGACCCCGCGCGCTGATCGAAAGCGGCCCGGGCGCAGTGCTCGACGGCAAACTCGCGGCACTTGCCCGCGCAGCGGCGGCGACCACCATCGCGGGTGGTGTTTCGGACATTCAACGCAAGAACATCTCCAGGCGAAGGGTGGGCGCAGCGTCATGACCGTACCGACCGCCAAGCCGCTCGCCGGGCTGCGTGTCCTCGACTACGCGCAGTACGTCGCGGGCCCGTTCGCGGCGATGATGCTGGCCGATCTCGGCGCCGAAGTCATCAAGGTGGAACCACCGAACGGTGACGCCTGGCGGCACTACGAGCCGTTGACTCCGGATGGCGGACGATGGTTCATCTCGCTGAATCGCAACAAGAAGTCAGTGGTCGCGGATCTGAAAACGGAACGGGGACAAGACTTCAGTCGTGCGCTGATCCGTACCGCGGATGTCGTGATCCACAACATGCCCCCGGAGCGGGCCTTGCGGTTCGGCTTGGATCGCGACACCGTCAAATCCGTCAACCCCGACGCGGTGTGGTGCTGTGTGTCGGCATTCGGCACCGACGGGCCCGAGTCGCAGACCCTGGGCTACGACTTGATCGCGCAGGCGGCGTCCGGACTCCTGCTCGCGGATGCGCGCAGTGGTGACCCGGTCCCACGTCGATCCGGTGGCATCGCCATGGCCGATCTGACCGCCGGCCTGCTCACCTTCGCGGCGGCGCTTGCCGGTCTCACCGACCGCTTCCGGCGACACGACGAGACCGGTGTGTCCAAAGGTTTCGAGGTGTCGCTGCTCGGGGCGTCGTTGGCGGTGCAGGTGCAGCGGTTCGTCTCGGTCGGTGACGGCGAGTTCGACGACGCGCCCGGAGTCTGCGACGAGACGAGACTCGAGCAATTGGCCGAAACGGTGACGGAGTCGGACGAACTGGAGCCGTACTACCGGTGCTACGCCGCGTCGGACGGATTCATTGCGCTGGCCTGTCTCAATCTGGCGCAGCGGCGGAAAGTCCAGGCGCTACTCGGTATCGACGACCCGTGGGCGGTCAACCCACAGGCAGTGCCCGCCGACCAGGGGGAACGGGAGATGCGAAGTTTGCTGAAACACCGATTCGCCGAGGTGATCAAGACCGATACCGTCTCTCATTGGATCGCGGCGTTCGAGGAACTCGGCGTTCCCGCCGGACCCGTTCGCGAGATCACGCAAGCGCACTCTCTACCGCAGGTGCGCGCCAACGGACTCGTGCAGACGATCGAACAGCCCGAGATAGGTCCCGTCAGCGTACTGGGATCGATCTTCAAGATCGACGGACATGCCCGACCCGACGCCGGTTCTGCACCGCGTCTCGGCGAACACACTCAGCAGCTGACCGAACTCGTCAGCGCAACACACACTTCGGAAGGGATCGCGACAGCGCGATGACTGAAAACGTAACGATGACGAAAGACGATGTTCGAGAGTTCGCGTCGTCGGTGAAGAATATTTGCAGTTCTTTCCCGACATCGGGATCCTGGGCGCCCGATCGTCCCTCGGACGATCGCGATGCCGCGGCGCGCGAGAACCTCTCGCGCGCAGGCTGGTTCGATCTCGCATCGGAACAGCAGGGAAGCGAGTTCCTCGGCGCCGGCGCAGTCGAACTCGGGCGGGCACTGGTCTCCGTCGACTGTATCGATGCGCTTCTCGGTCACGGCGTGGCCGTGGCATCGGGTGAGACCGGGGATGTCACCTTGGCGAGGTACTCACAGCCGGGTGACACCGTGTGGCTCTGTGGGCGCGGCGCGGCGCAGCTCGTCGAGGTGGTGGAAGCCACTCCCGTCAACTACATCGACGCACAGGGCGTCTCGATCGTGTCGACCACTCCGGTCACGCCGCAGGCCGTCCCGTCCGCGAGTGTGGACGCCTGGTACGCCGCGATGACGGGCTACACCGCTGGTCTGGCTGCGGGCGCGCTCGAGCTGGCACTGAACCATGCCGAGAACCGCATCGCCTTCGGAAAGCCGCTGTCCGCCCTGGATTCGGTCGCGAAAAAGCTCGCGGATGCGGCGACCGCGACGGAGGGGCTCCAGATGGCGGCAGAGGACCTGCCGAGTGAGTTCGTCGTGCGCCGTGCGGTCGGCACGGCAGCCGGTGTCGCTAAGGACTGCCATCAGATCCTCGGCGCACTGGGATTCACCCTCGAATTTCCCCTGCAGCGATACTCGCGGCGAATCAAGGCGCTGCGTTCCTGGACACCCCAGATCGTGGTGGCGCTGGAAGCAGCACGCGAGGGTGACCGATGACCCGGCACGATCCGCGCACCGTCGTCATCACCGGCGGAGCGAGTGGTATCGGATTCGGTATCGCTCGGCGGATGGTCGACGACGGTCACCACGTCGTCCTCGTCTCTCGTGACATCGACAAACTCCGTAGCGCTGCCGATCGGCTCGCGGACGCGCCGGGCACCTGTGCGGTCCACGCCGTCGATGTGCGGGATCACGACGGCGTCGCCGCTCTGTTCGAGTCGCTCCCCAGCGTGGATGCGCTGGTCAACAACGCGGCAGGCAACTTCACCGCGCCGACCGTGGATCTGTCGTTCGGTGGTTTCCGAGCAGTCGTCGAGATCTCCCTCTACGGCACGTTCAATGCTTCGCAAGCGTTCGCGAAGCGTCTGATCCGGGAGTCGCGGCCGGGGGTAATTCTCAACATCGTCGCGAGTTACGCGTGGACCGGAGCACCGCTGGTGGCCCACTCCGCCGCAGCGAAGGCCGGGATGATCGCCTTCACGAAGTCCGTGGCACGCGAGTGGGGGCCGAACGACATCCGCGTGAATGCACTCGCACCCGGCTTCGTCCCGACCGACAACGCGGTGGCCGGCATTCTCTCGACACCCGGGGCGAAGGAGCGAATGCTGGAACTGATCCCGATGGGCCGGTTCGGCACGCCGGAGGACATCGGCGACGTCGCGGCATTCCTGCTGGGTGACGAATCGCGTTACGTCACCGGGGCGGTTTTCGCGGCCGACGGTGGCCGATCGGTCGGAGTCTCCATGCACGACGGCGGGGACAGCTCCGCCGACACAGACCAAGCGGTACAAACCGCGGGAAGGGGTTGAATCATGACCGATACGGTTGCACCGGAGAGCTTCTCCGTGAGTACGGACGAGACGGCGCGAGTTGCAGAACACCTGGTGGAAGGGAAGACACTTCCCCTCGAGTGGTACACCTCTCCCGAGGTCGCCGAGGCGGAGAAGAAGGCGATCTTCGCTTCCAGCTGGCACTACGTCGGTCGCGCCGCAGATGTCGAAGAGACCGGGATGTTCGTCACCGCCGACATAGGTGACGTCCCCATCGTCATCGTTCGCGATCGGGACGGATCGCTGAATGCGTTCCACAACGTGTGCCGGCACCGCGCGGCCAAGGTCGTACTGGACGAGAAGGGCCAGCGCCGGACCCTGCAGTGTCACTACCACGCCTGGACGTACGGTCTGGACGGAAGTCTGAAGGGTGCACCGCGTTCGGCATCCGAGGAGTGCTTCCCACAACAGCAGTTGGGACTGCGCAAGGCGTCCGCGCAGACGTGGGGGCCCTTCCTGTTCGCGCATCTCGACGACTCCCCGGCCGATCTGTTCGACCAATTGGGTGAGGTGCCGGACCTGATCGCGGCTGCCGGGATCGACGTCGACGACCTGAGGTTTCACTTCCGGTCGGAGTACGACATCGCCTGCAACTGGAAGGTCGCGATGGAGAACTACCTGGAGTGCTATCACTGCCCGACCGCGCACCCCGGATTCAGCGACGTGCTGGACACCCAGATGGACGCCTATCAGCTCGAACTGGAGCACACCTTCGCGTGGCAGAACGGACCGCTGCGTCCGCTGCCCGTGAACGCGGTCCCTCGCACCGAGGGGTACACGGGACGAGACGGCGCGGTTCCGGAAGGTCGATACTTCGCCATCTTCCCCAACCTGAAGATCAACATCAATCCGGGTTTGCCGAACCTGTCGATCGGTCCGATGGTGCCGACGGGTCCCGACGACTGCCACGGGATCCTCGACTACTTCTTCAGCGCGGATGTCACCCAGCAGTGGATCGACGACATGCTGGTATTCGACGATCAGGTCGGCGTCGAGGATCGTGTGCTGGTGGAGTCGGTACAGCAAGGTATCCGTTCGGGGTCGCTGACCGAAGGGCGGATCATGCTCCAGTCCGAGGCGCTCATCGGCGGGTTCCAGAAGTGGGTGCTCGAGAAGTACTCGGAAGGGATCCGAGGCGCGTGACCTTCGAACTCGCGCCCGGTTCGGCCGCGGTTCGGTACGACTGCCTGTCCATCGGCGGACAATGGCGTCCGCCGGTGGACCCGGCGGTCGCCGAGGTGGTGAACCCGGCAACCGCCCGGGTCTGCGGCGAGGTCGCCATCGGCGGCGCAGCTGATGTCGATCTCGCCGTCGACGCCGCCCGAACTGCGGGGCTCCGATGGTCGCGCACGTCACCTCAGTTCAGAGCCCAGCTCCTCGAGGCGGTTGCGGAGCGCATTCGACTGCGACGTAACGAATTCGCCGAAGCGATCAGCCTGGAGATGGGCGCGCCGGCAGACAACGCACGCGACACGCAGACCGATCTCGCGATCGCCGTTTTCGAGTCCTACGCGACACTCGTGAACGAATTCGAGTGGGAGGAGACGCTGGGGAACTCGCTGATCGTCCACGAGCCGATCGGCGTCGTGGCGGCGATCACCCCCTGGAACTATCCGCTCTACCTCGCGTCGGTCAAGATCGCCGCGGCCCTCGCGAGCGGGTGCACGGTGGTCTTCAAACCGAGCATCGACGCACCGCTCGACGGGTACCTGCTGGTCGCCACGATCGAGGAAGTCGCACGGGAATGTGGTGCACCGGCCGGTCTGGTGAATCTCGTCCCCGGTCACGGGTCCGTGGTGGGCGCGGCGCTTGTCGCGCATCCGGACGTTGCCGCGGTCTCGCTCACCGGGTCCACGAACGCCGGCCGGCAGGTGTCGATCGCCGCCGCACACTCGATCAAACGAGTCGGGCTCGAACTCGGCGGCAAGTCCGCGGCGATCATCGTCGACGATGTCACGGACCTTGCCGGGGTGCTGTCCGGTGCCCTGGCCGATGTGTTCTTCAACTCGGGGCAGACGTGTACGTCGTGTGCCCGCATTCTCGTCCCTGCCGCCAGCTACGACGAAGCAGTGGAGTTGTCGGCCGAGATCGCGTCCCGTTGGACGATCGGCGATCCACGACTGGCAGGCAATCACATCGGGCCCGTCGCGACGCGTGCGCAATACGAATCCGTGATCGGTCATCTCGAATCCGGCCTCGCCGAGGGCGCACGTCTCGTGGTCGGCGGGGTATGCCCGCCGGACCGGATTCCGGCCGGGATGGAGAACGGATTCTGGATACTTCCGTCGGTCTTCTCCGAAATCGATCCAGAAATGACAATTGCAAAAGAAGAGATCTTCGGGCCGGTTGCCCTGCTGATTTCCTATGAAGACGACGACGACGCCGTGCGGATCGCCAACAGTTCGATATACGGGTTGAGCGGTGCGGTGTGGTCCGCTGACGACGATCGCGCACTGGCACTCGCACGCCGTCTCGAGACGGGTCGCGTAGTCGTCAACGGTGGACCGTTCAACGTGCTCGCGCCGACCGGCGGGTACAAGCAATCGGGTAACGGTCGAGAACTCGGAATGCACGGTCTCCGTGAATTTCTCGAGGTCAAAAACATTCAGCGCTGACTCCGGATTTCAGACGAAATTCTCGGTGTCGATTCCCTGTGAAGCCTTGTGGCGCCGGTCACTTCAGCGCTACTATGAATAACGAAAGCGGCTTTCATAGATTGAAAGTTTGCAGGCCGGGGTGGTGAGAACCTACCGACTCGAGGCCCTAGAAGGAGCGGATCCGTGAGTTTCGATGCAGTCAGTCGCCGAAAATTTCTCGCGCTCGGCGGCGTGGGCGCAGTAGCGCTCGCACTGGCGTCCTGTGGACGCACTACAGCCCCCGGCGCTCAGATGGTCGGACCCCCGTCCGGCATCCCGGGGGCACCGCCGGGCCCCGGCGATGTCGTGCACGGCCGCAGCGGTGGAAGTGTCGTCACCGCGTGGACCGCGGAGGGCAACTCCTACGACGCGCAACTCGGCTACGACCTGCACTCGTGGGAGGCCGTGACAAGCCTGCTCTATCTCCCGCTGTTCCGGTTCGAGGGACAGGCGGGAGGGCCCGCGCCCGCAGCGGCAGCCGCGCTCCCGGAGATTTCCGAAGACGGTACTCGGTACGTCATTCGACTGCGTCCCGACGTCAAGTTCCACAACGGACGTCCCGTCGTCGCCGACGACTACGTGTACGCCTGGCGGCGACTCCTCGATCCGGCGACAGAGTCTTGGGCGTCAGGCTATTTCGGCTCGATCGTGGGAAGTGAGGACTACCTCGCCGGCATCTCGACCGCGCTTCCCGGCGTCTATGCGCAGGATGATCTCACCCTGATCGTGGAGCTGTCGGCGCCGGACGTGACGTTCACGAGTTTGATGGCCCAGCCCTACGCGGCGGCCCTGCCGCGGGAGGAGGTCGAACGCCTCGGTGAGGAATTCGGCCGGACGCCCGTGGGCAACGGACCCTTCATGATCACGTCCTACGACACCAAGAACCGGCGGTCGGTGTTCGTCCGCAGCCCCTACTATCCGTGGCCCGGACTGCCGTTTCTGGACGAGGTCGTCTATCGATGGGGCATCGATCCCTCGATGCAGTTCCTGCAACTTCAGAACGGCGATGTCGACATCCTCGGCGAGGGGCTCACGCCGACCATCGCCGAGCGGGTGCAGGGTAATCCGGAACTGCGAGAGACGTACACGAAGTTCATCCCCGTTCTGGGGGCGGGCTGGGCGGCTCTCAACGTCGCGACCGACAAGCTCGCGGATCCGCGTGTCCGGCAGGCGCTCAATTGGGCCACCGACAAAGACCAGTTGGCCAAATACTCGCGCGGACTGCAGAAATCCTGGGGAGCGATAATTCCCGAGGACGAACCAGATTACCAACGAATTGTTCCGCCGTACTCGTACGATCCCACGCGTGCGAAGGCGCTCATGAAAGACGCCGGTGTCGATTCCCTCGAACTCGAATTCTTCTGCAATGACGACGACTATTGGAAATCCGCCAGCCTCGTATTGCAGCAGCAATGGGCAGAGATCAATGTAGACCTCAACATCACGTCGCTCAGTAACGCCGCATTCTGGACGGCTTTGGACAACGGCGAGGCGGATGTTTTCGGCAGGCAGTTCTACCAGGTTCAGCCGACGGGACTGGATATTCTCGCAAGCAATTTTGTGACAGGGGCGTCGTCGAATTTCCAGGGATATTCCAACCCCCGAGTCGACGACCTGGCGGGCCGTTCACTGGCGAGCCTGACCCGCGAAGAGAGCAACGCGCATCTTGCCCGCGCCGAAGCGATCGTGGCCGAGGACGCGCCGGGTGTGTTCATCGGCAGTCTGCAGTTCTACGCGATGCGGTCGCCGCGGGTCCAGAACTACCAAATGCGGGCCGAGACCGGCACCTACTACGACCGAATCTGGGTGTGATGTGAGTACCATTGTTGCGGCAGCCGTCCGGGACGAACACGTCGAAGTGCCGGCCGAACCGACCAAGACGGTTCGGCGAAGCAAGTTGCTCTACATCGGCCTTTCACTCCTCGGCCTTCTCATTCTCTTCGCAGTGGTCTCGCCGCTGTTCGGGTCTCCCTACGTACTCCACCGAGACGGCCTGACGGATCTGGGAAGCCCCCTGGGCATCCTGTCACCCGGCCACCTCGCGGGCACGGACTCGCTCGGCAGGGACCTGCTCGCCCGGAGCGCCTCGGGACTGCGGGCAACCCTCGTGATCGCCATCGCGGCCAACGTCACGTCGATGCTCGTCGGCACGGTGGTGGGCCTGATCGCAGGCTCGTTCGGACCTGTTGTGCAACAGGGACTCATGCGAATCGTCGACGTGTTCCTCTCGATTCCCATCGTGCTGTCCGGACTGGCACTGGCCAGCATCGTCGGCCGCGGAATGTGGGGCATCGTCGTCGTGGTGACGGCCCTCTACTGGGCGTGGACCGCGAGGCTCGTCTACGGCGAGGTACTGCGTTTGCGCGGTAGAGGATTCGTCGAAGCCGCCGCGGTCCACGGCGTCGGCAAGCTGACGATCCTGCGCCGGCACATCCTCCCGCACATCTCCACCGTTCTCCTCAACATCGCGGCACTCAACGGCGCGGCTGTCGTGGTGATCGGCGCCGGACTGTCCTACCTCGGCGCCGGCATCCAGCCGCCGCAGCCGGAACTGGGCAATCTTCTGGCCAGTGGGTCCACCGCGATCGACTACGCGCCACATCTGCTGCTGGTACCGCTTGTCCTGACCATCACCACGGTTCTGTCGTTCGTGCTCATCGCCGAGGGCATCAACCGTCGCAACTCTCTCTCGGAGCGGCAATCATGGCTCGATATCTGATCACACGGGTGCTCTATGGTGTGCTGACCATAGCGCTGGTGATTCTCCTGACCTTCATGATCCAGTACATGCTTCCCGGCGATCCCGCCCGCACGATTGCCGGGCCACGGGCAAGCGAGGAGGTACTCGCGGCTGTCCGGGAACGGCTGCATCTCAACGATCCACTAGTCGTGCAGCTCTGGCAGTACTATTCGTCGGTGTTCACCGGAGATCTGGGCGAATCCTACACACGACACCGCCCGGTACTCGACCTGATCCTGGAGAGACTGCCGGCCACCGCACTACTCGCGGTCACGGCACTGGCCGTGGAGATGATTCTCGGTGCGTCCCTCGGGCTCTGGGAGGCGCTGCGCCCCACCCGGAGCTGGGCCCTCGCGGCCACCAATGTCGCCCTGCTGTCGATTCCGCCGTTCGCGCTGGGATTCCTGCTTCTGCTCGCTTTCGGCTACCTCGTACCGATCTTCCCCGTGGACGGCGGCACCGGCTTCTCCCACCTGGTACTTCCGGCGCTCACCCTCGGGGTGCTCGGCGCCCCCTACTACGCGAACGTCGTCCGAGACGGCATGAAGGATGCGCTCGCCTCGTCGTTCACGCGAACGGCTGTCGCCAAGGGACTGTCGCGGCGCTACATCGTGTCCCGGCACGTCATCCGCAACGCACTGCCGCCGTCGATCACGATGCTCGGGATGGACGTCGCGATCATGTTCTCCGGAGTCGTCTTCGTCGAGGCCATCTTCGGCTGGCCGGGAATCGGCGCCCTGCAGACCGAGGCATTCGCCGACGTCGACCGCCCGGTGCTGACCGGCACGGTGATCGTGGCCGCCGTCCTCGTCGTTCTCGGAAATCTGGCTGCCGACGTCATCCGAGCATTTATCGATCCCCGAGCGAAAGTGGGCGCACTGTGAATGCAGCGTCGAGCGCTCCGAGCGCAACCGCGGGCGGCCCCGCCACGGCCGCAACGCGTGTCATCGGCAGTGATGTCGTCGTCAGCGATCTGTCGATCTCCTACGGCAGCTACTGTGCGGTCCGCGACGTCGGTTTCGAGATCAAAGCGGGCACCACGATGGCCCTCGTCGGCGAGTCGGGCTCCGGTAAGTCGACGATTGCGCTCGCCGCGAGCAGACTCCTGCCGCGCGGGACGACGATCGATTCCGGCTCGATCTGCGTGAACGGCAAGGACGTCGTGCGGATGCAGGGGAACGAACTGCGCGAGATGCGCGGCGACACGGTGGCCTATCTCGCCCAGGACGCGCTGGCGGCTCTCAATCCCGTGGTTCGCATCGGGCGGCAGGTGAGCGAGATCTACAGCGTTCGCGGTGGTGACAGGAAGGCCGTCGCGGAAGCGAAGGCGATCGCTGCCCTGGCCCAGGTGAACATCAACGATCCGGAGAGAGTGGTGCGGATGTATCCGCACCAACTGTCCGGGGGTATGCGCCAGCGGGTCATGATCGCCATGGCGCTGGCATTCGAGCCCGCACTGCTGATCGCCGACGAACCGACCACGGCGCTCGATGTCACGGTACAGGCCGAGATCCTCCAACTGATCGTCGATCTCCAGGCGCGAAATGGTCTGACGTGCCTCTGGATCACCCACGACATGTCGGTGGTCGCCGAGATGGCGGACTCGGTCACCGTGCTCTACGGCGGCCGGATGCTCGAATCGAGCGACGTGTACTCGATGTTCGACACTCCGCGGCAGCCCTACACGCGCAAACTGCTCGACTGTTTCGCCAGTGGGCGTTCCGCGAAGCCGAAAGAAGCGTTCAGCGCGATTCCCGGAAGCCCCTCCGCGCATTCGACCACGACCGGCTGCCCGTTCGCACCACGGTGCGACCGAGCAGACGGCGTCTGCGTCTCGGAGACGCCGCGGTCGGTGGAACTCGCCCCGGACCACTGGGTGGCCTGTCACCACCCACTCGACATCGGTACCGACGACGACGTCAAGACGCCGGCACTCGCCGCTAGCAGAGGTGGACAATCGTGAGTAACGTCGATACGCCCCTGGTCGAAGTCCGTTCGGTGTCCAAGAGTTTCGGCTCGGCCAAGGTGCTCGACGGGGTGTCCTTGCTAGTCGAGCGTGGCAAGACCACCAGCCTGGTCGGCGAATCCGGTTCGGGAAAATCCACCTTGGCGCGGATCGTCACCGGCCTGGAGACGTTCGATTCGGGAGAGCTGCTGTTCAGTGGCGCACCCCGGCCACGCCGGGGGAAGGCGGCACGCGAGTTCCGGCGCACCGTGGGGGTCGTCCTCCAGGACCCGTACGACTCGATCGATCCGAGATTCACGGTCGGTGAGGTCGTCGCAGAGCCGCTGCGCGCTCAGAAGCGTTACCGCGCAGGCGGAAAAGAACGGGTCCGCGAACTACTCGACCAATGCGGAATGTCGGAGGTCGGAACGGATGCTCACGTTCATCGGCTGTCCGGCGGACAGCGACAGCGAATCTGCATCGCCCGTGCGCTGGCGACAGATCCCGACTTCATCGTGTGCGACGAACCGACGTCGGCCCTCGATGTGTCCGTACAGGCCCAGATCCTGAATCTGCTTCTGCGGTTGCAGCGCGAACGGGGGCTCGCCTACCTCTTCATCACGCACGACATCGACGTGGTCCGGCGGATCAGCGACCGTGTCGCGGTGATGCACCGAGGCAGGATCGTCGAGAGCGGATCCGCGCACGACGTCACGCAGAATCCGCAAGACGCCTACACCCAGCGACTACTTTCCGCGGTCCTGGGTTCCTCACCGCACACACGGAAACTCTCGTATCCGTACTCGTCACACACCTCCTAGGACGGACATGTTCGAATTCACCGCAATCGATTCCTCGCTCGCGATGAGCGACGGGGTCCCGCTTGCGTTCACGTTGTATCTACCGGTCATCGACGGGCCGGTTCCGGTACTGCTCGAGGCGTTGCCCTACCGTAAGGACGATCTGCTCGAACGGGTGCACTACGAGCGATTCTGCACGGAGTTCGGATTCGCCGTCTGCCGGGTGGATGTGCGCGGTACCGGTTCGTCCGGCGGACTGGCCACCGACGAGTACCCGCTCAGCGAACTCGACGACATGGCGTCCCTGATCGAGTGGCTCGCCGGACAGGAGTGGTCGAACGGATCCGTCGGTATGTTCGGCTGGTCGTACAGTGGGTTCAATTCCCTGCAAGTGGCGGCCGCACGTCCGGCAGCGCTGAAGGCGATCGTGCCGATCTACTCCTCCGACGACCGCTTCAACGACGACGTGCACTACATGGGTGGCGCGATGCGTGCCCTCGACCTCGTCGACTACCCGTCGTTCATGATCGCGATGAACGCGATGCCACCGGTCCCGTCCCTGTGGGACGGCGACTGGCGCGAGGAGTGGCGCCACCGCATCGAGTCCAACGAGCCGTGGGTCTTCACGTGGCGAAGCGAGCAGCGCAGGCAGCCGTACTGGCAGGACGGATCGGTTCGACCCGACTACGCCCGCGTCACGTGCCCCACGATGATCGTGGCCGGATGGGCGGACGGGTACCGCAACAATACGTTTCGCACGGTAGAGGCCCTGGAGAATGCGGGGACCCCGTGGAAGCTGCTGATCGGCCCGTGGAGTCACATGGGCGCGGAGCTGTCCCTCCCCGGTCCCTGGATCGATCTGACCGCAGAGATGGCCAGGTGGTTCGATCGTTGGCTTCGTGACGAGCAGAACGGGATCGACGCCGAACCCCAGGTCACGATCTTTCACCGGCGCTCGTCTGCGCCGGAACCGGATCTTCGTGAGCTCAACGGGACGTGGCGGGATCACATCGGACTACCGCTCGCGGACACGAAGACACTCGACTTCGACCTCGGCACCGGTTGCGTCACCCATGCGGTGATCGGTGACGTCGGAACCGCTGCGTGGAACAGCTGCGCGGGATCGCTTCCCTGGGGCCAGCCGACGGACCAGAGGTACGACAATGCCGCGTCGATGACGTGGGATTGGCCCGCGGACGACCTTCATCTCTACGGTCACCCACGACTGCAGCTGCGAGTGCGCGCCGACCAGCCGGTCGCGTTCGTCTCCGCCAAGCTGTGTGACGTGACCCCGGACGGCACGTCGTCACTGATCACGCGCGGTGTGCTGAACCTCACCCACCGCGGCGGGTACGACAGCGACCCCGTGGCGCTGGAGCCCGGCGAGTGGGTCGATGTCGAGATCGAACTCGAAGCCACCGCATGGAGTCTCGACGAAGGCAGGCAACTCCGTCTCGCCGTCACCGGAAACGACTGGCCGAACGTGACGGCGCCGCCGCGGCCCGTGACTCTCGAGATCGACCGCGAGGCGTCGAACCTGCTGTTGTCGGTGATGGAGTCGATCGACGACCTTCCCGAGTCGACCCTGCCCCATGTGCATCCCGAGTCGTTGCAGACCGGCGACGGCGTGACCTGGAGAGTGGAGCGTGACGTGCTGGCGCGCACGACCACCTGCCGCACGGCACACGGTTCGCGGTGGACGAGCACCAAGGGCTTCGCCTGCAGCGAGGAGTACAGCGGAGAGGTCACGCTCGATCTCCGCACGTTCGATCAGCGCATCGAGGCGTTCGCCCGGTTCGAGGTCGACTATCCCGAGGGCCGGACGGCGACACAGTCGACGATGACCGTGACGACGTCGCCCACCCATTTCGACCTCGACGTTACGGTGGAGGCCTTCGACGACGGAGAACCGTTCGCGCAGAAGCATTGGCACCACACCGTTCGCCGGGACCTCGCGTGATCCCAGCCGACAACTCTCGACCGTCCCGATCGATTATCCCTTCCCGTTGGAGTGTTTGATGTCTTCTTTTCCTGTTTCCGGTGAGCTCGCTGTTCGCGCTGCCGAGGTCCTGGCGCGGCTCGGGGCCGACGCCCCGTCCAGTCCCGATGGTCCTGTGGTGTCGCGGAGTCCGATCACCGGTGAGGTGATCGGCCGGCTGGAGGCCAGTACCGCACGCGAGGTCGACGACGCGATCTCCTCGGCGGCGCGCACGTTCACCGACTGGCGGCTGGTGCCGGCACCGCGACGCGGGGCGGTCGTCGCCCGCCTCGGACAGCTGCTGACCGAACACAAGGACGACCTCGCATACCTGGTGACCGTCGAGGCCGGCAAGGTCACCTCCGAGGCGCTCGGTGAAGTGCAGGAAATGATCGACATCTGCCAATTCGCGGTCGGACTCTCGCGCCAGTTGTACGGCAAGACGATGGCCTCCGAACGGCCGGGACACCGACTGTCGGAGACCTGGCACCCGCTCGGGGTGGTCGGGGTGATCTCGGCATTCAACTTCCCCGTCGCGGTGTGGTCGTGGAACACCGCGATCGCCCTCGTCGCCGGCGACACCGTCGTGTGGAAGCCCTCGGAGATCACCCCGCTCACCGCGCTCGCCTGCGACGCACTGCTGCGCCGGGCCGCCGCCGACGTCGGCGCCCCCGCCGGCATCCATCACCTGATCCAGGGCCCGCGCGAGGTCGGGGAACGACTCGTCGACGATCCCCGCGTCGCCCTGCTCAGCGCCACCGGATCGGTGCGGATGGGCCGCGAGATCGGCCCCCGCGTCGCCGCCCGTTTCGGGCGGAGCCTGCTCGAACTCGGCGGCAACAACGGGGCCGTCATCACCGAACACGCCGACCTCGACCTCGCGGTCCGCGGCATCGTGTTCTCCGCCGCCGGCACCGCCGGGCAGCGGTGCACCAGCCTTCGCCGGCTCATCGTGCACTCCTCCGTCGCCGACGAACTCGTCGACCGCATCGGCAAAGCCTACGAGCAGCTTCCCATCGGCAGCCCCCTCGACGAGACCACCCTCGTCGGACCCCTCGTCCACCGGGCGGCGTTCACCGCCTTCGAAGACGCCCTCGCGAAAGCGAAAGCCGACGGCGGCGAGATCGTCACCGGCGGTGGAACCCGCTTCGCCGACCAGCTCGACGACGCCTACTACGTCGAACCGGCCCTCGTCCGGATGCCCGCGCAAACCTCGGTCGTGCACGAGGAAACGTTCGCCCCCATCCTCTACGTCCTGACCTACGACGACTTCGACGACGCGATCGCGTTGCACAACGAAGTACCCCAGGGACTGTCGTCGGCGATCTTCACCACCAACCAACGCGAAGCGGAACGGTTCCTGTCCGCCGACGGCTCCGACTGCGGCATCGCCAACGTCAACCTCGGCACCTCCGGCGCCGAGATCGGCGGAGCATTCGGCGGCGAGAAGGAAACCGGCGGCGGACGCGAATCCGGCTCCGACGCCTGGAAGACCTACATGAGACGTTCCACCAACACCGTCAACTACTCCACCGAACTCCCACTCGCCCAAGGCGTCAACTTCCTCTGACACCGGAACGTACCGAGCTGAACGATAGGGAATTGCGATGACGAATCTTCGATCCGACACCCAGTGGGACTCGGTGAGCGCCTGGGACGACGACCCGGTGGTCGCGTCGTGGAACGGTCTTCCGGTGTTGGAACAGAATGTCACGGCCGACGTGTGTGTCGTCGGCCTCGGGGGGTCGGGTCTCGCGGCGATCGGCGCCCTGGTCGAACGTGGGCTGCAGGTTGTCGGCGTCGACGCCGGGCGGGTCGCGGCCGGCGCGGCGGGGCGCAACGGCGGCTTCCTCCTGGGCGGCCCGGCGACGTTCCTCCACTCGTCCCTCACGACCTGGGGGCGGTCGTCGGTCGATCTCTATCGCGCAACTCTTCTCGAGTTGGACCGGCTTGCCGAGATGCTGGGTCCGGAGGTCATCGCACGGACGGGCTCCATTCGCCTCGCGGGATTGCCCGGCGAACCTGCCGACGACGCCGAGGCCAACGACCGGGTGGCGGAACTCGTGGATTGCACAGCACTGGCAAAGGTGCTGCGTGACAACGACATCGCTGTCGAAGAATACGACGACGAGCTCGGGCGCGGCCTGTTTCTGCCCGACGACGCGGCCATGAACCCCTCTCGCCGAGCTCTGGGGCTGGCGTCACTCCTTCGGGGCCGGGCCGGCCTGTACGAGTACTCGGCAGTCACCTCCGTGAAGAGTGGAAGGGTGACAACGGAACACGGTTCGGTCAGTGCACCTGTCGTCATTGTCGCGGTGGACGGCAAACTCGAACAGGTCCTCCCGGACTTGCAGGGGCGGGTCCGGACGGCACGCCTGCAGATGCTCGGGACGGCGCCGGGGCTGCCCGAGCGCCTGCCGTGTCCTGTGTACGGACGCTGGGGATACGACTACGCCCAGCAAGCGAAGGATGGGCGCCTGTTCGTCGGGGGCGGGCGAGACCGTTTCGTCGACACCGAGTGGACATTCGACACTTCACCAACTCCGGACGTCCAGGGCTACATCGAACGAGTAGCGGAACGTATGGCGGGCAAGCCCGTCGACGTCGTTCGGAGATGGGGTGCGTCCGTGAGTTACACCACCGACGGCCGTCCCCTCTGCTCCGAGGTTCTTCCCGGCGTCATCGCCATCGGTGCGTACAACGGGACGGGAAACCTGGTGGGTCCCGTCGCTGCGCGTGCGGCTGTGGCACTGGCACTGGATTCGACGGCACCCCCGGAGTACTTCTCCGCCTAACCGGCGAGGGGGAGGGCCGACGACCCTCCCCCTCGATTCGGAACCGCGCGAACACCGTACCGGTGTGTCACTCCGCGAATCGGTTGACGTCGAACAACTCCAAGGGGAACTCAGGGGTCGATCCGCGACTGAGATCGGCGGCGATCTCCCCGATCACCGGTGCAAATTTGAAACCGTGACCAGAGCACGCGGAAACGACCGTCACGTTCCTGTATGCGGGTGGATTTCCGATGACGAAATGCCCGTCGGGTGTGTTCGTGTACATACACACCGCGGCCCGCACGGGGCGCGAACCCAATCCAGGCAGGTAGCGACGAACGAGGTCCCGCAACGGAGCGGTGTCCTCGTCGTGGACCACACGATCCAACTCGTCAGGGTCGGTCTCGCGCCCGCCGAGATGGAGCGCGATCTTGACCGTCTCGCCGTCCATGCTGGGGAAGCCGTACCACCTCCCTTCCGGACTGTCCCTCAGAAATACCGGGAACCGGTCCGGCCCGAACTGCGTCGGATCGCCGGCCGGGAACCATGCGAGGATCTTGCGCTCCACGGTCAAGGGGAACTGGGCGGCAGGGAGAAGGCCCGGAATCCAGGCGCCGGCCGCGACCACGACGTGGTCGGCTCGAATGACCTCGTCGTCGAGCCGCACGAGCACCGTGTCACCGGGACCGTCCTCGATGCCCTGGACGCGGCTCCCGGTACGCACCGAGGCCCCCAGTTCGGACGCACGGCGCGCGGCCCCGGTGATCGCCAATTCCGGCCTTATCACGCCGGCGTCTTTCTCCCACAGGGCCGTATCTCCCTCCCGTAAACGCTGAGCAGGAAACCGGGTACCGAACTCGGCCGGGTCGAGAATCTCCTGGGTGAGGGCATGCACCTTGGCTGCTTCGAGGGAGCCACCCACGATCACGCCGGTCGAGGGGCCGATGCTGAGGCCCCCGGTCATCGTCAGAACGGGTTCGCCGATCTGCTCACCGAGTTCCCTCCACCCACGGAGTGCGGCTCGGAGCATAGGGACATACGCGGGATCTTCATGATATGCAGTCCGGAAGATGCGCGACTCGCCGTGCCCGGAGCCACGATCGTGCCCGGGAGTGAACTGCTCGAGACCCACGACAGGAACACCGCGCTCCGACAGCCTCCACATGATTGCGGAGCCCATGGTGCCGGTACCTATCACGGCGACACCGGTCCTCGTCGTGCTCATCGGGCACGCACCAGCGGGTATTCGCCGGCGGGGGAATTGGTCATGATCACAAGCCCTCTCGAATGTGCAGTGCGTCTGTCCCGGCAGGTAGTGGTGCCGTCGAGCGCATCCACTACCTGCCGACCAGATATGTTGCCATCCCGTGACTCCGCACCTGTGACGCCGAACGGCATGTGTTCGAACATTCGGTCAGACGTGAAGGAGTCGCCTCGCCACTAGCGGGAGTTGACACCCTGTTCAATTCCGAGCTGCGTCAGACTTTCTCGCAGCGAGGCGTCCTGCTGCGCGCGATACAGCGCCTCGGGGGTGTGCACTTCCCGTCCGAGAGCGCCTGCGAACCAGCCGATGGTGTAGTCGGCGCCGGTGTTCGTGCTGTCTTTCGTGCCGTTGCCGGACAGGTTCGACTGGAAGATCCCGGCCGCGCTGCGCGGAAGGAAGTCCTCGTACACGATCGGAGTGGCCACCAGCGTTCCCGACCGAACCAGTGCGGCCGGATCGCGATCCGCCACCCCGGAGGGGGAGTGCACGTCGCCCACGCGGTACGTGAAATACGCGAGCGCCTCCTCCTCGAGACCTGTTTCCGTGGTGGGGAAGTCGGAGGCGTCCCACACCGACCGGCCGGCGTCCTGCCACGACGAACCGTTGCGTGCGGCGGCATCCGTCTCCGCCATGAGCGCGTCGTACCGTTCCCGGCCGCGGGGAGTGAGCGCGATTCCGCGGGACTCGACCTCACCGAAGCGCACCCGCAGCGTGCCGTCGACGACCTCCCCGTTCGATTCACGGAACTTGCGGGGCTCCGCGAGGGCCCGGAACGAGGTTTGCCGGAGCAGAACGTCGGGGCCGGTCCATCTCGGCGGGCCCTGGATCTGGTCGATCATTTTCAGGCCCCGTCGCTGCATCCGGGTGTAGAGCTCGTCGATGTCCAGGACGCGCGGGGTCAGGTGATTGATGTGGGTTCGGGTGACTCCGCCGATGTCGGCGGCGACGGCCGAGACCTGCTCCAGTTCGGCGTACCACGCACGATCGGTCGGCTCGGACGACAACTCGAATGCGGAGGTCGCCAAGTGGACGAACGTATCGGCCTCGGCGGAGGGAAGACCGCGTTCGGCGATGGCACGCTCGGCCAGCGTGAGTAATTCCTCGCCGAACAGTGTGCGTCGGCCGAGGAACGTCTCGAGCCGGCTCTGCAGGTCTTCGGAGAAGAAGCGGCGATCGTCGACCGCGAGCATCGACGTGAACACCCGAAACGGGTTGCGTGCGAGCTCGTCGGCGTCGATCGGCCGGAAGGCCGTCGACACGACCGGAACTGCGCTCCGCGCTGCGTCGCGCAGGTCGTAGAACCCGACGGGGTGCATACCGAAACCGGCGAAGATCGTGCCGACCGCACGGAGTTCCCGGGGAGTGCCCACGCGGATCGCGCCGTGTCTCTCGGCCGTCACCCGGCCGATGTCGCCGAGCCGCTCCGCGTCGTCGCGGCCGGCGACGACGGCAGTGTTGATGTCTTCGCACACGTCGACGAGTGTGGCGTAGGCCGGTACCTCACGGCCGTACATCGAGGACAGAGCAGCCGCGAATCGCGCCCTCAGCTGCCAGGTGGGGATTACGGTCATACTTCTCATGCTCCGATCGGTGTCCCTGTTATGCGTTCGCGCGGATCTGGCCTCGCGCCACCATTGCGGCACGCACCCGCGACTGGGCGATGCGACGAGCGGCGTCGTGTGGCAGGGCGCCGTGCGCCGCGACCTCGTCGAGGACTTCGCTGGTGTTGGCCCGGAGGCGCTGGGAGACGAGGTCGAGTACGGCCTTCCCCTCCGGGCGGAACGGGGAGTAGCGGGCCTCCATGGCGACACCGGCCGCCACGATTCCTCCGGCGTTGGCGACGAAGTCCGGAACGACCAGTACGTCGTTGCGCGCAAACACCTTCAGTGCCTGCGGGCTGGCAGGCAGGTTGGCGCCTTCGACGACCAGCGTGGCCTTGACCTCGCGGGCCGACTGTTCGTCGATGACGTCCTGCAACGCGGCAGGGACCAGGACGTCGCAGTCGACGAAGATCTCACGCCCTGCGGGCAGGACGGTCGCGCCCGGGTAGTGCTCGACCAGGTGATCACCGAAATCAGCTTTCAGCTTCAGCAGCAGAGCGACGTCGAATCCATTCGGGTCGTGAAGGGCGCCCACCGACGTCGACACGGCCACGATCGTGGATCCGAACGCGGCGAAGCGTTCGGCCGCGGCGGAACCTACCGCGCCGAAGCCTTGGACGGAGATCCGTGCGTTCCCGAGGTCGACGCCCCGGCGTTCCGCGGCGACCTGAGCGGACTCGGCGACACCGAAGCCGGTCACACCGAGCTGATCGTAGGGAACGCCGCCGAGTTCGTGCGGGCTGCCGACCGCCGCGCCGCGGTCGCCGAGTTCGTCCTGAAAAATGGCCGCGTCGTTCTCGGTGAGTCCCATGTCGAGCCCGAGGACGTACTCGCGTGGTACTTCGTTGGAAAGCTTGCGGGCAAAGGCCCGGAGGATCTCTTCCTTGTTCGCTGCGTGCGGATCGCCGGCGATTCCCGCCTTCGCACCGCCGTGGAACATGTCGACGCCTGCCCATTTCCACGTCATCACCCGTGCGAGGCGTGCGATCTCGCCGACGGTGACGGTAGGGCTCATCCGCGTTCCGCCCTTACCGATTCCCCGGGCCGTGTTGTCGATGACGAGCACGCCCTTCATGCCCGAGCGGCGGTCGGAAACGACCACCACCTTCTCGGGGCCCCAGTCGTCGATCTGCGAGAGTAGGTCGGTCATGATCGGTGTGCTCCTGTGCTGCGTAGTGTTTGACCGTCGACCGGTTCCGGCCGACGGCGATATCGTGGACGTCTGTTCTCGACTCGAAGGATGACGCGACATGCTCAACCCAGTTCATCTGCGGACACTCGAAGTGGTGACCGAGACCGGATCGTTCGCGGCGGCGGCTCGCGAGCTCGGATACACGGCCTCGGCGGTGTCGCAGCAAATGGAGGCGCTCGAAAGAGTATCCGGTATGCGCCTTTTCGATCGTGAGGCACGTGGCGTCAAGATCACCGAGATGGCGAGAATGCTGACCGAGCGTGCTCGGGGAGTTCTGGCCGAGCTGTACGAACTCGACGCCGACGTGCGGGGGATCGCCACCGGGCGTACCGGTCGTCTCCGCGTCGGATGCTTCCCGACCGCGGGTGCACGCATTCTGCCGTCGGCGTTGTCGAACTTGCGTGAGACTCATCCGGCAGTGGAGGTGTCCCTTCGGATCGGGGAGCCGAAGGATACCGTGCCCATGATCGAATCCGGCGAACTCGACATCGCGTTCACCTACGAGTACGCGGCGCTGCAGCAGCGACGGTCCGATGTGGTAGTCGAAAAGCCGTTGATCGTAGAGGATCTGGTATTCCTGAGCCCCTCCGACGAGGGGATTCGTGAGGCGACGGACATCGAGCGTGCCAGCACGTTGCAGTGGATCTCGAGCGGCGCCGGGACTGCCGGTGAGCTGACGATGTACCGCATCTGTGCGGATATGGGATTCGTCCCCGAGCTGAATCTCAGAACCGAATACTACGATCTCGTCACGGAATTCGTCGGTGCCGGACTCGGAGTGGCAATCGTCCCCGCACTGGGAATCCTCGATCACCCGACTGTGTCCATCGTGCCGCTGCACTCTCCCTGGGCGCGTCGCACGGTCGCGTTGGTTCACCGTCGCAACCCCAGCAACCCGCTGATACCGGTGGTCGTCGACTCCTTCGTGGAAACGGTGACCACGCACGATTGGGGTCGGTACGTCACCGTGGCGGCGCTCTGACCGTCTCGAATTATCCACCGTGATCCCTTCCCGTAACTTGCGCGTGGTCACCGATGCATCAACCATGCACGACCGGGCGGGCGACTGACAGCGCTGGAGCGACCGACCTGGTGACCCTCAGGGCAAGTTCTGCTTAATGATGTAAAAGAGCAGGTCCGGGGATTGCCTGCCGCCTTCGGGGCCGGCCTGGGCACCCGCGGCCGCAGTATTCTTCGTGGTAACGGTCACGGCCCGGCGCGAGGAACAGTCGACCTTACGGTGAGGCATCGAGACTCTGATCCTGTGACTCTTGCCCGCTGATCGGCGCCACAGGATGATCTAGGAATGGCCGAACAGATCGACGATTACTTCACCTCTGTCGTGTCGGGGCTGGTCCCCGGGGAGAGCCGCCCCGGGGTCGGTCCGGAGGATCCGATCCAGCCGCCGTCCCCGTTGTCGGTGCAGGGCGCGCTGGACCTCTTCGACGCCCAGGTCGGCAGCAGGCATCTCGATCTGGCGGCCCGCTGGCTGCGGTCGCGAGGTCAGGGTTTCTACACGATCGGCTCTTCCGGGCACGAGAGCAATGCCGCCGTCGCGGCCGCGCTGCGACCCACCGATCCCGCTCTGCTGCACTACCGTTCCGGTGGTTTCTTCCTGGCGCGGGCGCAGCAGGTGGATGGCAGTGATCCACTGCGCGACATCCTCCTCGGGCTCGTGGCCGCGACGGAGGAACCGATATCGGGTGGCAGGCACAAGGTGTTCGGCCGGCACGACCTCAACATCATTCCCCAAACCTCCACCATCGCTTCGCATCTCCCACGCGCTGTCGGTGTCGCGTTCTCCATCGCCCGGGCCGCCAAGCTGCGCGTACCGTCGCCGTGGCCGGCCGACGCGGTCGCGGTGTGCAGTTTCGGGGATGCGTCGGCGAACCACTCGACGGCGGTCGGTGCGATCAACACCGCCGTCCAGTCGGCGTTCCAAGGGTTGCCGCTCCCGCTACTGCTGGTCTGCGAGGACAACGGGATCGGCATCAGCACGAAGACACCGCCGGGGTGGATCGCCGCGAATTTCGGGAACCGGGCGGGGCTCGCGTACTTCGAGGCGGACGGTTTCGACCTGCCGGCCACGTACGCCACGGCGACGCGTGCCGCCGACTGGGTCCGCAGGAACCGCAAGCCCGCGTTCCTGCACCTGCGCACCGTCCGGTTGATGGGTCATGCCGGATCCGATCTGGAGTCCGCGTACCGGACGTCCGCCGAGATCACCGACGACTTCGACCGCGACCCGGTGCTGTGTACCGCAAGACTTCTGATCGACCACGGCCACCTGAGCCCCACCGACGTCCTCGCGCGCTACGAGGACAAGCGCACCGAGGTCCTCCAACTCGCCCGGGAAGTTGCCGAGCTACCTCAACTGAACAGCCCCGCCGCGGTGATGAGGCCACTCACCGACAGTGCCGACCAGGCCGCCGCGGCCGTGCCGGAGCGTGTCGATCCGGTCCGGCGCGTGGAGTTTCTCGGATCCCCGCTGCCGGAGGAGGAAGGCCGGCTGACCCTCGCCCTGTCGATCAACCGTGCCCTGCTCGACGTGCTCGCCCGCTACCCCGAGGCGCTGGTGTTCGGTGAGGACGTGGCCCGCAAGGGCGGGGTCTACGGGGTGACCCGCGGCCTGATGAAGAAGGCCGGGTCGGCGCGCGTCTTCGACACCCTCCTCGACGAGCAGGCGATCCTCGGGCTCGCGCTGGGTGCGGGGGTCTCCGGCCTGTTGCCCATCCCGGAAATCCAGTACCTCGCGTATCTCCACAATGCGGCCGACCAGATCCGCGGGGAGGGCGCGACGTTGCAGTTTTTCTCCGACCGTCAGTACCGCAACCCGATGGTGGTGCGGATCGCCGGTTACGGGTATCAGAAGGGATTCGGCGGGCATTTCCACAACGACAACGCCGTCGCCGCACTGCGCGACATCCCCGGCGTGGTGGTGGCGTCGCCGTCCCGGCCCGACGACGCCGCGGCGATGATGCATACCTGTGCGGCGGCTGCCCGGACCGCCGGCACGGTGTGCGTATTCCTGGAACCTATTGCGCTGTACCACACCCGGGATCTGTACGAGGACGGAGACGGGCTGTGGTTGACCGCGTATCCGGATCCCGACATCCACGTGCCGATCGGCTCGGCCCGCACGTACGGTGAGGGCACCGACCTGACCATCGTCACGTTCGGTAACGGGGTGCGCATGAGCCTGCGCGTCGCACGCCGGCTCGAACAGGCGCACATCGCTGCGCGCGTAGTGGATATTCGCTGGCTCGCACCGCTGCCTGTGCACGACATCGTCCGGGAAGCGAACGCCACCGGCCGGGTCCTCGTCGTCGACGAGACCCGCCAGTCGGGGGGTGTGTCCGAAGGTGTGGTTGCCGCGTTGGTCGACGACGGTTTCACCGGGGCGCTCGCACGCGTGACGAGCGACGACAGCTTCATCCCCCTCGGCGACGCCGCACTCGAGGTCCTGCTCTCCGAGGAGACCATCGAGGCCGCGGCGGTCAAACTCGTGAGCCGGTAACACCGGCATCCCTCGCGCTTCGCTATGACGGCAACGTCAACCCGTATCCCCTCCGCCATTGCCAAGCCGTCGTTCCGTCGGGCATGTTCGAACTGCATCTCCCCACCGGCGGACAGGAACTTTTCATGAGTGGCGATCAGCTACCCCACATCGTGGTGATGGGGGTGACCGGCTGCGGGAAGACGACAGTCGCGCAGAAACTTTCCGCACTGACCGGGCACCTCTTCCTCGACGCCGACGATCTGCACCCGCCATCGAACGTCGCGAAAATGGCCGCCGGCATCCCACTGACCGACGACGACCGGGCGCCGTGGCTGGGACTCGTCCGGAACCGGCTGCAGGAGTTGTCCGGACAGGGACGGCGCGGTGTGGTGGCGTGTTCGGCGCTGCGGCGCGGCTATCGGATGATCCTCCGCGACCTCTCCGAGCCGGTGCTGTTCGTGCACCTCACGGGCGACCCGCAAGTGATCCGCGACCGGATGCACGCACGGAGCGGGCACTTCATGCCGCCTGCGCTGCTCGATTCCCAGTTCGCGCTCCTCGAGCCGCTCGACGCCGACGAGTTCGGTATCGCCCTGGATGTCGCTCCGGCGCCGGACCTGATCGCCCGGTCCGCTGTCGAATACCTGCACGAAGAACGAAAGGTCGTCACACAGTGAGTTCGCATCGGAGCTTCGACGTCGAGGGCAAGATTGCGCTCGTCACCGGGTCGAGCCGGGGAATCGGATTCGCACTCGCCAACGGACTCGCCGAGGCGGGCGCGGAGGTCGTGCTCAACGGACGCGACGCGGCAGCCCTGGCGCGCAGCCGCGACGAGATCGTCCGCGCCACCGGTGCGACAGTCCACACCTGCGCCTTCGACGTCACCGCTCCCGAGGAGGTCGCCGCGGCCGCGCAGCGGGTCGAGGACGAGATAGGTCCCGTCGAGATCGTCGTGAACAACACCGGCGTCCAGCACCGCAGCCCCCTGCTCGAGTTCGGCGACGACGACTTCCGGCGCGTTCTCGACACCAACCTGAGCAGCGCCTTCTTCGTCGGCCGCGAGTTCGCGCGGGCGATGGTCGAACGCGGGCACGGCAAGATCGTCAACATCTGCTCCGTGCAGAGTGAACTCGGCCGGGCGGGCATCGCCCCGTACGCCGCCAGCAAGGGCGGGCTGAAGATGCTCACCCGCGGAATGTGCGCCGACTGGGCACCATTGGGACTGCAGGCCAACGCCATCGCACCCGGCTACTTCGACACCCAGCTCACGGAAGCGCTCGTGAACGACGCCGAGTTCAGTGCGTGGCTCACGAAACGCACTCCGGCCGGACGGTGGGGCAGCACGGACGAACTCGTGGGTGCACTGCTCTTCCTCTCCTCGCCGGCGTCGGACTTCGTGAACGGCCAGATCCTGTATGTCGACGGCGGACTGACCGCCGTAGTCTGATCCTCACCCGACCGACACGAGCCCACCCGACCCGATGCGAAAGACGATGATGCCGAACACTGCAACGCCCCGTATCCACCTCGGACCGAACCCCGACGCCGCCCTGATGCGGGGGATCGAGAGGGGCGGTGGCATTCTCGCCCCGCTCGACGACGCCGAAGCCGTCGTCTGGGCGCAGGGCCCCGACACGTTCCCGGCGGAACTGCCGGACGCCGTGCGCTGGGTTCAGCTGCCCTCGGCGGGTGTGGAGCCCTGGATCTCCGCGGGAATCGTCGACACCGACCGGGCCTGGACGTCCGCGGCCGGTGCCTATGCCGGCAACGTCGCGGAACACGGAGTCCTACTGCTCCTGGCCGGGGTCCGTGCCCTCACCGAGCAGGTGCGCGCGACGTCGTGGCGCAAGGCCGAGTTCGACCCCCAGGTGGGCACGCTGCGCGGAGCGACGGTCGCCATCGTCGGCTGCGGCGGCATCGGCCGGGCGATGATCCCGCTGCTCGCCGCGTTCGGGGCCGACGTGCTGGCGGTGACTCGCTCGGGCACCCCGGTCCCGGGTGCGTCCGAGACGCTGCCGGCCGACCGGACGCCGGAAGTCTGGTCCAGAGCAGATCATTTCGTCATTGCCGCACCGGCGACGTCGGCCACTGCGCATCTCGTCGACGAGTCCGCGCTGGCCCAGATGAAATCGACGGCGTGGATCGTCAACGTGGCACGCGGTTCCCTCATCGACACCGAAGGTCTGGTCCGCGCACTGCGCGCCGGGTCGATCGGCGGCGCGGCACTCGACGTCACCGACCCGGAACCGCTGCCCGACGGGCATCCGCTCTGGACCCTCCCGAACGCGATCGTCACGCCGCACGTCGCGAATCCCGCGACCGGGCTGACCAGGTTGCTCGCCGACCACGTCGCGTCCAACGTCGAACGCTTCGCCGCGGGCGCGCCTCTGCTGGCCCCGATCGATCCGGCCCGGGGCTACTGAGGGCCGCGTTCGGCTTCCGAACTGGTCCTGATGTAGTTGGCCACGACACTGCGCAGCACCTCGCGCACGGCCTCCGCCGGCCCCGACAGCGGCTGGTTGGCGGGGGTCCCGAGGGAGACCTGGACTTCGATCGACGGTTCGATCCGGCGAAGTTCCAGGTTCTCCACATTCATGATCCGGCGTGCCACCGAGAACGGTAATACCGTCGCGCCCAGACCGTTTCGGACGGCCTGTGCCATCAGTGTCACCGATTCCACCTCGCCGACCACCCGTGCGTGCTCGAAGGCGTGCTCGTAGGCCTGCTCCACCACCTTGCGGATCGTGTGCATCGGGCCGGGCAGCAGCAGTGGCAGATCGACGAGGTCCTTGATGGCGACGGCCGTCCCGGAGTCGCCGGGCAGACCGGTGCCCGCCGGGGCGACGACCATCAATTCCTCGGTGAGCAGACGCTCGAAGTTGACTCCCTTGATCGGCCCGGCGTCGTACAGCAGCGCCATGTCCATCCGGCCCGTCATCATGGCCTCGCTCAGCACGCCGCCGAAGTTCTCGTTGATGTGCAGCAGGATGCTGGGGTAGCGCGACCGCACCGCGGTGAGGAGTGGCAGCGCGATCGAACTGACCGTGCTGTACGGCGCGAGTCCGACGGAGACACCGCCCGCCAGTTCCCGGCCGACGACGCTCACCTCGGCCTGAGCGCTCTCCACCTGCCGCAGGATCACCTGTGCGTGCCGGTACAGCGCACGCCCCGCGTCGGTGGGTTCCACTCCCTGCTTGCTGCGGATCAGCAGTTGCTGACCGAAGTGCGTTTCCAACGCCGTCATCTGCTGGCTGAGCGCCGGCTGCGCGATGTGCAGTATGTCCGCCGCCCGCGTGATGCTTCCGGCGTCGACTATGCGGACGAATGAGAACAAGCGTCGGGTATCCACGAGCGATCTGCCTTTCTGACGATGCGGCGACGCGAGCACGCCGCGGTTTCGACAAGGTTGCCGCGCGGAAACACCGCGGTAGCCAGATGCGAGACCCGATTCTGCCGTCTTTGCATCGTCGCTGTTCAAACACCATAGACGTTCGTTATCGCCTCACGTAAAACAGGTATTAACCGCCTGAACCGGAACCTGCGTAGCGTCCGTTTACATCGAAAGTTCACTGGAACGGCACCCGCGGTTCCACTGCAGGCCCCCCTTGGAGGCACCGTGACTGTCACGATCGATCTCGTCGCCGACCTCGGCGAGAGCTTCGGCGCTTGGACGATGGGCGACGACGACGCACTGCTCGACGTGCTGACGTCCGCCAACGTCGCGTGCGGCTTTCACGCCGGCGACCCCAGGACCATGGATGCGACGGTCCGAGGGTGCGTCGCCCGCGGAATCGGCATCGGCGCGCACCCCAGTTTCCCCGATCTCGCCGGGTTCGGTCGGCGCGCGATGGACCTCACCGCCGACGAGGTCCGCACGGACGTTCTGTACCAACTGGGCGCGCTGCACGCCTTCGCGACGGCCCACGGCACGTCGCTCTCACACCTCGCACCGCACGGTCGGCTGGGAAACCTCGTCGCGACCCGCGCCGACTACGCGTGCGCCGTCGTCGATGCGGTGGAGGCGTTCGACCCGCGGCTCATCGTCCTCGCCCAGGACGGAGAACTCGCTGATCACGCCCGTGCGCGGGGGCTCCGGGTGGCCATCGTCGCCATCGTCGACCGTGCCTACCGGGCGGACGGCACCCTGGTGCCGCGGTCCGAGGCCGGCGCCGTGATTTCCGACCGGGACGCACTGGTGTCGCGCACGGTGCAGATGGTGACCGAGGGGTTCGTCGACGCCGTCGACGGCACGCGCATCCCGATCGAAGCCGACACGGTGCTGCTGCACGGCGACGGCGCCGACGCGGTAGGCAACGCGCGCGCGATCCGGGAGGCCCTGATTCGCGCGGGCGTAGTCATCGCCCCCGTCACCGAGGTGCTCGAGGCCAGGGCCGAGAAGGAGTCCGCGTCGTGTCCGGTGTGACGAGCATCCGGCCGCACCGCGAGTTCGTCCTCGCGGATTGCGGGGACTCCGCGGTCCGCCTGACGTCGCTGTCCCCGGACGCCGAGGAGCGCTGGCAGGCGGTCCACGCGGTCGCCGCCGCGCTCGACGCCCGGGGCGACGACGTCGCGGTCACCGGCATCATCCCCACCTACGACTCGCTGCTGGTCGAATTCGATTGCGCTGCAACGACCCATGACGCCATCCGTGCGCTGGTCGAACGGCTGATCGAGCTTCCGGCGCAACCCTCGACCCGCGGTTCGCGACAGTTCGAGATCCCGGTCGTCTACGGGGGAGAATTCGGACCCGACCTCGACGACGTGGCGGCACACCTCGCACTCTCCCCGTCCGAGGTGATCCGACTGCACAGCGCCCGCCCGCTGACCATGCGCTGCTTCGGGTCCCCGGGCGGCGCCCCCATGCTCGACGGCCCCGCGTTCCCGCGGCCCGTTCCCCGCCGCACGATTCCGCGGCCGCACGTTCCGGCGGGCGCGGTGGCGGTCGCGGGCAGGCAGGCCGTCATCTCGGCGCGACCGGCGCCCGGCGGCTGGCCGGTGATCGGCCGGACGCCCCTGACCATCGTCGATCCGGCGACGGAACCGCTGTCCGACTTCCGTCCCGGCGACACGTTCCTCTTCGTGCCGATCACCGCGGCCGAGTGGTCGACGTACGAGGGGGTCCGGCATGGCTGAATCGATCACCGTCACGACCCCCGGGCTCACCTCGATCCAGGATCTCGGGCGCCTCCGGGGCTCCCGGTTCGGGCAGATGACCGGGGGAGCCTCGGACCAGTACAGCGCCGACGTGGCGAACGCGCTGGTCGGGAGTCACCGCACCGCGCCGCTGCTCGAAATCGTCGCCCTGGATTTCGGCGCCGTCGTGAGCGTCGACCTGCTCGTCGCCGTGACCGGCGCACCGGCGGAGGTACAGGTCGGCGGTGTCACCCGCCCCCAGTGGGAGCCGTTCGTGTGGACCGCAGGCGAAGAACTCACCGTCCGCGGGATCCACGACGGGCTCCGCGTCTACCTCGCCGTGCACGGATCGATCGCCGCGCCGTCCCTGCTCGGCAGCTGCGCCCCCGACTCGGTTCTCGGTTTCGGCCGGCAACTGACGGTCGGCGAGTCCGTCGCCATCGACGTCGACGGACCGCCGATCGACCACCCGTACTTCCGGGTCCCGCTGTTCCGGCTCGGCGCCGAGCCCGCATCCTTCACCGGACACTGGACCATCGACGTGACCGACGGTCCCGACGTGCACGAGTTCGGCGCGACAGCCGCCCGGCTGTACGACACCCCCTTCGTCATCGGGGACAACACGAACCACATCGGTCTCCGCCTGACGCCGGCCGATCCGGGGAGCGACGTTCCCCGGCGGGACCGATCGACGGAAGTGCTCTCCCGCGGGGTACCGATCGGCGCCGTCGAGGTTCCCGCGGGCAACGAGATCCTCGTCCTGCATCGGGGCCGGGGCGTGACGGCCGGATATCCGGTGCTCGCGGTCGTGACCGCCACCGCGCTGTCACGGCTCGGCCAGGCGCGCCCCGGCCAGGAGGTGCGGTTCAGAAAGGTTAGCGTCCCCGAAGCCGTGGACGGTTACCGGAGCCAACGACGCTCGATCGCGCTGCTGCGGTCCCGCGTGGCGAACGCCTTCGCCAGTCTTCGGATCCCCACTCACACAGACACGACATCCACCCAGCACCACTCTGTACCCCAGATGGAGTCAGCATGACCAACGCGATCTCACCCGACACGGCCGGGCACACGCCCCAACACGAGGTGCAACCCCGCCAGCTCCGCAAGGTCGTTCTCGCCGGCTGCGTGGGCATCTTCGTCGAGCTCTACGACAACGGCATCTTCGCCTTCATGGCGACCGCCCTGGCCATCGTCTTCTTCGACGTCTCCAAGTCGAGTGACGCGCTGATGCTCGTCTTCGCCGGTTACGCGATCTCGTTCTTCGTGCGACCTCTCGGCGCGGTCGTCTGCGGCATCCTGGGCGACAGGATCGGCAGGCAGAAGATGCTCGTCTTCGTCATCATGCTGATCAGCGTCGCCACCGCGGGAATCGGCATTCTCCCGACCTACGCCGCGATCGGCGTCGCCGCACCCGCGTTGCTGATCCTCCTGCGCATCCTGCAGGGATTCTCTGTGGGCGGCGAGGCGGCGGGAGCCATGACCTTCCTCGCCGAGCACTCACCGGAGGGCAAGCGCGGACTCATCACCAGCTACGCCCAGATCGCGTCCTTCCTGGCCCTGCTCACGGGCACCCTGGTGGCGTTCGCGATGTCGCCGTGGCTCAACGAGGCCGCCATCAACGGCGGCGGTCCGGCCAGCTGGGCCTGGCGTGTGCCGTTCCTCGTCGCGATCCCGATGGGCGTCATCGGCTGGTACATCCGGCGGGCGATCAGCGACACCCCGAACTTCGAGAAGCTCAAGGCGGAAGGCGGACTGTCCCGCAACCCGTTGAAGGAAGCGTTCGCGACCCCCGAGCATCGCAAAGCGATGCTGCTCGCGCTGTTCATCCCGCTGATGAACGGTTCCGGCTACTACGTGCTCTTCTCCTACATGCCGACGTTCCTCAAGGGCGAGAACATCGGCTTCTCCACCGGCACCGCCCTGCTCGTGACCGCGGCGAGTCTGGTGGCGATCTGCATCGCCATTCCCTTCATGGGTGCCCTCTCGGACCGCGTCGGCCGCAAGCGGGTCATCGCCGGTGCGGCGATCGCCATGGCCGTCGGCGCCATCCCCTGTTACGCCCTGATCGCGACCGGCAACTTCGCGCTCGCGGTGCTCGGAGCGTGCGTCATGGCCGTGATCTTCGCCGGCCACACCGCCGTCATCCACATCCTCATCGTCGAACTCTTCCCCACCCGGGTGCGGTACTCGGCGTACGGTCTGGGCTACAACATCTCCTCCGCAGTGTTCGGCGGCACCGCGCCGCTGCTGATGACCTGGCTGATCCCGCAGTTCGGGATCTACGTCCCCGCGGTCTACGCCGTCGTCACCGCACTGGGAACCCTCATCGCCGTCAGCACCGTCACCGACCGGGCGCACGTGCCGCTCCGTGACACGCTCTGACGGATCCAGACTCGGCCCGGTGGTCTCCTGACTACCCGAAGACCACCGGGCTGCACCAACTTTCACCACCAGCAAGGCAAGGGAGCGTCATGCCATTCAACGACTACCGGACCGCACTCGTCACCGGCGCCAACACCGGAATGGGCGCCGCGGTCACCGAGATCCTCACCAAGCGGGGTCTCACCGTCTACGGCGTCGCCCGCAACAAGGAGCGGCTCGACGAGGTGGCGGAGAAGACGGGCATGATCCCGTTGGCCGTCGACATCACCGACATCGACGCCCTGAGCGCCGCCGTCGAGGGGCGCGAGATCGACGTGCTGATCAACAACGCGGGGGTCTCGGCCACCGGCAACATCCTGGACGCGTCCGCCGACTCGGTCGACGCCATGGTCGACGTCAACCTCCGCGCGGTGCTGCACCTGTGCCGGCTGCTGATGCCGGGGATGGTCGAGCGGGACCTCGGCCACATCGTCAACATCAGCTCCATCGCGGGCCTGTACAACTTCTACGGCCACACCGCGTACCACGCCACGAAGGCTGCGGTGCACCAGATCTCGCGGCAACTCCGCAACGACACCATCGGCAAGCGCATCCGGGTGACCGAGATCTGCCCCGGCCGGGTCGAGACCGAGATCTTCGGACGCAATCTGGGCGGCTCCCCGGAGGCCATGAAGGAGGCGTGGGAGACGTATTACGAAGGCTTCGAATCCATCACGACGAAGGACATCGCCGACACGATCGAGTTCGCGATCGACGCCCCGCGCCACGTCAACCTCGGCCTGATCGAGATCATGCCCACCTTCCAGGTTCCGGGCGGACTCGACTTCGTCCGGCGCAACGATTGAGGCCCGCCGTGAGCACTTCGGTCCACGAATCCGGCGCAGCCCTTCCCGCCGAGACTCTCGGCGTCGTGGCGCACGCGGCCGGCGACCTGCGCATCGAATCGGTGCCCCTCCGGCGGCCCGAATCGTCCGAGGCGGTCGTCGAGATCGCCTACGGCGGGATCTGCGGATCCGACCTGCACTACTGGACACACGGCGCAGCCGGTGAGTCGATCCTGAAGGCCCCCATGCTGCTCGGCCACGAGGTGGTGGGAACGGTCGTGGAGGCCGCGGCGGACGGGACCGGCCCCGCCGCGGGCGACACGGTGGCCGTGCACCCCGCGACCCCCGGAGGTCGCGGCGCCAGGTTCCCCGAGGATCGCCCGAACCTCTCGCCGGGATGCACCTACCTCGGCAGCGCGGCGCAATTCCCGCACACCGAAGGGGCATTCGCGAAATACGCGGTACTGCCGTCACGGATGCTGCGGCGGCTGCCGGCGAACCTCCCTCTGCGCACCGCTGCCGTCGCGGAACCCGCCGCCGTCGCGTGGCACGCCGTGGCCCGCGCGGGCCGGGTGGAAGGCAAGAGCGCGCTCGTCGTGGGGTGCGGACCCATCGGCGCCCTCGTGGTGGCCGTACTCCGCCGGGCCGGTGCGCGCGAGATCACCGCGGTCGACGTGCACGAGTATCCCCGCACGGTCGCGCGGGCGCTCGGCGCGGACACGACCCTGGACGCCACCGACGCCGAGAGCATCGCGGCCGTCGACGCCGACATCGTCGTCGAGTGCTCCGGCAACCGCTTCGGACTCGAATCGGCCATCCGCGGCGCGACGCGCGGCGGCAGGATCGTCCTGCTCGGACTGCTCCCCACCGGTCTTCAGCCCGCGCCGCTGTCGCTCGTCATCACGCGGGAACTCGAACTCGCCGGTTCCTTCCGGTTCAACGACGAGATCGACGCGGTGCTCGCCGCGCTGGCGGACGGCAGCCTGAACGTCGGACCCGTGATCAGTCACGAGTTCGGAATCGCGGACGCGCTCGAGGCATTCGCCGTCGCGAAGGACGCGTCCACGTCCGCGAAGGTGTTGCTGGCTTTCTGATTCCAGCCATGCCGAATGGCTATCGCACGACAAGTTATCGGTCTTGTACAGGGGTGGTCCCCACCCGATAGCGTGGGTGTGAAGGTACCGCCCGATATCTCGGCCTCTTCCGTTCCCACGCCCTCTACCAGGAGGAACCATGTCCACCTTCGTTCCAGCAGCGCGAGTCGACCAGATGCGTGAGTCGCCGAGTGTGGCGGCTGCGCAACGGGTTCGCGAACTCCGGGCGTCGGGCCGGGAGATCCTCGACCTGACGGTCGGAGAGCCCGATTTCGACACCCCGGACCACATCAAGGCGGCGGCCGTCGCGGCGATGGAATCCGGACTCACCAAGTACACCCCCGTCAACGGCATTCCGGCACTGCGGAAAGCGATCTCGACGAGGATGCGGGTCCGCACCGGGGTCGAGTTCGCGGACAACGAGATCACCGTCGGCGGAGGCGCCAAGCAGGTCATCTTCCTCGCGCTGATGGCGACGGTGGAGGAGGGCACCGAGGTGATCGTGCCCGCGCCGTACTGGGTGTCGTACCCCGACATGGTGACCGTGCACGGCGGAACACCTGTCGTCGTCGACTGCCCGGAGGCCGACCGGTTCGTGCTCACCGCAGAGAAACTCGAAGCGGCCATCACCCCGGCGACCAAGTGGGTCATCCTCAACGCGCCGTCGAATCCGACGGGCGCCGTGTACAGCGAGCACGAACTGGCCGAGCTCGCGAAGGTCCTCGACCGCAACCCGCACGTGAACGTGCTCTGCGACGAGATCTACGACGAGATCGTCTTCACCGACTCGCCCGTTCCGAACCTGCTGTCGTCCGCGCCGCACCTGCGCGATCGGATCCTGGTCACCAACGGTGTGTCGAAGGCGTACGCGATGACCGGCTGGCGGCTGGGGTACGGCGTCGGGAACAAGAGCCTGATCGCCGCGATCAACAAGCTGCAGTCGCAGAGTTCGTCCTGCCCGTCGTCGATCAGTCAGGCCGCCGCCGCCGAAGCCCTCGCCGGCGATCAGAGTTTCGTCACCACATCCGTCGCGAGCTATCGCACCCGTCGGGACGTCACATTCGAATTGTTTTCCGGCATAGAAGGTCTGGAACCGGTGATGCCGCAGGGCGCGTTCTACCTGTTCGTCGGATGCTCCGGACTGGTCGGCCGGCGCACTCCCGACGGAACGCTACTCGAGAACGATCAGGACGTGGTGCTGTTCCTCCTCGACCATGCGTCGGTCGCCACGATTCAGGGGTCCGCGTACGGCGCCGAGTCCTATTTCCGCGTCTCGTTCGCCACGTCCGAGGACGTCCTGAGGAACGCGGCGGCCGCCGTCGAGAAGGCCGTCGCCTCCCTGTCCTGACCGACACCCCTTCCACGAAATACGGAGACACACCATGGTTCACGTCACCACCAAGATCGACCGGGCAGACAAGGCCGCGATCGCCCGGCTGGGCACCTTCTCGGCGGCCACCATCCACGAGGCGCAGGGCCGCAAGGGCGCGCTGGATTCGGGGATCAAGCCCATCGACCGCGACATGTCGTTCTGCGGATCCGCCTTCACCGTGGTGTGCCATCCGCGCGACAACATCATGCTCCAGGTCGCGATCAGCTACGCGCAACCCGGTGACGTGCTCATCGTGTCGTCCGGCGACCAGCCGGCGGGGCAGTTCGGCGACGTGCTGGCCAATGCCTGCGTGGCGCGGGGCATCAGCGCACTCGTCACCGACGGCGGCGTGCGGGACAGCCGGGAGATCCGCGAACTCGGGTTCCCCGTCTTCTCCAAGCACGTCTGCATCGAGGGAACGGTGAAGGAATCCCTCGGCCCCGTCAACCAGCCCTTGGTGTTCGGCGGCCAGATCATCTACCCCGGCGACGTGATCAAGGGCGACTGCGACGGGGTGGTCGTGGTCCGGCGCGACGAGGTCCAGTTCGCCATCGACGCATCCGGCGAGCGCGACGCCGCCGAGGCCGCCTACATCGAGCGGTACAAGAAAGGTGAAACCCCCATCCAGGTCAGCAATCTCGCTCAGGCACTCGCGGCGAAGGGGTTCACCGTCGACCAGTGAGCCGGCCGATCCCCGCCTCAGCTGTCCATCGGAGCCCGTTTCGGCGCCGGACCGCCTCGCCCACGGAGCGCTGGCGCACCGTGCTGCCCTGTCGCAGTTGCGCGACGCGACCGGCATCCTCGGTCTCGACGACGGCATGTAGCTGTTGGCGACGCCCCGGCGGGCGCTGACGGTGTCGGTGTCCCAGGCCGCTGACGGTCGGTGGGCGAACGGCCGCGCAGGCGCCACGACTCGCGGCGTCGTGCTCGCCGCATTCGACGCGATGCGGCACAGCCACCTGGATCCACTGGACGCACGGTCGAGGGGCGGGGATTCGGGAAGGCCGGTTCCGGAGCTGCGGGTTCTGTGCCGACGAGGGCTGCCGTGTCGTCGCGGTGTCGGACATCAGCGGAGGGTGCTACCGGGCCGGTGGACTCGACATCCCGGAACTCGAGGCGTGGGTCGCAGGGGACGAGCCGCTCGCGTCCTACCCGCGCGCGGAGGCCGTCACCAACCGAGACCTCCTCGGTCTCGACGTCCCCAACATTCTCGCGAACGCCGGGGGCGTGGTCGTGTCGTACCTCGAATGGGTCCAGAACCTGCAGGCATCCTCCTCGACCGGAAGCTCTGCGTGTTCATACAGAACGCCTCCCGCAGCGTATGGACCCTCACCGCTCACGTCGTCGGTGTCGGCCATGTCGCCGGAGCGCACGAGGCGCGGGGACTGTTTCCCTGAGGGCTGTCCGGCTACACCGTGGACACCCGCTCCGGGGTGACTTCGTCGAGATGATGTTCGTCCTCGCCGGGTGTGTCCGACCCTCCGGTCAGTTCGTCGAGGAGGATGTATCCCCCGTAGCCGAGGCCGGCGACGGCGAGGACAGCGGCGTACAGCCGGTCGAGCATCAGTTTCTCCGTATCGTTTTCGGAAACCCCCGAGCCGGCCAAGTATGCCGCGGAGCGGGCGGTCGGGACCCTACCCGTTCGGGTAGGTTTACGGGCAGGATTCGACTGACCGTACGGTAGGAAAACCGGCGGCTCCGCGTTCTCGGCAGCAGACCTACTTGACGGCGATGACGTCCACCGGACGGATGTCGGGGTCAGTGGCGAGTAGGTCGGGGGCGACGTTGCCCAGTGCGGTGGGGATGGCTCCGGTCAGGTGTGCCTGCCGACCGTCCTCGTTCGCGAAAGTGTCGAAGATGCCGTACGTGGTGTCGCTGACCTTGAACGCGTACCAGGTGACGGTGCCTTCCTCCGCCGCGGCCAGGGCGCGTCCCTGCTCCAGGAAGGCCGCCAGTTCTTCGCCCTTGCCCGGCTTCGCTTCGAGTAGTGCCAGAATCCCTCGGTCGATCGTCATGATGTGTCCTCCTCGTAGATCTCCGGCGTCGGTCACCTTTGACGCTACGAGCGTCGAGCCGCGGACCACCACCCCACTGAGGAAGTCACCTCGCACTGGCGCCGGACGGACGCGGGCGGCACGATCGATGGTGACGAACGGAGAGCAGCATCGTGAATCGAAACCAGCCGTTCGTGCGCGAGATGGCGATCCACATCGTCCACCTGCACCGAGCGGGGGAGACGGACAAGGCTCTGAACCTGCGCAAGCAGCCACAGGGCGTGACCGTCGATGACGAACAACTTCACCGCGCCCTCGCGCAGCTCTACGGTCTGCCCGACCAGTCGAACGAGGCGATGGAAGTGTGGGTTCGCTCGCAGTACCTGGCCGACGGTCGCGACAAGGGGTTAAGTTCGAGATCGAACGCCTCATGGGGGGCGCCGTGTCTCCTCACTGGTGAGGGCACCAGCGACGTTGAGAAGCAGATCATCAGCCGCGGGCTTACAACTGATGTGGTCGTGACCCGTCAAGTCGCAGGTCGAGGCTCCGGAAGCGTCGGCTTCCGGAGCCAAGCTTCGGTCGATCACGAGCGGCGGTATTGGTGGCGAGATAGTCGATATTCGTGACCTTCGTGTGATGGGGTTCGGTACTGAGAACATAGGTGCCGATAAGATCCGGATCGCTGCCAGGTGTCCTTATCTCAGGCATCGGGGACGGGCCGGCCAAGCGGGGGCACGCGCGGCCGGTTGGCGACTATACGCCAATCGACGGGTGAGGCCATCGCAGTGGCGACGCTTATGCATACGCCGGCATTCCGTCGTCTGAGCGGGTACTCGATCTCAACGCACGGATCGAAACTGCAACTGCCCTTCGAGCAGCAGGCGATGGGTACTGCTCGCGTTGCAGACCCGACTACACCAGGTCATTTGGGCGGCCGGTGCCTGGTAGCGGGATCTGAGTCGGATGGGGCTGACACAACATGGGGCTGAAGCGCGCGCTGTCACCACGACCACGTCGCCTCTTGCGAAGTCGACAACCCTGTCGGTGATTGGCCGGGTCCGGGTCGAATTTCCCGATACGGCGAACGCTGTTCGACGACCGCCGGAATCCGCACGTTACCCAGAGGAATAGACGAAACGTAGGCGATAAAGATCGGCGGAGTGCGTCTTGGGTTGATCAGATCACTTCAGCTCGGGATACAGCCCAGAGACCACGCAGTTCGAGTTCGGCGATCAAGTGATCGGCTCCGTCGAGGATGTGCGCTTCCATGAGAGCTCTGGCTTTGTTGGAGGCGCGTCTATTCAGGGCGTCGAGTAGAAGGGGGTGGTCGACCTCTGTGGTCGAAATGTGACCGTCGACAACGGCGTACAGGCGGTTTGGCAGGTTCGTGACTACTGAGTCCAACAGTTGGGCGAGCCGGGGTGAGTCCGCGGCGATGTTGATCTTGCGGTGAAACGCATGGCCTCGTGAGGCGATTTCGTCGCCGTCCCTCCGCATGATCGCTTTCTGATGTTCTTCGAGACTCATTCTCAGATCGTCGATCTGGTGACGGGTGATGCGTTTTGCGGCTCGCGACGCCAGTTCGCCGGCGAGCTGGGGCTGTACCCAGAAGAGATCGCGGACGTCTTGCCGGGTAAACGGAAGTACGAGGAACCCTCGTCGGGGGACCGTCTCGACGAATCCTTCGCTGCGGAGGGTGAGGAGTCCTTCTCGGACGGGCGTGGCGCTCACTCCGAAGGCGGCGGCCAGTGGTTCGATTCGGAGGAATTCACCGGCTCGTACTTGCAGAAATGATCATCTCGCGTACATGTGTGGCGACTTCCTCGGGGAGTTGCTGTCTTGTGGAGATGGGGGTCTGCAGCATCGTCGGTGGCGGCCTTTCCAGAGTCTTGGGCCGTGGGTCATCGCGGACGGGCCGAGGGCGCGTACAGCACACCGTCGCGAAGCAACTTGTCGATCGTCGGTCCGTCATACACCTCAGCGGCGACCGCACGCGTGTGTTCACCCACGCGAGGTGTGCAGCCGGTGCGGCTCGGGCGTGCACCGTCAAATCGCCATGGAGCGCGGAGCAGCGCCGGTCCCTCATCCTGCAGTTCGAGAAGTTCCAGGAAGTCGGTTTGCGGGTGCGTGGCGAAGTCGGACATGCCGAGTACGGGCGCATATGGGACATCGGCATCGGTGAGGATCTTTTCCCACTGGTCCGCGTTCCGCGTAAGGAACGCTCCCTGCACCACGTCAACCAGTTCCGCATAGTGCTGGACCCGATCTGGGTACCGCAAGAAACGTGGGTCATCGCGTAGGTCCGGTCGTTCTATGGCGTCGGTGAGGGAGCGCCAGAACTTTTGCGAGGACGACAGATGGATGGCGATTACACCGTCCGATGCGGTATGAAGGCAGAAATTCTGGGCCTGGGGATGGCGCGATTGCCGGTAAGGATCGGCGCCGTCGTCGTCGTACATCTGAGTGAGGGCGTCGACGGTCAGTGCACTCACTGCCTCGAGCATCGAAGTTTCGATTCGCGGCGCCGACCCGGTCTCCGCCCGGGTGACGAGCGCGGCGAGGATGCCGGTTGCGCCGACGAATCCGGTGATCAGATCGGCGATACAGGTACCCGAGAGTTGGGGTTCACCGGCGTCGCCCATGACGGTGTACATCCCTCCGAGGGCTTGCCCGATCGTATCGTAGGCGGCACGATCTCCCAGAGGGCCACCGTTGCCGAATCCCGTGACGGAGGTGTAGACGAGGTCGGGGTTGGCCTCACGACATGGGTCAGGGCCCAAACCGAGCGCAGCGAGTTTGCCGGGCCGGATGTTTTCGATCAGAACATCGAACTTCGGCAGGAGGGCCCGAACCAGTTCCACGCCCTCAGTCCGCTTGATGTCTACCGCGATACTCTTCTTCCCGGCGTTGTACTGGACGAAGTAGGGGCTGCGATGATCGAGGTCGCGCCGGAAGTCGTCACCTCCCTGCGGCTTCTCGACCTTCACGACCTCGGCACCCAATGCACACAGGATCGAAGTGCTGTACGGGGCGGAGATATAGCCACCGATCTCGAGGATTCGGATGTGTTGCAAAGGTTTCGGACTCATCGAGTACCTCGTTCTGGGAAGGATGCGCCATCCTGGGGGCCGCTGCATCGGCACGCCGTGAAAAGGAAGTTCAGATCATATATTACGCATCATAGTGCTTCTTGGCTAGGTCTACGAGTAGGTGTCCCGGCTTCGGGCAAAACTCGGAGTGCTTCGTTGCCCGGAAGAGGCCGCGTCGATATCGCATATCATGCGGGAAGTGGAGTAGTGTGCGGATGAACGAAGCGACCTGGTTGGGAGTTCAAGATGACGGTGGACGCACGGACGCATGGTGCGCGCAACGCCAATCGGCAGCAGGGTCTGCCCGAGCAGGTGGCCAGCTACGTGCGTGAACGTATTTTCTCGGGCGAGGTCAAGCCCGGTGAGTTTCTGCGCATGGAGCCAATTTGCGAAGCGGTCGGCGTCAGCAACACCCCCGTCCGGGAGGGTATGCAGCTGTTGCGGAGCGAGGGCTTTGTGCAGATGGTGCCTCGGCGTGGGTTCATCGTCGCGTCGTTCACCCGGCGAGACATTCGCGACCTGTTTTGGGCCCAGGCCCAGCTTGCCGGTGAGCTC